>NZ_BAABSV010000001.1:0-791174 GCF_040369775.1 Brucella sp. NBRC 12953
GTTCGTCGTTTCGATGACCAAGAGATAGGCCTTTCAATCGGCTGCGCCTAGCTACCGTTTGGTTCACAGATTGTATCTCAAAGAGTAGACAATAAACCCTTGAAACGGGCAGAATGTCCAAGACAACGCGGTTTATTCAAGTATATGTGAACAGTGTGAGGCGGAAAAATTGCCGTTTTGTCAGAGCGCTGACGGAGCTGTTTGGCTTGAAACCACGAACCAGTTGGGATTTTTCGCCAGGATTTGAGATGCGGCGGCATCCGCGCTTTGCTGATCTTTGAAGATGGCAAAGCAGGTGGCGCCTGAGCCGGACATTTGCGCATAAAGCGCGCCATGCGCACGTAGCAGATCAAGCTTGCCGTTAATCTGCGGGGCAAGAGCCAGCGCTGCTGCCAGGAGGTCGTTACGGGTTGAGCCGAGATATGTGCAGATGCTTTCCACATCGCCATATGCAGGTGCTGGGAGCTGCTGATTGTCACGCTTTGTCAACGCACGGAAGACATCGGGCGTTGCAACAGCGGTGCCATCATTGACCAGCAGTATCGGAAACGATGGCATTTGCGGTATTGCAGTGAGTTGCTCACCGATGCCACGCGCAACAAGCGGTGCACCGAGAGCGGCACCATGCAGACACATGGGAAGGTCGGCGCCCAACTTGAGCCCGAGTTCAGCCAGCGTGTCGAGGTCCAGATTGAGTCGCCAGATTTCGTTGAGTGCGAGAAGCGTTGCTGCCGCGTCGCTGGAACCACCGCCGATGCCTGACGCGACGGGCAAGTTCTTCTCTAAGTGGATTGAAACGGGGGTAAGCGAGCGATCCGCATGTGATCGCAAAGCGTCGCGCGCCTTGACGACTAGATTGCCGCTATCAAGCGGTATGCCTTGAGCAAAGCGCCCGCCAACGCTGAAACTGTCTTCGTCGGCTTCTTCGATGGTGATGCGGTCGCCATAATCCGCAAAGACGACCAGCATATCGAGCAGATGATAGCCATCATCTCTACGCCCTGTCACATGCAGCGCGAGATTAACCTTGGCCGGTGCCACGCGATGAACAGAAGGACGATCCAGAGTGGCAGCCTCAGCAGAATGATGCATTCAGAATGAAATCAATATTAGTCTTTTTTGACGTAATATTCGCCCGTCTTCGGGTCCTGAACCAGTGTGCCATGGGCGCGGTTCTGGGCCTCTTTTTCTGCCCGACGAACGCGCTGGGTAACGCGTACCGCTTCGCGCTTGAACGAGCGATAACCGTACCAGGCGGCAGCGAGTATCAACAGCAGAAAGATAAGCTGGGGCATGGCCTCTAATCCTCAGGCTAGCATAGGTTCCCGAAAGGCCTTTTCGGGATCACGGAGTGAAACTTATTCGCAGGCAGCATAACACTACTTTGTAGGATTATGCATCATATCATGGTGAAACAATGAATTTCAAAGGCCATATCGCGCCCAGAGCGCCTTTTCTTCGGCGACTGACAGAAGGCCGTCACCGAGATTAGCTGCGATCGCAGCAGGATCAATGCCACTAAGTGCTATTTCGACACCTGGTGCCTTACGTCCGAGCAGTCCGCGCTTGGGTTCAATAAGCTTAAGCTTCACCTTGTCACCATAGGTCTTGCGCAGGAAGCTGCGCATATCCCCAAGCCCGTCAATAAGGCCGAGTTCTTTGCCTTTAATGCCTGTCCAGAATAAGCCGGTGAAGAGGCTCTCGTCATCGGCGAGCTTGCTGCCGCGACGCTCCTTCACCATGTCGATGAAGGTCTGGTGAATTTCAAGCTGAAGCGATTTGAGACGTTCAATATCGGCTTCCTTCTCTGGCTGAAACGGATCAAGCGTCGACTTGTTTTGGCCTGCTGTATAGACACGGCGTTCGACGCCGATTTTCTTAAGCAGCTCCGGGAAACCGAACGACGCTGAAACAACGCCGATGGAGCCGACAATCGATGACGGATCGGCGATGATCTCATCACCTGCGAGGGCAATCATGTAACCGCCTGATGCAGCAGCATCTTCCACAAAGACAAAAACCCGCTTCTGATGCTCGTCGGCAAGATCGCGAATACGACGATATATGAGGCGTGACTGCACCGGTGAGCCACCGGGCGAATTGATGGAAATGGCAACCGCCGGTGTTTCCTTGTCAGTGAAGGCCTTTTCGAGCACAGCCGAAGCACTTGCGAGCGACAGCGATGGGCGCAGCGATGAACCGCCGCTCATGATCACGCCATGCAAACGCACAACAGGGATTTCAATCTCTTTTTTGCGAAAACGACGCGGAATGAAGCGGGACAATATTCCTGACAAATCAAACTCCAACCTGAAAAATACTTGTTGCAGCGAATGTAGGAAGCAAATTGGCAAACACAAAGAAAAATGCCCGGAATTTCGTTCCGGGCATTTTGTTTTCGTCAGTTTTTCGGCTTCGCGAGCATTCTGAGCAGTACATAACCACATATTGCAGAGAGTGCGGAGCCCGTTAGAACGCCGATTTTGGTCTCGGCCTGTAATAGTTCCGACTGATAGGACAAAAGCCCGATAAAAATGCTCATCGTGAAGCCGATGCCGCAAAGAAGTGAAACACCATATATCTGCCCCCAGCTGGCGCCCATTGGCCGCTGTGCCAGACCCGTTTTGATTGCGAGCCATGCAGCACCAAACACGCCAAGCTGTTTGCCGACAAAAAGACCGAGCATGATGCCAAGCGGCAGAGTATCGAAGATGATGGAAGGCGTCATTCCGGTGAACGAAATACCGGCATTGGCAAAACCGAACACTGGAACGATGAAGAAAGCGACAGGTTTTGCCAGGGCGTGCTCCAGCGTATGAAGTGGCGAAGTCATATCATCCGGCTTCGCTTTGGCGGGCTTCAGCGGGATCATGAGAGCTGCGACAACGCCTGCAACGGTCGCATGAACGCCGGAATTGAGCACGAAGAACCACAATATGGCAGCGCCAATGAGATAGGGTAGCAGTTTCATCACGCCCAAACGGTTCATAGCAAACAGAACGGCGGCGGTTGCAAATGCTGCGCCCAGATAAGGCATGGAAATCTCGGCAGTATAGAAAATTGCAATGATGATCACTGCTGCCAGATCATCGAGAATGGCAAGCGTAGCCAGAAAGACCTTGAGGCTTGACGGCACGCGTGATCCGAGCAGCGATAAAACACCAAGCGCGAAAGCGATGTCGGTGGCTGACGGTACAGCCCAACCGTGCACTTTTTCTGGATCGTTATAATTGAAGGCAACAAAAATCAGTGCAGGTACGACGACGCCGCCTGCAGCAGCTATGCCCGGCAAAATGCGATTAGGCCAGCTTGCAAGTTGGCCATCGAGAAACTCACGTTTTATCTCAAGTCCGACCAGCAGAAAGAAGATGGCCATCAGCGCATCATTGATCCAATGCGAAAGACTGAGGGGACCAATATAGGACTGCAATGCGCCGAAATAGGCCTTGGAAAAAGGCGAATTCGCAACGATCAGCGCGAGCGCTGCAGCGGCCATGAGAACAATACCACCAGCAGATTCGCTGTCGAGAAAGCGACGCATGATGGAAACGGGGCGGACGGGCTTCGGATGTGACGTCATTATTCTTCTTTTCAGGTTATTTCCGGAGCGTCTACTTCGTAGAGCGTGAGGTTGCGATCCGTAATGCCAAGTCTTGGCCATTCGGAACGCCACTTCCCTATGTGGTCAGACACGAAGTGTTTGTCCAGTGAAACCCGATCTCGCCATAGCTCTTTTACATGAATGACGTTTGTTTCAAGTACATCTTGAGAATAAGAATACGAAAGGCAGCCGTCCTCTGCGCGACTTGCTTCAATCATCCGCTGCATAACTGGTCGAGCTTCATCAAGTTTTTCCGCTGGCAAGCGAATCGTTCCAACGATCAGAAGCATGTCTTCAGTTTTCCAAACTATATTTTTTGCAGATCCTATCGCCTGATGTGCGATAGGTGCGAAACCCCATCGCTTCATAATAGGCGAGGCCCATATCGTTATCGGCGCCGATGGTTGCGTCGATATCAGTGATCTCTGCCGCTTCTGCCGCCTGACGGGTTGCTTCGAATAGGGCCGATCCTACGCCTTTACGGGCAGCACGCGGACTGACATGGGTGCCGATAATTCCCCAGCCGACCGCGACGCCATAGGGATTGTCTTCGGTCGCATGTTTCAGTGATTGAAAACCTAGTATCTCGCCATCAGCAACTGCTACGTGACATTCGATCCGGTTCGGATCGGAAATATAGCGCTCAATGACATGGTCGCGATCATAATCCCGCTGGCGTCCGGTTGCGTCGATGATCTCTTTGAGAATGCGGCTCATGCCATCCGCATCGTCAATTTTGACTGGTCTGATTTCCATGAAGCCCTCGCTTGTTTCAATCACGGAAAGCCATTGGATCAGCGCTCTCGCTTCCCGCATGGCTTCGGTCTGGTCATTGTAAAGCCCGGATGCGTAAGTCGTACCCCAATAAGTGTAGGGTCCGATCTCAGGCACTTCATCCAGAAACTCTTGGGTTTCTTCAAAAGAATAAAGCCCGTTTCCATGATCAAAAAGTTCGAACCGGGCCTTTCCGTCGGTGCGATCAACCGCGTTCAGACATTTTTTCACGGGTTTTTCTAAAGTAGCGAAGTCTGGCCGTTATTAATGGCTGTGGCGCGTGGCGTGAAATCATTACCCGCATCGCCGTGCAGAATAAGGGCTGGCATGAGCGAAAGGCCTGCACGGCTACCGCGAATGCCGGTAATCACGATGCGGATGGCCGCCGCGTCAGGGCGTGGCAGGATCGGAATGATCTTCAGTCCGCCAAAACGTCGCTCAAGCGCTTCCAATATCGGCGCGAGCGAAGCAGGGCGTGCGATAATCGAAACGCCGCCGCCGGGCCGCAGAAGCGCCGATGCGGTGCGCAGCCATTGGTCGAACATGCCTTCGGGCATGACATGCGCTTCAGCTTTCACGGGATCAGGTGTCGAGCGGTCGCTCGCCTCATTAAAAGGCGGGTTCATGATGACATAATCGAAGCTGTTATCGATCAGGCCAGCGCTGGCCCGCGCCTTGCCGGTCAGTGAGACATCGGCTTCCAGAATCTCGATACGGTCGCGCAAGGCGGTATTTAGTGGATGGTTGACGCTCTTATGTGCAAAGTTAAGCATAAAGCCCGAGCGTTCGATGAGTGTAGCGCGCGCGTTCTTGCAGCGGGCAGCCACCGCGAGGCCTGCAGCACCTGCACCACTGCCGAGATCGGCAAGGCGGCCTGAGAAACCATTTGGCACGCTGCTTGCGAGAATCATTGCGTCTACACCGGACCGATGGCCTTTCATCGCGGGCTGCACGAGATGAAATGCACCACGATGAAACACATCCAGCGTTTCTTCCACGGTATCCTGTGCGCGCTCGGAAATGTTATTCGTCATGGTCTTTGAGTTCATGTTCCAGACCGGCATCGATCAGGTAACGTCTGGCTTCGTCCAATCGGTCTTCCTCGACGAGGAATCGCCTAGGTATAACGCCTAATGAACCTTCGAGAATGCTCATATTGGTGTCGGCAATGAAGTAAATGATGCCGGCCTCTTTCATAAGAGCTTCGGCAACGGACAGGAGAACGGAATCATTTGTGCGCATAAGTTCGATCATTTCGACAATGTGTAATCAATAGACCGCATTGACAACTGCTTCCTTCAATGGTGAACAGGCTCTGAATAAAAAGCTTGGGCGTTGCAGGGGCTGTTAAGCGTCTTGAGCATTCTGATCCGCACAAATAGTGTGGTCGGCAGCTAGGAGTAACGACATTGGGTGTGGTTTTGAATCTTGACGGGAAACAGAAGCGGGAAGGATCGGTTCAGCCTCTGGTCGACCTGACGAAGGCCGATATGGGCCGCGTGAACGAAATGATCCTGTCCCGTGCGGGCTCCGATGTCGAGATGATCCCGGAAGTGGCGAACCATCTCATTTCATCTGGTGGCAAGCGCCTCCGCCCAATGATGACGTTGGCTGCTGCCCGCATGTTTGGCTATGAGGGTGACGGGCATGTCCGTCTCGCAACCTCGGTGGAATTCATGCATACCGCAACTCTTCTGCATGACGATGTGGTCGATGAAAGTGATCTGCGTCGAGGTAAAAGCACGGCGCGCATGATCTGGGGCAACCAGGCAAGCGTTTTGGTTGGTGACTTCCTGCTCGGTCAGGCTTTCAAGATGATGGTCGATGTCGGCTCGCTCGACGCTCTTGATGTTCTTGCAACTTCCGCTTCGGTTATTGCTGAAGGCGAAGTGATGCAGTTGGCTGCCGCCAAGAACATGGAAACCACAGAAGACGAGTATCTGGCCGTCATCAAAGCTAAAACCGCAGCGCTGTTCTCGGCTGCTGCCGAAGTCGGTCCGATCATTGCTGATGCGAAACCTTCCGATCGTGCAGCCCTGCGCGACTACGGTCTTAATCTTGGCCTCGCTTTCCAGCTTGTTGACGATGCGCTGGATTATGGTGGTTCGGCAGCCGATCTTGGCAAGAACACCGGCGATGATTTCCGCGAAGGCAAGATCACACTGCCAGTGATCCTGAGCTATCGCCGCGGCACTGATGAAGAACGCGCTTTCTGGAAACATGCAATTGAAGAAGGTGCGAGCGACGACGCTTCGCTTGAAAAGGCCATTGGCCTGATGACCAAGCACGGTGCAATCGCTGACACTGTACAGCGTGCCCGCCATTTCGGCGAAATCGCCCGCGATGCCTTAGCGCCTTTGAAGGCCTGCCCTGAAAAGGATGCGCTGATTGAAGTCATCGACTTCTGCATCAGCCGGGTAAACTAAGGTCATTGTAAAATTTAAAGAATGGCATCCTTCACGGATGCTTTTTCAAGCATGTCGCCTGAAAGTGGAAACCGGTTTCAGGTTGACGACATGCTGATAAGGAGTAACAAAAAAAGCATCCTTCACGGATGCTTTTCTTGCACTTGGACCCCAAAAAGGCCATGCTTGAGGTGCCTCTGAATAGGGGATCTTATACGGAATCGGAAAGAGGACTGGGCTTTATGCGGCAGGGATCTAAACGTCGTCCGCTTTACGGATTGCTTCTTCTGGCTTTGGCGGGAGTGGCGATACCGGCAAATGCGGCAATGGCTAAAACAAGCACAGATCCAGTCTCGCAAGTGCGTGCCGGTTCATTTGCCGGCGCTTATCTCGCAGCGCGCACAGCTGAAGCCGACAACAACATTTCCGCAGCTGTCGATTTTTATCGTCAGGCCATGGCGTTTGATCCGGGAAATGACATCATCAAGCAGAACCTGCTATTGGCGCTGTTGACGGAAGGTCGTTTCAAGGATGCTCTGCCGCTTGCCGAAGAGCTTAAAGATCAGCCGGAAATTGAGCGCTTTTCACGCGTAGCACTGGCAATCGATGCCATTTCCAAGAAGCAGTATCGCAAGACCGGCCCGCTTCTGATGTTGTCGATTCAGTCCGACATGGACCAGCTCGCGACCAGTCTCATGAGCGCATGGGTGAAGGTCGGGCAGGGCAATCCAAAGCGTGCGCTTGCCGATGTTGTGAAGATCAACGGTCCTGAGTGGTACGGCCTTTTCCGCATTTATAATGCAGCGCTTATCGCCGACATTGCGGGCGATAAGCAGGATGCACGCAATTATTATCAGCAAGCGCTCGATGATCGCGCTGGTGGTAGCGCAGCGCCTGATACCTATGAGCGTATTGTGATGTCCTATGCCGCATTCAAGCTGCGTCAGGGCGATAAGGCCGGTGCTGTCAAGATTCTCAAAGACGCTGAAGAGCTTCTGAATGGCCGTATGACGATCACAGAAATGCGCGAAAAGATCGAGGCCGGACAGAAATACCCTCGCCTGATCGATACGCCGCAGCAAGGTGTGGGCGAAGTGCTTTATACGCTTGGCACTGCGATCAATCGCGGTGGTGCAGAAGCATTTGCGAAACTGTACCTGCAAATGTCGTTGCCACTGCGCCCAGACAATGATGCTACGCTTTACCAGCTTGGAGATATTTCGGCGAAGCTGCGTCAGCCGGAAAAGGCTGTCGAATATTATGCTCGCGTTCCCGAAAAATCGCCGTATCAGCGTGATGCGGAAATGCAGCGCGCGCTTAATCTTGCTGAAAACGAGAAGACTGGCGAAGCAATCACCCAGCTCAAGACCTTGCTTGAGCGCGACAAGACGGATCTGCGCACCTATTTGGCGCTCGGTGGTGTCTATGCGCAGGACAAGAATTTTGCCGACGCTGCAAAAATCTATGATGCAGCGGTAGAACAGATCAAATCGCCGGAACGCAAGGATTGGCCAGTGTTCTACCAGCGCGGCATCGCGCATGAACGGCTGAAGGAATGGGATCAGGCAGAGCCAAATTTCAAGAAGGCTCTGGAGCTTTATCCTGATCAGCCACAGGTGCTGAATTATCTTGGTTATTCATGGGTTGATCGGGGTGAAAATCTCGATGAAGCACTGAAAATGATCAAGAAGGCAGTCGAACTGCGTCCACAGGATGGTTACATCGTCGATTCGCTCGGCTGGGCTTATTACAAGCTAGGTCGTTATCCGGAAGCCGTGGTCGAGCTTGAAAAGGCCGTGAAGCTTCGTCCGGAAGATCCGACGATCAACGACCACCTTGGCGATGCCTATTGGCGTTCGGACCGTCAGCTTGAAGCGACTTTCCAGTGGAACCACGCCATTGCTGGCAAGCCTGAGCCGGAAGAGCTGGCCAAGATTGAAGAGAAGCTGAAAAAGGGTCTGGCTCCTGATCCAAATCCTTCGGAGGCGCGGGCTCAGGACAAGAAGCCTGAGCCGACAAAAGCGCCTGAAACCAAAACCGAATAATTTCAAAGCCCGGAAGTTTGATCGATTTCCGGGCTTTCCATTTCTCTATGCAGGCGTGGGCAGAGTTCAGCGATCAAATGTCATGCTTGACCGTGGCAGGCGGACAAATTAGACCGGGCCATCATTTCAATAACAAGGCCTGACCCCGTGTCCAGTACGTTGCCAGCACATATGCACCCCACCCGTTCCTTTCAGGGCTTGATCCTGACGCTCCATAACTATTGGGCGGAACACGGTTGCGCTATTTTGCAGCCTTACGACATGGAAGTGGGGGCGGGTACGTTCCACCCGGCGACGACTTTGCGTTCGCTGGGGCCAAAGCCTTGGAAAGCTGCCTATGTGCAGCCGTCGCGCCGTCCAAAGGATGGCCGCTATGGTGAAAATCCAAACCGCTTGCAGCATTATTATCAGTATCAGGTGATCATCAAGCCATCGCCGCCGAACCTGCAGGAGCTCTACCTCGGTTCGCTGCGTGCTATTGGTCTTGATCCGACGCTGCATGACGTGCGCTTTGTGGAAGACGACTGGGAAAGCCCGACGCTCGGCGCTTGGGGCCTTGGCTGGGAATGCTGGTGTGACGGCATGGAAGTGTCGCAGTTCACTTATTTCCAGCAGGTTTGCGGCATTGAATGCTCGCCGGTTGCGGGTGAGTTGACCTATGGTCTTGAGCGCCTCGCCATGTATGTGCAGGGCGTGGACAATGTCTATGACCTCAACTTCAATGGTCTCGAAGGCGAAGAAAAAGTCACCTATGGCGACGTTTTCCTACAGGCTGAGCAGGAATATTCCCGCTACAATTTCGAAATGGCGAACACCGATATTCTGCATCAGCATTTTATCGATGCAGAGCGCGAATGTGCTGCGATTTTGAAGGCTGGCAGCACGGGCGAAGGCTCGCTGCATAAATGCGTTTTCCCGGCTTATGACCAGTGCATCAAGGCATCACATGTCTTCAACCTGATGGATGCGCGCGGTGTGATCTCGGTCACTGAACGTCAGAGCTATATTCTGCGCGTGCGCAATCTCGCGCGTCAGTGCGGCGAAGCATTTTTGCTCACCGACGCCGGCGGCTTCAACCTTAAGAACGAGGCTGTGTAATGCCTGATTTACTGCTCGAACTTTTCTCGGAAGAGATTCCTGCTCGTATGCAGCGCAAGGCTGCGGGTGATTTCAAGAAGATGATCACCGATGGTCTGGTGGAAGCCGGTCTGACTTATGAGGCCACGACCGCCTATTGGACCCCACGTCGTCTGACGCTCGATGTTCGCGGCCTTACTGTGCGCTCGAAAGACGTGCATGAAGACGTAAAAGGACCATCCGTCACGGCACCGGAACAAGCCATTCAGGGCTTCCTGCGTAAGGCTGGATTGACCGATGTGTCTCAGGCGCATGTGCATTCCGATCCAAAGAAGGGCGATTTCTACGTTGCTCATCTGACCAAGCCGGGTCGCGCTGCGGAAGAAATCATCGCGGAACTCGTGCCGCAGACAATCCGCAACTTCCCTTGGCCAAAGTCCATGCGTTGGGGTGCGGCTTCATCAAAGCCGGGTGCGCTTCGCTGGGTGCGTCCGCTGCAATCGATCCTCTGCACCTTCGGCCCTGAAACCGAAGAAACGGTTGTGGTTGAGTTTGACGTTGATGGCATCAAGTCGAGCAATGTCACCTATGGTCATCGTTTCTTAAGCGATGGTCAGGCGATCAAGGTGCGCCGTTTTGACGATTACGTCGAGAAGCTCGAAAAGGCTTTTGTGGTGCTCGACGCCGAGCGCCGCAAGGAAATCATCTCGCAGGACGCGAATAACCTGGCTTTCGCCTCCGGTCTGGAACTGGTCGAAGATGCGGGTCTCCTCGAAGAGGTTTCTGGTCTGGTCGAATGGCCTGTGGTGCTGATGGGTGAGTTTGAGGAAGAGTTTCTGGCGATCCCGCCGGAAGTCATTCAGCTGACAATCCGCGTGAACCAGAAATGCTTTGTCACCCGCAAGCAGGGTGAAACGGAAGCGCTGTCGAACAAGTTCATTCTGGTATCCAACATCGCAGCACGCGATGGCGGAACGGAAATCGCTTACGGCAATGGCAAGGTTGTGCGCGCACGTCTCTCCGATGCGCTCTATTTCTGGCACACCGATCAGCACGATCTGCCGGACCTCGACAAGCTTTTGGCATCTGGCGAAAAGTTCGACCTTGATTTGAAGAAGCCGCTTGATCAGCGCATGGCGCGTTTGGATGCACTCAATGTGACCTTCCATGCCAAGCTTGGCACGCAAGGCGCTCGCGTTGAACGCATTCGCGAACTGGCAAGTCAGATTGCGCCGCTCGTCGGTGCCGATCCGAAGCTTGCAGCGCGTGCGGCAGTTTTGGCTAAAGCCGATCTGACCACGGAAGTTGTCGGCGAGTTCCCTGAACTTCAGGGCGCAATGGGTCGCAAATATGCGCTTCTTCAGGGCGAGGACGAATCCGTTGCTACGGCTCTCGAAGAACATTACAAGCCGCAAGGCCCGTCTGATTTCGTACCGAAGAATCCGGTTGCCGTTGCTGTCGCTTTGGCTGACAAGCTCGACACGCTGGTTGGCTTCTGGGCGATTGATGAAAAGCCGACTGGATCGAAAGACCCGTTTGCTCTGCGCCGTGCAGCTCTTGGTGTGATCCGTCTGGTTCTGTCACAAGATTGGAAGTTCCCGCTCTTGCCGCTTCTGCGCTCGGCTTATGCCGCGCTGAAAGAGGGCCAGGTTCAGCGCAAACTGCGTGAGTTTGAAGCCAAGCTCGCAGATGAAAAATCTGGCGATGTTGATGGCGAACAGGACGTCGATAACGCATTGCGCAATCTCGAAACGCAAGCGCGTGCTGAAATCGAAGCCAATGCTGAGCCGCTGTTGGCTGACCTGCTGTCGTTCCTGCATGACCGTTTCAAGGTTCACTTGAAAGAAGACGGCGCACGCCACGACGCAATTGATGCGGTTTTGACTTCGGATGCCGACAATCTTCTGCTGGTTGCCCGTCGTCTGGAAGCCTTGATCGTCTTCATCAATGAAGAAGATGGCAAGAACCTTCTGGCTGGCACCAAGCGCGCGGCCAATATTCTGGCTGCGGAAGAAAAGAAGGGCACCAAGGTCGCCCAAAGCGTCGATGCGGCTCTCTTGAAGCTTGATGAGGAAAAGGCGCTTTATGCGGCGGTAACCCTCGCAGCTCAGGAAGCCGAAGAAGCTATTGCCCGCGAAGATTTCGGTGGTGCAATGCTGGCTCTGGCCAAGCTGCGCGGTCCGGTCGATACCTTCTTTGAGAAGGTATTGGTCAATGATGAGGACGAAAATGTCCGCGCCAATCGCCTTGCACTGCTTGAACAAATCCGCACTGCCACCAGCAAGGTGGCCGATTTCTCGAAGATCGCCGGTTAAGACAAAAAGGGCGCTTTCTAGCGCCCTTTCTTTTTGTACCTCATTCCTATCTTGCATGAACTGCGCATATGAGTCCCTTGCTCTAAGCCCATGTGTTGTGTAGCTACAGCGGCAGGAGAATGACCTTGGCCGATATTCTGGAATTTGACGATAAAGCTGTTTTACGCGCGGTGGCTGTGCTCACCAGTGGCGGCCTTGTCGCGATTCCTACAGAGACGGTCTATGGTCTTGCGGCTGACGCAGCGCATGGCGAAGGCGTGGCTGGTATTTTCGCCGCCAAAGGTCGCCCGCAGTTCAATCCGCTGATTGCGCATGTCGATAGTATTGCCATGGCCGAGCGTTATGTGACTTTTGACCCTATCTCACGCAAGCTCGCGAAGGCTTTCTGGCCGGGGCCGTTGACACTTGTTCTACCGCTTAAAGCGAAGCAAGACACGATGCGCCCAATTCATCCGCTGGTGACCGCGGGGCTTGATACGCTCGCCATTCGTATGCCAACCGGCCAAGTTCGCGATGTTATAAACCAGCTCGACAGCCCTGTTGCTGCACCAAGCGCCAATACGTCAGGCCGTATCAGTCCGACATCTGCGAAAGCCGTTGCGGATGATTTGGGCAATAAGATCGACATGATCCTCGATGCCGGTCCTTGTGGCGTGGGCGTTGAATCGACCATCGTCAAGGTTGAGGGCGAGCGCGTGCGTCTACTGCGCCCCGGTGGTTTAGCCGCAGAAGAGATCGAAGCACTAATTGGCGTTAAGCTTGAACGTGCTGAGCATAATGCAGCCATTCAAGCGCCGGGCATGATGGAATCCCATTATGCGCCTGATGCCTCCGTGCGGCTTGATGCTGCAAGCGTTGATGAGGGCGAGGCTTTGCTGGCTTTCGGGCCGAACCGAGTGGCCGATGCCGATAAGGCCGTTGCTGCTCTCAACCTCAGCCCATCGGGCGATTTGCGCGAAGCGGCCAGCAATCTGTTTGATTTCATGCGTAGGCTTGATGCAAGCGGCGCACGTACCATTGCTGTTGAACCCATTCCTTTTGATGGTCTCGGTGAGGCTATCAATGATCGTCTTAAACGCGCGGCGGCCCCGCGCTAGTTCCCCAAACTGACAAGAGAAGCACATGCTCGACACCGCCCTGATCGAACGTTTTGCAGCCATCGTTGGCGAAAAGAATGCGCTGACCGCGCCGGAAGATATTGCGCCTTTCATGATCGAACAGCGTGATCTCTATCAGGGCCGTTCGCCACTGGTTCTGCGCCCCGCTTCAACGGAAGAAGTTTCCGCAATTCTGAAACTTGCCAATGAAACCAAGACGCCGGTTGTCCCGCAGGGCGGCAATACTGGCCTTGTTGGCGGTCAGACGCCGGATGAAAGCAACACCACGATTGTTCTGTCGCTTGGCCGCATGAACAAGGTCCGCTCGGTTGATCCGGTCGGCAATCTCGTGACGGCGGAAGCCGGTGTGATTCTCAAAAACCTTCAGGACGAAGCGCAGAAAGTGGGCCGTCTGTTCCCGCTGTCGCTTGGCGCGGAAGGTTCCTGCCAGATTGGCGGCAATCTTGGTTCAAACGCTGGCGGCACGGCTGTTCTGGCCTATGGCAATATGCGCGAGCTTTGCCTCGGTCTTGAAGTGGTTCTGCCAAGCGGCGAAATCCTCAACGATCTGCGCTACGTGAAGAAAGACAACACCGGCTATGATCTCAAGGACCTGTTTGTCGGTTCGGAAGGCACGCTTGGTGTTATCACTGCTGCCGTTTTGAAGATTTACCCGCAGCCAAAGGGCAAGGGCGTTGCCTATGCCGGTCTTCGCAGCCCGGAAGACGTGCTTCGCCTGTTCCAGCTTGCCACCGAACATGCAGGCCCGTCGCTCACTGGCTTTGAACTGATGCCGCGTGTCGGCGTTGAGTTTACAATTGCTCATGTCGACGGCGTTCGCGATCCGCTCGAAAGCCAGCATGACTGGTATGTGCTGGTGGATATTTCTTCGACCCGTTCGGAAGACGATGCACGCACGACGCTTGAAACGATCCTGACGGAAGCGTTCGAGAACGACATCATTCAGGATGCGGCGATTGCCGAAAGCGTGGCACAGGCGCAGATGTTCTGGAAAATGCGTGAGGAAATGTCCTGGGCGCAGAAGCCGGAAGGCGGCTCGATCAAGCATGATATCTCGGTGCCTGTCGCAAAAATCCCGGAATTCATTCATGAAGCCAATGCGGCAACGCTGGAAATGATTCCCGGCTCGCGTATCGTTTGCTTCGGCCATATTGGCGACGGCAATCTGCACTATAATGTGTCGCAGCCGGTGGGTGCCGACAAGCAAGCTTTCCTTGATCGCTGGCACGATCTAAATCATCGCATTCATACAATTGTTGCTTCTTATACCGGATCGATCTCCGCAGAGCACGGTATCGGCGTATTGAAGCGCGAGGAGCTCGCCTTCTTCAAACAGGACGTAGCTCTTGAATTGATGCGCCGTATTAAGAAATCATTCGACCCGAATGGCATTATGAATCCGGGTAAAGTGCTGTAATTCCAGCAAATAAGAAGAAATTAAGGCGGACAGGAAACTGTCCGCCTTTTCATTTATGTAAACGCAAATTAGCAAGAATTACTGACTTCTTACACCTGGTTGTAAAGCAGTAACCAAATGAAAAAGCAGGGAAAAGTTAACCTAACGCGTTAAGCGCATCGGTAATAAACGCGGTCTATTCTCCAAATCAACAAGAGCGAACATCGCTCAAAAGAGAAGCCGGAATAACTGGCTCTCAAAAAACAGGCAGAGATAGACAGAGGCGTCGAAAATGATGAGCAGCGGACTTAAGAAGCCAGAATGGGCAGGTCAGGAACTTCGGCTCGATCCGTTTCACCTTCCGCAGGTTGTGACCTATGCGGCAGAAGATTGCGATGCAGACGTAACCTTCACCATTAGTGAACGTGGTGCGGTTATCCGCCAGATCCTGCCATCGAGCGGCTTGCCAATGTCGCTCGCTCTTCCGATCAACGCATTCATCGGCGTGACAGCTCGCGCTGTCGAAGACGAGTTTGGCGAAATCACCGTAACGCTTGAACTGATGCATGAAGATCCGCAGCTTTCTGTGCCGCTGCTGGTTGCTCACGACCTGACCGATGTTGCTGCTGACTGGCGCGCTTGGGCTGCAACCTTCAACCTACCAATGATGCTGGTGGAAGAAGACGGGGTTGCGCGTCCGCTTTATGAAAGCACTGGCCCGGTTCGCACCGGAGAACCACAGGCACGCCGACAGGGGCAGGAACCGCGCCGCCGCCGCCCTCGCTTCCTTGCTCGCCGCAAAACCGGTTCGCTGGGCGTGCGCATGGTCATTGAAGGCCGTGAGATTATCGCTCGAAACTAGAACGCATCCCGAAATTCGCTCCAAGAGCTGCTTCAAAGCGATACGAATTTCGGGTTCGCCATACTAGCAGGTCATCACATTCGCGTGTGAACACGTTCTCGTCGGATTTCTATACTATCTAAGGAATAACGCACCGCTCGGTGGTCGTCTGGAAAGATGAAGGACCTTTCCAGACATCAAAGGCCTCGATGCCGGAGCAACCAACTTGGCTGACCTCCAGCAAGCCACCCGGATGGTAACCCCATCCGGGTAATTTTTTATTCAGATTACTTTTTGCGGCTGAGAAACGCCATTACGGCTTCGCGCGCTTCGCTCGACGTAAGCCGCTCGGCAAAATGCTGTGCTTCTCTTGAGATGCGATCAGCAACAGGTTCGGCAGGCATACGCATCAGGCTGCGAGCAATCTGCATGGCCTGCGGAGGCTTGGCAGCAATTTCCTCTGCAGCTTTCAGCACTTCTGCTTCCAGCTCGCTGCTTTCGACAACCTTATAGACAATGCCCGCTTCAAGTGCCGCCTGCGCATCGAAGCCATGCCCCAGTGCGAGCAATGCAAATGCCTTCTGATGCCCCATCAGCGATGGTGCAAGCAGGCTGGAGGCCGCTTCCGGTACGAGTCCGAGATCAACAAAAGGCGTGCGAAACAACGCATGGTTAGTTGCAAACGTCAGGTCGCAATGAAGATGGATTGTCGTGCCGATCCCGATAGCCAGGCCATCGACGCCGGATATGACCGGCTTCTTCGATCCCGATAGGGCTGCGAGAAAATTCAGAATGTCATTGCCCATATTGCCGTCCGACGCGGCAGCCATGAAATCCTGCATGTCGTTGCCTGACGAGAATGCGCCGGGCACGCCCAAAAACACATGCACGCGCACCGCATCATCGGCATCGCCATCTACAAGCGCCTTGGCCATTGCCGCATACATGGCGCGGGTGATGGCATTTTTCTTGTCGGCCCGATTAAGCCGGATGATCTGCACTGCACCTTTGCGTTCGATCAGAACATGCTCGCTCATAATCGGACCTCCAGCGCGGATTTTGCAGCTGCAAGGCTGACTGCGCCGCTGATGACGGTGTCCTTGAGGGATGAGACTTCCGCAAGCATGTTTTCGGCAAAGAAGCGGCAAAGCGCAGCGCGGCCGGCATCGTCACTGTTAAGTGCTGCGCGCGCGAGATAAGCGCCGCCAGCAGTCAGGGAAAGCAGGCGCTGATACGGCGTTGCGCCAGCCAGCGCTTCTTCTGTACGGCCTTCACTTGCCGCCTTTTGCAGCCATTCAGTGGCTTCACGCGCTTCGTTGATGGCTGCCGAAAGACGTGAACCCGTTTCGCCAAGTTCAGGACGGTTCGATTTTGTCGCTTTGTCCGCTTCTTGCTGCAGTTCGGCGAGATAGTTGCTGATGCGCTCACCATTGCCGAGCGGTAACTTGCGCAGCACAAGGTCAATGGCCTGAATGCCATTTGTACCTTCATAAATCGGAGTAATGCGGGCATCGCGAAGGAGTTGTGCTGCACCGGTTTCTTCGATGAAGCCCATGCCACCATGGATCTGCACGCCAAGCGAGGCCACATCCACGCCGACGTCAGTTGCAAAGCTTTTGGCCAAAGGTGTGAGCAGCCCGGCGCGATCCGACCAGAATTGTGCGTCAGCACCCTCTGTTGCATGGCTCATATCGATCGCATGGGCGCATGAATAGGTGATGGAGCGGGCAACCTGCGTCAGCGCCTTCATGGTGAGCAACATACGTTGCACATCCGGGTGCTCGATAATTGGGCTCATGCCAGCCTTCGGATCGGCACCCAAAGCACGGCCCTGCTTGCGCTCTTTGGCGTAGTTCAATGCCTGCTGATAGGCGGCTTCCGCTACGCCGACACCCTGAATACCAACCAGCAGACGAGCATTGTTCATCATGGTGAACATGCAGGCGAGGCCGCGATTTTCTTCGCCAATCAGATAACCAACGGCACCTGTTTCCTCGCCTTTCACGAACCCATCGCCATAGATCATGGTGCAGGTAGGGGAGGCGTGAATGCCCATCTTGTGTTCCAGGCCCGAGCAGAACAGATCGTTGCGCCGACCGAGCGAACCATCTGCATTGACGAGGAATTTTGGCACGAGGAACAGCGATATGCCCTTGGTTCCTGCAGGTGCATCAGGCAGGCGAGCCAGCACCAGATGCACAATGTTGTCGGTCAGGTCATGTTCGCCATAGGTAATGAAAATCTTCTGGCCAAAGATACGATATGAACCGTCATCGCTGCGCTCTGCACGCGCACGCAATGCACCGAGATCAGAGCCCGCCTGTGGCTCTGTCAGGTTCATTGTGCCCATCCACTCGCCGGTGATGAGTTTTTCTAAATACGTGTCTTTCAGCTCTTTTGAGGCGTGCTTTTCCAGTGCTTCGACCGCGCCCATGGTGAGCGTAGGAGCGATAGCAAACGCCAAAGTGCCGGAGTTCCACATTTCACTGACAGCCACCGACATCATGGTTGGCAGGCCCTGGCCGCCATATTCCGGCGTGCCGGTTAGTGAATTCCAGCCGCCCGCAATCCAGTCGGCATAAAGCTCTTTCCAACCGGGCGCCGTCGTCACAACGCCGTCTTTGACGGTGGCACCATGCCTGTCGCCGGTGATGCGAAGTGGTTCCACGCGCTCGGAGGCAAACCTACCTGCTTCTTCCAGAATAGCTTCCGCCAGATCGGCGGAAAATTCGGGGAAACGCTTCTCTTCAATGGCTGTTTCAAGGCCTGCGACCTTCATCAGCGTATGGGAAATTTCGGAAACCGGCGCGCGATACATCTTTCCTCCACTTGGCCTTTGTATGGGTCTCTCCTCGGAAACCCGTCCCGCGGCCAATCAGGCAGCGGGAACATAATGGCTATTGATATAAGAGCTATCGGCTTATTACGTAAACGTCAATATTGTGAATTGTCTTGTTGGATCACGTTCGATTTCCCTGGGTGGTCGCAACCTCGCGCCAGATTTCCTTTTACAGCGCGAAGAAAACGCAAGTTTGTTGCGTGACAGAAAACAAACCATCTGGTAGGTTTCTTTATGTCAATCGCTAATCGTCGCCAGAAGAACCCTCAACTTGTCCGTTCGCAGCTCATTGAAAGTGCTGTCGAGTTGGCACTGGAGTCTGGTTTGAATGCGGTGAGCCTTGAGGCTGTGGCAAGTAGAGCTGGCGTCACGAAGGGCGGTCTGCTGCACCACTTCGCAAACAAACAATTGCTGATTGATGCAGTCTTTGACGAATTGGTACTGGATTTTGAAACTGCCCTGCGAGCCAGAATGGCGAATGACCAAGAAACTCGCGGACGTTTTACAAGAGCCTATCTTGAGCTGGCGATAGAGGCGCAAGAGGATGACAGTCGTGTATGGGCTTTATGGATATCGGTATTTTCCGATGCAAGACTTCGCGATGCCTGGGGCCATTGGCTTAATGCGCGGCTCGAAGAATACGGCGACACGGAAAGCGGGGCAGATATGGAAGCGGTGCGTTTTGCAGCTGATGGAATCTGGCTGAGCCATATGGTTGGCGTCGTCCCGAATGACTGGTCAGCACTTCGGAGCCGTCTGGTGAAAATGATTAGTGATTAAAGCATTTCCGGCAAAAGTGCGAAGCGGTTTTGCGTAAGAATAATGCATAAAAACAAAAAGATAGAGTGGTTCCAACAGTTTAATATTAACTGGAGTCACTCTAATAACTGGCTTTACCAACAAAGTTAAATCTCATGAAAAACTATCTGTTTCTCGGTGTTGCTATCGTTGCAGAGGTAATTGCGACATCTGCGCTCAAGGCGTCCAACTCTTTTACAGTTATGGTTCCAACCTTCACGATGATTGTTGGCTATGCCGTGGCCTTTTATTTTCTTTCCCTGACATTGCAAACCGTTCCGGTAGGTGTCGCTTATGCGATCTGGTCCGGCTGCGGTATCGTTCTGATTTCTGCCTTTGGCTGGCTGGTCTATGGTCAGAAGCTGGACTTGTGGGGAATGATCGGAATCGGCTTCATAATTTTTGGTGTGCTGATTGTTAATTTGCTCTCCAAGTCATCAGTGCATTAGAAAGCGCGCGAAGGTTACGTTTTCTCATGCTCCAATCCGAAAATAGACCTTTAAAAACAAAACACTGCACTTAATCCAATTTTTAGTTCATTATTGTAAACGTCAGTAATGTTCGTAGGTGTTTTTATATGACGCTTGTTCCGTACTTCCTGACTGTCAATCTGACGGTGTCATGTGTTTTCATCCTGACATTTGCGTTCGTTGCCATTCAGGAACGGAACTATGCAGCCCCGCGCTGGTTCACGCTGGCATCCATAGCAGCAGCACTCGTTGCAATCTTCGGCTACTGGATCCCGCTTGCAGAAAATCCACGCCTATTGGTCCTGGCTTCCTTCTCGCTTCTGATGGCGGCGTTTCTGGCCATAACGATCGGCCTGCAAAGTATTTATCACCAGAAGATCGACTGGAAATTTTATGGCGGCTTCTTCCTTGCAGCCATCATCTGCAATCTGCTCATCTATGATCTGCCGCGAACGTCGTTTTTGCATCGCTTTCTTTATCAGTTGCCGCTCTGCCTCGCGCAGCTTTGGATGATCCGTGTGATCTATCTATCGCGTATGCCACGCCTGGTCGATAAACTGATGATGGCGCTCGCGATATTCAGCTGCATTTACTACCTTTCAAAAGCCTTCCTTATCGCTTGGCCGGGTTCCGATATGCGGCCGGAGGACGATGCCAACACGCTGCATGTCATCGTTTCCCTGGCAGTGGGTGTGCTGGTGCAGGTAGCGCGCGGACTGCTTCTTTTGCTTAGCACTGTGTCGCATATGGTGGGGGAGGCCAGCGAGCAATCGGAAGTCGATGAGCTTTCGCAGATTTATAATCGACGCGGTTTTGATCGGCATGTTTCCCGCGTTTTGGCGCGCAAGGGCGCTCGTATTCGCTATTCAGTGATTATGAGCGATCTGGATTTTTTCAAACGCGTCAACGATACCTATGGTCATGATGGCGGTGACAGGGTGATTGCAGCTTTTGGTAAGCTGCTCAAAACGCAATTGCCGAAAGCAGCGGTTGCCGCACGAATGGGCGGCGAGGAATTCGTTGTCTTCATTCCAGACAACGACATGGCGGCTGCGGAAGCTTTGGCGCAAAGCTTGCGAGAAGCTCTATGCGAGCTTCGCTTTACAGGCAAATCTCCGGCGTGGAGCCCGACGGCAAGCTTTGGTGTTGCCGAGCAGGTCGATGATGAGAGCCTTTATGAGACGATGCGCCGTGCAGATGCGGCACTCTATCAGGCGAAAAAAGCCGGGCGCAATCGTGTCCATATCGCTTGAAGTGCTGCAACCGCGTGAGACGGGTTGTTACTTGCCCGAGCCTTCGCGTTCCACTGCACGCCAGCCAATGTCTGAGCGATAAAAACCTTCCGGCCAGTCAATCTGCTTGACGGTGTCGTAAGCCTTGCTCTGGGCTTCGGCCACCGTTTCAGCAATCGCTGTTACGTTGAGAACGCGGCCACCATTGGCAATCAGGTTGCCGTCTTTTTCAGCCGTACCGGCGTGGAAAACTTTGAGCCCGTCAATGTCATTGAGCTGGTCGAGACCACGAATGATGCTGCCTTTCTTCACATTGGCAGGGTAGCCTTCTGCAGCCATAACCACGGTGAGGGCAGGCTGATCTTTCCACTCAAGCGATACTTCATCGAGCTTGCCGTCCACGGCCGCATTGATAAGATCAAGCAGGTCGGTTTCAAGGCGCATCATCAGCACCTGACATTCCGGATCACCGAAGCGGGTATTGTATTCGATAAGCTTCGGGCCGTCCTTGCCGATCATCAAGCCCAGGAACAGCACGCCCGAGAAAGGTGCGCCAATTTCCGCCATGCCGCGCATGGTCGGTTCGATCAGTTCGCGCATGGTGCGCTCAACGATTTCGGGTGTCATTACAGGGGCAGGGGCATAAGCACCCATGCCGCCGGTATTTGGGCCGGTGTCGCCATCGCCCACGCGCTTGTGGTCCTGTGCCGAGCCAAGCGAGAGGGCAGTTTTGCCATCGCAAATGCAGAAGAAGCTTGCTTCTTCACCTTCAAGAAACTCTTCAACGACCACTTCGGCACCTGCAGAACCGAATGCGCCTTCAAAACAGGCATCGACCGCGTCCAGCGCTTCATCGAGCGTCATGGCAACAACAACGCCTTTGCCGGCGGCAAGTCCGTCGGCCTTGACGACGATAGGTGCGCCCACTTCACGGACATAGGCCTTGGCTTTTGGTGCATTGTTGAAGCGGCCATAGGCACCTGTTGGAATGCCAAAACGCGCGCAAAGATCCTTGGTGAAGCCTTTCGAGCCTTCAAGCTGGGCGGCAGCCTTGGATGGTCCGAAAACGCGAATATTCTCGGCTTGGAGATCGTCGGCGAGGCCCGCGACCAGTGGGGCTTCCGGGCCAACGACAACCAGATCGATTGCCTTGTCCTTGGCGAATGCGATGACCGCTGCGTGATCGGTTACGTCGAGCGTTACAAGTTCTGCATATTCGGCAATGCCGGGGTTGCCGGGCGCGCAATAAAGCTTTGTCAGCTTTTCGGAAGCGGCGAGTTTCCAGGCCAATGCGTGTTCGCGGCCACCAGAACCGATCAACAGAACTTTCATGCCTTGCTCCCTGCGCGTGAGATCAGTAAATGTTTATTGATACGGGTCTCTATTGCCCAACGCGTTTGCGAGCAAGGGCAGTACCGCGATTTTTGGATAAAAAGCGGGTGGAGCCGTAGCAGTTTCTAGAAAGCAGGCAATCATGCAGCAGTCAAAACCCAATGCAGGGTCCGGTATTGGGGCCAATTCAGATGTGCAGTCGCGCGATGTGCGCGGACGCGTGAAAGACGCGCCTTCGGGCCATTGGGTCTATCGCGTTCTTCCGCCATCGCTGTGGCCCTATGCGCAGCTTGCTCGCTGGGATCGCCCGATTGGTTGGCAGCTTTTGCTCTGGCCTTGCTGGTGGTCGGCAGCTCTCGTTGCGGGTGCAGGCGCGCAGCCTGGCGACGGTGCATGGTCCGTCATGCCCTCAATCTGGCACCTTGTCCTGTTTTTGGTTGGCTCAATTGCCATGCGCGGTGCAGGCTGTACCTATAATGATATTGTCGATCAGGATATCGACGATAAAGTCGATCGCACGCGGTCGCGTCCACTGCCATCGGGGCAGGTCACGAGCAGGCAGGCGAAGATTTTTCTCGTTTTGCAGGCGCTGGTTGGCCTTGCTGTGGTGCTGCAGCTTAACTGGTTTTCAATCGGGCTTGGTGTCTTCTCGCTGCTGATTGTTGCTGCCTATCCATTCATGAAGCGCTTCACCAATTGGCCGCAGCTGGTACTTGGTCTGGCCTTTTCTTGGGGCGCGCTGATGGGTTGGGCGGCCGCGGAAGGCTCTCTCGCATTGCCGCCTGTGCTGCTTTACATCGGCGCGATCCTCTGGGTGATCGGCTACGATACGATCTATGCCCATCAGGATAAGGAAGATGATGCGCTGGTTGGAGTGGGTTCAACCGCGCGGCTGTTTGGCAAACATACCAAGACTGCGCTCATGGTGCTTTATGGTGGAGCAATCGGTTTTTTTGCGGCGGCGTTTGCTGTTGCGCAGGTTCCGATGCCAGCACTTGCCGGTTTGCTGGCCGCTGGTGCCCATCTTTATCGCCAGATCATCGTGCTTGATATCGACAATCCCGATCAGTGTTTGAAACTGTTTCGTTCCAACAATATTGTGGGCCTGATCATCTTTCTGGGCCTCGTGTTCGGAAGCCTGTGGGTGGCCGTCAAACCGCTCGTCTGAATTAAAAAGGCCACCGAAACGGTGGCCTTTTTCTTATTTGGTTACGGATAAAGCCGATCTTTGTTCCAGTCGCCTTCAGGTGTGTCGCGGGTAAACAATACGCGGTCATGCAGGCGGAACGGACGGTCGTGCCAGAATTCGATGGAAACCGGGCGAATACGGAATCCGGACCAGTGAGAAGGCCTTGGAATGTCGCCGATGGCGTAACGAGCGGTATATTCGGCAACAGCCTTTTCAAGCGCAAAACGGCTTTCGAGCGGTCGCGACTGTTTCGATGCCCATGCTCCTATGCGGCTGCCGCGTGGGCGCGATGCATAATAAGCGTCGGCTTCTGCGTCGCTGACCTTCTCAACCGGCCCGCGCACGCGCACCTGACGGCGCAGCGACTTCCAGTGAAAGCACATGGCAGCCTTTTCGGCGGACAGGATTTCCTGACCCTTTTTGCTTTCATAATTGGTGTAGAAAACAAAACCGTGCTCGTCGAAATCCTTGAGTAGCACCATACGCACATTGGGCAGACCGTCAGGATCAACGGTGGCAAGTGCCAGTGCATTTGGGTCGTTCAGTTCGCTCTTGGTGGCGTCATTCAGCCATTCAGCAAAAAGTCGGAACGGTTCTGAGCTTTGGGTGAAATCGTCGCTGGTGTCTGTCATTTGCCGCTATTTCAGATATCTGGAAAACTTGGGTACGCGGAACTTCCTCCAATTCGTCCGCTTTGTCCATGGCTGAGAGCTGCGACGCATCATGCCAGCATGTTGTGTTTTCTCAACCAGGCTTCATACCATTGCGGCCATTGTTCCGTAGGCGTTCCCGTCTTACCCATGCCAAAGCCATGGCCACCTGATGGTATCGCATGAAACTCCACATCCACGCCTGCCTTCACACAAGCTTGCTGCATGATAAGGCTATTGGCTGGATTGGAAATCTGATCGTCATCCGCTTGCGTGAGAAAAACCGGAGGGCAATCCTTGTTAACATGGCTTTCAACCGACCACTCCCGCGTTGCTTCTTGTGTTGGATGCTTGCCAACAAGCGAGCGACGGGTCGATGTGTGATCATAAGGCGCTTCAAGTGTAATAACCGGATAAATCAGCGCCGCCGCATCTGGCCGGGCTGATTGTGTGTCGATGTCATCGACAGGTTCGTAAGACGCAAAAGCTGAGCGGGTCGCGGCAAGGCCCAACAAGTGCCCGCCAGCAGAAAAGCCCAGCGCACCGATCTTGTTTGGAGCAATCTGCCAGTCAGCCGCTTTCGCCCGCACCAGACGAAATGCTCTTTGAACGTCCTGTAGCGGTGCCAGTGGTCCTGCAGCCCATCCCTCAATTGGCAGTCGATAGGTGAGAACAAAAGCAAAAATGCCTCTTTTTGCGAGCCAGCGTGCAGCGGGATAAGACTCTTTGCCTTCCTCAATGCGCTTATATCCGCCACCTCCGGCAATGATCACTGCAGAACCGTTTGGCCGCTCAGGGTTGAATATCTCTAAGCCAGGTACTGCAATGTTTGTGACCGCGCCTCTCTTGGTTATATCAGGCGAACCGCTCGGGCCTCCGCCACCGGGTGGCGATGCAGGCCAAAGGGATAGGCGGCTGCTTTGTGATCGAACACTGATAATTGGCAAGCTGAATGCTGTGGTAAGCGCGGCGCCACCAATCAGTAAGTTACGGCGTGAAATCAAAGTTCATCCTCACTCGAACCGATGTTTCAGACTCTTGAATCTGCTCACTAATCATGGCGATTTTTGCCCGCAAAAGCTTGTTTTCGCAATTAACACTGAACATCTGCAATAGAAGCTCTGTCAGCCAACTTTATACCGTTGTCCTTTGGTAGCGATTTGTTTACCTTGCCCGCGAACCGCTTGTTAACCCCATACCCCCATATTCGCTACATCTTTAGGATGTATTTAAGGGAAGACCGTTGGCTGCTGAATCCGCTCGCCGCGACACACATGACGATTCTACGATTCTTGGTATGGCTTTTATTCGCCGTGCAGCGCTCGTTATGGTTGTTTTGCCGCTGGCAGGCTGTGCGATGGGTGGCGTCAGTATTGAGAAGGCTGTGCCCGATTCGTCTACAATCACGGGTTCAGTCAAACCAGCACAAAAGACAGAAACAGATACGGGCAAGCTTTCGGACCAGTCCACGATCAAGAGTGTCGTTTCGGCGCTTGATTTCACCCAATGGGGCAAGAAGCCAGTGCCGTGGGCTAATCCTGATACGGGTAGTCAGGGCACGATTACCACGATTGCCGAGACCAAATCTGACGATGGCCTCTGCCGGAAATTCGAGACCTCTCGTGAGGCTTTTGACGGTGTTTCGATCTATCGCGGCGAAACCTGTATGCAGCGCGGCGGTCAGTGGACACTCACCTCATTTGCACCGATCTAAGCTTTTTTGAAAACATCCCTTTGTAAGTCTGGAAGTTTTCCGGCTTCGTGCGCATATTATGGCAAACTGAGTCTAGCGACTGAGATTACAGTCATTTTTCCAAATGAGGACTATATATGCGCGATCCCTATAGCGTGTTGGGCGTCGCCAAAACGGCGAAGCCCGAAGAAATAAAATCGGCATTTCGCAAACTGGCCAAAAAGCACCATCCGGATCAGAACCAGGATGATCCGAAGGCTCAGGAGCGTTTTGCGGAAGTTAACCAGGCCTATGAAATCGTCGGCGATAAAGACAAGCGCGGACAGTTTGACCGTGGCGAAATCGATGCAGAAGGTAAGCCATTGTTTCAGGGCTTTGCCGGTCAGGGTGGCGGCTTTGATGGGCATGCCGGTTTCGGCGGCGGAGATCCGTTTGCGGGCTTTCGTCAGCGTGGCGGCGGGCAACAGGGTGGCTTCGGTGGCGCTGAAGACATTCTCAATGATTTGTTTGGCGGCGCTTTCGGCGGCGGGCGCGGTGGCGCACGTCAACAGCGCGGGCCGGTCAAGGGCAGTGATCTTTCAGCGTCGATCAATATAACGCTGGAACAGGCTGCAGGTGCTGACAAGGTTGAAGCCGTCTTTCCCAACGGCAAGCATCTGAAGATCAAGCTGCCGCAATTCGTCGAAGACGGCCAGACAATCAGGCTCAAAGGTCAGGGCGAGCACGTCCTGGGCGGAACACCCGGCGATGCGCTGGTCACGATCCACTTCAAACAAAGCGCACGTTTTAGGCTTGAAGGTCGCGATGTGCATGTCGATCTGCCGGTCGAGCTTGAGGATGCCGTCCTGGGCGGTAAGGCTGAAGTCGAAACGCTGAGCGGTCGTATCGCCGTCAAGGTTCCGGCTTGGTCCAACTCAGATAAGGTTCTGCGCCTTAAGGGTAAGGGCCTGCCACTGAAGGCTGGCGGTCATGGCGACCTTTATGTTCATGTCCGCATCATGCTGCCGGAAGGTGGGGATGCCGAACTTGAAGAGTTTTTGCGCAAGCGCAAAGGCGAATAAGTCAAAATCGTTATAAAACCAATGCGGGGATTAACTGCTAGAGCTGCATTTAATCCCCGCAAAAAGGCTATGTAGTGTCTTTTGCGTCCTCAAACGATGCTCAAGCACAACTCTGTTGTGCGATAAAATCACAATACCCGGCTTTTTATGCGCAATTGCTTGAAGCTGTTGCAAGCCTGTGCGATAGGGCATCTAGTTGATTATATTTCGATGAGGACCCTTAATGACCGCAAAGTCAGGTTTGTTGCAGGGCAAGCGCGGATTGATTCTGGGCGTAGCCAACAACCGTTCCATCGCCTGGGGTATTGCCAAGGCCGCTCGTGAAGCTGGTGCGGAACTCGCATTTACCTATCAGGGTGATGCGCTGAAGAAGCGCGTGGAGCCGTTGGCCGAAGAATTGGATGCTTTCGTTGCAGGACATTGTGATGTTGCTGACGGCGCAAGCATTGATGCTGTTTTTGAAGCACTTGAAAAGAAGTGGGGCAAGCTCGACTTCGTCGTTCACGCCATTGGTTTCTCCGACAAGGATGAACTGACCGGCCGTTACGTCGATACCAGCGAAGCGAACTTCCAGAACACCATGCTGATTTCGGTTTATTCGCTGACGGCAATTTCGCGCCGCGCCGAAAAGCTGATGGCTGATGGCGGCTCCATTTTGACGCTGACCTATTACGGCGCTGAAAAAGTCATGCCGAACTACAACGTCATGGGCGTTGCAAAGGCTGCTCTTGAAGCAAGCGTCAAGTATCTGGCCGTTGATCTTGGCCCGCAGAATATCCGCGTCAATGCGATTTCGGCAGGTCCTATCAAAACTCTGGCTGCATCCGGCATTGGTGACTTCCGCTATATTCTCAAGTGGAACGAGTATAACGCACCGCTGCGCCGCACGGTTACGATTGATGAAGTGGGCGATGTTGGCCTTTACTTCCTCTCTGACCTCTCACGCTCGGTCACGGGTGAAGTTCACCACGCTGACAGCGGCTACCACGTCATCGGCATGAAGGCTGTTGACGCTCCGGATATCTCAGTCGTTAAAGACTGATTGTTGTAAGACGAAATCCCGAAAAGTTGACCGACTTTTCGGGATTTTTCTTTTGTCTTTCCGTCAGCGGGAAGGTTATCCAAAGAATGGGCGCCAGCATAATGTGCGCCAGAAAATCATTTAGCGGCAGATAGAGGTAACGCTTTGGCTCGGGAGATCATCTACTTTTCGCGTCACGGTGAGACGGATTGGAATGTCTCGCAGCGCATTCAGGGGCAGCTTGATATTGATATCAACGCCCATGGACGTACCCAGGCAGACCGTAACGGCGATATGCTGAAGTCGCTGATTGGCGACGGTGCCGGTTACGATTTCGTTGCAAGCCCACTGCGCCGCACACGCGAAACAATGGAGCGCATTCGCCTGCGCATGGGTCTCGACCCATATGATTTCCGCACTGATCCGCAGCTTATGGAAGTGAATTTCGGCGATTGGCAAGGCTTCATGATGGAAGATATTGCCAAGGAACGTGATGACCTTGTGCAAGCGCGCGCTCGCGATAAGTGGAACTTCATCCCGCCGGGCGAAACGGCTGAAAGCTATATGCGTCTTTCTCAGCGTATCGGGCGCTGGGTTGAAGCGGTCGAATGGCCAACCGTCTGTGTGACGCATGGCGGCTGCATTCGCACCCTGTTTTATCTCTATGGTGATATCGACGGCCACGATGCTGCAAATATCTCCATCCCGCAGGACAAGATATTGAAGTTCGAAAACGGCAAGCTTGATTGGGTTTAAAGCATTTCCAGCAAACGTGCGAAGCGATTTTGCATAGGGATAATGCGTAAAAACAAAAAGATAGAGCGGTTCCAACGGTTCAATATTAACTGGAACTGCTCTTAAAAGCCGGGTAGCTTTTGGTATCGATGTGCTGCGTTGTTGCGGTCGTTGAAAAGCCCTACCTAGCGAGTGTTCATGTCATTCAAACGCTTTGCGGTTATTGCTGACATTCATGGCAACAGTGATGCGCTGGCAGCCGTGCTTGCTGACATTGATGCCCTGAATATCCAAACCATTATCAATCTCGGCGATCATTTAAGTGGACCGCTCGCTGCGCGCGAAACAGCGGATATGCTGATGGCGCGTGAGATGATTGCAATTCGTGGCAATCATGACCGTTGGCTGGTTGAAAAAGCCGTGGAAGACATGGGCCCATCTGATCGCGTTGCCTATGACCAGCTGGAAGAGCGGCATCTTGCCTGGCTGCGAGATATGCCCGCAACCAAAGTTCTCGCGGATGGCCGCATTTTTCTGTGCCATGGCACGCCCACGAGTGACGCGACTTACTGGCTCGAAACTGTGACTGCTACTGGCGATGTCGTGCTGAGGCCGAAAAAGCAGATTGAAGCGGAAGCAGAAGGCATTGTCGCATCACTGATCCTCTGCGGTCATACGCATACGCCGCGCGTTGTGCGGTTGAGCGATGGTCGCCAGATCGTCAATCCCGGCAGCATTGGCTGTCCCGGCTATGATGACGATCATCCCGTGCCACATATTGTGCAGACCGGAACGCCGAATGCGTCTTATGCCGTAATCGATGATGACGCAGGGAATTGGCAGGTTACATTCCGCAGTATCCCATATGACCCATCTCGAATGGCTTTGCTTGCTGAGAAGGTAGGCAGGGAAGAATGGGCAAATGTCATTCGCACTGGATGGCTTCGCGTCGAATAAGCGCGTGAGTTTTCGGTTTCTTGCCATTTGGCAAAATTATGCTATCTTTCCGCCATAAGGAAGGTATGCCATGGAGCTTCAGCCAATCAGCATAACGCCTGCGGGCAATCTGTCGAAGGTAATCACCGACGAAGAAGCGGGCGCATTGGCGCGCACCACGGTCAATTTGTTCAAGGCGTGGAAACTGTCAGATACGGAAGCCAGTACGCTTTTGGGTGATATGTCCCCGCGCACATGGGCGCGCTGGAAAGAAGGTAGCATAGGTCGCATCGACCGTGACTTACGGACGCGTATGGCGCATCTTATGGGCATTCACAAAGGCCTGCGCTACATGTTCCGCGATGCTACGCGCGGCTACACCTGGATCAGAAAGCCAAATGCCGCATTCGGCGGTTTGTCGGCGCTCGATCTCATGTTGCGTGGTGAAATTTCAGATCTTGCTGCACTGCGAGAATGGCTCAATGCGGAGCGCGGCGCATGGTAAGCGGACTGGCTCAAAAGCAACATGTTCACTGGCCACAGACTTTCCGCATCATCCGCTCCATTCATCCGCCAATCGACCTGTTTGAAGATATCGCTGATCCGCGTGATTGGGAAGCGCTGGCTTCGGTCGAGGAAAAGACAAACCCGCGCATTCGTTTCGAAATTGGCGATCTTGGCAAGGTGCCTGCTGATCGGCGCGTTGCCGGGCAGGGTGCAACCTATGTGATGGCGCCTTTCGTACATTGCTCGACAGCGCGTCCGGGGCGTTTCAGCGACGGCAGCTACGGCATTTATTATGCCGCTGATCGTGAAGATGTGGCGGTGACGGAAACCATCCATCACCATGAAAAATTCATGCGTGCAACCAATGAAGAACCCGGTTGGACTTCCGATTTTCGGGTGCTGATTGGCAGCGTCGAAAGGGAACTGGACGATGTGAGCAAAGTACCAGGCGTGCTTGATCCGGTTGACTATGGGGCTTCACATATTGAGGGAAAAGATCTGCGCGCAGCGGGAAGTAACGGACTTCTCTGGCCAAGTGTGCGGATGCGCGGTGGCTCTTGTATCGGGATTTTCTGGCCGAATGTTATAACGATTCCCGTTCAGGGTCGGCACTACAGCTATCACTGGAATGGAACCCGCGTCGATTTTGTTCGCCAGTACGACACGGGGCTAGTGCTTGCGGTAAGCTGATCTTAAGGGGCTTCCTGAATGTCGGTGACGAAGCGCGTATTGTCGGCTTCATCATAAAGAATGATGACCTTCATGCCTTTGTTAATAGCGGAATAATCAAACTCTCCCGGCAACTTATAGGTCTTGCCGTCATCCAGTGTAATTGTTTCCTTATCCTGATTGATGCCGGTGATCTTGCCTTCGACATCATCCGCCATGGCAACGGTCGAAAAGAGCGAGGCAATAATGAAGAGCAGTCCCACAATATACTGCATGGGTGTCATCCTCCTTTTGAGTGCCCGACCGTCAACTGACTGATTCGACACGAATTGCATTTTGCGCAATTGCTTCCCTCAAAGTTTGTATGAGCCGACAGTATGGGCTGAAACTAAAGGGCGCAACTTGATTGTGGGCGCATTTTAGCCGACGGAATGTGTCAAAAAGAATGCGGTATGTGGATGATCCGATGGAAATTTTGCGAACGGTATGTGGCTAATCCCAGCTATAATTTGACCGTTGCTCAAAAGGCCAATAAAACCGGCCCATATCTTGCCGGCAAAGGCGCTCCGTAATCAGGCTTAGCTCATGTCTCATAACAGTTTCGGTCATCTGTTTCGCGTAACCACCTGGGGCGAAAGCCATGGTATTGCGCTTGGTTGTGTCGTGGATGGTTGCCCTCCTGGCATTACCTTTACCGAAGCCGAAATTCAGTCCTATCTCGATAAGCGCAAGCCGGGTCAGTCGAAATACACGACGCAGCGTCGCGAGCCGGATCAGGTTCGTGTGCTTTCTGGTGTGCTTCTGGGCGACGATGGCGTCACCATGACCACCACCGGCACGCCGATTTCGATGATGATCGAAAACACCGATCAGCGCTCCAAGGATTATGGTGATATTGCAAAGCAGTATCGTCCGGGCCATGCCGATTATGCTTACGACGTCAAATACGGCATTCGCGACTATCGCGGCGGTGGTCGTTCCTCGGCACGCGAAACCGCAGCCCGCGTTGCGGCTGGCGCAATTGCTCGTAAGGTTGTTCCGGGTTTGCAGGTGCGTGGTGCGCTCGTCTCGATGGGCGTGCACGACATTGATCGTTCGCGTTGGGACTGGAACGAAGTCGATAACAACCCGTTCTTCACGCCGGATGCTGGTTCTGTGGAGGTCTTCGCGGACTATCTGGATGGCATCCGTAAGAATGGCTCTTCCATCGGCGCGATTATTGAAATCGTCGCAGATGGCGTGCCTGCAGGCATTGGCGCACCGATCTACGGTAAGCTTGATCAGGATATCGCCAGCCTGCTGATGTCGATCAACGCCGTGAAAGGCGTCGAAATTGGCAACGGCTTTGAGGCTGCACGCCTGACAGGCGAAGAAAACGCCGACGAAATGCGTATCGGTAATGATGGTCAGCCGATGTTCCTGTCCAATCAGGCGGGCGGCGTGCTTGGTGGTATTGCAACGGGTGCGCCCGTGGTGGCACGCTTTGCAGTGAAGCCGACGTCATCGATCCTGACGCCACGCAAATCCATTGATAAGGACGGCAAAGAAGTGGATGTGATGACCAAAGGACGCCACGATCCTTGCGTGGGTATTCGCGCTGTGCCGATTGGCGAAGCGATGGTCGCTTGCGCAATTGCCGATCACTATCTGCGCCATCGTGGACAGACGGGTCGCGTTTAAAAGCATTTCCAGCAAAAGTGTGTAGCGGTTTTGCGTAGGATAATGCGTGTAAGTGAGTTCAGTTTCAGGAACTGAGGGCCGGTTTTCGACTGAAGCTGTGGTACAACCATTGAGGCTGAAATGAGCTATAATCAGAAACAGGTCGTTGATGCGCTGCGCGCTTTTGAGCGTGGCGAAATTGTTGTGGTCATGGATGATGACGGGCGCGAGAACGAAGGCGATCTGATCGTTGCAGCCGTTCACTGCACGCCGGAAAAGATGGCCTTCATCGTTCGTTACACGTCGGGCATCGTCTGTACGCCAATGACGCGTGATGAAGCCAAGCGTCTTAATCTGGCGCCGATGGTGGCGGAAAATGAGTCCGCTCATACAACGGCTTTCACAGTCACGGTTGATTATCGCCACGGTACAACGACCGGCATTTCGGCCGAAGACCGCACGCTCACTGTCCGCAACCTCGCAAATCCGAATGCCGGTGCTTCGGATTTCGTGCGTCCCGGCCATATTTTTCCGCTAATCGCCCGCGAAGGCGGTGTGTTGATGCGCTCCGGCCATACGGAAGCAGCTGTTGACCTCTGCAAGCTCGCAAATCTCCCGCCAATCGGCGTGATCTGTGAGCTGATCAATGATGATGGCACGGTCATGCGTGGCCCTGATGTGACGGCATTTGCTGAAAAGCACACGCTGCATCGCGTTACGGTAGCTGATCTCATAGCCTATCGTCAGCGCAAGGAAACGCTGGTCAAGCGCATCAGCGACGCGCCAGTCAAGACCTGTGCAGGCCCAGCCCATGCCTATACCTACGAATTGCCGTGGGAGCCGATGCAGCATGTCGCTGTTGTCTTTGGCGACATTCGCGACGGCGAAGAAGTGCCTGTCCGTCTGCACCGCGAAGACGTGATCAACGATGTTTTCGGCAGCAGTGGCAACAATCTCGACGAGATCATGAAGCGTATGGGCAAGGAAGGTCGCGGCGTTCTGGTTTACCTGCGCGAAGGTTCTGTCGGTGTTCGCGCAGATCACCGTGATGCGCGTGCGCGTGAAGCGCTGCTTGGCGAACACGAAGCCCATGCGGAAGCTGTTGCTCGCGAAGAAGAATGGCGCCAGATCGGTCTGGGCGCACAGATTCTGAAAGACCTGGGCATCACATCGATCGTGCTTTTGGCATCGCGTGAGCGCCATTATGTTGGTCTTGAAGGTTTCGGCATTAATATCGCCCGCACCGAAATCATCTGACACAGTGTTGTCGGCTAAAGATGCTACAGGATCGCAATGACAACACGGCTTTACTGGCATCCTACCTATCTTGAACATATCGTGCCGCCCGGACATCCCGAGCGGCCTGACCGTATTCGTGCGCTGATGAGCGAGCTGGACGGGCCGGATTTTTACCGTCTCGACCGTGTGGAAGCGCAAATGGCATCAGAAGATGCGATTCTGTTTGTGCACCCCGAAAGCTATGTCGACGAAATCCGCAAGCAAATTCCTGATGGCATAGACGATGAGGAAGCGCCGCAACCGATCAACAAGCTTGGCGTCGATACCTATGTGAGCCCGAAAAGCTGGGAAGCAGCATTGCTAGCCATTGGTGGCGCAAATGCTGCCGTAGACGATGTGTTTTCCGGGAAAGCTGATAACGTCTTTGTCGCTTCACGCCCGCCCGGTCATCATGCCGAGCTGTCAACGGCAATGGGCTTCTGCCTGTTTAACAATGTTGCTATCGCAGCGCGTCATGCGCAGCGCAATCATGGCGCGGAACGCATCGCAATAGTTGATTGGGACGTGCATCACGGCAACGGCACGCAGGATATCTTCAAAGATGATCCGAGCGTTCTTTACTGTTCGACGCACCAGTTTCCGCTTTTTCCTGGCACAGGCCGGAAAGATGAGGTGGGTGTCGGTAACATCGTCAATGCTCCGCTTTCGCCCAATACCGGCAGCCGCGAATTTCGCGAGGCATTTAATAGTCGTGTATTGCCTGCTTTGGACAACTTCCGGCCAGATTTGATCCTTATTTCGGCTGGCTTCGACGCGCATTTCCGCGATCCTCTTGCCGAGATCAATCTCGATGAATCGGATTTCGATTGGGCGACGGGCAAGCTCATGGAACGTGCTGAACGGTTCTGCAATCACCGACTGGTGAGTGTGCTTGAAGGTGGATATGATCTTGAGGGCTTGTCGCAGTCCGCGTCTTCTCATATTACGCGGCTGTTGAAAGGATAAACCATGGTAACCGAACCGTCCAACACCGACATTGCAGTTATGAGCTTTGAGGATGCCTTGAAGCAGCTTGAGAAGATCGTCGATGATCTGGAGCGGGGCGATGTGCCGCTGGAAGAATCCATCCGCATCTATGAGCGTGGCGAAGCGCTGAAGAAGCATTGCGATACGCTGCTCAAATCTGCAGAAGACAAGGTCGAGAAAATTCGCATTGGCCGTGACGGTCAGCCAGCGGGTACAGAACCGCTCGACGCTGAATAAATCTCAGACTTAAAACATCGCCTTGAGCTGGGCGGCGTAGGGCGCAAGCACGCCGCTCAGGAGATAGGGCCCTAGTCCCCAGACAAGTGTCCAACCTGCAGCGCCAATCACATTGGCAGCCAGAAAATGCATAGGGTTCATTTTCATGGAACCTGCGACAATGCCGTTTAATTGTCTAAGCAGGACGACAAAGCGCGCTGTCGCGACCACATAGATACCCTTGCTTTCAAACATTTTCTCGAATTTCTCGAGACGCTCCGGCGTCAGTTTCACGTAGTGCCCGTATCGCAGAATGAGTGCGCGCCCGCCAAAGCGTCCAATCGCATAGCCGGTACAATCACCTAAAACCGCACCAACAAACACGGCTAAAATGACCATCTCGATATTGAGTGTGCCATGCAGCGCTAAGAGCGAACTTGCAATCAATGCGCTTTCACCGGGAAGCGGTGCGCCAAAAGACTCGAAATAGACGATGACGAAAAGGGCCAGCGCGCCGTAGGCGGCGATATAAGGCTCAATAAAGCTCATTCGGAAACCACGCTAAACATAAAAAGGCTCCGGCGCGAACCGGAGCCTAAGCACTATAGTTGGTTTTGTTAGCCGATGGAACGCTTGCCGGTGATCTTGTGGTAAGCCCACAAGACGATAATGGAACCGATAATTGCAATGATCAGGCTCATTGGATCAAATGCGCCTGTGACGCCTCGACCGAAAAGAGCGGAAGAAAGAACGCCGCCAACGATTGCTCCGACAATGCCCAAAGCAATGTCGAAAAACACCCCCTGACCGCTTTTATTGACGATTTTGCTGCCGATGAAGCCGGCAATCAAGCCTAATATAATCCAGCTTATTACAGACATCTAATATCTCCGATTGCGAAAATAAGGTTTTGCATCAGACAGTTAGAAAATTTTCACAATAGTTTCGATTTGGCAAGGTATAATGCTTGTCAAAGGCGGAAACTTATTTCACCTTAACTTATCGCGTGTGAGAAAACCACAGCGACCAACAGGGAGTATCGTGTGATGGGAAGTTATGACGACAATTCCAACAATTCGCCGATCCCCGGCGGCAGCCTTGCCAAGCCGGTTCTGATCGCGCTCGGTGCGCTTCTGGTCGGCAAGATGCTGAAAGGGCATAGTGAGGAGCCTGAACAGCCAGCTTCCATTCCAGACCAGTCTGCTCCTCAGCAGGCGGATAACGGTGGCGGTCTGCTTGGCGGCATTCTCGGTGGCCTCGGTGGTTTGCTGGGTGGTGCGCTCGCAAGTGGCGGTGCAGCTTCCGCACCGACTGCTCCCGGTCCACTTGGCGGCGGCTTAGGCGGTCTTCTCGATCAGCTCAAACAGGCAGGTCTTGGCGATAAGGTGGATTCCTGGGTTGGGCAGGGCAACAATCATCAGATTGAACCAGGTCAGCTCGGAGATGCACTCGGCCAGAAGACGTTGAGCGAAATCGCTGCTCATGCAGGGATTGATCAGCAGGAATTGCTTAATCAGCTATCGCAGGTTCTTCCGGGGTTGGTGGATAAGCTCACGACCAACGGACAGGTGCCAGACACAAACGAATTGTCGCGCCTGTTGCACAATCGCTAATACGGTCTTATTTTTCTACATCACGCACCGGCAAACGGCTTGCCGGTGCGCTTTTATTTGGTGGCAGTCCGATGAGTTTTTTCCCTTGTCCTGATCCGGTTCTTGGCGACAAGACTTCCGTAGATGCAATTGAAACTCTGGTCATTCCGCGTACGAGCGATATTGGCGGGCTGGAAGTGCGTCGGGCTTTGCCGACCGTACGCAGGCGTCTGGTTGGGCCTTTCATTTTCTTTGATCGCATGGGACCGGCAGTTTTAAAGGATGGCGATGCGCTTGATGTCCGCCCGCATCCGCATATCGGTCTATCTACCGTGACCTATCTTTTCGATGGTCATATCCGCCATCGTGACAGCCTCGGCACTGAAATGGTCATCCGTCCGGGGGATGTGAACCTCATGACGGCAGGTCGTGGCATTGTCCATTCCGAGCGTTCGCCTGAAGAAGAACGCAATGGGCCGCTGTCGATTTCCGGTGTGCAGACATGGCTTGCGCTGCCGGAGCAATTTGAAGAAATCGATCCGCATTTCTATCATACCAATTCGCCCGATCTGCCACTGATGGAAGATCGCGAGTTTAACGGGCGTTTGATTATCGGCTCGCTGCATGGCGTTTCATCGCCGGTGATCCAGCACGCAGAGACACTTTATGCCGATATTGAAGTGTTGCCTGGAGGGCGCTTTCATATCCCGCCGACTACGGAAGAGCGCGCAATCTATACGCTACGCGGCAATGTCGGCATTGGCGGCGATGTGTTTCCAGCGGACCGCCTGCTGGCTTTCCGTCCGGGTGATGACATCGTGGTGCAGGCTGGCCCTGACGGCGCGCACTTTATGCTATTTGGTGGAGCCGCACTTGGTTCCAGGCGATATGTCTGTTGGAATTTCGTTTCGTCTTCCAAAGAGCGTATTGAACAGGCCAAAGAGGAATGGCGCACTGGACGCTTTGATATTGTTCCGGGTGATGAAGAAGAATTCATACCTTTGCCGGAATGATGGAGCATTTCCAGTAAAAGTGCGAAGCGGTTTTGCGTTGGATAATGCGACAAAACAAAAAGCCGCTGCATAGGACAACATGTCTCGCTGGGCACAATGTGATCTTTGGTCCGCTTGATCTGCGTATAATGCTGCTATACCGACAAACCAAAATCTTACCAGAAACAGGTTGTTTCAATGTCCCGACCCATTACCCCGCTGCTCGACAAGGTGCCAACGCCTGATGCCTTGCGCGAATTGCCGGAACAGGATTTGCCGAAGCTTGCGGAAGAACTGCGCGCCGAACTGGTCGATGCAGTCTCCACAACGGGCGGGCATCTCGGGGCGGGGCTTGGCGTGGTGGAACTCACCATCGCGTTGCATCACGTCTTTGACACACCGCACGACCGCATCATTTGGGATGTGGGCCATCAGGCCTATCCGCATAAAATTCTGACCGGACGCCGCGACCGTATCCGCACTCTCAGGCAGGAAAACGGTCTGTCCGGTTTCACCAAGCGCGCTGAAAGCGAATATGACCCATTTGGTGCCGCACATTCCTCGACCTCCATTTCGGCAGGTCTTGGCATGGCTGTCGCGGCTGATCTTTCTGGCGAAAAGCGCAATGTGATTGCCGTCATCGGCGATGGCTCCATGTCGGCTGGCATGGCCTATGAAGCGATGAACAATGCCGGTGCGCTTGATGCGCGCCTCATTGTCATTCTCAACGACAATGACATGTCGATTGCCCCGCCGACAGGTGCCATGAGCGCCTATCTGGCGCGTCTGGTATCTGGCAAGACCTATCGTAGCGTGCGTGAAGCCGCAAAGCAGGTTGCCAAGAAGCTGCCGAAGTTCTTGCAGGACAAGGCGCGTAAATCGGAAGAGTTTACGCGTGCGTTCTTCACCGGCGGCACGATGTTTGAAGAGCTTGGCTTTTACTATGTCGGGCCGATTGATGGTCACAACCTCGACCATATGCTGCCGATCCTCAAAAACGTGCGTGACACGCAGGACGGCCCCGTGCTGATCCATATGGTGACGCAAAAGGGCAAGGGCTATGCGCCTGCCGAAGCTGCTGCCGACAAATATCATGGCGTCAACAAATTCGACGTCATCACCGGCAAACAGTCGAAGCCACCGGCAAATGCGCCAAGCTATACCAAGATTTTCGGCACAAGCCTCATTGAGGAAGCTCGTCACGACGACAAGATCGTCGCTGTTACGGCTGCCATGCCAACCGGCACCGGCCTTGACCTCTTCGGCGAAGTCTTCCCAAAGCGCACTTTTGATGTGGGCATTGCCGAGCAACATGCGGTGACGTTTGCAGCGGGCTTGGCATCTGAGGGCTATAAGCCATTCTGTGCGATTTATTCGACCTTCCTCCAGCGCGGCTATGATCAGGTCGTGCATGATGTGTCGATCCAGAACTTGCCCGTGCGTTTCCCCATCGACCGCGCCGGTCTTGTTGGTGCCGATGGTCCGACCCATGCGGGTTCGTTTGACACTGGCTTCCTTGCAGCGCTTCCGGGCTTTGTGGTGATGGCTGCGTCTGACGAAGCCGAACTGCGCCATATGGTGCGCACGGCGGCGGAATATGACGAAGGCCCGATCTCCTTCCGCTATCCGCGTGGCGATGGTGTCGGCGTAGAATTGCCGGAACGTGGCTCTGTGCTCGAAATCGGCAAGGGTCGTATCGTGCGCGAAGGCACCAAGGTCGCACTTTTGTCATTCGGCACGCGCTTGCAGGAATGCTTGGGCGCCGCCGACGAACTGGCCGCTGCTGGTCTTTCCACAACGGTTGCCGATGCTCGTTTTGCCAAGCCGCTTGATCATGATCTCATCCGCCGTCTTGCGCGTGAGCATGAAGTGCTGGTCACGATTGAAGAAGGCGCTGCGGGTGGCTTTGCCGCCCATGTGCTGCAATTCCTGGCGACTGACGGTCTGCTGGATCGTGGCCTCAAGGTGCGTGTGCTGACCCTGCCAGATACCTATCAGGATCACGCCAAGCCGGAAGTCATGTATGCCAATGCCGGTCTTGACCGCGCTGGCATCGTGCATACAGTCTTTGCAGCACTGGGCCGCGAAGAAATCGCGACACCTTTCCGCGCCTGATTGATGAGCGAAGCATCAACGGATAACCGCCCGCGTCTCGACCAGTTGCTGGTCGACCGCGGGTTGTTCGCCACGCGCTCGCGTGCGCGTGACGCCATTCAGCGTGGCACGGTGAAGGTTGACGGCAAACCCGTCACCAAGCCGGGGCAAAATGTTCTGCGCACAGCAGAACTAAGCGTGGATGATCCTGCAAGCGCCTATGTTTCGCGTGGTGCGCTGAAGCTTATCGCGGCACTCGATCATTTCCATCTCGATGTGAAGGGCGTGACCGCGCTTGATATTGGCGCATCGACCGGCGGCTTTACACAAGTGCTTCTGGAGCGCGGCAGCAATCATGTCATCGCCATTGATGTCGGCCATGACCAGTTGCACGAGAGCCTCCGCAATGACCCGCGTGTCACCAACAAGGAGGGCGTCAATGCCCGTGCGCTGGATGTCAGCCACCTTGATGGCCGTGATATTGGCTGCGTTGTTTCGGATGTGAGCTTCATTTCCTTGAAACTCGCTTTGCCACCGGCATTGGCCTTGGCGCAAAAAGATGCTATCTGCGCGCTTCTCGTAAAGCCGCAGTTTGAAGCCGGGCGCGAAGCCATCGGCAAAGGTGGCATTTTGCGTGACCCGAAAGACGGCGAACGCATTGCGGAAGAATTGAAATCATGGCTTGAGACGCAGCCCGGTTGGCGCGCGCTCGGCCTTTGCCCGTCACCCATTGAGGGCGGCGATGGCAATCATGAATATCTCTTGGCAGGAAAGAAAGACCAATGACGACGCCAGCAACTGGGCAAGTAACAATCCGCTCGATGGGTGCGGGCGGCGATGGCGTCGCCAATCTTCCCGATGGTCAGCTCTTTGTGCCTTTCACACTGCCCGGCGAAGTGGCCAATGTGGCGCGTGACAAGAACCGCGCGACAGTGATGGCATTGCTCGAAACCTCACCAGAACGCCAGGACCCAGCCTGCCAGCATTTTGAAGATTGCGGCGGTTGTGCTTTGCAGCATTGGCAGGATGAGCCTTACCGCGCATGGAAGCGCGAACTGGTGGTTTCAGCCTTAAAGGGCAGGGGCCTTGATGTGGAAGTGGACGAACTGGTCGCTTGCCAGCCACAGTCGCGCCGCCGTGCAACCTTTGCTGCGCGCAAGACGGAAAAGGGCGTGCTGCTTGGCTTTAACCGACACCAGAGCCACGAGATCATCGATATAGTCGAATGCGCGGTTACAGTGCCTGAAATCATTGCGCAGCTCGATGATCTGCGCGAGGTAGGCGCGCTGATTGCTCCCGGTTCCAAGCCGTTCAAACTGGCGGCAACCGTAACCGCATCGGGCCTTGATCTGGCGGCAAGTGGCTGCGGTACGCTGAGCGACGAGCAGCGCCGTGCGCTCACCGCACTTATGATGAAAAAGGATTTCGCGCGTCTCTCGCATGAAGGCGAAATCATCGTCGAGCCTAAAAAGCCGATCATTCATTTTGGCAAAGTGCCGGTTCCGGTGCCTCCGGGTTGCTTCTTGCAGGCAACGGTTGAGGCCGAAGAAGCGATGGTTTCGCTCGTTCAGGCGCATCTTGGCAAATCCAAGCGCGTTGCCGATCTCTTCTGTGGTGTTGGCACCTTCGCGCTGCGCATTGCAGAAAAGAGTGCGGTCCACGCGATTGAAAACGATGCGCCAGCACTCGCCGCCCTTGATCGCGGCGTGCGCCATGTGCAGGGGTTGAAGCCTGTTTCGGTTGAACGCCGTGATTTGTTCCGCCGTCCGCTGATGCCGAAGGAACTGCTGCCTTATGATGCGGTGGTGTTTGATCCGCCGCGCGCGGGCGCTGAAGAGCAGGCACAGGAACTGGCCAAATCCAAGGTCGGCAAGGTGGTTGCCATCTCGTGCAATCCTGTAACGCTGGCCCGCGACCTCGCTATTCTGGTGAAGGGCGGCTACCGCATCACCCGCGTTACACCGATTGACCAGTTCCTCTGGTCGCCACATGTCGAAGCCGTGGCGACGCTGGTGAAGCGTTAGACCGCAATTTTTCGCAATCGCTTTGTTATCCGACAGGGGCGTTTGCTAAGGCCTGTTGCCGCTTTTTCCATTCAACTTGAGTATTTTTTGAACACACCACTGCAATAAATTCATCGGGGTTATTTGATGCGAAATCTCGAACCGCAATGCGGCCTCGCTCTAAGTACCTTGGATGTTTAGTGAGTTCTTCGGCAGCGGTGTGGATTTCGTCGCCTTCTTTTTTATCCCAAAAACCAAGATGCGAAGCGACTTTTCGTAAGTGGACTTCGTTCCATGGAATACCCATTCCAGAATGTTTTCTCTATTTCTGGCTTTAACGCTCGAGCTGCTGGTCGAGGCAGCATCGGCTTCCGTGGGTCTTTATCTGAAAAAGTTGTAAGATCGATACGCCCTTTAATTTCATAAGCTGGAGCGCCATGGTCATCTACCAATCTAGCTCTATCAATGATGTTAAGATTTCGAGCAGCTTCATCTGGAAGGTATAATGTTACGTTGTCGCCTGCGCTTTTGAAGTCTGAAAAGTCAGCTACTGAGACTCGATCAAAACCAATTGCTCTCGCTCTATCGAAAATACTCAATATTGATGATTGGACTGCTTGGTCCCGTCTTTCGAGCATCCCTCTGAACTCATCACTAGACGCTGGAAGTGACCTCCCGGCCCGCCGATTGTAAATGATCCCGGGCTGTAGAACCGTTTTATTTTTTGCGCTGTTTGTTTGGCACTCTTTTACGGCAATTACGGGCGGCTTATGTAGTGGAGATACATTTAAAACTATAATGTGATTGTCGTTTAAAATGTGTTCTTCGACACTAAAGTCAGGAGCTGGTGAAAGATACTTGCAGATAAAGTCGTCAAATACGGCCTCGTCGGGAAACGCATTTGGCACAACGCCACATACAAATCGTGGTGAATCCGTAATACCGAAAATAATTTTTCCACCACCAGTGTTTGCGAACGCTGCAATAGTCTTAAGACATACTTTTCTGGTGTTCTCGTCACAGTTTTCTTTAAATTATAAATCTCTACGTTCACGTGATTTTACCTTTAAGCGCCCGTCCGCTTGCTGCTCGATTCCAAGGATTTCGGCTATCGTTTCTGACAATTATTCCCCCCCCCACACTGCGTATGTAGTTGAATGATCAATTCTATCGTCATTGTTCATCAAGGACAAAGCGGGGTACTTTTTATAATAATGGTATATTCGGCATCTTGGTGGGGTTCTCTATATCAACGCCCTCTCCACTGCCGCTTCCGCATGTAACCGTGTTGTGTCAAATACCGGCACGGGGCTGTCTTCTTGACCAATCAGCAGCATGATTTCGGTGCAGCCGAGAATGATCGCTTCCGCGCCGCGCTCGACGAGGCGCTGGATCACCGCGCGGTATTTTTCGCGTGAGGCATCGCGCACTTCGCCAACAACCAGTTCCTGATAGATGATGTCATGCACGGTTTTGCGGTCGGCATCGTCGGGCGTCAGTACTTCAAGCCCATGCTTAGAGGCGAGGCGGCCTTTGTAGAAATCCTGCTCCATCGTGAAAGCGGTGCCGAGAAGGCCTACTTTGGTGAGGCCTTGGGCCTTGATCTTTTCGGCTGTCGGGTCTGCAATATGCACAAGCGGGATCGACGTGGCGCTTTCGATGTCAGCGGCCATTTTATGCATGGTGTTGGTGCAGATGAGGATGAAATCTGCGCCGCCTTTTTCAAGGTTTTGCGCGGCTTCAATCATCAGCTTTGTCAGTTCGTCCCATTTGCCCTGATGCTGGAGATGCTCGATTTCAGCAAAATCCATCGACCACATCAGGCTCTTTGCCGAATGCGTGCCACCAAGCCTTGCACGGATTTCCTGATTGATGATGCGATAATATTCCTGCGAGCTTTCCCAGCTCATCCCGCCAATCAATCCAATCGTTTTCATCAAGCCCTCCCGGATATAATGAAGGGCGGATCGCTCCGCCCTTGTTCTTCAATCACGCAGAATGGTTCAGTCCGGTGATTACATCTTTTCGATGATTTTTGGATCGCCTTCATGCGCGCGGCCATTGGCAGCGAGGATTGCAGGCACGATATCTTTGGCCTGATCGATCACCAGCGGCTTCACCTGATGCGCGGTGTGCAGGAAGCCCTCATTTGTCATGTGCTCAAGCAATGTGAGCATTGGCTGCCAGAAATTGTTGATATTGGCGAAGACCATCGGCTTGCGATGCTTGCCAAGCTGCGCCCATGTCATCATTTCCACGATTTCTTCAACCGTGCCAATGCCGCCTGGAAGGGTGACGAAAGCGTCAGACTTCTGGAACATCAGATGCTTGCGCTCGTGCATGTCGCCGACGATGATGAGTTCAGTCAGCTCCTGCGCCTTTTCGAGGCTTGCTTCCTTGTCGAGCAGGAATGTCGGGATGATACCGGTGACTTCTCCACCAGCTTCCATCACACCCTGTGCAACCGCGCCCATGATGCCGCGCGTGCCGCCGCCATAAACAAGGCGAATGTCGTGTTCTGCAAGAGAACGACCGAGCGTCAGACCTGCTTCACGATAGATTGGATTTAAGCCCGTTGAAGAGCCGCAATAAACACAAATGGATCGAATCTCAGACATGATTTCTTGTGCGCCTTTGGCGTTTGAGCGTCAAGCTTTGGCTAGACTTTTCAAGCCAGACCTATAACTCTGGAAAGGTAAAATTTTGACAGGGAGTTCGATGGAATGAAGAAATGGATTTTGTTGGCAGGTCTTTCGCTGGCTGCGTCGAATGCATCGGCAGGTGAGATCACGATCCAGCTCCCTGACGATGTTGATGTGACTGTAAATTCAGTGCTCTACAAATGCGGTGATCAGAATGTTTCTGCAACCTATTATAATGCGGGTGATAACTCGGTTGTTGAGCTTGAAATGGAAGATAACACGGTCATCGCAGCCAACGTCTTTTCCGGTTCCGGTGCTAAATATGCGGGCGGGATTTACGTCTGGTGGACCAAAGGTGAAACTGCCGATTTGTATAATCTGATGGATGATCCGGACCAGGAAAAGCCGATCAGCTGCAAGGAAGAGTAATTTCACAGCAATAATCATTCGGATAGCGCTCGCAATTCGGCTCAACTTCTTGTGAGGTGCAGAAAAAAGCGATAAACCCGGAGGTTAATTTATCTCTTGTGGGTTTCGGGCCGAATGCAAAACTATAGATATGGGGTTATCGGTGTTCTTCTCGTCCTCGTTCTTGGCGGGGGTGCATATTATTGGAATTCGCTGAAAGAGCAGGCTGTTACGTCGGATTCGGGCATTGCTGCAAAGGCTCCTGAAACCGGCAGTTTGCCAAAGTCTGCTGAGACGCAAACGCCCGCTGCAACACAAGAGCCAGAAAAACCAGCGGATGCTCAGCCGCAGCAATTGACTGAACAGCCTGCGCCAGAGGCAGCAAAAGAAGCGCCGAAAGAAGCGAAAGTTCCGGTCTTCGATATTCTGCGTGTAGAAACAGATGGTTCTGTCGTAATTGCCGGTCAGGCTGCTGCGAATGCCGCCATCGAAATCATTTCCGGTTCCAAGGTGCTGGGGACGGCTAAGGCCGGTGAAAACGGCGACTTCGCTATCGTTCTCGATCAGCCGCTTGAACCGGGCGATCACCAGCTGGTGCTGCGTGCTGGCGGTGAGGGCGGCAATGTTGCAACCTCTGCGCAAACTGCGATTGTTTCCGTTCCCGATAACAGCAAGGGCCAGGTATTGGCGCTGGTTGAAGAGCCGGGCCAGGCCAGTCGCCTGATCACCAAGCCAGAAGTCCCAGCTCAGCAAACGACCGCTTCAACCGCGCCGGATGCAGCTCCTACCGAAACCGCGCCGCAGGCTAAGCCTGATCCCGATGCGCCGATTGCCATCGAGGCTGTCGAGATTGAAGGCGACAGGGTCTTTGTTGCAGGTAAGGCCAATGGTCCGAAGGATGGAAACAGCGTTGTTGTGAACGCCAATGATATCATGCTTGGTGCCAGCCCGATTTCGCCGGAAGGTCGTTTTCTGGTGCAGAGCCAGAAGCCCCTCGCAGTGGGCGACTACATTATTCGTGCTGATCTTCTCGATAGCTCTTCTCGTGTGATTGCCACAGCGCGCGTGCCTTTCCGCCGCGAAGCTGGCGAAAATGTTTCGGCTGTTGCTTCGGGAACTGGCGATCAGAACTCCAGTGCGGGAGAAGCAGCCAGCGCCACACCTTTGCAGAAGGTGGAAGGCTCTGTGATCATCCGAAAGGGTGATAATCTCTGGACGATTTCGAAGCGAACATATGGTCAGGGTACACGATACACGACGATCTATCTCGCGAACCGCGATCAGATCCGTAATCCTGACCTAATTTTGCCGGGACAGGTCTTTGTAATGCCGCAGCAGCCGCTCGGTGATGACGAAGTGCAGCGCCGACTGCAGGATTCCGCAAACTGATATAAATCGGCAATATCTGTTTTGTGAACGCAGTGTCCTTTAGAAAGGATGCTGCGTTATATTGCCTTTTTGAGTATAATCGTATATCGTCGATTTACGATGAATATTTCCCTCGACACGATGTCCGATGTTTTTCCGGGCGTAGACGACGACCTTGCGGCGCGCATTTATGCAGCGCTCGGTCATCCCGTTCGCATTCACATTCTCCGGCAGCTGATTCTTGAAGATGCCTGCTGCTGCAAGGATATTGTCGGCCGTCTCGACCTTGCTCAGTCCACGGTATCGCAGCATCTCAAGGTTCTCGTACAGGCCGGCCTTATCGACTATCGGCCCGACCGCCAGACTTCACGCTACAGCGTCAACTGGCAGCAATTGTCCATCATTCGTTCGCATCTCGCAGCCTTTCGAAATGGCTGCTGCGAAAAAACTGTCTGATTTGAAAGAAACATCATGAGTTCCCCCAAAACTGTTTCTGCCGATTCCGGCGAAACGTTCAAAACATTGCGAAATCTCTGGCCCTATATGTGGCCATCTGAACGCCCTGATCTGCGCATGCGCGTGGTTTGGGCGACGTTCTATCTGGTGATTTCCAAGATCGTTCTGATCCTTGTTCCCTATTTCTTCAAATGGGTGACGAATGCACTGAACGGACAGCTTTCAGCGCCCGATTACATTCCGCTGATCCTTACCGGCGCGGTCATGCTGGTGCTCGCCTATAATGCGGCCAAGATTATTCAGGCGGGGCTCAATCAGCTTCGCGATGCGCTGTTTGCCAGTGTCGGCCAATATGCCGTGCGTCAGCTTGCCTATAAAACCTTCGTGCATATGCACCAGCTTTCGCTCCGCTTCCATCTGGAGCGGCGCACGGGTGGTCTCTCGCGTGTGATCGAGCGCGGCACCAAGGGCATTGAAACGATCGTTCGTTTCACGATTCTCAACACGTTGCCGACCATTCTAGAGTTTGCGCTGACGGCGGTGATTTTCGCCTTCGCCTATGGCTTTTCCTACTTGCTGGTAGTTGCTGCAACCGTATGGGCCTATACGTGGTTCACGATCAAGGCGAGTGACTGGCGCATCAATATTCGTCGCGAGATGAATGATTCCGACACCGATGCCAACACCAAGGCCATCGATTCGCTACTCAACTTCGAGACGGTCAAATATTTCGGCAATGAGACGATGGAAGCCAAGCGCTTCGACGCGTCGATGGCGCGCTATGAAGATGCCGCGACAAAAACCTGGACTTCGCTCGGCTGGCTGAACTTTGGTCAGGCTGTGATTTTCGGTGTCGGTATGGCCATTGTTATGGTGATGTCGGCGCGCGAAGTGCAGGCGGGCACGCAGTCGCTTGGTGACTTCGTATTCATCAACGCGATGTTGATGCAGCTTTCCATTCCGCTCAACTTCATCGGTTTCATCTATCGTGAAATCCGTCAGGGCCTGACTGACATTGAGCAGATGTTCGACCTTCTCGATGTACAGCAGGAAGTGCAGGACAAGCCAAGCGCCGAACCGCTTGATGTGGACAAAGGCGCAATCCGCTTCAACGATGTGCATTTCGCCTATGACGCCAACCGTCCGATCCTCAAAGGTGTCAGCTTTGAAGTGCCGGCGGGTAAGACGGTGGCGATTGTCGGCCCGTCAGGTGCAGGCAAATCGACGATCTCGCGTCTTCTGTTCCGCTTCTATGACGTTCAGTCCGGTTCGGTGACGATTGATGGGCAGGATGTGCGCGATGTAACGCAGGAGAGCCTGCGCAAAGTCATCGGCATGGTCCCACAGGATACTGTGCTCTTCAATGACACGATTGCCTATAACATTCGTTATGGTCGCACTGATGCGAGCGATCAGGACGTGGAAAAGGCAGCCGAAATGGCGCAGATCTCCGGCTTCATCAAACATCTGCCGGAAGGCTATCAGGCAATGGTCGGCGAACGTGGCTTGAAGCTTTCAGGCGGTGAAAAGCAGCGCGTGGCAATTGCTCGTACGATCCTGAAAGCACCGCCAATTCTTATTCTAGATGAGGCCACATCGGCACTCGATACAGCGACCGAGCAAGAAATTCAGTCGGCGCTCGATATCGTCAGCCGTGGCCGCACAACACTGGTGATCGCGCATCGTTTGTCGACGGTTATTGGTGCGGACGAAATCATCGTGCTGAAGGAAGGGCTGATTGCCGAACGTGGTACGCATAGGGCGCTTCTGAAGCAGGATGGTCTTTATGCTTCGATGTGGAACCGTCAGCGTGAGGCTGATGAGGCAGAAGAACGCCTGCGTCAGGTCCGCGAAAGTGACGACATGGGCGTCGTCACGCGTGGTGCGCCTGCTGCTGAGTAAACAATCGCTTGTTAAACCAAACACCTGTGACCTTTGCTCATAGGTGTTTGGTCAAGCCTGAGCGTAGATGAATTTCTCAAAGCTTGATGCTCAGCATTTTAGTGTTTTGGATTAGCATATGATCACGAACCCTGACAGTCGTGAATAAATTGCGAAATACGTTTCGATTTTAAGCGGGATGAGGTAAAACCGGGCCAAGCGTCGCATCGTGCTGTTGATCAGGGGAGATTTTCGGCAAAGCGGTGCGCATATAATTCACTAGAACGCATGGTGTGTCGGCGAGACTTGCCGCGTTCCAGAAGGAAAAACGATGAGCCTGTCTGATACCATTCGTAACACTTTCGTGCCGATCCATCGTGAAGGTTATCCGTTTATCGCGGGCTTCTTCGTGGTTTCGCTCATTCTGGGCTGGCTGTGGAACCCGCTGTTCTGGATTGGTCTCGTTCTGACCATCTGGTGCATTTATTTCTACCGCGATCCTGAGCGTGTGACGCCAATCGCCGACGATCTTGTGATCAGCCCGGCTGACGGTAAGGTTTCTTTCGTTGGCCCGGCAGTGCCGCCAGCGGAACTGGATCTCGGCGCAGAGCCGCTGATGCGCGTGTCTGTGTTCATGAACGTGTTTTCCGTTCACATCAATCGTGCGCCAGTGCGTGGTCGTATCGAGAAGATCTTCCATCGCCCGGGCAAGTTCCTCAATGCAGAACTTGATAAGGCCAGCACCGAAAACGAGCGCAATTCCGTTCTCATTGACAGTGCAAACGGCAAGGTCGGCGTTGTACAAATCGCAGGTCTGGTTGCCCGCCGTATTGTCTGCTGGTCACGCGAAAGCGACAATCTCTCGGTCGGTGAGCGCTTCGGCTTGATCCGTTTCGGCTCACGCGTTGATGTTTATCTGCCAGCCGGTGCATCGGTTCGCGTTGCTGTCGGCCAAACCGCTGTGGCTGGCGAAACGGTTTTTGCTGAATTCGGTAGCGAACGCGTTGAACCTGTGGTGCGGATCGCCTGAGCCGATGGAAACACCATTCCCACCCTTCGAGCCTAATGGCCGCGTGGATTCATCCCGCGGCCCAAGACTGTCGCAGATTCCTCTGCGCATCGTAATTCCGAATGTCATCACGGTTCTTGCCATCTGTGCAGGCCTGACTGGCATTCGTCTGGCATTTGAGCACCGCTTTGAACTCGCGGTAACGATGGTGCTGATTGCGGCGTTTCTCGATGGTATTGATGGCCGCGTAGCCCGCATGATGAAAGGCTCGTCGAAATTCGGTGAGCAGATGGATTCGCTGGCCGATATCGTCAATTTTGGCGTCGCGCCGGCATTGGTGCTTTATGTTTTCGTACTTGATCAGGCGCGCTCCTTCGGCTGGATTGCGGCTCTGCTTTACGCCATTGCCTGCTGCCTGCGTCTTGCCCGCTTCAACGTGATGCTGGAAGATCCGAACCGCCCTGCATGGCAGAGCAATTACTTCATTGGCGTGCCTGCACCAGCAGGCGCCATGTTGGTTCTGTTGCCCGTCTATCTCGGCTTCCTTGGGCTGACACCAAGCAAGGGGCTGGCTTTCGGTGTTGCGATCTACACAGTTGCCATTGCTTTCCTGCTGGTCAGCCGCTTGCCGGTTTATAACGGCAAGTCCGCCGGTAGCCTCGTGCGCCGCGACATCGTCATGCCGCTGATCCTCATGGTGGTGATTTATGTGGCATTTCTGATGAGCTTCACATGGCACACGCTGACACTGACAGCGCTGGCCTATGTTGCCTTTCTGCCGCTTAGTCTGGTGGCATGGAACCGTCGTGAAGCAGCCGATAAGAAGGCCGCTCTTGAAAGCGAGCCGTCAGAGGACGTCTGACGGTACGTTTTGGAGAATAAAATTTGCGCGCTCCTGAACCGTTGATTTCGGTAGGAGCGCGATTTCATATCCAAGCTGCTGGTATGTCTGCTCCATCGCATGAAATGTGCGTTTCGCCTCATCGAAGTCCTGTTTGCGCTCGGCGTCCTGGCCAAAAATCTCTGCCCATGGTGGAGCGAGAAACACCGTTCTGTTATATCGAATCGTGGACGCTGCTTGCCGAATGTGTTCAGGCACCGGCAATCCACAAAGCGTGAGATAGCCGATAACATCAGGCACACCGCGATCAAAGAACACCGGTCCTTCGTTGTTGCCGGCAAGATCGTAAGAGCGCATCTCCCACGAAAGCATCAGTTCCGCAAACAAGGCGCGATCTGCCCATGGCAGTGCTTTCCCGCCGATCTCTACCTGATGCTGAATTATGGCGCGACCTGCTTCGACACTGCGTGCAAAGCCCCGCTTCTCCAGAGCGTCGATGAGTGTGCTTTTGCCCGATCCGGGTCCGCCACTGACAATGATAAAGCGCTGATAGTCGTGAGACATTGGTCCTCCAGTAAAATGGGAATGTGCGCGTGCATAAGCGCGCGAAGGAACAGTCTTGTCTGGTGGGGAAGGTCCGCTTTAAAAATGAGCCGGAAAGGTCGGCAGGAGCGGAGTATTTAGAGCGCATCCCGAAAAGTGCGAAGCGGTTTTCGGAAAAAGATGCGCGTAGAAATAAATAGATAGAGCATTTCCAATGACTCAATCAAAACAGGAAATGCTCTAGTAAGGATAAGTCCGGCCTTGGCTTTGTGCAAGGCCGGATCTGCAAAAATCAGGACGGCATATGATAGTCGAGGAAGCGATCCTGACGCACATCGTAAAGCTTGCCGGTAACATCAAGGTTCGGATCGGCTAGTTTGACGATCTTCTCGGCGACTGACTGTGGTGTTGGCAAAGTTTCCGGATCTTCACCTGGCATTGCCTGCGCACGCATGGCGGTGCGGGTTGCGCCAGGATTAACCGAGTTGACTTTGAGCTTCATCTGCTTGGCTTCTTCCGCCCAGCAACGCGCCATCACTTCGACTGCGGCCTTGGAGGCAGCATAAGGACCCCAGAATGCGCGGCAGGAGTGAGCAACACCTGATGAGAGCAGAATTGCACGTCCAGCATCAGATGCACGCAGCAGCGGGTCTGTGGTGCGGATGAGGCGCCATACGCTGGTCACGTTGACATTCATAACCTTGTCAAATGTCTTGGCTTCGACATGGCCGATGGGGGAAATCGTGCCAAGGACGCCAGCATTTGCAACCAGAATATCGAGTTTACCCCAGCGCTCATGAATGGAGCCGCCGAGACGATCAATCGCTTCCATATCGGTAATATCGAGCGGAACGAGCGTGCTGGTGCCACCGATCTTACGAATTTCGTCGTCAAGTTCTTCCAAACCGCCAACAGTACGTGCAACGGCGATCACATGAGCGCCGCGCTTTGCAAGCTCAAGCGAAAGAAAATATCCAATACCGCGTGATGCGCCTGTTACCAAGGCGATACGGCCCGTAAGGTCGCCCTTAAGGTCAGTTGTCATTCTACCCCCAATTTCGTGCTGGAACATAAAACAGGCGGCCTTTTGAGCCGCCTGCGTGAAGACTATCGATCAGCCGTTAGAAGCGAGAAGCGACAACGTGTGAACGTTACTTTCGCCTTCCTGATCGACAAGACGGGTTGGATATTCACCCGTGAAGTAGTGATCGGTGAAGGCAGGCGCCTTCGGATCACGAGGTTGTCCACCGACGGCCTGATAAAGTCCATCGATTGACAGAAATTCCAGCGAATCTGCACCGATATAGCGGCACATCGCTTCGAGACTGTCATACTGGTTTGCGAGCAGCTTATCACCGTCCGGTGTGTCGATGCCGTAGAAGTCCGGATGAAAGATCATCGGGCTTGCAACGCGAATATGCACTTCCTTGGCGCCTGCATCGCGGATCATCTGAACGATCTTGACCGAAGTGGTGCCACGCACGATGGAATCATCCACCAGAACAACGCGCTTGCCTTCGATCATCGCACGATTGGCGGAGTGCTTGAGCTTCACGCCAAGTGCACGGATCTGCTGGGTTGGCTCAATGAAGGTACGACCGACATAGTGATTGCGGATGATACCATATTCAAACGGAATGCCGCTGGCCTGCGCGAAGCCAAGCGCTGCTGGCGTGCCGCCATCCGGCACAGGAACAACCACGTCAGCTTCGATTGGCGATTCTTTCGCCAGTTCCATGCCCATGTTCTTGCGCGCAACATAAACGCTGCGACCGCCAACAACCGAGTCAGGACGTGCGAAGTAGACATATTCAAACAAGCAAAGGCGTTCCGGCTGCGGATTTTCGGCCTTGATGCAGTCAGTCGTGATCGAGCCATCTTTCTGGATTTCACAGATGATGACTTCGCCGTTTTCCACGTCGCGAATATATTTCGCGCCGATAATGTCGAGAGCACAGGTTTCCGAGCAGAAGATCGGCTTGCCGTCGAGTTCGCCCATGACGAGGGGACGAATGCCAACCGGGTCGCGCGCCGCAATCAGCTTCGTGCGCGTAAGCGCCAGCATGGCATAACCGCCTTCGACCTGACGGATTGCATCGACAAAACGCGCGCTCGAGGAAGCCTGACGTGAACGGGCGATCATATGCAGCACAACTTCGGTGTCCGATGTTGCCTGGAAAATGGCGCCGGACGCAATCAGCTGCTTGCGCAGCGTAATGCCATTAGTGAAATTGCCGTTATGCGCAATCGCGATGCCGCCAACTTCCAGCTCTGCGAAAAGCGGCTGAACGTTACGCAGGATCGTTTCGCCAGTGGTGGAATAACGCACATGGCCGATGGCGCGATCGCCGGGCAAACGATTGAGCGTCGAAGCATCGGTGAAGTGATCTCCAACCAGGCCCATATGGCGCTCCGAATGGAAGCGGCGGTTGTGGTAGGAAACAATACCGGCGGCTTCCTGTCCGCGATGCTGAAGGGCGTGCAGACCAAGCGCTGTCAGCGCTGCTGCGTCCTCATGGCCGAGAATACCAAATACACCACACTCTTCATGCAACGTATCATCGTCCAGCATAAAGGAAGTTTCGTCATGCGATTGTTGGAACATCGTCCGCAAGGCCTTTCGATTGCGGTTTGTTAAAAGCGGTATTTACAGGAAAAGGCGTCACTTTAAAAGCGGTCCGTTTCACCTGCGTCATTTTCAGCTCTCAACATAAGGATGGATTGAGGCTGAAAACAGATGAAACCGGTAGCGCTAGGCATACCGGTTTCAAAAAAGGTGGTTCAAGATCAGTTTGCAGCCGGTGTATCGTCCGGTACAGGTGCTTCCGTCTGATCTCCTGTCTGGCCACTTGGCTGGCCGGTTGCAGGTGCCTGACCTTCCTGACCTGGCTTAAACTGCTTGATGGCCGCTTCTGGGTCCGCAGGCAAAAGATCGATCAGCTGCTGACCAAAGGAATCAAGCATTGGCTTGGACTTTGCGTTGCTCACCCACGCAGGTTGGCCGGTTGGCACCAGCCAGTTGAAGAACAACATCGCGACAACAACGAGAAGAACACCGCGTGCAGCGCCGAACAAGAAGCCGAGCGTCCGATCGAGTGCACCGATGCGACTGTCGATGATGAAATCAGCGATCTTCATGGTGATCAACGAAACAACGATCAGAACCACAAGGAAAACCGCACCGGCGGCTGCAATCTTCGCGATTGTTTCGTTGTTGATATAGGGCTGAAGGTACGGCAGAACCGGCTTATAGAAAAGATACGCAGCGGCGGCTGCTGCTGCCCATGAGACCAGCGAAAGCACTTCACGCGAAAAACCACGGACCATCGCAAGAACGGCCGAAACCAGCGTTATTCCGAGTAGAATTCCATCAAGTAACGTAATCGGCATTCTGGCCTGTCCTTAATTTATACGCAGCGTGGCTTTTTCGCCTGCGGGGCAGTCAAACTTGGCTGAGCATAACAGCGGAAAGTTGACGAAACCTTCCGCTGTTAAATCTCATTAAATTCAATGATCTGCAACCTTATGGTCGCAGATGAAACTTACTTCTTACCCGGTCCCGATGCAGCGATACGCGCAACAAGATCGGGTAGCGCCGTAGTTTCTACGAGGCCGAAGTTGCGGTCTTTCCAGAGTTCGCTGCTTCCGCCCGGCACTACTGATTGCCGGAAACCGAGCTTTTCGGCTTCCTTCAGTCTCTGTACTGCATGCGAAACCGCACGAACAGCACCAGAAAGGCTGATTTCGCCGAAATAAACACTATCTGCGGGCAGGGCAATACCTGCAATGGATGAAACAAGCGCTGCAGCCACGGCAATATCCGCCGCTGGCTCGCTGATGCGATAGCCACCCGCCACATTGAGATAGACATCATGCTGGCCAAAACGCACGCCGCAATGTGATTCGAGAACCGCCAAAATCATCGCGAGACGGCTTCCATCCCAGCCCACAACCGCACGGCGCGGTGTGCCGAGCGAAGAGGGGGATACGAGCGCCTGTATCTCGACCAGAACCGGGCGCGTGCCTTCCATGCCTGCAAAAACAGCAGCTCCAGGCGACTTTTCGTTGCGCTCACCAAGGAACAGTTCAGAGGGATTGGAGACTTCGCGCAAGCCGCCATCCGACATCTCAAAAACGCCGATTTCATCGGTCGGGCCGAAACGGTTCTTGACCGTGCGTAGAATGCGGTACTGGTGTCCGCCTTCACCTTCAAAATAGAGAACGCCATCGACCATGTGTTCAACCACGCGCGGGCCGGCGATCTGCCCTTCTTTGGTGACGTGGCCAACGAGGACGACCGCAGCACCTGTCTGCTTGGCATAGCGGATCATTGCTTGAGCAGAGGAACGCACCTGCGTCACTGTACCGGGTGCGGAATCTGCCATGTCAGTCCAGAGCGTCTGGATTGAGTCAATGATAACGAGATCAGGTCGCTTGCCATCAGAAACGGTGGCAAGAATATCTTCGACATTGGTTTCGGCGGCCAGTTCTACCGAAGAAGACGCAACGCCTAAACGTTGTGCACGCAGACGTATCTGCGCGACGGCTTCTTCGCCGGATACATAGACGATTCGGTGCCCGCGATTGGCGAGAGCTGCCGCCGCCTGTGTCAACAGCGTTGACTTGCCGATGCCGGGATCGCCACCAATCAGGATAGCCGAGCCACGGACGAAGCCACCGCCAGTTACGCGATCAAGTTCGCTGATGCCGGAAATGATGCGAGGCGCATCTTCGATTTCGCCAGACAAAGATGTGAGGGCAACGGCGCGGCCTTTGCGCTTTGAAAGCATGGAGCCAGGGCCGGAGCCAATGCCACTATTGGTGCCTTCTTCGACGAGTGTATTCCACTCGCCGCAGCCGTCGCACTTGCCAGCCCAGCGCGTATGAACTGCGCCACAATTCTGGCAGATGAACTGAATGCGTGCTTTGGCCATCAAGCACGCTCTCTAAGATTGGAAAAACTATTCATATTGCTCCGGGATACAAGCAATTCCAGGAAAAGTGCTTAGCGGTTTTCCGTTCGGAATTGCGACCAAAAGGAACATTCGATTTATTCATACTGCTCCGGGATATAAGATCCCTCGGCCAAATCTGCAAATCGCGTGAACTCGGCCTGGAAGGCGAGCTTAACTGTACCCGTTGGTCCGTGACGCTGCTTGGCAACAATAACGTCAGCGGTGCCCTTTACTTTTTCAAAGTGCTGTTTCCACTCTTCATACTTAGGGTCGAACTCATCGCGAGGCTCGAGGTTCTTAACGTAATATTCCTCACGGAACACGAAAAGTACCACGTCGGCGTCCTGCTCGATCGAACCCGATTCACGAAGATCGGAGAGCTGAGGGCGCTTGTCGTCACGGCTTTCCACCTGACGCGAAAGCTGTGATAGCGCGATGATCGGAACATTGAGTTCCTTACCAAGCGCTTTGAGACCCGTGGTAATTTCGGTGATTTCCTGCACGCGGTTCTGTGCCGAAGCTTTTGAGGAACCAGTCATCAGCTGAACGTAGTCGATGACCAGAACGTCGAGACCGCGCTGGCGCTTCAGGCGACGCGCACGCGCTGCCAGCTGCGCAATTGAGATACCACCGGTCTGATCGATATAAAGCGGGATCTTCTGCATATGCTGTGAGCAGGCGACCAGCTTTTCAAAATCCGATTCAGTAATATCACCGCGACGAATCTTCGAGGAAGACACTTCCGTTTGCTCAGAAATGATACGGGTCGCGAGCTGCTCCGCCGACATTTCGAGTGAGAAGAAGCCAACAACACCGCCATTGATTGCCTTCATCGTGCCGTCGGCCTGCTGCTCGGCTTCATAGGCATTGGCGATGTTGAAAGCGATGTTCGTAGCAAGCGAGGTCTTACCCATACCCGGACGACCTGCAAGAATGATCAAGTCGGAAGGCTGCAAACCACCCATTTTGCCATCAAGCGTATGAATGCCCGTGGACACACCCGAAAGGTGGCCGTCGCGCATGAAAGCGGCGTTCGCCATATCAACGGCGGTGGTAACGGCATCCTTGAACGCCTGAAAACCACCGTCATAACGGCCCGTTTCTGCAAGTTCGAACAGACGGCGCTCGGCGTCTTCGATCTGTTCCTGCGGCGCATTGTCAACCGGCGCGTCATAAGCGACGTTGACCATATCTTCGCCAATGCCAATCAAAGCGCGGCGCGTTGCAAGATCATAGATCGCACGGCCATAATCTTCGGCATTGATGATGGTCACGGCTTCGGTGGCGAGACGCGCGACATACTGGAATACAGTCAGATCACCGATCTTGCCCTCATTGGGCAAGAAAGTTTTCATGGTGACAGGATTAGCCATCTTGCCGACGCGGATAAGATCCGTGGAGATCTCGTAGATACGGCGATGCAAGGGCTCGAAGAAATGGGTCGGTTTCAGAAAGTCTGAAACGCGATAAAAGGCGTCGTTGTTGATGAGGATAGCGCCCAAAAGCGCCTGCTCTGCTTCAATGTTGTGGGGTGCTTCCCGATAAAGCGTCTCTTTTTGATCGCGCGCATCGTCAAGTTTGCGTACCGCCGCTTCCGCCATGATTCTCTAGTCCTGTCCCTGATCTCTCCAGCTAGCTCTGAAGTGAAGCTAAACGCAACGCAGCCTCAAGGTGATTCCTGCTGGAAGATACAAGCTATACCATGATTCACAGGCATCCACAGTTCACGGTTCAATCTTTTGCACCGGGACTTGACGTCTGTTGTGATGCAGAATGGCTGCTGCTACGAAACCCGAAACAAGCTCAGAGGGATTCTTTTATGCGTTCTCGTTTCATATCGGCGTGGCTGGCGGCCATCGCTTCGTTGTCATTTCTGTCTTTTCCTGCGGCAGCTGCTGAACCGATCAAGGTTAAGGTCTTCATCGCTGCAATGTTCGAGATCGGCGAGAACAGCGGCGATCGCGCAGGTGAATTTCAAAACTGGTATGAGCGCTATTGGAAAGATGCCAAGCCTATCGAAGTGAAAGGCGCATTGAAGCCCGTCTATTGTAACGATGATGGTGTTTGCGGCGCAGTGCTTGGCATGGGCAAGGTGAACTCATCTGCCAGTATGCAGGCTATTCTTCTCGACCCGGCTTTTGACTTCTCGAAAAGCTATTATGTCCTGTCGGGTGTTGCCGGTACGCCACCTTCACGCGGTACGATTGGCGATGTGAGCTGGGCGACATGGCTTGTTGATTATGACCTTGGGCACCGCTGGGCACCGGAAGAAGGCAAGGCAGGCGAGCCGGTCTTCATGCCGCGTAAGGGCTATGAAGATTATCGGGTCTTCAAGCTTAACCCCGATCTTGTTGCCGCCGCCATGCGTCTTGGAAAAGACGTAAAGCTTGAGGATTCGAAGGAAGCGCAGGCCTATCGGATGCGTTATCCGGACAAAGTTGCACAAGCAGCACCGTCTTTGAAGGAAGGCACTCATATGACGGGTGATACTTTCTTTCATGGCCCGGGATTGTCAAAAGAAGCGCAGTATATTGCAAAGCTTTACGGCGCTGACGACTATTTGATCACCGAAATGGAAGCTGCTTCGATCACCCTCGTCATCAAGCGCCAGTTCGGCACGGATCGTATTCTCAGCCTGCGTGGGGCCGTGAACTTCGATCAGGGCAATCCAAACGAAACGACGTTGCAGCACCTTGATCCAGCACCGGGCGAAACCGCCGGCGGGTTTGCCGAAACAGTCAAGAATATCTACCTCGTTGGCGCTCCGGTCGTCGATGAAATCACGACCCATTGGGATAAATGGGAAGCTGGTGTTCCTAAAGCTGAATAAGCATAAAGGGCTGTGTGAATGTTCACACAGCCCCTTTCTTTGTATGTCAGCACTATTGAGCTTTGGCCCTTTTTTTGGGTGCTTGTGTCTCGCTGTTGGCACCTTTTGGCGCGCTGTCGAGCCGCTTGAGTCGCTTTTCCTCAGCCTCAATGTAATTGCGTGTTAGCGGCACGGCTTCCTGCTTATGTGCAATCTGAATATGGAACACCATCATGTTCTGCCAACGGAATGCGCTCTCAGAGGCTGCGAGGTAAAATTCCCACATTCGGCAGAAACGTTCGTCATAAAGAGCTTTGGCTTCCTCGCGTCGAGCCATAAATGCAAGACGCCATTCTTTGAGCGTTTCGGCATAATGAAGCCGCAAGATTTCAATGTCAGTGACATAAAGCCCTGCTTTCTCGATATGCGGCAACACTTCGGAGAGGGCAGGGATATAACCACCCGGGAAAATATACTTGCGGATGAATGGGTTGGTTGCGCCAGGGCCATCGGCGCGGCCAATAGCGTGAAGCAGGAAGACGCCGTCTTTTTTCAGCAAGCGCGCCGCATGTTGAAAATATTCAGCGAAATGTCCGACGCCGACATGCTCGAACATCCCCACTGAGACAAGCCGGTCGAACTGGTCATCGATATTGCGATAATCGGTCAACTGAAACTTGGCGCGGTCCGCAAGATCTTCTTCGGCTGCGCGTTTGTTGGCGATAGCGTGCTGTTCTTCTGAAAGCGTGACACCAGTCACATTAGCTTTGAGATAACGGGCGAGATAAAGCCCCATGCCGCCCCAACCGCAGCCTATATCCAGAATTTTGTCGCCTTCATTGACGAGAAGTTTCGCTGCGATATGGCGCTTCTTCGCGAGTTGTGCCTCAGCGAGCGTCGTATTGGGTGTTTCAAAGTAAGCGCAGGAATATTGCTTGTCCGGATCAAGGAACAGATCGTAAAGCGCGCCTGAAAGGTCGTAATGGCTTTTCACATTGCTCGATGAGCGAGCCAGATTGTTCATCTGCTGGAAACGCCGAAACAGCACGCGGAATTTGCCAGCTGCCTTCATCCAAGGCTCGGTGGCGGCTATTGGTCCCGTGTTTTCGAAAACCACTTTCAGCAATGTGTAAATATCGCCGTTGAGAAAATCAATTTCGCCATCCATGAAGCATTCCGCAAGCTTCAATTCAGGGTCGAGCGCTACAGCGCGTTCAGCATGTCGAGTATTAAAACGGATATGAACCGGCTGGCCGGTCTTGTCTCCATACTGATTGGCAGTCCCATCAGAATCGGTAACCGTCAGGTCTCCGGTTTTGATCATATGCGAAAGAACAGTACGCAGCATTCCATACATCGGCCCCATCTCCTTGTTGAGATTAGAGCAGGTGCAAACATCCATGCGATTGCATGGCAGGCGGCCTGTTGCCTTTACAAAAGCCGCGCTGTCATCAGATTTTCAGGCAATTCCCATTTGGTCAGTCAGTCTTTGGCCGGCCTCTGGCTTTTCGCCTGAGCAAACGCGGACGTTTCCGTCAGCACCCTCTCCAATCCAATACTAAAATGAAGAATAGGCACTTTTGCCGATCTGAAAAGAGAAAATGCCCGACGGAGACCGCCGGGCATGATCATATAAAGTTTACCACCATGGGAATGCCAGCCAAAGAGGCTGGCATTTCTCGGATGATAGACGGCTAAATTAAGCCTGGTCTTCTGCTTCTTCGTCTTCGTCGAAGATTTCTTCAGCAAGCGGAGCTTCTTCGATGCCGTAGATAGCTTCGATAGAGGTGAGGTCTTCACCCTTTGCCTGACGTTCAGCTTCTTCGGTCGAACGAGCGATGTTTACAGTAACGCTGACCTGAACTTCTGGATGCAGCGAAATCGAAACTTCGTGCAGGCCAATTGCCTTGATTGGCTGGTTCAGTTCAACCTGGTTGCGGTGCAGGTTGAAGCCGTTTGCAGTGATGATGTCAGCGATGTCGCGGGTCGAAACCGAACCGTAGAGCTGACCGGTTTCACCAGCCGAACGAACAACGATGAACGATTCGCCGTTGAGCTTTGCAGCAACTGCTTCAGCTTCGTTCTTGCGCTCAAGGTTCTGAGCTTCGAGCTGTGCGCGCTGGCCTTCAAACTTCTTCTTGTTGGCTTCGTTGGCACGAAGAGCCTTGCCCTGCGGCAGAAGGAAGTTACGGGCAAAGCCGTCCTTGACCTTAACAGTGTCGCCCATCTGACCGAGGCGGGCGATGCGTTCCAGAAGAATAACGTCCATTTGAGTTTCCTTTCGAGTGTTTCAATATGTTTATTGGTTGTTGGCGTCTGGCATTTTTGAGATCGGCGCACCGCGCGATGTATCGAAAAGACCAAAAACCATGAAGACAAAAAGCAGGAATGCGAAGAGGATAATCGCCACATAGACGAGCCACAGCACCACTGGGCGCCAGGCTTTTCCACGCGTGCGCATGTGGAATGTTGCAAGACCTGCAATCATGAAGCCGAAGCTCAATGCTCCAACAACTACCGTTGCAATCAGGCCAGCTCCACCCGGCAGAAACGCTACTGCGAGCGCTACCGCAAAAACGAGCAATGCTGGACGCGGCATACGCATGGTCGCGGGCCAGTCATCACGCGGACGGCGTAAACGGCCAGACAGAGCTGTAAGGCGCAGAGCCAGATAGAGATTGCCGACCAGAATGGCGAGGCAGGTTGCAGGCTGAACCGCAGGCAAGGCTACCATCAGAAGAGCCGTAACGCTCTGGCGCATTTCATCGCTAGGTGTGAACTGTGGATCAGCCTCAGCCAGACGATCGATCAGCGTATTAGCGAGCTCGCGAGCCATATCCGGCCCGAAACCCAGAATGAAACCAATGATGATGAAGCTGACAGCAACCATCAGCGCGAGACGGAAAACAATATCCGAAAGCGGATACCAGACCATGACGTCTTTAGGACCGCCGAGTTCGGAAGCCGGGCGTGCGAGGCCGGAAAGATACGCGCCTGTTGCAGCGGGCACGTAGCTTGTTAGTGCCATCAGCACTGCTGCCATGGGGGCTGCAAACACGCCGATCGCAATGGTGGCGGCTGCAGCGGCAACAAGCCCTGCGCTCGAACCCCAACCAAGGGCGGCAACAAAAATTGGTAACGGCGTCAGGAAATACAGAACCACCGCCATGCCCGATTGAGCAATGACGCCAGACGACATCAATGCCGAGGCAAGCCCCGCCAATATGCCGACTCCAATGATGGTTCCGTTAAACTTCATAAACTCGCTGTCCTGCTCCGGCTATTCCGGTTCTGCAGTTAGAGACGGCACAAGGGCTTCGCCTCAACTTGGGTTTTAATTATACTCCGTTGCGCCCATCGCAGTGGAGGAGAATGGGAGGCGAAGTGTCGCCTCCCAAAAAGTCTTACTTTACAACGTATGGAAGCAGGCCGAGGAAACGAGCGCGCTTGATCGCCTTGGCGAGTTCACGCTGCTTCTTCTGGCTGACAGCCGTAATACGCGAAGGAACGATTTTGCCGCGTTCCGAAATGTAACGCTGCAGAAGCTTGATGTCCTTGTAGTCGATCTTCGGTGCGTTTGCGCCGGAGAAAGGGCACGTCTTGCGACGACGATGGAAAGGACGACGGGTCGGGATCTGATTGATATCAACCATGATTATGCTCCTTCACCAGCTTCGTTGTCGCGTGGACGACGTGGGCCGCGATCACCGCGATCGCCACGGTCGAAACCGCCTTCACGTGGACGACGTGGACCGCGGTCATCACCATCGCGTTCACGACGATCGTCGCGGCGCGAAAGCATAGCCGACTGGCCTTCTTCGTGTTCTTCAACGCGAACGGTCATGAAACGAAGAACGTCTTCGTTGATGCGCATCTGGCGTTCCATTTCAGCTACGGCTGCTGCCGGAGCTTCAATGTTTACGAGCGTGTAATACGCCTTGCGATTCTTCTTGATGCGGTAGGTGAGGGGACGAAGACCCCAGTTTTCAACCTTACCGACCTTGCCGCCATTAGCTTCGAGGACACCCTTGTACTGTTCGACGAGAGCGTCGACCTGCTGCTGGGAAATGTCCTGGCGGGCAAGAAGCACATGTTCATAAAGAGCCATTGGCTTTGCCTTTCTTCTGTTGCATCACGCTGGCACTAACGGCTAAGCCTCTGCGACTTCTCTTAGAACCGGAAAACCGGGAAGAAAGGACGCTTGGGTAAAGACAATCGAGAGCGGAGACACGGGAGGCAGAAGCACTTACGACTTCCACATGCATTCTCACTTTTAACGGTGAGGAAGACATGCTCCTCCGTTCAGCCCCCAGCTAATGCCAGCAACGAACGGGCGCCTATTACGTGTTTTTCCCCTGCTTTGCAAGCGTTGCGACTGGCAAAAATCCACAAATACTTGACTTTTCAACCCATGCTGGGGCACATCGCGTGAAATTGTTATATAAAAAGAGGCATTCATGGCGGTAGCATTTACCTTTCCCGGACAGGGCAGCCAGGCAGTTGGCATGGGCAAAGCCTTAGCGGAACAGTTCGCTGAAGCACGCGCTGTTTTCGAGGAAGTAGACGCAGCACTGGGCGAAAAGCTATCCGCGACCATGTTTGAAGGTCCGGAAGATGTTCTGACGCTGACGGCCAATGCACAACCAGCTCTTATGGCTGTTTCGATTGCCACGGCGCGCGTCATGGAAGCGCGTGGCTTTTCGCTGAAGGACAAAGTCGCCTACGTTGCGGGCCATTCGCTCGGCGAGTATTCTGCGCTGTGCGCAGCGGGCACTTTCTCGCTTGCAGATACTGCCCGCCTTTTGCGCATTCGCGGAAACGCCATGCAGAAGGCTGTTCCGGTCGGTGAAGGCGCAATGGCTGCCATTATCGGCCTCGAGCACAGCGATGTTGAAGCCATCTGTGCAGAAGCAAAGGCCTCTGGCTCGGTTCAGATCGCAAATGACAATGGCGGCGGTCAGCTCGTCATTTCTGGTTCAAAAGCGGCTGTTGAACTGGCGGCTTCGCTTGCTTCCGAAAAAGGTGCCAAGCGTGCGATCATGTTGCCCGTCTCCGCACCGTTCCATTCGACGCTGATGGCTCCTGCTGCGGAAGCTATGCGTGAAGCGCTGGCTCAGGTTGAGAAGCACAATCCAATTGTGCCGCTGATTGCCAATGTGCGTGCGGCGCCTGTCACGGATGCCAATGAGATCGCTGATCTGCTGGTCGAGCAAGTCACGGGTCAGGTGCGTTGGCGGGAAACTGTTGAATGGTTTGCAGCCAATGGCGTAACCACGCTTTATGAAGTAGGTTCAGGCAAGGTTCTGACCGGTCTTGCGCGTCGCATCTCTAAAGATGTGACTGGAGTAACCGTTGGTTCGGCCGAAGAAATCGATGCAGCTCTTGCTGCGCTTAATGCATAAGAGGATCTGGAATGTTTGATCTGACTGGCCGCAAGGCTCTCGTAACCGGTGCGACTGGCGGTCTGGGCGAAGCGATTGCTCGCGCTCTTCATGCGCAGGGCGCAATCGTCGGCCTTCATGGTACGCGTGAAGAAAAGCTGAAAGAGCTCGCTGCTGAACTCGGTGATCGTACGTTCATTTTCCCGGCAAACCTGTCTGACCGCGAAGCCGTCAAGGCTCTTGGCCAGAAGGCGGAAGAAGAAATGGGCGGTATTGATATTCTCGTCAATAATGCCGGCATTACCCGTGATGGCCTGTTCGTACGCATGAGCGACGAAGATTGGGATGCGGTTCTCAATGTCAACCTGACCTCGGTGTTCAACCTGACGCGTGAGCTGACCCATCCGATGATGCGCCGCCGCAATGGCCGTATTATCAATATTACGTCGATTGTTGGCGTGACCGGTAATCCAGGTCAGGCAAACTACTGCGCGTCCAAAGCAGGCCTAATCGGCTTCTCGAAGTCGCTGGCCCAGGAAATTGCGAGCCGCAACGTTACAGTTAACTGTATTGCTCCGGGTTTCATCGAATCGGCTATGACCGACAAGCTGAACGAGAAGCAGAAGGAAGCAATCATGGGCAGCATCCCGATGAAGCGTATGGGCGCTGGCGGTGATATTGCTGCTGCGGTTGTTTACCTGGCAAGCGATGAAGCCGCATATGTGACTGGCCAGACACTGCACATCAATGGCGGTATGGCTATGATCTAAAAGCCCTTTACAGGCTTTGAGGTCACTATTTTACGGTATATAAAGGCTTAAAGTCGGACTGTGAAAACTAAAATGCGCTTTGCCTTGCTCAAGAAGCATGGTAATGCGCCCGACGAGAGTTTCGGCATTTCGGTTGCGAGATGTCGTTATCCTGTTCCGCAAGGAATATCCACAGGGTGACTGTCAGGCGAGTAAACTCGAAACTTGGCAGGCATCTTATAACTTGATTACAATCATGCATGCCGCTAACCAAGGCAGAGCAAACTAACAACAGGTCGAGGTTCCGACATGAGCGATACCGCAGAGCGCGTCAAGAAAATCGTTGTTGAGCATCTGGGTGTAGATGCCGACAAGGTCACCGAAGGCGCAAGCTTCATTGATGATCTTGGTGCAGACAGCCTCGACACCGTCGAGCTGGTCATGGCTTTCGAAGAAGAATTCGGCGTTGAAATTCCTGACGACGCTGCAGAAACGATCCTCACGGTCGGCGACGCTGTGAAGTTCATCGATAAGGCATCCGCCTAATCTGAGCTTTTGGGGCTGGGATTCTTGCAATCCCGGCCCTACTTGTCTTCTGCTTGGAGACACGAACGAACATAACCGGTTCTGGCCAAACACAGGCCACATGCGAAACGCAATCCGGTAGCAAGATTGAGCATCGGCCGTATGAGGCGCTATTCGCCTGCGGGATGTCTCCAACGAAGTTTATCAAATCTAAGGGGTGGATATGAGGCGTGTCGTCATCACCGGTCTTGGTCTGGTGTCTCCGCTTGCAAGCGGTGTCGAAGAGACCTGGAAGCGTCTTGTTGCCGGTGAAAGCGGTGCTCGCCGCATCACGGAATTTGAAGTTGACGATCTGGCCTGCCAGATTGCCTGCCGTATTCCGATCGGCGATGGCACCAACGGCACATTCAACCCCGATCTCCATATGGAGCCCAAGGAACAGCGCAAGGTTGATCCTTTCATCGTCTATGCTGTTGGCGCAGCTGATCAGGCTCTGGACGATGCCAACTGGCATCCTGAAAGCGATGAAGATCAGGTTCGCACTGGCGTTCTGATCGGCTCCGGCATCGGTGGCATCGAAGGCATCGTCGAAGCGGGCTACACGCTGCGTGACAAGGGTCCGCGTCGTATTTCGCCATTCTTCATTCCCGGACGTTTGATCAATCTGGCTTCCGGCCATGTTTCGATCAAGCACGGACTTCGTGGCCCGAACCATTCCGTGGTAACTGCCTGCGCAACCGGAACGCACGCCATTGGCGATGCTGCCCGTTTGATTGCCTTTGGCGATGCCGACGTCATGGTTGCCGGTGGTACGGAATCGCCGGTCAGCCGCATTTCGCTGGCAGGCTTCGCTGCTTGTAAGGCTCTGTCCACCAAGCGCAATGACGATCCAACCACAGCTTCCCGTCCTTATGACAATGACCGCGACGGTTTCGTCATGGGTGAGGGTGCAGGCGTTGTTGTTCTTGAAGAGCTGGAACACGCTCTTGCGCGTGGCGCAAAGATCTACGCTGAAGTCATCGGCTACGGTCTGTCAGGTGATGCTTTCCATATCACCGCTCCGACTGAAAGCGGTGAAGGCGCAGAGCGCTGCATGGTTGCAGCTTTGAAGCGCGCTGAAATCACTCCGGACCAGATCGATTACATCAATGCGCATGGCACTTCGACCATGGCTGATACCATTGAGTTGGGTGCAGTCGAACGTGTTGTTGGCGATGCGGCCTCGAAGGTCTCCATGTCTTCGACAAAGTCGTCAATCGGGCATTTGCTCGGTGCGGCAGGTGCTGCGGAGGCAATCTTCTCAACGCTAGCTATCCGCGACAATATCGCTCCGCCAACGCTTAATCTGGACAATCCAGCGGTTGAAACCAAGATCGATCTCGTTCCGCACAAAGCGCGCGAACGCAAAATCGATATCGCGTTGTCGAACTCTTTCGGTTTCGGCGGCACCAATGCTTCGTTGATTCTGCGTCGCTATTCCTGAATGGTAGCCTAAGCAAAAGTCGATCTATTTAAAAACGCGGGGATTTCTCCGCGTTTTTGCCAAAATATAACCCGATGCGATGTTTAAACCTGCTTTTTGTGGTTAGTGTGCTTCACAAGTATTTGGTTGATTTGTATGCCGTCTCGCGCGGGTCTCAGGACGAGGTGATGGAGTGAGTTCAGAAGAAAAGCCCGGAGCCAACCCTGCAGAGCAGCAGCCGCAAGGTGCTGTGGTGTCCGAACAGGCGGCAGCTAAGCCTTTCGTGCCGAAATCTGCTTCAGAGGCTCTGCGCCCTGAACCGGGTACGCCACCGCCGCGCAAGCGTTCGCGCCATGCACGAAGCCAGATCGTCGTCTTCATGAATTTCATGCTGTCACTGATCGTACTGGTTTTGCTCGGTGCATCGGCCCTGTTTTACTTCGGCAAGTTACAATTTGACTCTCAAGGGCCTCTGACTGCTGAAACCACATTCCTTGTGAAGCGTGGCGCTGGCGTTTCAGAAGTTTCGAACAGCCTCGAAGGCCGTGAAATCGTCAGCGACGCACGTATCTTCCGCTACGGTATGCGTGCTTACGGCCATGAGAATGATCTCAAGGCTGGCGAATATGCGATCCCTGCTGGCTCGACCATGCGCGACGTGATGAATATTCTGATCAGTGGCAAGTCGATCATGTATCCGCTGACAATTCCGGAAGGCCTGACTGTCAAACAGGTGTTCGACCGTATCTCTGCCGATCCAATTTTGGTTGGTGATATGCCAAAGAACATGCCTCCCGAAGGTGGTCTGTTCACCGACACGCTCAACTTCACACGCGGCTCGACACGCGAAGAAATCATCAATCGTATGATCGCTTCACAGCAGAAGTTGATTGACGATACTTGGGCGAAACGTCGCGCTGATCTGCCGGTCAAGGACAAGAATGAGTTCGTGACGCTTGCTTCTATCGTTGAGAAAGAAACAGGTATCGCATCGGAACGTCCGCATGTGGCTTCGGTTTTTGTGAACCGTCTCAACAAGGGTATGCGTATTCAGTCCGATCCGACTATCATTTACGGCCTCTTCGGTGGTGCTGGTAAGCCTTCTGATCGCCCGATCTTCAAATCAGATATCGAGAAGCCAACGCCATACAACACTTATGTAATCAATGGTCTTCCGCCGACACCAATTGCCAATCCGGGTCGCGCAGCACTTGAGGCTGTGGCCAATCCGCTTGATACTGAAGACCTTTATTTTGTGGCTGATGGTACTGGCGGGCATGTTTTTGCCAAGACCTTGGCCGAACACAATGCCAATGTGCGCAAATGGCGCGCGGTTGAGCAAGAAAAGAACCAGCTACAGCAGCAAAACACCGCCCAGTAATGGGCGGTTTTACTTCGCATGCTAGTCTTTGGTGAAGAAAGGTGCACATGGCGCTCCAGAGTATGACAGGGTTTGCGCGCCACGCGATACAGTATGGTGCAGCGGATAACGAAGCACGGATCGTGTGGGAAGTACGCTCGGTCAACGGCAAGGGCCTGGACCTGCGTTTGCGTTTGCCGCAAGGTCTGGAAGGTGCTGAGCACCCGGTTCGGTCACTTCTGGCGCGTTATTTTTCGCGCGGAAATTTTCAGGCAAGTCTGACAGTCGAACGTGCAGAAGCCCAGGCGGGTTTCACTATCAATCAAGCAATGCTCGATGAAGTTCTGAAACTAGGTGCGGAGCTGCAGGCCCGACACGGTCTTCAGCCAGCAAGCGTTGATGGCATTCTCTCGCTGCGTGGCATTATCGATCAGGCGCAAGTCAGCGAAGACGACAATTCACGCGCAGGGATTGAGGCAGCGGTAGTTGCGGCTTTTGAAGGCGCCTTGAAATCCATTGCCGAAGCACGCGCTCACGAAGGCCAATCACTTTTCACGATCCTTTCCGGCCATGTCGATACGATTGAGCGTTTGACACTTGAAGCGCGGAACGATCCGTCGCGTAGTGTCGAAGCTATCCGCACAAAGCTGGCCGGGCAGGTCGCTCTACTCATGGAAACCGGACGCGATCTTGATGAAACGCGGCTTTATCAGGAAGCGGCCTTCCTTGCGACCAAGGCGGACATTCAGGAAGAGCTGGACCGGCTGGAAACCCATGTCGCTTCCGCCCGCAAGCTGCTTTCCGATGGCGGTCCGGTAGGGCGTAAGCTTGACTTTCTTTCACAGGAATTTAATCGCGAAGCCAATACGCTGTGTTCGAAGTCGAATGCAGCGTCGATCACCGCAATCGGCCTTGAGCTGAAAGCAGTCGTCGATCAGTTTCGCGAACAGGTACAGAATCTGGAGTAACGGAAAATGGCCATCTCTTCGGTCGAACATGGCATTGCACGCAGAGGCTTGATGGTGGTGATTTCGTCACCGTCGGGTGCTGGAAAATCCACAATCGCGCGACAGTTGCTCGGCGATCCGGATATGAAGCTTTCGCTATCGATCTCCGTTACCACGCGTGAGCGCCGCCCAAGCGAAATCGATGGCGTGCATTACCACTTCATCACCAAGCGTGAATTTGAGCGGCTGCGTGACAATGATGAGCTGATCGAATGGGCGGAAGTGCATGGCAACTTCTACGGCACGTTGCGCCAGACCGCTGAGGAAGCGCTGGCAGACGGTCAGGACATGCTGTTCGATATTGATTGGCAGGGTGCTGAACAGCTCCAAGCCAAGATGCCTGCCGATGTGGTGTCGATCTTCATTCTGCCGCCTACCATGCGTGAGCTGCAGAACCGCCTCAACCGCCGTGCTGAAGACACGGCTGATGTGATCGAAACCCGCTTGCAGAATGCGCGGTTTGAAATCCAGAAATGGGTAAAATACGACTATATCGTCATCAATGAAGACCTTCAGCGCTCCTATGCGGGCATCAAAGGCATCATCGTTGCCGAGCGTCTGCGCCGTGATCGGCGTCCGGGACTTTTCGAATTTGTCGAAGGTCTTCTGGAGGAAAATCCGGGAATCTAAACAGCCATCAAAGCGCGGGGAGGGCGTGACGTGAGACCAGTTGTTGTCGTCACTGGAGGCAGCAGAGGTATTGGTGCTGCGACTGCAACGCTCTTCGCGCGTGAAGGCTATAATGTCTGCATCAGCTATGTAAGCGATGTTGATGCCGCTCTTGGCACTGTAAAAGCCTGCGAAGGCTTCGGTGCTAAAGCAATAGCTGTGCGCAGCGACGTTGCAAACCGGCAAAACGTGATCGATCTTTTCGCAACCTGTGATCGGGAGCTGGGCGCGCCCAGCTGTCTTGTCAACAATGCGGGCATCATCGGGCAAAACACCCGCATCCAGGGGCTCGAGGAAGAAGCACTCGAACAAACATTCAGGACGAATGTCTTCGGGTTACTCTATTGCACACAGGAAGCCGCACGCCGGATGTCGACTGCGAACGGTGGCTCTGGCGGCACAATCATCAATATTTCATCAGTGGCTTCCATTCTGGGGAGCCCGGGCGAATATGTCCATTATGCTGCCTCAAAAGGTGCGGTTGAAACCATTTCGATCGGCGCTGGCAAAGAGCTGGCACCGGAAGGTATTCGGGTAAATGCCATTCGTGTCGCCACGACCAACACGTCTATTCATGCACTAAGTGGTAATCCTGATCGACCTGCAAAAATTGCAGCCATGACACCGATGGGCCGTATCGCTGAGCCGGAAGATATTGCACAAACAGCGCTCTGGCTCGCTTCCGATAAATCAGGATTTGTAACCGGAACCGTCATTACAGTTGCGGGTGGTCTAAGCGCTTAATTTAGTTGATAATATTATGTCACGCCGTCGGTTTGATTTCCGATTGCGACGATAATGATTGGGCATTCGAAATGAACTGCCGAAAAATTGTAGAAAGTTGTGATTGCCGTGTCTTTTGTAAGTCCGCCCACCAAGCACTGGTCTGTTGTTGAGCTATTGCATGAAACGGTCAAGAACCCGAATATTCATGTACGAGGAAAACACAGCTATTACAGCAATGCCTGGACAGGCTCATTTGAAGATAGCGTTGTTCGGTACTTGTATGGTGATGAATACAGCCTCAAGGCTTGGGAATCTCAATGGCCTGTGGATCAGCTCCACATAGGTGATTACGTTTGTATCGGCGCGGAAGCAGTCATCCTGATGGGTGGCAACCATACGCATCGTACGGACTGGTTCAGTCTCTATCCATTTCCGGATGTCATTCTCGATGCCTATAAGGGAAAGGGCGACACCGTTATTGCGGATGGTGCCTGGATTGGAATGCGTGCCATGTTGATGCCGGGCATCACTGTCGGAGAAGGGGCAATCATCGCCTCTGGTGCTATTGTGACGAAGGATGTCGCACCTTACACGATTGTCGCCGGTAATCCTGCTACAGTGGTTCGCTCGCGGTTTTCAACACCGGTCGTTGAAACCCTGTTGGGCCTGGGAATATACAACTGGGATCAGAAAAAGTTCGATGCAATGAAAGCCTATCTCTGCGCAAGCGAGATTGAAGTGCTTGTCAGCGCTTCGGCAAAATACGATGCCTCGGTCAAAATAACGGAATGAGCTTTGCGCTCATTCCAGCCTGATCGTAATGCGATCCGTATCAGCAACCAATTGCCGAAATGCTTCCAGAAAAGGCTTGCCGCCGAGCGTTTTTAGCTCGCTCAGGGCTTCCACATTCCTGAATACGAGTTCGCATTCGCCCGGCCAGCCGGGGCCACCCCATTGCACACCATCCCAGAATGAATCGAGCGTATAGCCAAAGGATTTTGGATCAAGCGCGGGCACGGTGTCGAGATAGCGCTGCCAGAGCTCGTTGGGTGACTTTATGCCGGTGCAGTCGATTTCATGGACCGGCAGCATCAGTCGACCAGTATGAGGATCGCGTCCACTACGGCCAGTGTGAAGAGCAGCGCGATCATGGTTGCAGCTGCAATCACCATCATCCGCTTTTGTCGGGAGCGCTTTTCAGGCTGCTTTCCACTCCAGTCATATGGCGTCTCAGGCATTATCTCCTCCGGCATGATTTATCTCTTCAACCAGTCTCCATGGGTCCTGATCTTTATAAGCGTGCACATGACTGCGCCCATCTGCAAGATAAACAATACCCTGAGCGCCATAAAATTTACCGTCGGGATATCGCATGACGATCATTACTTCATATCCGCGTGCATCTTTGTAAACGCAACCTGTCCGGACTTTGAGTGTCATGCGCGGTCCTCTCGGGTCGCTTTCAGCAATAAGGGCTGTGGAGAAAATGTTATAGCTGCTGGAGTGCGATACGATTGCCTTCACTATCCATAATTTCAGCTACAAAGCTATTTTCGCCGAAAGCTGTCTTTGGAAACAGTACTTCGCTGCCGAATTTCGCCGCCTTTGCAATTGCCTTATCGATGTCAGCAACGCTGAGATAGACAATCGCACCATTGATAGTTGGCACATAGACGTCGCCTTCTGCCAGCGCGCCACTAGCACTATCCTTACCTTCTTCAAAAGGAAAGTAAGCCATGCGATTGCCGTGGATTTCGACCACCTCGCCAAATGCCATGTCGAAGACTTCAGAATAAAACGCGATGGCACGTTCAAGCTTTGTGGCCGGAATTTCGATGTGGGCGATGATATTCATCAAGAAGCTCCGAAAGAAGAAATGGCTGTTTCGCTGGCCTTCCTGATCGAATTGAGGATGCGGCTGCGGATTATGCCGCTGACTGGACGGATCAGATACCAATAGGGCGTGAAGCGAAGATGACTTTTACGATCAGGGCAAAAGACACGGGTTTCGGTGACTAGGCGCGTTTTGCTGCCCTGTTCGGTCACTGTGAATGTCAGTGCAAGCTTTGCAACGCCCGGTGTGCAGAAAGCGAGATAGTCTTCCGCGCTTTCCATTTTTACGAGGCCGAAATCAGTTTTCCAAAACTGCCCCACCAGCCCATAAACCAGTGCTTCACTGGGCCTATGATCAAGCAGCGTAAACTCATGCAAGCCGAAAGGCGGCGCAACGTTATTTTCGCGCCCACGCAATTTTGCGAGCGCCCGCATAGGCACTTCGCGTAGCGCAATCATGCTGCGGAAGAACATGTCCGTTTCTGGCCTGTAGCTCATTGCCGCCTGCAAGACGAGCTCAGGAGCAGCATTGACATCGCAGCCATGGATTTCGCTGAAACCATATTCGGGCAGGTATTTGTCGATCAGCTGCATGAGCAGGGATTATACCGCTGTACCACCGACCGTGACCTGATCCATGCGCAGATGCGGCTGTCCGACGCCGACCGGCACCCACTGTCCGCCCTTGCCGCAATTGCCCGACCCCGTATCGAGCTTCATATCATTGCCGATCATCGAAATGCGTTGCATGGCATCCGGGCCATTGCCGATCAGCATCGCGCCCTTGATCGGCGCACCGATCTTGCCGTCTTCGATCATGTAAGCTTCCGTGCAACCGAACACGAATTTGCCAGACGTAATGTCCACCTGACCGCCGCCGAATGAAACGGCATAAATGCCCTTCCTCATGGAGGCGATGATCTCTTCCGGCGTTTTGTCACCAGAAAGCATATAGGTGTTGGTCATGCGCGGCATGGGTGCGTGTGCATAAGATTCGCGGCGACCATTGCCAGTGGCTTCCATGCCCATCAGGCGGGCATTCTGCCGGTCCTGCATGTAATTCACCAGCTTGCCATCTTCGATCAGCACGGTGCGATTGGTCGGTGTGCCTTCATCATCGATGGTCAGTGAGCCGCGACGCTCGGAGATCGTACCGTCATCGACAACGGTTACGCCTTTCGAAGCCACCTGCTGTCCTAGAAGGCCGGCAAAGGCGGAAGTCTTCTTACGATTGAAGTCGCCTTCAAGGCCGTGACCAACGGCTTCATGCAGCATTACACCCGGCCAGCCATTGCCCAGCACAATGTCATAGGTGCCCGCCGGGGCGGGGATCGCTTCGAGATTAATCAGAGCCTGACGCAATGCTTCATCGGCAACGCTCTGCCAGCTTTCCGTGGAGATAAAATCACCAAAGCCCTTGCGTCCACCAAGTGTGTGGGAACCGGATTCCTGACGGTCGCCATTGCCTGCTACCACCGAAACGCTCAACCGCACCATTGGGCGAACATCACGCACAAAATGCCCATCAGCCCGCAAAATTTCCACCTGCTGCCATGATCCGGCGATGGAAACAGAAACCTGCCGCACCTTGGGATCTTTCGCCCGCAGATAGGCATCGATTTTCTGCAGAAGCTGAACTTTTGCATCGAAAGTTGGCGAGCCGATTGGGTTCTCGTCAGTATAAAGATGGCGATTGGTACCAGCAGGTGCCGCTGCATATGTGCCGCTATGACCTGTCAGTGTGGCCGAGACCGCATCGGACGCGCGTTTGAGAGCCGCAACTGAGAGATCGCCCGCATGGGCATAGCCAATGGCTTCGCCAGCAACAGCGCGCAAGCCAAATCCCTGATCCTGATTGAACGAGCCGGTCTTCAGGCGTCCGTTATCGAAAACGAGTGCTTCCGCCTCGCGATATTCCATAAAGAGTTCGCCGTCGTCGCTACCTTTCAGGCTTTGCGAGACAAGGCGCTCAATATCGTCACGAGTTACATCGAAGCTATTGATCAGGCTCTTCATAAAAATAATCCTGCGGCATGTGTTTGCCACAGGATGTAAGCGCTAAATCGGTTGAGAACAACCTTGAGATTACGGCAAGGCGTCGAAGCCTTCACCAAATCCCTTCAAATCTACGGGAATTCCAACCCCTTCTTCCGGTGTCTGGAAGACGATGAAGGTTGCAGACTTGCCATTGCGGAATGTGTTGAGCAGTTCGTCTTCAAGGATGACCTCTGCATAGCAGCCGTCTTCAAAGCAGCGCACGAAATAGGCGCGGCCGATATCCTTGCCATCAACATTCAAGCCAAGGCCGTTTGGCAGCAATACGCCGAGCGGGGCCAGAACGCGCAGGATACGAGCCTTGTTATCAGCAGTTTTGAGAACAACGACCGAAAGACCGAGTTCGGGACGCTTGGCTGCAACCACGTTCTGAATGAGCGCGCATTGCTCGGTTTTGGCACCGGCTGGCGTATCACACAGAATTGCCCATGGGCCATGTTGTGATTTGAGCGTGCCGCTCTGCTGCGGCGTCGCGGAAGATTGCGGCTGCGCAGGTGTTTGTGCCGTTGGTGCTGGAAGTTGCGCAGGCGTTTCCTGCGCGACTGACGGCATTGTGGCAGCCGCGAAGACCAGAGCTACACTCGTTGCAAGGGTAGCAAAGCGTTGGAAAATCGAGCGGCGGGCGGATGTGCGGAAAATCATGAAATCTCCAGATCGAATCACCGGGACGTTACCCTCCGAAACAGGCGGTGAAAAGCTATTGTCGCTTCCGAGCCATCATCGCAAAGGTGATACCGGCATTGCATCTAAGATGCGTCCCCGGCAGTTGCATCCATTATCACGCGGCACGTTAGAGGAAACCTCTTGCTAAATCATGGCTTCATTATGGGTTTATCAGGTTTTTCCCAAGTTTTCGAAGGGTTATGACGCTTTATTGAATGATCGGCATGCGGGCCTCTGACGCAGGCTTGCGCGCAAAAATGCCGCACAGGAACATATTCGCCTTCCTTGCGGTGTGCGTTAAGGTGTGGTTTGAACGCTGACGGGGGATACGGCCGTCTAAACGTCCGGCGTCCAGCCTGAAAGGGCGAAAAGGGAGAGAGTTCTGGTGGATAAATTTGTTGCCACAACGAGGGGTGCCGTCGTTGGTGCTTTCGCATTGCTGTGGACGAGCGGTGCCGCTTTGGCGGATCAGCCGCGTCCATGGGAGATAAGATTTCAAGAAGCTGCGACCGGTATTGCCGAGCAGATTCATTGGTTTGAGCGTTATACGCTCTGGTTCATCATTCCAATCACATTGCTGGTTCTGGCGCTGATCGTCTGGTGTGTGATCAGGTTCCGCGCAAGCGCAAACCCAGAACCATCCAAGACCAGTCATAATACGGCTATCGAGGTTATCTGGACCGTGGGTCCGGTCATTATTCTGCTTTTCCTTGCGGTGCCGTCGTTCCAGCTTCTGACTGCGCAATATTCGCCTCAGGATCCGACGCTGACGGTCAAAGCAACCGGTTATCAGTGGTACTGGGGCTATGAATATCAGACCGAAACGCCGGTAAGCTTTGATTCGCTTATCCTGAAGGATGCTGATCGCGCTGCTGCAGGCAAAGAAGATTATGCTCGTTATCCGCGCCTTCTGGCAGTCGATAACGAAGTGGTCGTTCCGATTGGCGAAACGGTCCGTCTTCTGGTAACAGCTGCCGATGTGATCCATTCATGGACCATTCCGGCCTTTGGTGTGAAAATGGACGCCGTACCGGGCCGTATCAACGAAGCCTGGTTCAAAGCCGACAAGGAAGGCCTCTATTATGGCCAGTGTTCCGAGCTTTGCGGCAAGGACCATGCCTTCATGCCAATCGCCGTTCGTGTCGTCTCAAAAGAGCAGTACAACACATGGCTGACGGCAGCCGCCTCGGATGTTCCGGGTGCAAACAAGGCGCTTCAGGCTGAGCTTGAAGGCGATGCAAACGATAAAGTGGCTGCGGCGGGTCTTTAAAGACTTCGATACGCAAGACTGTTGAAAAACGGGAGCGAATTCCATGGCTGGCACAGCAGCTCACGAGCATGGAGCCCATGACGACCACAAGCCTAAAGGCTGGGTGCGCTGGGTTTACTCGACCAATCATAAAGACATCGGTACTCTGTACCTGATCTTCGCAATCATTTCCGGCATCATCGGCGGCGCATTGTCTATCGCGATGCGCGCCGAGCTTCAGGAGCCGGGCATCCAGATTTTCCATGGTCTGGCACAGATGGTTTATGGTGTTGAGGGCGACGCAGCTCTCGATGCTGGTAAGCATATGTTCAACGTGTTCACCTCTGCGCACGCTCTGGTCATGATCTTCTTCATGGTTATGCCTGCGCTGATCGGTGGTTTCGCCAACTGGATGATTCCGCTGATGATCGGTGCGCCTGATATGGCGTTCCCGCGTATGAACAATATTTCGTTCTGGCTTCTTCCACCGGCGCTCACACTGCTGCTGATCTCGCTGTTCATGCCTTCGGCACCCGGCGGCTGGGGGCCTGGCGGCGGCTGGACGCTGTATCCGCCGCTTTCGACGAGCGGTCAGCCTGGCCCGGCAATCGATTTCGCGATTCTCGCGCTCCATATTTCCGGTGCGTCGTCGATCCTTGGTGCGATCAACTTCATTACGACGATCCTGAACATGCGTGCTCCGGGCATGACGCTGCACAAGATGCCGCTGTTCGCCTGGGCTGTGCTAGTAACTGCTTTCCTGTTGTTGCTTTCGCTTCCGGTTCTCGCAGGTGGCATCACCATGCTGCTGACTGATCGTAACTTCGGCACGACCTTCTTCACGCCGGATGGCGGTGGTGATCCGATCCTTTACCAGCATCTGTTCTGGTTCTTCGGTCATCCAGAAGTGTACATTCTGATCCTGCCGGGCTTCGGTATCGTCAGCCACATCATTTCGACCTTCTCGCGCAAGCCGGTCTTCGGTTATCTTGGCATGGCTTACGCTATGGTCGCGATTGGTGTTGTCGGCTTCGTCGTCTGGGCTCACCATATGTACACGGTCGGTCTGTCGCTCGACACGCAGCGCTACTTCGTTTTCGCAACGATGGTTATCGCGGTTCCGACGGGCATCAAGATCTTCTCTTGGATCGCGACCATGTGGGGCGGCTCGCTGACCTTCCGCGCGCCGATGCTCTGGGCGATTGGCTTCATCTTCCTGTTCACGGTTGGTGGTGTAACGGGCGTTCAGCTCGCCAATGCCGGTCTCGACCGTGCGCTGCATGACACCTATTACGTTGTGGCTCACTTCCATTACGTTCTGTCGCTGGGCGCTGTGTTTGCGATCTTCGCAGGCTGGTACTACTGGTTCCCGAAGATGAGCGGCTATATGTACGACGAATTCACCGCGAAGCTGCACTTCTGGGTCACCTTCGTCGGCGTCAATCTCGTCTTCTTCCCGCAGCACTTCCTCGGTCTTGCTGGTATGCCACGTCGTTACATCGACTATCCGGATGCCTATGCAGGCTGGAACATGGTGTCGTCTTACGGCTCGTACATTTCCGGCTTCGCTGTGCTGATCTTCCTCTACAATGTCTTTGAGGCATTTGCGAAGAAGCGTGAAGCTGGTGCGAACCCATGGGGTGAAGGCGCGACGACGCTGGAATGGCAGCTTTCATCGCCTCCGCCGTTCCACCAGTGGGAACAGCTGCCGCGTATAAAGTAAATGTGCAAGGGGCGAGCCCTGAAAGGGGTTCGCCCTCGCGCAAAACTGTGATATGTGCGGGCGGCATTCAGTTCCGTCCGTCACCGATTGAAGTTCAAGACGACGCTTCTGACTAGGAGTGAATGCATCTCCGGGAGGTAAAAGTCGTATTGAATAGCTGATGTGTGCTCTGGGCCGAGCACAGCATTGGCCCGGTGAATTCGAGGTTGTAGAAGTTAATGTCTCTGGTGGAAAAAAACACGGTTTCCGATGACGCATTCGCTCTTTCCGAGGCGACTGCGCGGGATTATCTCGTCCTGCTGAAGCCGCGTGTGATGTCACTTGTGGTGTTCACCGGGCTTGTGGGCTTGGTGCTTGCGCCTGGGCATATGAACCCTGTGCTGGCTGCGATCAGCATTCTCTGCATTGCGGTGGGTGCTGGCGCGTCCGGGGCTCTCAATATGTGGTACGATGCCGATATTGATGCCGTGATGAAGCGCACCCGCAATCGTCCAATCCCAGCAGGTATCATTGCACCGAACCAGGTTTTGGCCTTTGGCCTCACGCTTTCGGTATTTTCTGTCATTACGCTTGGCCTGATGGTCAATTGGCTGGCTGCAGCTCTTCTTGCCTTCACCATCTTCTTCTACGCCGTGATCTACACGATGTGGCTCAAACGCTCGACGCCGCAGAACATCGTTATCGGTGGCGCCGCCGGTGCTTTCCCGCCAATGATCGGCTGGGCTGCTGCAACTGGCGAGATCACATGGGACAGCGTTGTGCTGTTGATGATCATCTTTCTTTGGACGCCACCACATTTCTGGGCTTTGTCGCTGTTTTCGACCAATGACTATGAAGCCGCACGAGTCCCCATGATGCCGAATGTGAAGGGCGAACTTTCGACCCGTCGGCAGGCGATGTTTTATGCCGTAATCATGGCGCCTGTAGGTGTGCTGCCTTACGTGCTTGGTTTTGCTGGCATCACTTATGGCGTGATTTCTACACTGCTCGGTCTGGCATTCGTCTATTATGCATGGCGCATGTGGATGGCCGAAAGCCATGCTCAGATGCTGCTTGCCGCGCGCAAACTGTTCCGTTTTTCGCTGATGTACCTTTCGGGCGTCTTTGCGGTTTTGCTGGTGGAAGCGCTGGCGATCAGGCTGCTGACAGCCTTTGGAGTGATTTGATGGGTAATTCTGTACAGAAGCCAAATAACGAGGAACTAGAACTGGTTGTACCAACTGAGCAGCAGAGAAAAGCTCAGCGCAACCGTTCCTGGGGCCTCGCAATTGCTTTGGCTCTGTTCGTTGTCCTCGTTTATGTGGGCACAATGGCAAAGCTGGGAGCGAATGTTCTGGTTCGTCCACTCTAATTTTAGGGTGGACTGATAAGAGTTCTATCTGGGAGGAGAGAATGGCAGATCAGCAGAAAATTGATGAGAAGCAGAAGCGGCTCAATCGTTCAAACCGTACGGTTGCGATTGCGTGTCTGTCCTTCTTTGTCTGCATGATTGGCGCGGCTTATGCTTCAGTGCCGCTCTATCGTATTTTCTGCCAGGTAACGGGTTACGGCGGCACCACGCAGCGCGTTGAGCAATATTCCGATACCATTCTGGACAAGACCATGAAGGTGCGTTTCGACGCCAACACCGCAAATGGTTTGCCTTGGGAATTCAAGCCGGTTGAGCGCGAAGTGACCGTGCGTATCGGCGAAACCACCATGATAAAATATGAAGCGCGTAATCTGTTTGATGAGCCGACCTATGGTCGCGCGAGCTTCAATGTGGCTCCGGGCCGTGCAGGCGCTTATTTCAACAAGGTTGAATGCTTCTGCTTTACCGATACGACTTTGCAGCCGGGTGAAGACATGGAAATGCCGGTTGTTTTCTTCGTTGACCCGGAGATCGTCAATGATCCGGATTTGAAAGACGTAAAGACGATTACACTTTCCTACACGTTCTTCCCGATTGACAAGCCGAAGCCTGTTGCAAATGCAAAAGCGACACAAGCGGCAAATAGCGGAAGCTGATTTCGAAAATTGTGCGGCACACAATGCCGCAAAGACAAAAGAGCCAAGCGGCTCTATGTTACGATACTAAGGGATTTGTCTGAGATTCTTAGGGGAGCTTAGACAGGAAGGCACAGAGAGGAGCCTTGGGGAGAGACATGGCTGACGTTCACGAGAAAAATCACGACTATCACATCATCGCGCCCAGCCCATGGCCGTTCCTGAGTTCGGTTGGCGCGTTCGTGCTTGCCGTCGGCGGCATTTCATGGATGCGTTATATCAATAACGGCCAGCTTCCGTTCTTCGGTATCAATCTGGTGACGCCATGGATTTTCTTCATCGGCTTGGCGATCGTTTTGTATTGCATGTATGCTTGGTGGGCAGACACGATCAAGGAAGGCCATGAAGGCCATCATACCCGCGTCGTGGCACTGCATCTGCGCTACGGCATGATCATGTTCATTGCCTCGGAAGTCATGTTCTTTGCTGCATGGTTCTGGGCATTTTTCGATGCAAGCCTGTTCCCGAACGAAGTGCATCAGGTGATGCGCGCTGAATTCACAGGCGGTCAGTGGCCTCCAAAGGGCATCGAAGTTCTCGATCCGCTGCACCTGCCGCTTTACAACACTGTCATTCTGCTCCTTTCGGGTACGACATTGACATGGGCGCACCATGCTCTGCTCCACAAGGATCGCAAGGGCATGATCACAGGCCTTGCGCTGACGGTTGCTTTGGGCGTGCTGTTCTCGTTCGTTCAGGCCTACGAATACATCCATGCACCGTTCGAATTCAAAGACTCGATCTATGGCGCGACCTTCTTCATGGCAACTGGCTTCCATGGCTTCCACGTCATCGTGGGAACGATCTTCCTGCTGGTGATCCTGTTCCGCGCGATGGGTGGTGATTTCACCCCGGAACGCCATTTTGGCTTTGAAGCAGCCGCTTGGTATTGGCATTTCGTGGACGTCGTCTGGCTGTTCCTGTTCTTCACGATCTACGTGTGGGGCGGTTGGGGCGCACCAATGCACGGCGGCTGATCAGCTGTTTGATAAGATGATGAGGCGGCCTTGGAAACATGGCCGCCTTTTCTTTTCGCAAGTGTTAGGGAGCGTGTGATGTCGGACCATAATCTATATCCAGCAGTCGATCCGGTGAAGAGCGGGCTGACAGGGCATTGCCCGCGTTGCGGCGAAGGTAAACTGTTCGATGGCTTCTTAACTGTCGCGCCGCGCTGCAGGGTCTGTGGTCTGGACTATTCGTTCGCCGATTCTGGCGATGGGCCTGCCGCCTTCGTCATTCTCATCATCGGTTTTATCGTGGTTGGCCTCGCATTATGGATGGAGGTCAATTATTCGCCGCCTCTATGGGTGCATTTCATTCTGTGGGTGCCACTGGCGATTATCCTTAGTCTTCTTGCCATGCGCAGCATCAAGGGTATTCTCATCAATCTGCAATTTCGCAACAAGGCGTCACAAGGACGTCTGGATGATGACAATGAATGACCAATCAAAGCGGCAGCGCCTGCCATGGGGACTGCTGATCGCTTCACTTATCGCGCTGATAATTCTCCTTGGACTGGGTACGTGGCAAGTCGAACGGTTGCAGTGGAAAGAAGCGCTGATTGCGTCCACGCAGGAACGTATTCATGAGCCGCCTTTGCCGCTTGCAGAGATGGAAAAAATCTATCGTGAAAAAGGGACTGTTGAATATCTGCCGGTGACGGTTTCCGGCACTTTCATGCATCAGGGCGAACGCCATTTTCTGGCGACCTATGAAGGTAAGCCGGGTTTCAATGTCTATACGCCGCTGATGCTTGAGGATGGCCGCTTCGTACTGGTCAATCGCGGCTTCGTCCCTTACGAAAAGAAAGACCCGCAAAACCGCCTTGATGGACAACTGGATGGCCCTGTGACGATTACGGGACTTGCACGCGATCCTCTGAGCGCAAAGCCGGGCTACTTCCTTCCGGACAATGATGTCGCAAAAAATATCTTCTATTGGAAAGATTGGTCGGCCATGGCTGAAAGCGCGGATATTCCGTCGCTGGATGATGCTGTGCCGTTCTTTATTGATGCCGATAACAAGCCAAACTTTGGCGGTTTGCCTGTTGGCGGCGTGACGATTATTGATTTCCCCAACAACCATTTGCAATATGTGGTTACATGGTATGGCCTCGCTTTGGCGCTGATAGGGGTTGTCGGAAGCTGGCTCTGGCGGTATCGAAAGGCTACAAAGACTTGACAAGGGCCTCGTTAGAGCCCAACTCCGGCCTTATATGCCGATCCTATATGCCCGACCCTATATGCCCGACCCTATATGATTGTGAGCACTTCAAGCCACGCCGAACCCTGCGAGCACGCTTCATGACCAATACACGACCCCCTCTGGAAATCCGCCTCTGCGGCCCGCGCGGCTTTTGCGCAGGTGTTGATCGGGCAATCCAGATCGTGGTGCTGGCTCTGAAGAAATATGGCGCGCCTGTCTATGTGCGCCATGAGATCGTGCATAATCGCTATGTTGTTGAAGGTCTGCAGTCCCGCGGGGCGATTTTTGTCGAAGAACTTGATGAAATTCCGGCTGAACATCGTGATCAGCCGGTGGTATTTTCCGCCCATGGCGTACCGAAATCAGTGCCAGCGGATGCGGAATCCAAGAACCTCTTCTATCTTGATGCAACTTGCCCACTGGTTTCCAAGGTGCATAAGCAGGCCATGCGTCATCAGCGCCTTGGCCGTCACGTCATCCTGATCGGTCATTCCGGCCATCCGGAAGTCATCGGCACTATGGGGCAGCTGCCCGAAGGCGCTGTGACGCTCATCGAAACGGTTGAGGATGCGCGGGCGATTGAATTCGCTGATCCAGATAATCTCGGATTCGTAACCCAGACGACACTGTCGGTAGACGACACAGCTGGTATCATCGTTGAGTTGCAGCAGCGTTTCCCGAACCTGACGGCACCTGCCGCAGAATCGATCTGCTATGCCACCACGAACCGTCAGGATGCGGTGCGCGCAGCGGCTCCTGGATGCGATCTGTTTCTTATCGTGGGTGCTCCGAACTCTTCCAATTCCAAGCGTCTTGTCGAAGTTGCTGAAAAGGCGGGCGCGGGCATGTCGATGCTTGTGCAGCGCGCAAGCGATATCGAATGGGATAAGGTCGGAGATATTTCGGTCGTCGGGCTTTCGGCTGGTGCATCAGCGCCTGAGATCATCGTCGATGAGATCATCGATGCTTTCAAAGCCCGTTTTGATGTGAAGATCGAACTGGCAGAAACGACAGTTGAAACCGAAAACTTCCTTGTGAATCGTGAGATACGCGATGTGGAATTGACGGTGCGCGATATGGCATTCGTCAACGGCGAAAACCGGGTCGTCGGTATTCCTAAATTAGAGCGCATCCCGAAAACTGGCTAACGGCTTTCGGATAAGACGCGTGTGGTGAATATGGGGAAATAAGCGGCATGGCCGTCTATACAGATATCAACGAAATCGAACTTGGCGCTTTTCTCGAGCAATACGACATAGGTGCTCTGACTTCCTATAAGGGCATTGCGGAAGGTGTCGAGAACACCAATTATCTGCTCCACACCACGACAGGCTCTTTCATTCTCACGCTTTATGAGAAGCGCGTGAACCGCGATGATTTGCCGTTTTTCCTTAATCTGATGCTGCATCTTTCCAAGCGTGGTCTGGAATGCCCGCAGCCGGTTGTGCGTCGTGATGGCGCAACGATTGGTGAGCTTGCAGGGCGTCCGGCGGCAATCGTGACCTTCCTTGAAGGCATGTGGATGCGTAAGCCAACCGTCGCTCATTGCGAAGAAGTTGGTCGTGGATTGGCAGAAATGCATCTGGCGGGTGAGGACTTCGACATGCGCCGCCGCAACGGTCTGACATTGCCCGATTGGCGTCCGTTGTGGGACTTGTCCAAGGCGCGCGCCGATGCTGTTGAGCAGGGGCTGGCTTCAGAGGCAGAAAGCGATCTTGATTACCTTGAAAAGAACTGGCCAACGGGATTGCCTGAAGGCGTCATCCACGCTGACCTCTTTCCTGATAACGTGTTTTTCCTTGGTGATCGCCTGTCGGGCTTTATCGATTTCTATTTTGCGTGCACGGATATTCTCGCCTATGACGTGGCGGTCTGCCTGAACGCATGGTGCTTTGAGAAAGATTTCTCTTTTAATCTAACCAAGGGCGCGGCCTTCCTGCGGGGTTATAATTCAGTGCGACCGCTTTCGACCGCTGAAATTGAGGCTCTGCCAGTATTGGCCCGCGGCGCTGCTGTTCGCTTCATGCTGACCCGTCTTTATGACTGGCTTAATGTGCCGGATGGCAGCTTTGTCATGAAGAAAGACCCGATGGAATATGTGCGCCGTATGCGCTTCCACCGACAGGTCACATCTGCAACGGAATATGGTCTTGAACTGAGCGGAGCTGACGCGTGAAGCAGATTGAAGCTTTCACGGATGGTGCATGCTCTGGCAATCCCGGTCCCGGTGGTTGGGGGGCTATCGTGCGCTGGAACGGTCATGTGAAAGAGTTGAAGGGCGGCGAAGCCGACACCACCAACAATCGCATGGAGCTGATGGCCGCGATTTCAGCGCTTAATGCTCTCAAAGAGCCATGCGAAGTCGATCTCTATACCGACAGCGTTTATGTGCGTGATGGTATTTCCGGCTGGATTGAGGGCTGGAAGCGCAACGGCTGGAAAACTGCAGCCAAGAAGCCGGTCAAGAATGCAGAGTTGTGGCAGGCACTGGATGAGGCGCGCAAGCCGCATAAGGTGACGTGGCACTGGGTTAAAGGCCATGCTGGCCATCCGGAAAATGAACGCGCTGATGAACTTGCCCGCGCCGGTATGGAGCCATTCAAGTATAACGGTCACAAATCGCTTCAAGTTAAGTAATCAAAGCATTTCGAATAAAAGTGCGATGCATCGGATAATGCGAGAGAACAAAGCGATAGAGCGGTTTCAATGATTCAGCATTAGTTGGGATCGCTCTAGCTTCTGATATTTGGACAAGAAAAAGCCGCGCTGGGTTTCAGCGCGGCTTTTTAGTTTCAAGCAGATTACTTGCCCTGCTGTACTTCTGTTGGGTCTTTAAGACGACCTGTCAGGGAGAACGCCAGCAGCGAAGATACCAGCATGACAGCGCCGACAATGAACATTGGCATTTCGTAAAGACCAGTCCAGTCTTTAACGAGGCCTGTGATGTATGGTGCTGCGAAGCCCGCAATATTGCCGATCGTATTGATCAGCGCGATGCCTGCTGCCGCTGCCGTGCCGCTTAGGAAGCGGGACGGAATGGCCCAGAAGTTAGGCAAGGCGGAGAAAATCGCGCAAGCCGTAACTGTGATCATCAGGATCGTGGTTGCAGGCGTTGGCATGAAAAGTGCTGCCGGAATGGCAATGGCGCCAACAAGTGCTGGAATACCAATATGCCATGGGCGAACACCGCGCTTTGCAGCATCGCGGCTCCAGAAATAGAGAGCGATAGCGGCTGGCAGATATGGAATTGCGGTGATCAGACCCTTGTCGAACACGTCGAACTTGGTGTCGAACTGCTGTTCGAAGCCGCCAATGATCGTTGGCAGGAAGAAAGCCAGTGCATAGAGGCCGTAGATCAGACCGAAATAGACGATCGACAGAAGCCAGACGCGCTTGTCTGCGAGAGCAAGGCCCGTCTTGTGGCTGCCGTGAGCCTTTTCCTTGATCTTCTCTTCCTGAGCGAGTGCGCCGTTAAGCCAGTCGCGTTCTTCCTTGTTCAGCCACTTGGCGTCATTCGGCGTGTCGGGCAGGTAGAAGAAGGTGATGATGCCGACAACGATTGCAGGGACTGCAACGCCGAAGAACATGATGCGCCAGCCTTCGAGACCAAAAGCGCCATGCATTGCGATCAGCTCTGCTGCAAGTGGCGCGCCAATTACAGTGGTCAGCGGCTGTGCGAGATAGAACAGTGCCAGGATCTTGTTGCGGTGACGCGAAGGCACCCAGGTCGACAGGAACAGAATTGCACCTGGGAAGAAGCCAGCTTCAGCAACACCCAGCAAGAAGCGCAGGATGTAGAGCTCGGTTGCGCTGGAAACCCAAGTGAAGAGAAGGGCGACGATGCCCCATGTCACCATGATACGGGCAAGCCATTTGCGTGCGCCAAATTTGTGCAACGCGAGATTGCTAGGCACTTCAAGAATGATATAGCCGACAAAGAAGATACCGGCGGCAAAACCGAACTGAGCTGCTGTCAGCGCAAGGTCGGCAGTCATCCCGTTCGGACCAGCAAAGGAAATTGCGGTGCGATCCAGGAAGTTGATGAAGAACATCAGCGCGATGAAGGGAACCAGCCGGATCGAGATTTTCGATATGGCTGACTTTTCAGCTGACGTCATTTCGTGAGATTTTTGCTGCATTGCAGTTCCTCCCTGCTTGCATAGTAACAAGAGCGAAGGGAACTGCCTGAATGCATATCATACGATATAATGGATTCCAGCGGTGCTTTCGCCCCTAAATACGCGAGATAGCTAAAGAATGCGACATGCCGCCGCAAGCGATTTATTGTCTGTGATTTGTGATATAACCTCACAGGTATGCTCAGATACGAACGGGAGTTTCCATGCGTCCATTGCCTTCTTTGAACGCGTTAAAGGCTTTTGAAGCCGTCGCACGCCATCGCTCTATGACGAGGGCGGCAGAGGAATTATGTGTGACGCATGGTGCAGTTAGCCGTCAGATACGATCACTGGAGGATTCCCTTGGCGTGCTTTTGCTTACACGCAATGCGCGACTGAGCGATCCCACGCCCGAAGGTGCGCGACTGGCTGAGGGATTGGCCAGCGCATTTTCAATTATTGAAGGCAGTATAGAGCGTGTGAAACCGGGACCACTGACCTTGTCGTGTTCGTCCTCAATCATGATGGAGTGGATCATCCCGCGCATTGGCCGATTCCATGATCGCTATCCGGGCATCGAACTGCAGTTCAACATGAACTATGATCGCATCGATTTCATGCGTGACAAGATCGGCATAGCCATCCGCTCAAGCATTATCGAACCGCCAGCAGATGCGGTCATTCGTGATATGGGTCGTGAAGCGATCGGACTTGTCTGTGCGCCGTCCTATCTTGCACAATGCCCGTTGATAACGCCTGCCGACTTGAACCAAGCAGCTGTACTTGCCACGCAAACGCGTCTTGAAGCATTTGCTGACTGGCAAAAAGCGGCACATGTGGATTTTCCGGCGCCAGAGCCAAAATCCACATTCCATCATTTCTATCTGCTGATTCAGGCGGTGCTGTGCGGGCTGGGCGTGGCAGTCGTACCGCATATGCTGGTTGCTGAGCATATTGCATCGGGACGTCTGGTAGCGCCTTTTGGCTTCCGGCCGGGGCCGCGTCGAATGTTGCTCTGGATTGCGCCGCACAGGGCAGGGCAACCAGATACGCTGGCACTTGAAAAATGGCTCACGCGTGAAATGCGCGCCCTGCCGGAAAAGCAGGGCGCATAAGGATTTGGATTACAGCTGCTCGATGAGGGTCGCAGCACTTGAAGTTGCGGCCTGACCAGCCTGTTCTTCGATGTTGAGGGTCTTGAGCACGCCGTCTTCAACAATTGCCGAATAGCGCTTCGAGCGGATGCCAAGGCCACCAGCGGTCGCATCCCGTTCCAGACCGAGAGCTTTGGTGAACAGGGCCGAACCGTCTGCGAGATAGAGAATCTTGCCTTCGCCGCCTGTGCTCTGTGCCCATGCGCCCATAACGAAAGCGTCATTCACGGCAACGACTGCGATCTGATCAACGCCTTTTGCAAGGATGGTGTCGCGGTTTTCGAGATAGCCAGGCAGGTGGTTAAGGCTGCAGGTCGGCGTGAAAGCGCCGGGAACCGCAAACAGAACAACCTTCTTGCCAGCGAAGACTTCGTCGGTCGTCACTTCTTTGACGCCGTCTGCGGTCTTTACCTTGAAGGTTGCTGCGGGCAGCTTGTCACCAACTTTGATCGTCATCGTTTTTCTCCTGAAGGTGAGCTTTTGCCGTTATGGCCCACCTTTATGATGGCTGAATTTCGAGTGCCCATGCTTGAAACATGGCAAAGGCATTTAAGCTGATAATAGCCCATTCCACAATTTCAAATTACTGATCTTGCACGTTAATCTAGCCGAACTTGTCCGGAAACTGCTTTACCATTCTGAACCAGCGTATAGTCGATCAGTGCGCCGTCTGCGGCTTTACCATGTAGCGTTGCTGCGAAGCGCGACTGGTCGCTAGCGCTCTGGCGCTTTGCTTCGGAAAGGCTAAGCTGGTTGCTTCCGACAAACAGTTCAGCAGGTGCTTGTGCATCGGGAAGTGCGATCTCGAAAACCGCTTTGCTATCCTCCCGCGTGGCGGCTTTTACGCCGAATTCAGCCGATGCGGGAGCTGGCAGCCGATCAAAGGCTGTTTCGATGATGGTACGCGCGGCAATGGCTTGAGGCGATTGTGCAGAGGTTTCATTCAATGGAAAGTCAAACTGAGCCTGAACGGGAATGCAGATCTTCTCACAGACGCCAAGGAAAACGTGTCCTTTCAGGCGTTGCTCGCCAGGCTTTACGTGGAAGGTCAATGGCAACGACACTGAATGTTTGTAACCGATACCGCCTTCATCCCCAGCGTCAAAGTGCACAGGTGCAGGGAAGTCGATCCGCGCAAAAGTGTCACCTTCAATGCTAAGCTGCGGCGGTACACCTGCATCACCCGGATTGCGCCAATAGGTTTTCCAGCCCGGGTTAAGATCGATCTGCAACGCGCCGCGCACTTCGCCATCTGGCTTTGCACCTTCGATAATAACGCGCACTTTGCCGCCCGGCGTTTCCGACCAGTCAGATGTAGCGGCTTGCGCAGAAAATGCTGCGCTCATGAGCAAAGGGAGGACAAGAAACTTCAAAGATCTCATGCGGCGAGATTGGTAGAAAATCATGTTTCTATCAAGGCTGATTTTATGCGTGCAAATTGTAGTTCAGTGTTTCAGCAACAATTGCAGCGCGACACTAGAAAAGATCAGAAAGCCGAGACCAAGATGAAACAGAAACGCGATATTGGATATGATGCGCAGCCTGTCATAATCCGCGAAATTTGAAGCGATTTCATCGGGCGGTGTAGGGTTGTGCCAGAGATATAGCGCAAAACGATAGTTACCGCGTGGCATGGTGAAAAGATAATAGAGATCAGACACATCTCCGATCGCCTTCGTCATTGACGGGCTTTGTCTGATGTAATCGATAAGCGGAGAAAGTCTGACCTGCGCATATATAGAGTAAGCCAGGAAAAATACTGCTGAAACTACAACTATATACATTAACATGCTGGTGATTCTTCTCAATCATTAATTGCATTTCTTCGCGGAGAGGTTGCTTCATTAAGCAACCGGAAATCAAGCCCGTTCGAAACAATAAGGAACTTTGCACGATTTTCATTGTCATTTGGCGCAGTCTTGCTACCTTGATAGCTATGACCATTCTCAGGAAGCCAAACCAGGAGCAGGGTTTCTTGAACGGGCAATTCCTGCTCGCCATGCCCGGAATGAACGACGAGCGCTTCGCCCGCGCTGTGGTCTATATCTGTGCGCATTCTGAAGAAGGCGCGATGGGCTTCATTATCAATCAGCTTCAGCCGGTAGGTTTCCCCGATCTGCTTCGCCAGATTGGGGTTATCGACGATGAGGATCTGATCGTTCTTCCCTCGCGTGCGCAGAACATGATCGTGCGCAATGGCGGGCCTGTGGATCGCACGCGCGGCTTTGTGCTCCACACCGATGATTACATGGTGGATTCCACCATGCCTGTTTCAGAAGATGTGTGCCTGACAGCAACGGTCGATATCCTACGCGCTATCTATGGCGGGGGCGGCCCTGCTCAGGCTCTTATGACGCTCGGATATTCGGGCTGGTCTCCTGGGCAGCTTGATATGGAATTTGCCGAAAACGGCTGGCTCGCATGTCCTGCTCCCATGGACATGCTGTTCGACAGCGACATTGCCGGAAAGTACGACCGGCTGATGGCTCGTATGGGCATTGATGTGACCCGGCTCGTTTCCGAAGCAGGTCATGCGTGAATTAGAGCAGTAGAAGCGTAACGCTAGGTGCCTATTCCCTAAAATCACGCTGCAGCAGAATCCTGCTGCTCTCGGATCAGGCGTGTCGCTTCATCGCGGCTCGACGGTTCGCCGAACATGAAGCTCTGCACATATTCACAACCCATCTGGCGCAGTTGAAGCGCATCGCTTTCGCTATCGACGCCTTCTGTCACGACAGCGAGACCGAGGTCATGGGCCATGCTGACGATAGAGCGCAGAAGTGTGGTTTTCTGCGGTTGGTCGCCTTTAACGAATGAGCGGTCGATCTTGATTATATCGAACGGGAAGCGGGTAAGATAAGCGAGCGACGAATAGCCAGTGCCGAAATCGTCAAGCGACAGTCCAACACCCATAGTTTTCAAGCGCGCCAGCACATGAGCCGATTGCTCGGGATTTTCCATCAGAACGGATTCTGTCAATTCGAGTTTGAGGCTACCCGGATTGAGGTGAATGCGCGAGAGAACCGAGCGCACATCATTGATGAGGTCTTGTCGTATCAATTGCGTGCTCGAAAGATTGACTGACACAAACAGATCGAGCTTGGAAAACTGTTCTTGCCAAGCGAACAGATCTTCTGCCGCACGCTGAATAGCAAACAGACCGAGCTGCACGATCAGACCAGAGCTCTCTGCAATCGGAATGAATTCCGATGGTGGGATCGCACCACGGCGCGGATGCTCCCAACGCATCAGAGCTTCAAAGCCTGCAATTGTTCCTTCGTCCAATCGGACAATTGGCTGATAAACGAGACTGATTTCATCGCGCTCAAGCGCACGGCGCAAATCGGATTCGAGCTGCAATTTATCGCTGCCAATGGCGCGGAATGCCGGGCGGAACGGTTCGATGCGGTCGCCGCCGAAGCGCTTGGCCTGATGCATCGCAAGTTCTGCATCCTTGACGAAATCTTCGGCTGTTGATGCAGTCTTCGTCCAGGTGATGAGGCCGACTGATGCTGTCAGCACGATTTCGCGTTTTGCATAGGCGATAGGCGCGCGTACTGCCTGACGGAGGGCTTCAGCAAAGGAAGCAATACGCCCTGGGTCGCTTTCAGAGGCAAGGAGGAGCCCAAACTGATCAGAAGACAGGCGCGAAAGCGTATCCTGTGGCTTCATCAGGCGCGACAAGCGGCGAGAAATGGTGAGCAGGATTGTATCGCCTGCTGACATGCCGAGACTGTCATTGACCTGCTTGAAGCGGTCAATGTCGATAATAAAAACAGTCGGATGCAATCTGCTCTCGCCACGCGCCATGTTCATCACATTGCTTAGGCGGTCGAGGAAAAGCTCACGATTTGGCAAGCCAGTCAGATTGTCATGCACGGCATCGTGCAGCAGACGTTCTTCGGCTTTTTTCTGCTCAGTCACGTTAATCAATGTGCCGACGCAGCGGACAATCTCACCGTCTGAACCAATCACGGGGCGAGCACGCAGCGCATACCAGTGATAATGGCCATCATTGGCGCGCAGACGGAAAATCTGTCCAATTCGTCCGCGGCGATTTTCGAGAACGGCATCGAGTGTGGACCGGAAACGGTCGCGATCATCGGCGTGCATGGCCGGCAGCCAGTTACGGACCGGGCCTTGCAGCGAACTTGCTGTGTTGCCGAGATAGTTTGCGATATCTGGCGTTGTGACAACACGGTCACGCGGTACGTCCCAATCCCAGACAATGTCGCCTGCACCAATCACAGCAAGTGCCTGACGTTCCATGTCAGAAAGCAGACCTTGCTGAAGTGCTCCGCCTGAAAAGGCGTGCTGCATGACGGTGAAGCCAATCAGCAATACAATAAGCACAAGACCGCCGCCAAGTGCGGGTTGGATAATGTCATTATCCAGTTTCCCCGAAACCGTCATCCATGCGCCGAGGAGCCATATGAGCGTGAGCAACCATGCGGGGATCAGCATCACCGCTCGATCATAGCCTTTGACGGCAAGGTAACCGATGATGAAAATGCCTGACGCAACGGTCAATGCCAGCGACATGCGCGCAATACCCGAAGCAATTGGTGGGTCGAAAACCGCAACGCCTGCGAGCGCCAGAAGGCCGAGAACCCATGTAACGGCACCATAGCTGAAATGGTCGTGCCAGCGATTAAGGTTGAGATAGGTGAACAGGAAAATCACCAGAGAGGCGGCAAGGGCTACTTCGGTGCCCGCTCGCCAGACTTGCTCATTTCCGGGCGTTATCTCCATCAGCTTGTTCCAGAAGCCGAAGTCAACGCAGATATAGGCAAGAACCGCCCATGCAAGGGCTGCGGTGGCCGGAAACAGTGAGGTTCCCTTGACGACGAAGAGAATGGTCAGGAACAGGGCCAGAAGGCCCGAAATACCAAGCAGAATGCCGCGATAAAGCGTGTAAGAGTTAACCGCATCCTTGTAGGCTTCTGGCTCCCACAGATAGAGCTGTGGCAGATTATGCGAGGAAAGCTCAGCAACGAAGGTGACAACCGTACCCGGATTGAGCGTGATGCGGAAAACGTCGGCATCGGCACTTGGCTGACGATCAAGCGCAAAGCCTTCACTGGGCGTAATCGATGAAATGCGCGGCGAACCAAGATCCGGCCAGATGACGCCAGAGCCGACCAGACGGAAGTGTGGTGCAACAATCAGGCGGTCTATCTGCTCGTCTGTCGGGTTGGCAATGGAAAACGCGGCCCAGTCACCGGATGCGTTGGAATTTGGATCAGCCTGCACCTCAATGCGGCGAACAATGCCATCAGCACCGGGAGCTGTAGAAACCTGAACGCTTTCGCCCTGATTACGCAGCAGCTCAACAGCGCGCGAAAGATCAAGGGCAGTATCTTCCTTCGAGATTTTTATAGGTTCAACAGCAGATGCCTGAACGACTGAAAAGGTCACTAAGACGATAAGCGCGAGAAGCCGCGCAAGAGTTGAAAATAACTTGTCTGTAAGACCGTTCACGAGCGTTCAACCTTGCCATTGATCATGCGTTTGTCGCTTTCTATCAGAGCAAACAGCAGGTGATCCTGCCAGAAGCCGTTTATCTTGAGATAGGAGCGCAACAGTCCTTCTCTCTGAAATCCGGCTTTTTCGAGAAGCCGTATCGAACGAACATTATGGGGAATACAGGCAGCTTCAATTCGGTGCAACCTCAGTTGACCGAATGCAAAGGGGATAACCAGATTGAGTGCCTCGGTCATATAGCCTTTTCCGGCAAATGAAGCGCCGCTCCAATAGCCGACCATGCCATTCTGCCCCACGCCGCGCTTGATGTTGCCAAGCGTTATACCACCGACAATCTGGTGGTCGTTGTTGCGAAAAATAAAAAACGGATAGCCGGTTCCGTCAGACATTTCGTCCTGAACGCGGCGTATCCGATAGCGAAAAGCACTTTTTGTAAGTTCGTCGTCGGCCCAGGTGGGTTCCCATGGGGTGAGAAAAGCCCGGCTTTGCGCCCGCAGGCTGGTCCAGGCGGCAAAATCGCTCATCATCGGTTCGCGTATGTAAACGCGTGGACCGCGAAGAACTGTCGGATTGCTGCGCCGGAAAGGCAGGCCGATCATGCGGGTTCCTGTGTTGTTATGAGAGCAGGGGGTAGGGAAGCGATGGCGCGTGTTTTAAAAAATGAACAAACAGTATCGCTCTGTTGATCCAGCCAAGCCGACCCTGGTTCCCCCTATTTCCCTTAGACAGCAATCTTCCTTGTATGCGCGCTCGTCGAAAGCGCATCAGTCAGCCGATCAAAGCTCATCAAGCGTCCGACCGGACCAACACCGGCAATTGTCGGCTTCGTGTCGAGGAACAGTCGGCCTGCAAGATCACTCAGGCGTTCAGGGGTGATCTGCGACAGGCGGTCCATCAGCTCACTGTTTGCAACCGGACGGCCATAAAGCAGGAACTGACGCGCAAGCTGACCTGCACGGCTGGCAGCACTTTCCTGTGACATCAGCAGGCTAGCACTATACTGCGCACGAGCACGGTTCACTTCTTCGAGCTGAATGGAGTCTGCAGCCTTATGCAGCTCATCAATGATGACGGGCAGAAGCTCGACAAGCTCATCACGACCGGTTGCCGCATGAATGCCGAACAGACCGGTGTCAGAAAAGCCCCAATGGAACGCATAGACCGAATAACAAAGGCCACGCTTTTCGCGCACTTCCTGGAACAGGCGTGAGGACATGCCGCCGCCCAGAATCATCGATAGAAGCTGAGAGGCGTAGAAATCGCGTACATGATAGGCGCGGCCTTCAAAGCCGATCAGAACCTGCGCATCCATCAGATCACGATCTTCACGGAAGTCGCCGCCAACATAGGTTGCGAGATCAAGCGTAGGGGCCGTGTTGTGGGCACGGAAGCCACCCAGGCGTTGCTCCACTTCCTTCACGAATTGATCGTGATCGATGCCGCCAGCTGCGGTCACAACCATGCGGTCGGCACTGTATTGCTCATCCATATACTGACGAAGATCAGTGGACGTAAACGACATCACCGTATCCGGCTCGCCCAGAATGGCGCGCCCGATTGGCTGATGACGATATGCAGTCTCTGTAAACCGGTCGAAGACGATATCGTCAGGCGTATCGTGCGCCGCACCGATCTCCTGCATGATAACCTGCTTCTCACGTTCAAGCTCGGCTTCATCGAACTTGGAAGCGGTCAGAATATCTGCGAGAATATCGATTGCCAGCGGCACGTCATTGCGCAAGACACGCGCGTAATAGGACGTGGTTTCGACGCTCGTAGCTGCGTTTATCTCGCCACCCACATTTTCAATGTCGGAGGCAATTTGCCAGGCCGTTCGCTTTTCCGTCCCTTTGAACGCCATATGTTCAAGGAGGTGGGCTATGCCATGCCGGTCAGGCGCTTCATTTCGAGCACCAGCTTTGACCCAGATACCCAACGCAACACTTTCCACATGCGGCATGTTATCGGTGGCAATTGTCAGGCCGTTGGAAAGACGCGTTACTTCAACACCCATCAGAAAAATGCTCCCATAGTCCCATTCGGGTTCCCGTTCTTATTCTCGCAAAAGGTTTGAATTCATGCCCGAGAATGACGGCGAACGTATTCTTCCACGATTTTCAGGTCGTTGTGAAGAACCGTGAAACTTTCTTTTCGTTCCATAAGGTCCGAAAGCCATGCCGGAAGCGCTGGAGTAACACCGCTTGCAGCCTTTACAGCATCGGGGAATTTGGCCGGATGCGCGGTTGCCAGAACCACCATCGGAGCTGCTTCAGACACATTTTCGCGAGCGACCTTAACCGCAATCGCCGAGTGTGGATCCAGCAGATAACCGTCGGTTTCCAGAACAGATTGAATGGTTTGCGCCGTTTCTTCAACCGAAGAACGACCAGCCGAAAACTCGCTGCGGATAGCAGCAAGTGGCTTTTCGGAAATGGTGAAGCCTCCCGATTGCTTCAGGCCTTCCATCAAACCGCGCACCGCCGCCGCATCACGATCATGTGCTTCAAACAGCAGGCGCTCAAAGTTGGACGAAATTTGAATGTCCATCGATGGCGACGTGGTCTGTTCGACGCCGCGCATTTCATAAGCGCCGGTTTGAAGCGTACGCGAAAGAATGTCGTTGTCATTGGTCGCAATAATGAGGCGCTCGATTGGCAAGCCCATTTTTTTGGCGACATAACCCGCAAAAATATCGCCGAAATTGCCGGTTGGCACGGTAAACGAGATTGCGCGATCTGGCGCGCCAAGGCTCAATGCTGCGGAGAAATAATAAACCACCTGGGACATGATGCGTCCCCAGTTGATCGAATTTACGCCGGATAGCGAAATGCTGTCGCGGAATTGAAGGTCGTTGAACATGCCTTTGACGAGGTTCTGGCAGTCGTCGAAATTGCCTTCGATGGAAAGGGCATGAACATTCGAGAAGCCCGAGCTGGTCATCTGGCGCTGCTGCACCGGAGACACACGGCCATTCGGGAAGAGAATGAAGATATCGGTGTTATCGCGACCGCCAAAGGCTTCGATAGCCGCACCACCCGTATCGCCGGATGTCGCGCCAACAATGGTCGCGCGCTCGCCGCGTTGGGCAAGAACGTAGTCCATCATGCGCGCAAGGAGCTGCATGGCGACGTCTTTAAAGGCGAGTGTCGGGCCATGAAACAGCTCAAGTACATATTCGTTCGCGCCGGTCTGAACCAATGGGCAGACAGCATCGTGGCGGAAGGAGCTATAAGCTTCGCGTACCATGCGTTCGAAATCGGCCTGAGGAATCTCGCCGCCAGTGAAGGGTGTCAGCACGGCCAATGCGATATCCACATAGGATTTTCCACGAAGATCGCGGATCTGATCGGCGCTGAACTCCGGATATTCCTGTGGGAGATAAAGACCGCCGTCGCGGGCAAGTCCGGCGAGCAAAGCGTCGCTGAATCCCAGAACAGGTGCTTCGCCGCGGGTACTGATATATTTCATCTCAAAGGCCTTCATTTCGGGTCGAGGCAGATTTTTAGCCGTCAATGCAATAGAGCGTCCCTAAAAAAGCCGCAAGAATTAAAGCAACCTTTGAGGGATGGGGTTGCTCTTGGCGACAAAAAACAGGAAAACACCCTCACGCTATGCATTGCGTAGTGGTATAGAACAGGTCGATCAGTGCAGGGAAGCCCGGTTTATGCAGAAAGCATTACAGAATCGTTCATCGTTGTTTCCAGTCTTTGCAACGGTTTTGCTCGCAGCGCTTGCAGGCTGCACCACAAGCGGCACGCAGAAGTCTGCGGATGGCGCGCTCACGGACGCAAGCCAGCCTCGTGTGAAGGAATCGGAGCTTCGCGCCTTTTGCCCATCCGTCACGTTGCGTGACGGTACAGCCTATTTCAACACTTATGAAAAAGGCGGCGATAAAGATGCAAGCCGGGTGATTTATCAGGCTGCTTTGACCGACACCACTCGCAGCTGCCAATATGGCGAAGGGACTATCACCCTTGATGTAGCAGCGGCTGGTAAGGTCGTACCGGGTCCGAAGTACAAGAGCGGAAATGTCACTATGCCGGTGCGCGTTGCCGTGGTTCAGGGCGACAAAGTGATCTACTCCAAGCTCCACAAACAGGCTGTTAGTGTTACCAGCGGTGGCGGTGCTACGCAGTTCGTCTTTAACGACAAGGGAATTACGGTGCCGTCTGAAAGTGCTCGCAGCGTTCAGATTTTCGTGGGCTTCGACGAAGGTCCGTATAACACCAAATAATTTCTCAATTTAGAACGCCGATCTGATCCAATCACATTGGCGCTCTAAGAATATGCATCGACATTACTGGTGCAGCTGGAAACTGCTAATCAAAAGAGGCGTTCACCGTGATTGTGAGCGCCTTTTTTAGACTTGCACTTTGAATTAATTGCTAATTATAGTGCTCCGAAAGCTTTAGTACTGTATTATATATTGCTTTTTTGAAAATTTGGTTTTGATCTTTAGCAAGAATATTTGAGAATTATTCATTTACATTATTTGTTTTTGTGCGCCATATAAGTATGGCGACGTAGTTTTAAACTGGGCTTTCGATTGTTGATATTGGAACGGCAGGTTTTCTGATGGGACTTCAACGCAGGTCTGTTATTTTGCCTGTTTATATCCTGGTCGTCGTTATGCTGCTGCTTGGCGCAATAATAGGCAAATGGACCGGAGAACGTTTCCAGCTTCTTGAAGAAGAACGCGACATGGACGCGTATATGACCGTGCTCATGTCTCAGGCAAACCGCATCGTCACTTCCGCCCAGAAAACTCTGGAACAAACGAACCGCTCACCTTACTCAGTCTGCTCAGACGACGATAAACGTTATTTGAGGGAGCTGCTGTTCAGTGCCTATCATATCAAAGACATCGGTCGTCTCATCAATGATCGCCTCCAGTGCTCGACCTTGTTAAACGACATTGACACCGATGAGGTACGCTCGACTGAAGATGTGCTTTTGGGAGACGGAACTTATGTTTATGGCGACCATCAGCTGCTCACGCCCGGTAGTCATGGGCCTGTCATGGGGCGGGCTGAAGCCAATGTCGTATTAAGTTCGGTTGCTTTTGATGCTCTGCATGTCTCGCAGTATCATTTCGCAGTTTTTCTCGTGAATTCCGATAAAACAAAATCTGCTCGTCTCTACAGCTTTCCGGATGAATTTCCCGGCAATGCCCAGAATAGTTTTGTACCGACGAGGAACAGTCGATTTTTCGGTGTTGGAGACGATATCCTGCGGGAAAACACCTGCGATCCCGTCACGGGTGTTTGTATTGCTCTGGCGACGTCGGAAAGCTGGCATACGCAGTCGGATGGCATTTTGCCTGTCCTGTTCACAGTTCTTGGCACATGCGTAGGAGCAGGGCTCGGTGTCGGTTGGAATTACTATCGCAATCGCGACCGATCATTGGTTTCACTTTTGAAGAAGGCTCTGGCGGCGAACAGTCTGACACTCGTTTATCAACCGGTTGTCTGCATCGGCAGTGGTAGAATTACCGGTTTTGAGGCGCTAATTCGTTGGGAAATAACGAAAGGCGATTTTGTCCCGCCCGATCTGTTTATAGCGCGTGCGGAAACTGCTGGGATTGCTGACAGGATCACTATCTACGTCGTCGATCATATGCTTGCAGAAATGGGTGAGCTGCTTCGTGAGCAGCGCGATTTACGTATCAATATCAATATGACGGCAGGTGATGTGCAGAACCCAACTTTCAGGGCAGCACTTGAGCAACGCTTGCTTGCTGCCGACATTGATCCCCATCAGATTGGGCTGGAGCTGACTGAACGCACTGCTGTTGACTTTTCTAAGGCTTCCGAAGGTATCAAGGACCTGCGTGAGCGGGGCCACCGGATCTATATCGACGACTTCGGTACTGGCTATTCCAGTCTTGCCTATCTGGGAGAGTTGCAGGTCGACGCGATCAAGATCGATAAGGCTTTCACCCGAACCGTGGGTGACGAGGATGGCAAGGTTTCGATCGTTCCGCAGATCATTTCCATGGCGCATGGACATAATCTCGATATCGTCGTGGAAGGTATCGAGACAGCCGCTCAGGCGGAATATTTTCGCAGCATTAGTGGCGATATTTCAGGGCAGGGATGGTTTTTCGGAAAGCCGGTTGATGCCAAGTTCGCTCAAGCGCTTGTCGTTGGTTCTAAGAGCCCCAAAAAACGCGGACAGGCAAAGACACCTAATTCGAAATAGATATTTAACTATAGGACAAATCTATAAGATTCTAATTAAATTAAACCGCTTGTGTGAAGTGAATAGCAAGAGGTTTGCGCTAGAACAGTATCAACAGAGATGACTGCATCTGGAGTTCGGGCGCAATCATCTTCGACTGAAACTGCAACGAAACAAGAGGATGGGGCGGCTCACAGAAACCGCTCTGGTCTATGCCCATGAAACAGAAATATGAACGCGTGCTTGAACCGACGGATACCTGGGCTATCTTCGATACGATCTCAGGCGAGCCTGCTTCACTGGGCGAGCGCATGCTGATCGGATTGAGCGAAAGCGAATCTGAAGAGCTGTTTGCGACACTAAATGCCGCGTCGAAGGGCAAGAGCAAGCGTAGCGCTGCCTGAGCGCTCTAATCATCTGGTTTAACGCGCATCTTGTTCCGAGAACCGTTTCACACTTTTCGGGATGCGCTTTAAGCGGACAGAAATGCTTCATTTCCATGAACTGATGCAGCGAGAATATGCTGCATCAATTGCACCAGCGACTATAATTCTCCCGAAAATCCATTCCGGAGAAATGGATGAAAATCAGGCATCCGTCCAAATTGACAGTGCTTCGATCACGCCGGGAAGATCCTTGTGGCGGTGAATAACTGTTTCCGCACCTGCATCGGTCAGCTTGTCTGCATGTCCGGGATAGGTGTGAGCGCCTCCGGTGAAGCCGATGACGCGCATACCCGCAGCGCGCGCGCCATGAATGCCGTGGGCTGAATCTTCAATAACAATTACATCAGCCGGATCGACACCGAAGTGCTTCGCTGCATGAAGGAAGACGTCTGGTGCAGGCTTTGGCTTCTTGGAGCCAACTTCACGAGACGAGAAGATGTTCGGTTCAAAAAGATCGTAGAGGCCGACGCGCTTCAGCATGAGTTCAAGGCGAGCGCTGGTCGAGTTCGAGCAGATGCACTTTGGAAGGCCAAGAGCTGAAACGACTTCGACGATATCTTCAATCGCCTGAACTTCGTTCTTAAGGCGTTCATCCAGCAGCTTGTCGGCTTTATCGAGCAGGGACGCCGAAAGTGGAATTCCAGCTTCACGCTCAACGGTGAGAAGAATGTCCTGCCACGTCAGGCCTGCGAAACGCTCACCCACTTCTTCCGCTTCAATTGGATAACCGGCTTCAGTGAGAAGGGCTGCATCGACTTGTGCGGCGATGAATTCCGAGTCCACCAATACGCCATCACAGTCAAAAATAATCAGGGACGGAGCCGCCATTTTAAAAAGCCTTTGTGTGGGAGGTGTGGGGGTAATAGCACCCACCGAACTATCGCCGATGAGCTACACCTTTATGACTTAGGCGTCAAACTCGGCGTCTTCAAGGATGAAGGGATATCAGGAACGATATCAATTGCTGACCGTTTTCTCTTGGTCGGAGCGTGATGCGATCTGACAAACATACTTGGCGTGTATCACCGTGAAGCTTGCTTAGGCTCTCCCTGATGCGCTCTCAAAGGAGAATTCGATGCGTAAATCCGTTGTACTGTTTGTTCTGGCAGTTATCGTCGTTCTAACTTTTATTTTTGCTACCCCGTATTATTACCGTGCAACGCCGGAAAACAACGGAAGCGAACCCACTTCCCAAACAAGCCAGTAAACTTAGACCTCGCCTGAAACCTCACGGCGGCGGCGATCTAGTTCTTCACTATAGCGACGCAATGTATGTGCTTCACTCAAAAGCCCCAGCACTTTGCGGTCCTGTGCATTGTTGATGACTGCGAGTGCTTCAGCTTCCGCACGGTCAAAACGCGCAACAGCTTCTTTGGCATTCATCTGTGGAAGCAGGAACTCATCCTGATAGCGCAACAATTCGGAGATACTGCGTGTCTCATCCGTTGTGTCGAAACTCTCGGAATAGGCAGCAGGAACGGGAATCATGCCGACATATCGGCCATCACTATCGACGGCGATGACGCGCTGTGTCGAACCAAGCGGAAAGTCGTGGCGGAATGTTTCGATATCTGTGTCGATCTGCACCGTACGCACGTCATGACGCATCATCCGGGTGACAGTCAGGTTACGTATCCAGCCAATATCGTGTGCGGAACGTATAGCTTCACCGCGCAAGTGGAAACGCCAGGTTGCGAAGGAGTAGCCGAAGGTTTTGCGAACCATCAGAGATGAAGACACGACGGCACCTAGCACAAGCATCGCAATTGGGAAATCGCCAGTTAATTCGAGAGCCAGAAACGTCATCGTCAATGGGCCGCCAACGATGGCGACGGCCATCGAACTCATGCCGATCACAGCGTAGACCTCTGGTTCAAGCGTGAGTGGTAAGACATAACCGGTCACGGCTGCAAAGAGCTTTCCAGTAAGCGCGCCAAGAAACAGGGACGCAAAGAACAAGCCGCCGCGAAATCCTGAACCGATTGAGATGGCTGAAGCCAGTGACTTACTGAAAATTAGCAGCAGCAAAACCGGAATGGTTAGATTGGCATTCAGGTCGAGATGCAGGGCACCATGGCCGGAAGCCAGAACTTGTGGCGAGACGAAAGCGATCATGCCGACAATTGCGCCACCAATGGCTGGAGCGAGAACTGTTGGGACCACGCTTTTGCGTGCGACACGCTCAACTGTTGTCACACCACGCATGATGAGAATGGCGATGCCAGCAGCAAGAAAGCCGAGAACCAGTGCAGGCACATAGTCGCGCGCCGCAATGCTATCCAAAGGTCCGATGTGAATGACAAAAGGCGGACCACCGATGGCTTGTGTGACCAACATGCCGACGATTGCGGCGACCACCACAGGTGCAAGAGTGGCAATCGAGTAAACGCCGATAATGAGTTCAAATGCGTAGAAAGCGCCGGTCAGCGGTGCGTTAAAGGCGCTTGCAATCGCGGCTGCTGCACCACACCCAACTAAAGTACGCAAATCGGCGCGGCGCAATTTCAGCGCACGACCGATACGCGATGCGAAACCACTGGCGAGCTGCGTATAAGCTGCTTCAAGCCCGACGGACGCACCAAACCCGTTGGAAATAAGGTTCTGCCCGACGAGGATAAAACTGTCCGTCAGCGAAAGATGGCCGCCGTGCAAAGCATTGGCTTCAATGGGGTCAACGATGGGACGTTTACGCCAGCGCGCCAATATCCAAATGACAATTCCCATGAGGATGCCGCCGGCGAGTGGTGCAATGTAAGCGCTGGAACTCAGTTCCGAGGCGGAGCTGAGCCGCTCCCCTTCCGCAAGACCGAACAGAGCCTGATGCATCCACTGAGAAATGCCGCCAATTGCTGCAACAGCAAGCGCGGAAATCACGCCGATAACCACGCCCGCGATAGCGAGACCAATTTCACTGCCGCGCACAAGCGCGCGCATACGGAAGGGTACGAAAAGAACCCGCAAATACCGGTTGTGGCGCAGCTCGTTGATATTCATGTCAGACACATAGAACAGGTACGCTTATCAGTCTCGGGTTGCAGTCCAAAATATGAAACGGTTTTCGGACAAGCAGCACGTTGAAGCAAATCACTTGAAGGCAATTATAGGCGCAAAACGAATAACCAAGCCTTATTGATTGCGTCATATTGCATTTCTGCACTGCAATTTGTTGACGGCTTTAATATGGCTGGAAGAAAACTGTTTAAGCCATATCGCTCGCAAAAGTGCCGGAAACGCGGGCATTTACCGCTCAATTAAGAAAAGGTTTACGATTTCAATCACTTGGCGTTAACCGCATATTTACCCTACTCAGTAACCATAAGGACAAGTTTTTAGCGTTCACAGGTAATCGAGTATCCCATGTCCCTAGTACGTCTTGCACATGAGTTGCCTATTGAGGCCCCACGTACCGCTTGGCTCGACTCTATCATCAAGGGTGATTGCGTTGCCGCTCTGGAACGCCTTCCTGATCACTCGGTGGACGTCATTTTCGCCGATCCTCCATACAATCTTCAGCTTGGTGGTGATCTCCATCGCCCTGATCAGACGATGGTCAGCGCAGTTGATGATCATTGGGACCAGTTTGAAAGCTTTCAGGCCTATGATGCTTTCACTCGCGCATGGCTTCTGGCCTGCCGCCGCGTTCTGAAGCCAAATGGCACTATCTGGGTCATCGGTTCTTACCACAACATCTTCCGCGTCGGCACGCAGTTGCAGGATATTGGTTTCTGGCTGCTCAACGATATCGTCTGGCGCAAGACCAATCCGATGCCGAACTTCCGCGGTCGTCGTTTCCAGAACGCGCATGAAACGCTGATCTGGGCTTCACGAGATGCAAAGGGCAAAGGTTACACCTTCAATTACGACGCCATGAAGGCTGCCAATGACGACGTACAGATGCGCTCTGATTGGCTGTTCCCAATCTGCACGGGCTCAGAACGCCTGAAAGATGAAAACGGCGACAAAGTTCATCCGACGCAAAAGCCGGAAGCACTGCTTGCCCGTATTATGATGGCCTCGAGCAAGCCGGGCGACGTTATTCTTGATCCGTTCTTCGGTTCCGGCACCACGGGTGCTGTTGCAAAGCGCCTCGGTCGCCACTTCGTTGGTATCGAACGGGAGCAGACCTATATCGATGCGGCAACCGCTCGCATTGATGCGGTCGAACCGCTGGGCAAGGCCGAACTGACGGTTATGACCGGCAAGCGTGCAGAGCCGCGGGTGGCCTTCACCTCGATCATGGAGGCAGGTCTCCTACGTCCGGGCACGGTTCTTTCTGATGCACGCCGTCGTCATGCCGCCATCGTTCGTGCTGATGGCACACTGGCTGCGAATGGTGAAGCGGGTTCGATCCATCGCATTGGGGCCAAGGTACAGGGATTTGATGCCTGCAATGGCTGGACATTCTGGCACTATGAAGAGGCAGGTATGCTGAAGCCTATCGATGATCTGCGCAAGGTGATCCGCGATCAGATGGCTGTCGCAGGCGCTTAATCTTGATCCATTTGTTTTTGCGCACATCTTGTTCCGAAAACCGCATCGCACTTTTCGGAATGCGCTCTAACACTCTATATTTGCAGCATATTTAAGGAATTATGCTGTAGAGCTTACTATCGGACGACCTCCAACAAAGTCTGATGAAAAGACCCCCGAAGTGTTTCGCTTCGGGGGTCTTTTTCTGTTTAGGTGTTTTTTGGATCAGAATGAGAGACCGAGGCTTCTCAGATTGTCTGCCAATTTAGGTGCGCCGGTGAAATGCACAGCCTGCCAACCGGCTGCTTTAGCACCTTCCACATTGGCCGGACTGTCATCAATAAAAAGCGTTGCAGCAGGATCAAGATCGAAGCTTGCAACGTGATGCTCGTAAATTTCGCGGTCTGGTTTCAACATACGGATATCGCCTGAGACCGTGACGCCGCGGCTCTCCGTCAGAAACGGAAACCGTCCTTGCGCTTCACGTAATGTGTCGGAAGCGAAGTTCGTGAGCATGGTTACGTCATTGCCCTCAGCAATAAGTCCGCGCAGTATTGCAACACTGTCATCGTAGGAATGGGGCACCATCAGATTCCAGTTTTGGCGAAATGCGCGAATGTGACTGCTCTTTTCTGGGTGCGCTTCAATCAGCAGCGCTTCAGCATCCTGCCAGCTGCGGCCACGATCCTGTTCGATATTCCAAGCGCCTGTGCAGATATTCTCCAGAAACCAGCGGCGCTCTGCCTCGTCAGGGATCACATCGAGATAGGCAAGCTCTGGGTCATAATGCAACAGCACTTTTCCAATATCGAAAACGACGTGTTTGACTTGATTGGTCAACGGTTTTTCCTCCCCCGTTTGAATGCGTCTGGAATAGCGGCAGTAATTGCCTTTTTCATGACAGTCGGCAGCGCTTCGCCTTCAAGTTCTGAAGGCGAAGACCACCAGCCTTCTGTAATATCGTGCTTGGTGATGTTGGCGGCTGAATAGACGGAAAGGCGCAATTCGAAATGTGTGAAGACATGCGTGATGCTCCCTGAGGCGACCCAGTCGCCAGCAAAAGGAGCGGCATCTACCGTTGCGTCGCCATCAATACGTGCCGTCCAGTGACTGCCCGGCACTTCTGTCATGCCAGCAAGCAGACCTTCACCTTTGCGTTTGCGCAACAAAACGGAACCATCATCGGCGATTGCAACGAAAGCAGCGCCCGTTCGGATTGGCTTCGACGCTTTAGGGGCTTTGACGGGAAATTCTTCCGGGTCGCGCTTTGTAAGAGCTTCGCAGCCGTCATTGACAGGACAGATCGCGCAAGCTGGGCGACGCGGTGTGCAGATGGTTGCGCCTAAATCCATGACTGCTTGCGCAAAATCACCAGGCCTGTCTGCAGGTGTCAACTCTCCCATAAGGAGGCGGATTTCTGTTTTAGCTGCAGGAAGAGGAGTGTCGATAGCATAGAGACGTGAAATAACACGCTCGACATTGCCGTCCACTACGGCTGCTGGCTGACCAAACGCAATTGCTGCGATTGCCGCAGACGTATAATCGCCGATGCCCGGTAGTTCTTTTAACTCGGCAGCGGTTGTGGGGAAGCTTCCGGCATACTGAGCTGCAACCAGATCTGCGCATTTTTTGAGATTGCGCGCGCGTGAATAATAGCCAAGTCCTGCCCAGGCTCGCAAAATGTCGTCTTCGCTCGCAGCGGCCATAGCCATGACATCCGGCCAGCGTTCGACAAATTTGGTGAAGTATGATTTGACCGCTTCAACCGTTGTTTGTTGAAGCATAATCTCCGAAAGCCATATCCGGTAAGGGTCAGCCTTGATGCCGCGCGATTGCTCTGATGGTGATACACGCCATGGTAGAATACGATGGTGCCGATCATACCAGTCAAGAATTCGTCCAGTTCTGTGGCTAACGCAGGTATTAAGCATTTTTCCGGTATGATTTAAGTGTCGGGAGAGGTACTCATCTCTGATTAGAGACCTTTGTTTAGAATTGATAGAAATTAATGCGTGGCATCGCCTCACTGAGCTGCCAAGAGAATTGAAATTAAGGAGAGCCCGTGGTTGGTTCTGTCCCGGTTTACGCCATCAATCTTGCTCGCTCTCAGGACAGATGGGACGCCCTGCGCGCAAGCGCTGATGCATTCTCCATTGATATTCGTCGCGTAGAAGCAGTCGAGGGTAAACTCCTTGCTCCAGAAGAGCTGACCAATTTGGACGAGAATAGCTTCCGCCGGTGGCATGGAAAAATTCCACTCCCTGCTGAAATCGGATGTTATTTCAGCCATATACGTGCGCTTGAAACAATAATCGCTGAAAACGAGCCTTTTGCAGTCATCATTGAAGATGACGTGGAGTTCACACCAGAGTTTCTTCCGTTTTTAGCCGCAGCACGTAAGTTGGCAGGCTGGGATATTATAAAGCTCGTCAATCATCGCACAAATAGCTACCGCAATTTTCACACTTTAGGCGCGGGATTTACGATTGGTCGGTGTATGCATGGGCCTTTGGGCAGCTCTGCTGCCTACATCGTTACACTTGAGGGGGCCAAGCGGCTACTTACGGCGATAAAGCCTATGTATCTTCCATATGATGTTGCATTGGAGCGTGGATGGGCGGGCAGTTATGAAATCTTCACGACCAATAAGCCCGTTGTCGCTCTGTCAGAAATACTAGTATCTACTATAGCACAAGGTAGACAAGGCTACGCCAAAACGCGTTTACCTGCATACAAACGGCTGACAACGTTGTTGTTTAGAGCAACTGACTATATCAGGCGAATCGCATACGCTCTAAGGCGAAATAGCCTGAAAGAGGTTTAAGTGGCATTTCTAAAAAAATCTTTTCTTCTCCGCCGGCGGGTGGACCATTGGGTTCTAGGCGTTGCATCTGCAGCGATGCCCATCCGATTAGGATTGGGCCCAATCATTCTTTTTGTATTTTCATGCATTGGTATCTATCTCAGTTTTGCTCGTCACGCAGCGACCCGTCTATTTGCTAAGAAGTTCTACATATTCATTCTACTTTATGCTGGTTGGTCTTTAGGCCTCATTCTGTTCCGTGGAGAGCCGTTCGCTAACAACCGACAAATTGGCTACACGCTTTTGATCGCGGTATTCGCCTTTGCAGGTCCCGGAATGCTGCTGGTTCGGAACCCCCTTCGGGCGTATGTGCTAGGATCGCGTGTCGGTGTCATTATGGCCGTCCTTGCGATTATATACCTCGTATTCGCTGAGGGTGGGCGGATTGGTGTTGGTGGCAACGAGGCAGTCTTTGCCTTTGTCGCAGGCGTGGCAGCTATTTCAGCCGCTATTCCAATTGGCAAAACTCATCGCTATCTTCCAAACGGCCCTCATTGGCTGATTTTGGGTTTGGTTTCTGTTCTGGCGTCGGAAACGCGGGCAGTTATTGTTGTGCTGCCGGTTTTTGCCGCGATCGAAGTCATATTCTTCCTCAAACGCTTTAGTATTCGACAACAGGGAGCTGCTTATGCAGCCATGGTGGCCGCTCTCGCGGCTCTTGTCGTTGTAGGACCTGTTGGAGATATCATCTCCAAACGTTTTGCGGGAATGGTTGAATACTACGACAGTGGTGACAGCTCACAATGGGAAGATAAAATTTCGGCAGATATCCGCGAAGTCATGTGGACGAGTGCTGCAAAGGTTATCGAGCAGAATCCGATAGCGGGGGTTGGTGCTTATACGAAAATGGACGTAGTCCGGGCGCAAGCTGGAGAGCAAGCTGCTCTGTTGGAGGGATTTCGCCACGTCCATAACACTGTGCTCGATGAATTGCTGAACGATGGCATCATTGGACTGTTCTTCATGTTCGCGGCGTTCCTGGCGATTTTTGTGCATCTTTGGCGCAACTCCGATAGTTGGGCTATGCGCCGAGCCTTGATTTACTTTGCGGTGGTTTGTGGCAGCTATGGCATGTTGCATAATCCATTGCTGCATGAGGTTACGATCTCGTCGGTGATGTTCTTCCTCGCCGCGCTGAATGCAGCAGCATCACGCCGCATTATGGCTTTGCGTCGTGCCGGACTTACAAACTACATTTGCAGGAAATGACATCCATGAAAGCAATCGTGACGGGCGCCGCTGGTTTCATCGGCTTTCACACCGCAGCGCGCCTTCTGGATGAGGGATGGCAGGTCATAGGTATCGATAATCTTAATGATTATTATCAGGTTGACCTCAAGGAAACGCGTCTTGCCAAGCTGAATGCGCGCGACGGCTTTCGCTTTGCGCAAGCGGATGTTTCCGATGCGGAAGCTTTCAATGCGGCAATTGGTGCTGATCGTGATGTCGATGTCATCGTGCATCTCGCAGCCCAGGCTGGCGTTCGTTATTCCATAGAAAACCCGGCAGCCTATGTGTCGGCCAATGTCATGGGGCAGATTACAGTTTTTGAAACGGCTCTTAAGCTCGAAAAGCGTCCGCCAGTCGTTTATGCCAGCTCGTCGTCAGTCTATGGCGCTAACGAAAAAATTCCGTTTTCTGAAAGCGATGCTGTTGACCATCCGGTCTCGGTTTATGCCGCTACAAAGCGTTCAGGTGAACTTTTGGCCGTGTCTTATAAGCATGTTCACGGCCAGCATTCGACGGGTTTGCGCTTTTTTACGGTCTATGGTCCGTTCGGACGCCCGGACATGGCGCCATGGCTGTTCACCTCGGCGATCCTCAAGGGCGAGCCGATCCGTGTTTTCAACAATGGTGAGATGCAACGAGATTTCACATTCGTTGATGACATCGTAAGTGGCGTTTTAGGCGCCATAAAACGCATCATGGAACAGCCTGAACAAACTGCGCCTGTCTATAACCTCGGCAATAACCGCCCGGTCATGCTCAGCGATTTCATCTCGGAGATTGAAAAAGCATGTGGAAAGCAAGCGATCCGCAAACTTGAACCGATGCCAGCTGCCGACGTTCCGCGCACCTATGCTGATATTACACTTGCTGCGCGCGATCTTGGTTTCAGCCCTAAAACCACACTCGATGAAGGTATTCCTTTGTTTGTTGAGTGGTTTCGCGGCTATAATGGAACGCGATGAGCGAACGTAAACCCAAAAGAGGCTTCCGCCCTCTGGCAGATATGGCATCTGGTTTGATGGACCCGATGTTGCAAAAGCGTGCGGGTATCAATCTCTCATTGCTGCAATCCTGGGAAGATATTGTCGGCCCGGCAATAGGTGCTTCGTCACGCCCGCTGCGCATTATCTGGCCTCGGCGCCTGCATGAAGACGATCCTTTCAGTCCCGCTACGCTGATTATTGCCTGTGAGGGTTTTTCTGCTTTGCAGATCCAGCACGAAACGGGTGAAATTATCAGTCGTGTGAATGGCTTCCTTGGCTTCTCGGCTATAGGTCGCATAAAGATTGAGCAGAAGCCGCCTGCGCTGGATTTCAGGCGTAAGCCAAAGCGAATGGCTCCTCTGGCGCCTTCAGAAGAACGGCGTATCGATAAGGCAACGGACGGTATTGAGGACGATGCTCTGCGCGCCGCGCTTGCCCGCCTTGGCAAAAATATACTCGCTGAGAAACGCGCTACGAAGAAGTGAGCCGCTTGCCTTAAATTTGATCCAACAATCGTGCTGAACTTCATTTGATCAAGTGAGGGCTGGTGATTAGTCATCCGCCACCCTAAATTGCTTCTAAACGTCAACATTTAAACAGGACTGGATGATTCGTATGCCTGCAACGCTTAACCGCAGACATGTTATTTCTCTTGCAGGCGCAGCTGCCGCAGGGTTGGCTCTTGCTGGCAATGCAAGCGCTCAGTCCCGCAGCGCCGAAGCCACCATCGATGCCGCCAAAGTCGCAGAGCCTGGCAAGCTCAAGGACATGGTCTATGGTAAGGCCGATGCTCCAGTCACGATCGTCGAATATGCATCGCTGACCTGTTCGCATTGCGCTGATTTTGCAATCAACACTTTCCCGACCATCAAGGAAAAATACATCGATACCGGCAAGGCAAAGCTGATTTTCCGCGAGTTCCCGTTCGATCCACGCGCAACCGCTGCTTTCATGCTCGCTCGCTGCGCACCGGAAGATCGTTACTTCCCGATGGTTGAAGTCTTCTTCAAGCAGCAGCAGCAATGGGCTGGCGCCGCTGATGGCGAAGCTGCACTGCTCCAGATCGCAAAACTTGCAGGTTTTACACAGGAGTCATTCAAGGCTTGCTTGACGAACCAGCAAGTTCTCGATGATGTGAGAGCAACGATGGAACGCGGTTCGACGGAATTTGGTGTGAACGCCACGCCAACTTTCTTCATCAATGGACAGAAATACGCTGGAGCCCTTTCGGTTGACGAGATGTCGGCAATCATTGACAAGCTGCTCTAAGCCGCCTTTCGGCAAGAAAAGCGGACGCTTCGTTGCGTCCGCTTTTTGTGTTTATACGCAAGCGCCGGGCGAAAAAGTGGAAGCCGGTTTTTCGCACAACCGGCGCGTTGAAACAGTTTCGGGGAGGGCTCACTGATGCGCTTCTCCAAGCTGCGTCTTGTTGGTTTTAAGTCCTTTGTCGAACCGATGGAGTTCGTCATTGAAGGTGGGCTGACCGGTGTTGTCGGGCCAAATGGTTGCGGCAAGTCCAATCTCGTTGAAGCTCTGCGCTGGGTGATGGGTGAAAACTCATACAAAAACATGCGCGCTTCCGGCATGGACGATGTGATCTTTTCCGGCTCCGCTACGCGACCCGCGCGTAATACGGCGGAAGTGACGCTTTTCCTCGATAATTCTGACCGCACAGCACCTGCTGCCTATAATGATCAGGACGAGTTGCAGGTTTCGCGCCGTATCGAGCGCGAAGCGGGTTCGGTTTATCGCATCAATGGTAAGGAAGCGCGCGCCAAGGATGTGCAGCTGCTCTTTGCCGATCAATCAACCGGTGCCCGCTCGCCGTCCATGGTGGGGCAGGGCCGGATTGGCGAACTTATTCAGGCCAAGCCACAGGCGCGTCGCGCGCTTCTGGAAGAAGCCGCAGGCATTTCCGGATTGCATACCCGCCGCCACGAGGCGGAATTGCGCCTTCGTGCAGCTGAAGGCAATCTTGAACGCCTCGAAGATGTCGTTGGCGAGCTTGGCAGCCAGATTGAAAGTCTGAAACGTCAGGCGCGTCAGGCCAATCGCTTTAAAGCACTTTCGGCTGATATTCGTCGCGCCGAAGCGGCCTTGCTTCATTTGCGCTGGTCGCAAGCCAAAACGCAGGAAGGCGAGGCACAAAGCGCACTGGCACAGGCAACCTCTGTTGTCGGGGATATGGCGCAGGCACAGATGAATGCCGCGCGCGAACAGGGCGTTGGCGCGCATAAATTGCCTGAAATGCGTGAGGCAGAAGCCAAAGCCGCTGCCGCTTTGCAGCGTCTTTCAATCGCTCGCACACAGCTCGACGAAGAAGACGGTCGTATTCGTGCCCGCCGTGCCGAGCTTATGAAGCGGCTCGAACAGTTGACTGCCGACATTACACGCGAAGAGCAAATGGTGCGCGAGAATGCCGACATTCTGGCACGGCTTGACGAGGAAGAGCAGGAGCTGCTCGCATCCAATGAAGCATCTGGCGAACGCGATGAAGAGTTGCGTGCGATTTTCGAGGAATCGGAAATCCGGCTGCAGGATAGCGAAAACGCGCTTGCTCGCGTGACCGCGGAACGTGCAGAGGCCGCTGCCGAACGAACGCAGATCGAGCGGGCCTTGCAGGAAACGCAAAGCCGTCGTGACCGTCTGGCGAATCAGATGGAAACAATCGAGCGCGATATTGCGGCGGTCACTGAGCAGATCGGTGGACTGTTTGATCCGGCTGAGAAGCGCATTGCAGTTGAAGCTGCAACTGACGCACTGGCAGCATCCGAAGACGCGGTGACTGCCGCTGAAGAACTCGTGGGTGCTGCGCGTGAGCAAGAGGCAGCTGGCCGTCAGCCGCTCAGCGAAGCGCGCACTGAGCTTAATCGGATCGATACCGAAGCGCAGACATTGGCGCGCATTCTCAATGCTGGCGAGACAGGACAGTTTCCGCCGGTCGTCGAAGAGTTACAAGTCGAAAAGGGCTATGAAATTGCCTTGGGTGCCGCTCTGGGTGAAGACCTTGATGCAGCAAGCGACACCGATGCGCCGGTCTTTTGGGCCTATAATCCGGCAGTTGAAACCGATCCGGCTCTGCCTGAAGGCAGTGTATCGCTTGATCGTCTGGTGCAAGGCCCACAGCAATTGCGCCGCAGACTGGCGCAGGTCGGTGTGGTTTCCGACAATGATGGTCCGCGTTTGCAGGCTTCTCTGCGTCCTGGCCAGCGACTGGTCAGCAAGGCTGGTGCTCTGTGGCGCTGGGATGGCTATACTGCAAGCGCCGATGCGCCGACACCAGCTGCTCAGCGGCTTGCGCAAAAGAACCGTCTGGCGGAGCTTGAGCAGGAAGCAATCAGTGCTGACGCCCGCGTAAAGAGTGCCGAACAGGCCGTGCAACGTTTTGAAATGGCTGTTCGCGAAGCGGTTGAACAGGAACGCGTTGCCCGCGATGCCTGGCGTGCCAATCAGCGCAAGCTAGATGATGCGCGTGAGGCTCTGGCTGCTGTTGAACGTGCTGCGGGGCAGCTGGCGACCAAACGTGCTGGTCTCGAAGAAGCCAAATCGCGCCTTGAGGAAAACCTTGAGGAAGCACAGATCCGCGTTGTTGAGGCAGAAGACCGTCTCAACGAAATGCCCGATATGGATGCTATCGGCGAACGCCATTCGGCCATGACTACGGAAGTGCAAGCGGACCGCGTTCAGCTTGCGGAAGCTCGCGCTGCCTATGAAGGTCAGCGTCGCGAAGCCGACAACCGTTCGCGCCGTCTGGCGATGATTGGGCTTGAACGCCGCAACTGGGCGTCTCGTGCAGAAAACGCCGCGCAGCAGATTGCTGCGCTAAATGATCGTCGTTCTGAGACTGCCGATGAAGCTGAAGCACTGGCAGAGGCACCTGAAGAGATCGAAAGCCGCCGCCGCGCTCTGCTTAATGAGCTTTCGGGAGCTGACGAGCGTCGCAAGCAGGCTGCCGGCATTCTTGCTGAAGCAGAGGCTGCACAGGCAGAGCTCGACAAGGCCGCAACGCTTGCCATTCAGCAGCTTGCGACCAGCCGCGAACAGCGTGCGCGTGCGGAAGAGCGCCTGACAGCTGCCGAGGAACGTCGCAAGGATACGGAAGCGCGTATTGTCGATGCACTTAATTGTGCGCCGCACGAAGCGATCCGCCACACAGGTTTTAAGCCTGAAGACCGTATGCCTGATCCTGATCAGCTCGAGCGCCAGCTTGAACGTTTGCGGATCGAACGCGAGCGTCTTGGTGCAGTCAACTTGCGCGCGGAAGAGGAAAGTCAGGAGCTTTCTGCGCGTCTTGAGGCGATTATCTCCGAGCGCGAAGACGTCATTGAAGCGATCAAGAAACTACGCCAGGCGATTCAGAGCCTCAACCGCGAGGGCCGTGAACGTTTGCTGGCCGCATTTGATGTTGTGAACGCGCAATTTCAGCGCCTGTTTACGCATCTTTTTGGTGGTGGTACTGCGGAATTGCAGCTCATTGAGAGCGATGATCCACTGGATGCAGGGCTGGAAGTTCTGGCACGCCCACCCGGCAAGAAGCCGCAGACCATGACGCTGCTTTCAGGTGGCGAACAGGCACTGACTGCAATGGCGCTGATCTTTGCCGTGTTCCTGACGAACCCGGCACCGATCTGCGTACTGGACGAAGTGGACGCGCCGCTCGACGACCATAATGTCGAGCGCTATTGCAATCTGATGGACGAAATGGCGGCTTCAACCGAAACGCGTTTCGTAGTCATCACGCATAATCCGATCACCATGGCGCGCATGAACCGCCTGTTTGGCGTGACCATGGGTGAGCAAGGCGTGAGCCAGCTTGTCTCGGTTGATCTTCAAACCGCAGAGCAGCTGCGCGAAGCAAGCTGATTTTAGAGCGCGCCTCGAGAAGTGTTAAATGGCTCTGCGTCGGATGATGCGCAAAAGCAAATATTCAGATCGACGCGCTCATTTCTGAGTCAGAGTTCACTCTTCATTCCCGCTTTCGTCTTCGTCATCATCATCATCGGCTTCAATGACTTGCCAAATAAACGCATGAAGACGTTCTTCAATGCTTGCTCTGGATGCACCTGATGCTTCCATTTCACGCTTGATTTTGAAAAACTGATCTTTGTCGGATTGCGACAGATATTTAGCGGCGGTTTCAAGTGATGATAGAGATGTGGACATGGCGGTTGATACTGCTTTGTTTCGCAAGATGCGCTTAGAGCACGTTTCGAGCTGATTGTATCAGATCGGCACCCTAAGCCTTTTTATTTGAAGCATAATCTTATCGATCCTCGTTTCACTACGATAGGACTTATGCTCTAAAACAGATAGACAGAGCATTTCCAACAGTTACAGCGGTTCCAGTTAAGAATGAATCGTTGGAACCGCTGTAACTGTTTGTTTTTACGCATTATCCGACGCAAAACCGCTTCGCACTTTTGCTGGAAATGCTATAAATCGAAATTGGAAAAGCTCTGGCTTCAGGTTTTATCTGATTAGCGAGCTTTATAGGTTACGCTGATCTTTGCGCCTGTCAGAGCGTGTTGTGCAAGTTTGCCCGGCTCCAGATCCTTTAAGCCGATTGGCAACGGCTTGTCGAAATGCACATCCATTGTGAAAAAGCCCGTCGGATTTGGCATGTCCTGAACAAAACGAGCCAGCGCTTTTCTGGAAGCCGCATCGATCTCGCTGTCGGGCATAGCTTCAATGCCTTTGCTTGCAATATCGCGTAGACGCGCAATGTCGACTTCCGGGTCGCTTTCGCCGGTCTCAGATGGCAGTGCAGCGAAATTGACGAGTGTCGGCAAAGCGACACTTTCCAACAGGCCCTGATTATCGAGGCGCAAACGCAGATGCGAAAGTGTGGCGGTCGGATTAACGGTCAGGGAAGCAACCGATGAATCGATCGGCAGGTTGATTTCCGCAGAAACTGAAGCTTTGCCCAGCTTTGTGCTGCTGATTTCTGCGTTCTGAATGTGCAGATAACCACTCTCCGGATTGAAGCGGTAGGAGGCCGTAAAATCCATCGGCCATTGCTGAATTGAGGTGATGTAATCCGAGATTTTGCTGCCGCTTTGCAGCGTGAAGCGCACACCATCGACCGCAATGCGTCCCCATTGCGGTGCAGTTTTGCTCAAATCAGGCGCTTCGGACAGATAGTCCTGCAAGCGATCCACTTCGATGATGGCCCTGTCTACTGTCCAGCCCATCATGCTCGTGGCTTGATACAAACCGTTCAAAACAACGCAGCCATCGGGGATGTCTCTGACTGCATAATCCTTACCGGGCTTGAGAACGCTCATACCTTTGAGAAACTCTTCGCACCGGCTGAGCGGTGCGCTGTCGGGCGCAGGTGCTGTTGTCTGAGCGGATGCTGACGAAGCGGCGAGAGAAAGCAGAACGGCTGGGAGAATGAAGCGCATGTCACCAATTCTATGTTGAACTAAATAAGACATGGCGCATCATTTCCATGTGGTCGCTGCTGTCAACTAGCAACTATGATGCTGTTACTTCTCGCTCCAGACAGCAAGCTCATTGCCGGCAGGGTCGGTGAAGTGAAAACGACGACCGCCGGGAAATGCAAAAATCGGCTTCACAACCGTTCCACCAGCTTCTGTCACAGCCTTCAAGGTTTCTTCGAGCTGCGCGGAATAAAGCACAGGCAACGGCTTGCGCGTCGCTTCCGGATCGGCATCAAAACCGCCATCCAGACCTTCTGCGAAGGCAGAATAGGTTGGACCGTAATCAACGAACGACCAACCAAAAGCGCGCGCATAGAAACTTTTAGCAGAATCCAGTGATCCATTGCCAGCTGGCATTTCAAGATAATCAAGCTTGCCGGTGATACGCATAGTCAACTCCAGGTGTTCTTTATTTGTTCTTATATTGAGAGTTAACGTGCGTCTTTGTCAAGAGATATCAAATTTGGTTCACAGCGCAGTCAATCAACTAGAATCGTAGGCGTGCCATCATGAGTGAGTCCACGTAGTGCCCGTTTCTAAAGGATTCGGATCGCAAAACGCCCTCGCGTTCAAAGCCGAACTTTTCATAAAGCTGGATGGCATGAACATTGTCTGCATAGACAATTAGATCCAGTCGCTTCAGATTAAGCCAGTTGTCTGCCACGTCAATAATTTGGCCCATCATGCCCGTGCCGATGCCTTGGCCCTGATATTCGTCATGCACACCAATTCCGATTGTCCCTGCGTGCGACTGTCGGCCCTCCGCACAACGAACATCGCAACAGCCAACGATCTTATCGTGGAGCAATGCGAGTACGACGATATGACGATCTTTGAGGGACGATAACCATTTACGTGTGTTCTCAATACGGGTGAATGGCAGGCGTATAGTCCCCGCCCGAAATTTGGGCATGTTTGTAATTGCACAAATTTCTTCGGCGTCTTCGGTACGTGGAGCGCGAAAGGTGAGCGCATTAGATGTTGCAGCCATAAGCCCTCTGACAACGGCAATTGTCAAAGCTTAGCTCTTCGAAACCCTGCTCACCATCACAACAAACAGTTGCTTCTTTCTCAAGCCGCCATTCGGCTTGAAGGACGGTTCGGGGTCTAATCGATTCTATTACGGTGCTTTGTCTTTTTTGATTGGCAGACAACGACTTGATCGCATAAGCACGAAGATAGTTTCTGCAAGCCTGTGGAAAACCACAGACATTGCGGACCGTTACCTGCGCAAGGGAGGCCGGCATGGCGAAGTGGGTGTACGCATTCGGTGATGGTAAGGCAGAGGGCGCTGCGAGTGATCGCAACCTTCTCGGCGGTAAAGGTGCGAACCTGGCTGAAATGAGCAGCCTTGGTCTGCCAGTGCCGCCCGGTTTTACGATCACGACGGAAGTGTGCACTTCCTATTATGACCATGAGCGGTCCTATCCCGACGAACTTGATCAGCAGGTGCAGACAGCACTTGATCAGGTGGCCGAGCGGACTGGACGCGTGTTCGGTGGTGCGGAAAAGCCGTTGCTCGTGTCGGTGCGATCGGGTGCGCGTGCATCCATGCCTGGCATGATGGATACGGTTCTGAACCTCGGTCTCAATGATGAGACAGTGCAAGCCATTGCGCGTGAGGCTGGCGACGAGCGTTTCGCCTATGACAGCTATCGCCGATTCATCCAGATGTATTCGGATGTCGTGCTGGGTGTCGACCATGGCTTCTTTGAAGAAATCCTCGAAGACAAGAAGGCCGATCTGGGCGTTGAAGTCGATACGGCTCTAAGTGCGGACGATTGGAAAGATGTGATCGCGCTCTACAAGGCGAAGGTCGAGGAAGAACTCGGAGAGCCTTTTCCGCAAGATCCACGCGAACAGCTTTGGGGGGCAATCAGTGCTGTTTTCTCCAGCTGGATGAACGCCCGCGCCATCACCTATAGACGTCTGCATAACATTCCGGCTCAATGGGGCACTGCGGTGAATGTTCAGGCCATGGTGTTCGGCAATATGGGCGAAACGTCTGCGACCGGCGTTGCCTTCACCCGCAATCCGTCGACCGGCGAAAAGAAGCTTTATGGCGAGTTTCTCGTCAATGCGCAGGGTGAAGATGTCGTGGCAGGCATTCGCACACCACAGAACATCACCGAAGAAGCGCGTATTGCTGCGGGTTCTGATAAGCCTTCGCTTGAAAAGGTCATGCCGGAAGCCTTTGCCGACTTTCTGAAAGTGGCAGATCGGCTTGAGCAGCATTACCGCGATATGCAGGATCTGGAATTTACCATCGAGCGCGGCAAGCTCTGGATGCTGCAAACCCGCTCCGGCAAGCGCACGGCAAAGGCCGCACTCAAGATGGCTGTTGAAATGGCCGCAGAAGGGCTGATTACTGAAGAAGAAGCCGTGCTGCGCATTGATCCGGCCGCACTCGACCAGCTTCTGCATCCGACCATCGATCCGCGAGCCGAGCGCATTGTTATAGGCCAAGGCTTACCCGCTTCTCCTGGCGCTGCGACAGGCGAAATCGTGTTCTCGTCTGAAGATGCAGAACAGGCAAAAGCCGAAGGCCGCAATGTCATTCTGGTGCGAGTTGAGACGAGCCCTGAAGACATTCACGGTATGCACGCGGCTGAGGGCATTCTGACCACGCGCGGCGGTATGACCAGTCACGCGGCAGTGGTTGCACGCGGCATGGGCAAGCCCTGCGTGTCGGGTGCAGGTTCTCTCCGTGTTGATTATCGCAACGGTACCATGCTGGCTGCTGGCCAGACCTTCAAAAAAGGTGATGTGATCACCGTTGATGGCGGCAACGGGCAAGTGCTGAAAGGCAAGGTTGCCATGCTGCAGCCCGAACTGTCGGGTGATTTCGGCAAACTCATGGAGTGGGCAGACAAGACCCGCCGCATGAAGGTGCGCGCCAATGCCGAAACGCCTGCCGATGCCCGCACCGCACGCTCGTTCGGGGCAGAAGGCATCGGCCTTTGCCGCACCGAGCATATGTTCTTTGAAGGCGAACGCATTATCGCGATGCGGGAAATGATCCTTGCCGACAAGGAGGATGGTCGCCGTGCGGCTCTAGCAAAGCTTCTGCCGATGCAGCGCTCGGATTTTGTCGAGCTGTTCGAGATCATGAAAGGCTTGCCTGTCACAATCCGGTTGCTCGATCCGCCTTTGCACGAATTCCTGCCACGCACTGATGAAGAAGTAGCAGAAGTGGCAAGCGCCATGGGCGTCGACGCCGATAGACTGCGCGAGCGTGCCGATAGTCTTCATGAGTTCAATCCGATGCTCGGCCATCGCGGTTGCCGTCTGGCGGTATCCTATCCAGAAATCGCCGAAATGCAGGCGCGTGCGATCTTTGAAGCTGCGATTGAAGCAGGCAAGAAGACCGGTGAGCATGTCGTGCCGGAAGTCATGGTGCCGCTGGTCGGCCTCAAGGCAGAACTTGATTTTGTCAAAGCGCGCATCGATGCGGTGGCAAAAGAAGTGATCGGCGAGTCCGGTGTCCAGATCGACTACATGGTCGGCACGATGATCGAATTGCCGCGTGCCGCTCTTCGTGCTGCTGAAATCGCTGAAACGGCAGAGTTCTTCTCTTTTGGCACGAACGACCTCACGCAGACCACTTTCGGTATTTCGCGTGATGATGCAGCGCCATTCCTTTCGACCTATCAGAGCCGTGGTGTAATCGAACAGGACCCGTTCGTTTCATTGGATTTTGATGGCGTGGGAGAGCTGATCCAGATCGCAGCCGAGCGTGGACGCAAAACACGCGACAAGCTCAAACTGGGTATTTGTGGCGAGCATGGCGGCGATCCGGCATCGATCAGCTTCTGCGAGCAAACAGGTCTTGATTACGTGTCCTGCTCGCCATTCCGGGTGCCGATTGCCCGACTGGCGGCAGCCCAAGCTGCAGCCCGCAATGGTAAAGCATCCTGAAAAGTGTAAAACGGTTTTAGGGTAATATGCGCCTGAAACGAAAATTTAGAGCGGTGATCTCAATCAATCGGATCGCTGCTCTAAATCATTGCCATAATTCGGCTTTGGTTCAGGCGCTGTAAACAGTAAATTTCAAAGCCAGAACTTTAATTAATCGGGGCAGCTATGTTTCGTCAGTTGTTAGCGGCGGGGGCCGCGCTTGTTTGCTTGAGCTCTGTGGCCAGCGCCTATGACGCGCTACCGCAGCCAGAGAAGCACGAGAAAATCAGCATTGTTGAACCGCAATTGCGCATCGCCAAAGGTGGTCCTGCTTCGCCACAGGTCGCGCTGACGCTTGATGCCTGCATGGGCAAAACGGATCACCGTATTCTCGATGTGCTGGTGGAAAACCGCATTCCGGCGACAATTTTTGTCACCGCGCGCTGGTTGAAACAGAATGCCGAAGCTTTCGCCGTAATGAACGCTCATCCCGACCTTTTCGATATCGAGAACCACGGCAATATGCATGTGCCAGCCATTACCAATGCGCCGACCATGTATAATATCAAAACTGCAGGTTCGCTCGATGCAGTCCGCTCCGAAATCGATGGTGGCGCGGATGCGATCGCTAAATCCGGCGCATCAAAGCCGCAATGGTATCGGGATGCCACGGCCCGTTATTCGACTGACGCTATTAAACTTGCGCAGAGCATGGGCTATGAGATCGGCGGCTACTCGCTCAATGGCGATCAGGGCGCATCCCTGCTTGCACCTGTCGTAGCCCGCCGTATTTCGGCGGCGCGCGATGGCGATGTCATCATTTCCCATATCAACCAGCCGACACGTTCGGCAGGTGAAGGTGTTGCCAAAGGCATTCTTGCGCTTCAGGCAAAAGGCATGAAATTCGTGAAGCTACGCGATGTTCAGACGACGATGACGCTCAATCCGGTGCCAGCACACAATCTTCATGCAATAGCACCAGCTGCAGCTGTGAAGCCGCAGGCCGAGAAATAGTGCTTTAGAGAGCATCCCGAAAAGTGCGAAGCGATCCTTGTGCGCCCAGGAGGGCGCACGGCGCTCTAGGTTCCGTTGGTTGTCTTACCATTCGGTGTCAGGCTTTTCATGACAGCGGCATAATTGCGGCCAAGGCTTTCAAACAGCGCATTGTTGCCGGTTGGCGGAGCGACTGAAAGTGTTGTGCCATCGTGTCCAAGCGTAACGAAGACGACCTGATCTTGCGGCTGTCCGGGAATGGCAATTGCACCGATACGTTGTGCCTCGGTGGTGTCCAGCGCTGGCATATTGAAAAGTACTTCGCCGCCCACACGCTCAGCTGCCTTGGCAAGAGCCGTGTCAAATCCTTCGATGAGAACGTCTATGGCACCGAGCGCAAATTCGAGCTCGACTGCTTCCAGCGTCATGACATCCTGCTCCGCTTCAGCGGTGCTGGATGTGGCTGGCATTTGGCCATTATGAAGGGTTCGATCCATGTCGTCCTCTCCGACGAATCCGAAAAAAGCCCCCATATACGCGATCATGCCCTTCGTTAGAAGTTGCTGCAATAGCTTTTATATTGATTTCACTCTATTTTTCCCGCTGTTTTTTCATAGCTGGTTAAATTGCCAGCGAGTGCTGAGCCTTTTTCTTTTGCGCCAGAGCAGTCTCTGTTATGCATGATTGCGCTCTAAAGGCAGTTGGGACCCCGCATGAGAAAACTTCGCTATCAGCGCCGACAGTCGCGCTCCGCAATTTGGGCATTGCGGTTTGGCGTTTTTGCGGCTGTCCTGTCAGCGCTTGGTCTTATTCTGCACAGGTTCGGTAAAATCGAGACACCCGATTTTGTTCTGGTTGCAACTGCGGGTGGGATATTCGCGATTTTAGCACTGCTTTGTGCCGCAAAGGGGCTACGCAATCTATGGGTGAATGGTGACAAAGGCGGTGCGCGTTCGTTCTGGGCTAGCTTTCTGGCATGTGCTGTTCTGCTGCCCCTCTGTTTCGTCGCCTCGCTTTGGTATGGCTCGCCTCCGCTCTATGATCTGACGACCGACTTTGAGACGCCGCCGCAGTTTCCCTCGACCATGCCTGCACGCTTAACGCGTATGAATTCGCTGCCTGTTGAGGTCCAGAGCGATATGCTGAGGCAGATGTCCGCCTATCCTGATGTGATGGGGCGCCGCTATGAAGCTGCACCCGACCGGGTTGCACAAGGCGTGGAAAACACGTTGAAAGCATTTGGCTGGAAACAAATCAGCCGTGATACGCCGCTGCCAACGCAGAATGCGACACGCTTTGCAGCAACTGCGCACAGCACCATTCTTGGTTTGAAAAGCGATGTGGTCATCCGCCTGCTTGATGAAGGCGAAACAACCTATGTCGATATGCGATCCGTTTCGCGTTACGGCAATCGGGATATGGGCCTGAACGCTGCCTTTATCACCGAGTTTCTGTCCGCGCTTGAAGGCGAAGTGAACAAGGCTCCTGCTGATGTGGAGTAATCACCGCGGCTGATAAATGCCGTTGAGCGACGGGTTGCCATCCGTAATGACTTCACCGCGCCCGACAAGATCTTCAAGGTGGGCGAGAACTGAGAGAGCTGCAGCACCATGCAGGCGCGGGTCGGTATCGCGGTAGATAGTCTTGACCATGTCGGGAATGGTGCAGTCGCCTTGCACGATCCGCTCCAATATCGCACGCTCCCGCATTTTCCGATGTGCGCGTAAACCACGCACAAATGCAGCTGGCTTGGTGACGGCTCCACCATGACCGGGCAGATAGATGCGATCATCGCGCTCCAGCAGCTTTTCAAGCGAAGTCATGTAATCGCTCATCGATCCATCGGGCGGTGCGACGATGGATGTGGCCCATGCCATCACATGATCGGCTGAAAAAAGAATGCCGGTGCCTTCAAGGCCAAAAGCCATATGATTGGCGGCGTGTCCGGGTGTGTGTATTCCGCGAAGGCTCCAGCCATCGCCATCGATTTTCGCACCATCGGCGAGGGCCAGATCGGGCGCAAAATCAATATCGGCGCTCGCCTCCAGCATATTGATCTCGCCGCTGTAATAGGGGCGGGCAGGGCGATGCGGACCTTCGGCGACAACGAGCGCGCCCGTCTGTTCTTTCAATCGCTTTGCGAGAGGCGAGTGGTCGCGATGCGTGTGGCTCACAAAGATATGACTGACAGGGCGACCGGCAATTGCTGCAAGCAGCGCCTGATAATGCGCTTCATCTTCCGGTCCAGGATCGATAACCGCCAGTGTATCGGTGCCCACAATGTAACTATTGGTGCCATGAAAGGTAAAAGCGCTGGGATTATTCGCGGTCAGCCGCAGCAGGTCTTTATTCAGGGCAACCGGAGTCCCATATTCAGGGGCAAAGCTGCCGTCAAAATCAAGCGCCATGGACTAACCCGTTCTTCTTTGGTTTTATTGATTAAGCGGCTTAGGACGAATATAGTCCGGTTTCAAATGATAATCTGGTCGAACGGTACTCACAGCGCCCATATTGGGTCGATATAAGGAGTGCGATGAACATGCGTCAGAGAAACAAATCAAGGGTTGCCGTTGCTTCTCTTCCTGCCGGCTACTTGCAAACCAGGCAATTGGCTCGCGCTTTCCGGTTTGTTTTGCTCGCGCTTATCGGCACCGCTGTTCTCACCATTTCCGCCAATATCAAAGTCGATCTTCTCTACGTCAACGTGACAATGCAGACAGCAGCGCTGTTTGCAATCTCTGCGTTTTATGGCTCGCGTCTGGCGGTTGCCACGGTTGCCCTTTATTTGCTTGAAGGCGCACTCGGCTTGCCGGTTTTCACCGGAACGCCGGAAAAGGGGCTTGGCCTTGCTTACATGGTTGGTCCGACAGGGGGCTATCTGCTGTCCTATCTCATTGCGGCCTGGATGGTCGGTCGCGCTGCCGATAAGGGGCTGGCGCGCAAACCGCTTGTTCTCGGCGGTGTCATGCTTGCTGCCGAAGTTGTCATCCTTGTGATGGGAGCAGGTTGGATTGCCTATTTGTTCGGTTTAGAAAAAGGCATCGCATTCGGCTTTGGCGTGTTCATCATTGGTGATCTCGTCAAGCTCGCACTTGCTGCTTGTGGGGTTCCCGCAATCATGTCGCTTCTCAAGCGATAAACAGCGCAAGTCTTTGATAATTTAGACAGGCCGGGCGACGACCCCGGCTTTTTTCATGTGTTTGTTGAAACTGCTTCGCGATTGACAATTTGCTGGCGGCAAAGCTTTGTTAGGTGTCATAAAATCAGGTTTGTGGGGAGGACAGTGTGAAATTTGAAGTGCTTGAGGTTGAGCCGCTAACAAAGGCGGCTTTTGCGCCATTTGGGGATGTAATCGAGATTGAAGGCGCCGAACGTCGCCTTATCAACAATGGCACGACGGAGCGCTTCCACGATCTGGCCCATGTTGAAGCAGCAGGCACCGACGCCCGCGTCCTCATCAATATTTTTAGAGGTCAGTCCTTCACAGCGCCTGTCGATGTCGTCATGCTGGAGCGGCATCCGTTCGGCTCGCAGGCTTTTGTGCCGCTAAATGGCAGGCCGTTTCTTGTTGTTGTTGCAGAAGATGCGGATGGCAAACCCGGAAAACCGAGAGCGTTTCTGGCGCGGGGTGATCAGGGCGTCAATTACTGGCGCAATGTCTGGCATCATCCGCTTGTGTCGCTGGAGCAGACATCGGATTTTCTTATTGTTGACCGGGCGGGAAGTGAGAATAATCTGGAGGAATATTTCCTGCCGGATGTCACTTATCGCATTGAGACAATTCCGGCTCTCAAAACACAAATCTGAGGTGAACCATGGGCAAGCTATCAACACATGTTCTCGACACTGCACATGGTAGTCCAGCCGCAGCAATGCGGATTGAACTCTATCGTCTTGGCGCTTTAGGCAAAACCGAACTGATCAAGCGCACCGTCACCAATCTCGATGGTCGCACCGACGAACCATTGCTCAGCGGAAGTGAAATGCAGGAAGGCACCTATGAGCTTCAGTTTCACGTTGCTGAATATTTCGAAGGGCGTAGCGCCGATGTTGCCAATCCGCCGTTCCTTGATTTGATCCCGATCCGTTTTGCGATTGCAGATGAAGACGGCAATTATCATGTGCCGTTGCTGGTCAGCCCCTGGTCCTACTCGACCTATCGCGGCAGCTGACTTATCCCCACCAGCATAAGTGCGGTTAAGCTCCTCGCATTATCACAGCGAGGAGCTATTTATGGACCAGACACACAATCTCAAACTTCCCTATATCATGCCCAGTCAGGCGCAGAAGCACGTCACACACAATGAGGCTTTGCGCTTTCTCGATGCAGTTGTGCATCTGAGTGTAAAATCCCGAACCCAAACGGGCGCTCCGGAAACACCTGCCGCAGGTGATCGTTATATCGTTGCTGCACCTGCTACCAGCCAATGGGCAGGAAAAGAGGGCAAGGTTGCCTTCTTCATTGATGGGGGATGGTCATTCGCGACCATCGCAAAAGGCTGGCTGGCCTACGTCGAAGAAGAGGCCAAGCTATTTGTTTACAATGGCACAGAATGGCAGGTCACAGGCTCGGTGCCGGATAGTCTTTCGTTGTCCATGCTGGGCGTGCAGGCGACGGCTGATGCGATCAACCGTTTCGCCATTTCTTCGGAAGCGAGCCTTTTCAACAATGCCGGCGCCGGGCATCAGCTGAAGATCAATAAACAGGCCGCAACCAATACGGCCAGCCTTCTGTTTCAGTCGGGCTGGACCGGATATGCAGAAATGGGCCTGAACGGGGACAATAATTTCAGCGTTAAAGTCGGCGACGATAGCGGAAACTGGCGAGAAGCCATGAAGGTCGATCGTGCGACCGGCAATCTGGCCATTGGTCAGATCTGGCCGTCAACACGGCTGCATGTTGATGGTCCGATACGCCCGGCCGCCTATGCGGTTGCCGCTTTGCCATCGCCGTCCCAGCACGGGGCTGGCGCAATGGCTTTTGTGAGTAACGCCAGCGGCGGCGCGCAAATGGCCTATTCGGACGGATCGGTCTGGCGAAGCGTGCGCACGGGCGCTGTAATTGTCTGATACGCTTTTGATGGAATGCAGCGGTTTTGCAGCATTCTCAATGATTGTATGTTCTCGCCAATTCAGATGACAACGACCTTTTTTGCCTGTGACGATAGATGTTCGTGAATAACCAGCGTGCCGCCTTCCGATTGTAACGGCAGCGGGGCTTTGGCTTCTCGTGCTTCCTTCGGCGTAATACCGAAGCGCCCTTTGAAAGCCTTCGTCAGTTGTGTGCTGTCATTAAAACCGCAGCGATAGGCGATTTCTTTAAGTGAAACAGGCTTGCCTTTTTGTTCGATCAGAATCCGGTAAGCCATATCGAGCCTCTTGTCGCGGATAACCTTTGCCACGCCGCCGTCCGGTTCAAATGCGCGATAAATATGTGAGCGCGACATGCGGAAATATTGTTGTATCGAATGGGGACCAAGAAGCGGGTTCGTTATGTTCTTGTCGATATAGGCAAGAATGCGATTGCGTATCGGCAGATTGATTGTTGCACTCTCAGCAGCGCCTGTGTCCGCCCTCTTAATACACGCAGCAAGTAGCGCCATCATTGCATCTTTGGCGGCGATGGCCTCCACGGCGGAGAGTTCCTGAACCACATCATTAAGCCCGCGCAGAAACTCGAAGAGGAGCTGGGTTGTCGCAGCTTCCGTTTTGAACACCATGCCATGAAGATTTCGCCATCCGATAAGCTTCTCCAGCTCTTGCCGCTGCATGATAACCGTCAGACGTGCGCCCGCTTCTGCATGACTGGTTATGACCTGTGACATGTCGAGGATGAAAATGTCGCCGGGTTTCGCAGCAACAGAGACTCCGTTGAAATCTCCACTCAGGGTGCCGGAAAGTAGGGCTTGAAGAACATAGTGATCGAGACCAGTCTGAGCGATCAGGTTCTTTGTGCGCTCATAATGCTGGGTGTTAAAGGTGGTGGATCCAACCAGCATGTTGCCGAATGGATAAGAGCGCAAAGTACCGATAAAGCCTTCTTCGTTTTCTTCATCGAGGGCAGATACTTCGTAAAATAGCTTGATAGCGTCGCGCCAAAAATCGTCGCGCGCTTCGGCATCGACCATATCTGTCGATAAAAACAGCTCTTTTGTCATTCCAACCCCATTGTGGGAGGTAATTATTATTTCCCGCAAAAGGTTATTGCGACAAAAGCAATCAATTAGACGTTAAAATTCAATATAATAAGAAAGATGTGATCAATCTTTTGGGAAGTAGAAGTTAACTGGTCGCTTTTATGGCGTAAATATTGTGCTTGACCATAAATGACAAAGCCCCAATCAATATTAGTAGTTGCTAATATTGATTGGGGCTTTGTGTTGTTTGTTAAGTGGGATTAGTAGGGGCTGTCGACCTTGCCCATTTCCACATAGACAGTCTTGATCTGGCTGTAATGCGTCAGCGCGGCAATGCCGTTTTCGCGGCCAATGCCGGACTGTTTGTAGCCGCCAAATGGCACTTCAACAGGCGTCAGATTATAGGCGTTAATCCAGCAGGTTCCTGCCTTGATCTGTCCGATGACGCGATGGCCGCGTGCGATGTCGGCGGTGAATACACCGGCCGCCAGACCGAACTCGGTATCGTTGGCGCGTGCAATCACTTCATCCTCGTCCGAGAATTCGAGAATGCTCATGACCGGGCCGAAGATTTCCTCGCGGGCAATCGTCATGTCGTCAGTCACATCGGTAAAGACGGTTGGCTCGATGAAGTAGCCTTTGTCGAAACCCTGCAGCTTTGGAATGCCGCCGCCGCATACAAGCTTCGCGCCTTCTTGCTTGCCCTTTTCAATATAGGACAAAACCTTGTCGCGCTGCGCGCTGTTGACGAGTGGTCCCATCTGGGTGGCTTCATCCAGAGGATCACCAATGCGGATTTTGCGGGTGCGTTCTACCAGACGCTCGACAAATGTTTCGCGAACATCCTTATGAACGAAAACGCGCGTGCCGTTGGAGCAGACCTGACCGGTCGAATAAAAGTTGCCGAGCATCGCACCGCCAATAGCGCTGTCGAGATCTGCATCATCAAATACGATGATCGGAGATTTGCCACCAAGTTCCATCGTGACATGCTTCAGATGCTCACCAGCCTGCGACATGATCCGCTTGCCGGTTGGAACTGAACCGGTGAGCGAAACCTTCGCTGTCATGCGGTGATTGACGAGTGCCGCACCAACATCGCCAAAGCCTTGTACAACATTGAACAGACCGTCAGGAAGACCAGCTTCCTTATAGGCCTCTGCCAGCGCGAGTGCCGAAAGAGGGGTGTTCTCGGACGGCTTGAAGATGAAAGCATTGCCCATAGCCAGTGCTGGCGCAGATTTCCATGCGGCGATTTGGATCGGGTAATTCCACGCACCGATGCCAACACAGATGCCGAGTGCTTCGCGGCGCGTGTAAGCAAACGACCCGCCAAGCTCTACGAACTCACCATTAAAGCCGGAAATGATGCCGCCGAAAAACTCAAGCGCATCTGCAGCCGATGCTGCATCCGCCACCAGTGTCTCCTGCAATGCCTTGCCGGTATCAAGCGTTTCGAGCTTGGAGAGCTTCTTGTTTTTCTCGCGTAGGATTTCCGCTGTGCGGCGCAGAATGCGGCCGCGTTCCACCGGCTTGAGCGCTGCCCATTCGCCTTGCGCTTTCAACGCGGCAGCATAGGCGCTCTCGATCACATCCGGTGTTGCTGAATAAAGCTTTGCGATTTCTTCGCCTGTCGCCGGATAGATGACGGGGAGCGGCTTGCCAGCTTTGTCTTCCACGAATGCGCCGCCGATGAAATGCGAGGCTTTAGGTTGGGCTTTCATTTTATTCTCCTCGAGTTTCATTAGCGATCAGATACTTCCCAGCGTGGGTTGATCCAGGGTTCCTGATTGGATCGCGCCAGCGGAGTGCGGCCCAGAATATGATCCGATGCCTTTTCGCCAGTCATGATCGACGGGCCGTTGAGGTTGCCGTTGGTGATGCGCGGGAAGATGGATGAATCCGCAACCCGCAATCCGTCAACGCCAATAACTCGGCATTCTTGGTCAACCACTGCCATTGGATCGTCAACTGATCCCATTTTGCAAGTTCCGCAAGGGTGGAATGCACTTTCCACATGCTCGCGAATGAAATTGTCGATCTCGTCATCAGACTGCACATTCGCGCCAGGCTGGATTTCCGCGCCGCGATAAGGGGCAAATGCGTCCTGTCCGAAAACTTCGCGTGTCAGTCGCACGCAATGACGGAAATCGGCCCAATCATCCTCATGCGACATATAGTTGAACTTTATGACAGGCTTTTCGCGCGGATTAGCCGAGCGCAAGGTAACACTGCCGCGCGACTTGGAGCGCATCGGTCCGACATGCGCCTGAAAGCCGTGCGATTCTGCAGCCGCTTTGCCGTCATAACGGATCGCGACCGGCAGGAAGTGGTATTGGATATCCGGATATTCCACGCCTGCTTTCGAACGCACGAAGGCTGCGGATTCGAAATGGTTTGTCGCGCCATCGCCAGTTTTGAAGAACAGCCATTCCGCGCCAATCTTGGCTTTGGAAAACAGGTTGAGTTTGGAATAAAGCGTGATCGGCTGCGTGCATTCCTGCTGGATATAGACTTCCAGATGATCCTGCAGATTTTGCCCAACGCCGGGGCGGTCAGCCACGACCTCAATGCCGTGCTCTTTAAGCTGCGCAGCAGGGCCAATGCCTGAAAGCATAAGCAGCTTTGGCGAATTGATCGACGATGCAGCGATGATGACTTCGCGGCGTGCGCGGATGGTCGAGAAAGTACGGCCCGCTTCGATTTCAACCCCGACCGCGCGCTTTCCTTCCATCACGATTTTTCGTGCTAAGCCTTTGACGAGCTTCACATTGGGGCGCTTGAGTGCAGGTTTAAGATAGGCATTGGCCGCAGACCAGCGACGTCCATTATGGATCGTCTGCTCCATCGGGCCAAAGCCTTCCTGCTTCTCGCCATTATAATCGTCAGTGACTTCAAAGCCCGCTTGTTGGCCGGCAGCGACGAAGGCCTTGAACAGCGGGTTATCGCTGCGACCGCGCTGAACATGCAGCGGACCATCGGTGCCGCGCCAGCCTTCCTGTCCGCCGTGGGAATTTTCCATCCGCTTGAAGTAGGGCAATACATCGGCATAGGACCAGCCGCGCGCGCCACTTTCCGACCAGTGATCGTAATCGCGTGCGTGCCCGCGCACATAGACCATGCCGTTGATGGATGATGATCCGCCGACCACCTTGCCGCGTGGCGTGACGAGACTGCGCCCGCCGATATGCGGCTCAGGTTCGGTGGAAAAGCCCCAGTCATATGTTTCCATATTCATGGGGAAGGAAAGGGCGGCTGGCATCTGAATCAGCGGGCCGATGTCTGGGCCGCCAAATTCAATGACAATAACCGAGTGCCTGCCATCTTCCGACAGCCGGTAGGCCATAGCCGAACCGGCAGAGCCGGAGCCAATAATAACGAAATCCGCTTCCATCTTATTTCTCCGCCGAAAGCTGAACAGCGATGTAATCTTCAACAAGGGCAATTGCCGATGCCGCATTTGGCGCATCGGCACCAAGGGCATGGCGGATATAAAGCCCATCGATCAGCGCACCTGCGCCTTCGGCAATACGGTTGGCGCGCTCGTGGCTGGTCAATTGTTCCAGCGCGAAGACGAAGTTTGAATGCAGGCGGCGCGCATAGATGCGCAAAAGCCGCTTTGTGTCTTCGGATTGCTGCGCATGAACATAGAAGGTCAGCCAGGCTGCAATCGTCTCCTGCGCAAACTGCGAGGCGGAGAAGTTAACCGCGATGATGGCCGCAATACGCTCACGCGGAGTTTCTGCAAGCTTCACGGCGGCGTTCAAATCGCTTCCGAGCTCACGCAAGAGATGGCGCATGGTGGCCAGGATCAGCTTGTCTTTGCCGCCAAAATAGTGATGCGCAAGCGCGGGCGATACGCCTGCTTCATGGGCGATCTGCGCAACAGTGACGTCCAACGAACCACGCTGGCCGATAGTACGGATGGCGGCATCGATCAGTTCGCGCCGCCGTAGGGGTTCCATCCCGATCTTAGGCATAATCGTCATCCGGGTTGAGGGCTGTTGATCCCTATTGTAACTTTGATTGACTGGTCAATCAATAAAAACTCGGTGTGCACTAAAATACGGATTTTTATCCGGTTGCACGCGTGTTCAGACTGTGGGCTTGCGGGGCGCGAGCGCTCTGCATACATTCAGATGATGAGCAGAGCTTTCACCAAAGAACAGGATGACGCGCCTATTGATCTCGGCGAACGTCCCATCAGTCCGCACCGCAATCTCGTCACGCCGAATGGTTTGAAGATGATTGACGACGAGCTCGCACGGCTTCACCGCGAACTGGCCGAAGCGAATGTTGCAGGCGAGCGCTCAGCGATTGCCCGCGTTTCGCGTGATTTGCGCTACTGGACTTCGCGACGTGAAACCGCAGAACTATCCGTGCCCGAGCCGGACAGTGACGTTGTACGATTCGGCATGACGGTGGAGCTGGAAAACCTAGATGAAGGCGGTATGCGGGTCTGGACCATTGTTGGCGAGGACGAGGCCGACCCCGCCAATGGCAAAATCTCCCACGTCTCGCCCGTGGCCATAATGATGTTTGGCAAGCCCGTGGGCGATGTGCTGAAAATCAACGGCAGAGACTGGGAGATTGTAGCTGCATCTGTGTGATTTACAGCCACCCCTTCCTGCGGAAATAGAATAGCGGCAGCAAAGCTGAGGCCACCATCAAGCCAAGCGCCATTGGATAACCCCAGGGTGAGTTCAGCTCCGGCATGAATGAGAAGTTCATGCCATAGATGGATGCGACGAGTGTTGGAGGCATGAAGCCCACTGCCGCAACCGAGAAAATCTTGATGATCGCGTTCTGTTCGACAGAGATAAGCCCGACAATCGTATCAAGCAGGAATGTCACCTTGTTGGACAGAAAATCCACATAGGCGACCAGCGACTGCGCATCGCGTTCCAGCGATTTGACCCATGAGCGCGTGTCTTTCTTGGTCGCAACCGGGCTGTTGATCGCAGAGAGATAAACCAGCATTCTGCTGATGCCTGCCAGACTTTCGCGCATTCGCGATAGAAACGTACCCTGTCCACCGATCTGCGTGAGGATGTGCCGGAAATCCTCAGTCGTCATTGGCCGTGCTTTGGGCTGGCGACGATAGATCGAATGCGATGCCGCATCGATCTTGCCTGCAACGCCTTCCAGAATATCTGCCAGACGATTGGTGGTGGCCTCGATTATGCCGAGCATGATTGAAAGGCCGGAACATTTTGCATTCGGGATCAGGCCGTTGCCCGGCTTTGTCGCGCGTGTGATGTAAATGCTGACCGATTTCGGATCGGCATAGCGAACCGTTACCAGCCGCTGTCCATGCAGAATGAAAGTGACAGGTGCGAGTTCACGATGATCGAGATCCACCGCATGAAGGATCGGCACAGTCAGATATTGCGCGCCGTTCTCCATATAGAATCGGCTCGATTCCTCGATTTCCGTCATGTCTTCACGGGTCGGGATCGAGATGCCGGTCCACGCCTCAACGATATGATCTTCATTGACGCCGGGTGCGAGAAGGTCAATCCAGATAACGTTTTCAGGAAGGGGATTGCCCGGCTCAACCTCGACGCGGTCGAGATGGTCTCCGTTAAGGCAGTAAAGAGTAATCATGCGGCACCCGGTTGCGAAGGCTTCATTCTAGCGTGCCACATTGCGCGATAATTGTTAACGGAATGCGGCAGATAAGGTTAAAGCAGATTGCGCGTCGCATGTAATCCACATTGACACGCGAGATTATGACATATAATTCATCAAGTCATCCGATGACTTTGGTGATCTATGGAAACACTCTCAAGAAAAAGCCTTGCCGATGCTGCGGAACAGTCCATCCGGGCTGAGATCACGGCCGGCAATTGGCGCGTGGGTGAGCAATTGCCCAATGAAGCAAGCCTTTCCGCGAAACTTGGGGTCAGTCGTGGCACTGTGCGCGAAGCCGTGCGTGCGCTGGTCGCCCAAGGGATGCTGGAAACGCGGCAGGGTTCCGGAACCTATGTCCTGTCGGCGGCAGACATGCGCCGCAGCCTTGATCGTATTCGCCATACAAGTTTGCGTGACCGCTTTGAAACGCGGGCAGCGCTTGAGGCGGAAGCTGCCCGACTTGTTGCTCAACGAGCGACACCGGAAATGATCCGCCATCTTGAAGCGATGCTGGAGCAGCGCAACAAGCGTGCGGAAACAAGCCGAACCGATTTTGTTTCGCGAGATTTTGCCTTCCATGAAGCAATCGTCGCGGCATCGGGCAACAATGCGCTTATCGAGGTCTATGCCTTCTTTTCCCAATCCATCCGGGAGTCAATAGAGGCGACGCTCGATGGAGAGCTGCCGGAACCCGATCACGAAGAACACAGTGCCCTTATTGAAGCTATCGCCACTGGTAATCCCGACCTGGCAGGCGAAGCAGTGCGTCGATTTATGGCGCCCCTAATCAAAGAACTTGAAAGGCTGTTGGCATCATGAGCCACACAAACAATGTTTCGTTGCAGGCAGCAACGGAAGAAAATCCGGCACACAATGCGGAGCCTTTTGTTGATGCCGAGGCCGACAGCGTGCCGCAACCCGCTGCACAACGCCTGCCGAGCCAAGCTTTGCGCGTGCTACTGGGCTTAAGTCTGGTGTTGATTGCTGCCAATCTGCGTCCGGTATTTTCAAGCGCTTCGGTCCTCCTTCCAGAAATCATCGACGCAACCGGCATGTCCGGTTTTGCTGCTGGCTTACTAACGACATTGCCGGTGGTCTGTTTGGGCGTATTCGCACCTTTCGCGCCGAGACTAGCCCAACGCTACGGTGCCGAGCGCGTCTTATTGTTTGTTCTGATTGTCTTGACCATCGGCACGGCAATCCGCGGCATCGGAAGCCAGGTGTCACTGTACATTGGCGCGATATTGGCTGGTGCTGCCATCGCTACCGGCAATGTATTGCTGCCGGGGGTCGTAAAGCGGGATTTCCCTAAAACCGCTGCGATTATGACCGGCTTTTATACGATGGCACTTTGTGGCGGCGCAGCCGCTGCTGCCGGGTTCACAATTCCGATTGAGCATATGCTCGGCGGTTCATGGAACCTTGCACTGGCTTTCTGGGCAATTCCAGCAGCGCTGGTTCTCGCACTTTGGCTGCCGCAGGCGCTGCGCGCGAAGCACAATGTCGCGTATTCAGGTTTTAAGGTTGTCGGGCTTTGGAAAGACAAGCTCGCCTGGCAGGTCACACTGTTTATGGGCCTTCAATCCTCGATGGCTTATGTCGTTTTTGGCTGGCTTGCGCCAATTCTGCGAGAGCAGGGGCTGAGTGCTACGGCAGCTGGCGGTTTGGTTTCATTTTCGATCATGGTGCAGGTCGTAACCTGTCTGGCGATCCCATCGATTGCGATACGCCAAAAGAGCCAGAGCCTGCTTAATGTGGTGCTTTGCATCAGCGCGGCGTTGCCTTTGATGGGCTTTCTTTATCTGCCGCAATGGAGTTTCTGGCTTCTGGCCATTGTGCAGGGCTTTGGGCAGGGCGGTTTGATCGCTGCCGCTATGATGGTGATCGTGTTGCGCTCACCGGATTCACATACGGCAGCTCACCTGTCCGGCATGGCGCAATGCGTCGGCTATACATTAGCGGCTATTGGTCCGCTCGTTGTTGGCATGATCCATGGTGCGACAGGAAGCTTTGCCGCCTGCGGTATATTCTTTGCAGCTCTTGGCTTGGGAGCAGCCATCAATGGCTGGGGTGCCGGGCGTACCCGTCATGTCGGCGTGACGGTCATAAAAGAAGCATAAAAAAAGCCCCGGAAAACCGGGGCTTTTTCTTTGGTGCGTCAAATTTATACGAACTGGCCGAGGCCTGGGATCGAGCCGACAACGGCGTCGACTGGTTCAGCACCAGCCTTTTCCTTGGCAAAACGGATGGTTTCCTTGGCAACGCCGGAGATTTCACCCATGCCGAGGCCAGCGCCCATCAGCTGCGAGCCGAGACCCATCACGCCGCCCATCAGGCCGGAAAGCAGACCGCCACCCTTGACCTGCGAAATGGCTTCTTCGGCGCCCGGGAAAGCTGCCAAAAGCTGCTGTACTTTATCAGCCGGGCCTTCCTTCTGCAGAAATGCCAAAATCATGCCAACAGCCTTTTCAGCAGTTGCTGCATCGATGCCAACATTGGAGGTGATGCGCGCGATCAGTTCGTCCATGAGAGTCTCCCAAATTTCTTACGTTTACGTAATATGCATTCTCATTGGCGCTTTGCAAGCTTTCCTGATTTAAAATATTCGCATTTTTCTGTGACCGCATGACGCCAAAATTGCACATCAATGGATAAAATGGCTTAATCATTGTTGCAGGGCGGTAGTGCTAGTATATCGTAAGGGAGCAAACCTTTTACGGAGCGACCTGCCTGATGACTGCTGATGATGCCATTTTCCTTGGTGCAAGCCGCAAACCAGATGATTCCTACCAGCAGCCTGAATATCTGGCGCTGAAATATGGTAACAGGCATGGCCTCGTTACCGGTGCGACAGGTACTGGTAAAACGGTCACGCTGCAGGTTCTCGCCGAGAGCTTTTCGGCGGCTGGCGTTCCAGTCTTCTGTGCCGATATCAAGGGCGATCTTTCCGGCATCGCCGCCAAAGGTGTCGTCAATGACAATCTGACCAAGCGCGCAGAGGAAATTCAGCTCAACCCATATGAGATGCGCGCATCTCCCGTTATTTTCTGGGATATTTTTGGCGAGCAGGGCCATCCGGTCCGTGCCACGATCTCCGAAATGGGGCCGCTGCTGCTCTCGCGCCTGATGAACCTGACCGATGCCCAGGAAGGCGTTCTTAACGTTGCTTTCCGTTTGGCCGATGAAGAAGGCCTGCTGCTGCTTGATCTCAAAGATTTGCAGGCAATTCTCGCGGAAATGGCCGAACGTTCGGCTGAGCTTTCTGCAAAATACGGTAACGTCAACAAGGCGTCGGTTGGTGCGATTCAGCGCTCGTTGCTCGTGCTTGATCAGCAGGGCGGCTCCAAATTTTTTGGCGAACCCGCCCTTCGTATCGCTGATCTGATGCGGACGACGACCGACGGTCGCGGTGTTATCAGCGTGCTCGCAGCCGACAAGCTGATGATGAGCCCGCGCCTTTATTCCACTTTCCTTCTCTGGCTCATGTCGGAACTCTTCGAGGAGCTTCCTGAAGTTGGTGATCCTGACAAGCCGCGTCTGGTCTTCTTCTTTGATGAAGCGCATTTGCTGTTCGATGAAGCACCAAAGGCGCTGGTTGATCGCGTCGAGCAGGTGGTTCGCCTGATCCGTTCCAAGGGCGTGGGCGTTTATTTTGTGACGCAGAATCCGCTCGATGTGCCTGAAACAGTGCTCGCTCAGCTTGGCAATCGTGTTCAGCATGCGCTCCGCGCTTATACGCCTCGCGAAACAAATGCAGTGAAGACCGCTGCCGATACGTTCCGTCCAAACCCGGATTTCAAGACGTTTGAGGCGATCACCAATCTTTCAACCGGTGAAGCACTGATTTCGACCTTGCAGGCCAAGGGCGTGCCTTCGATGGTGCAGCGCACATTGATCCGCCCGCCATCGTCGCAGATTGGCCCACTGACGCCTGAAGAACGGGCGAAGATCATTGCCGCAAGCCCTGTCTCCGGCCAATATGATCAGGCAATCGACCGCGATTCAGCGTTCGAAATGCTGGCGCGCAAAGCGCAGGCAGCAGCCGACGCCCAGCAGAAGACGAAGCAGGAAGAGGCCGGTGAAGGCGGCGGTATTTTTGGCGATCTGTTGGGAACTGCGCTTGGAACTGGTCGTCGATCTGGCCGTCAGACAGTTGCAGAAACGGCTATGAAATCAGTGGTTCGTTCTGTCAGTACGTCACTTGGACGTGCGCTTGTGCGCGGCATTCTGGGCAGCTTCAAGCGCTGACAGATATTCGCCTGAAATAAAAAAGCCCCGGTTTTCCGGGGCTTTTTTTGTATCTCGTAAATTCTGGATTACATAACCAGAATAGGCGATTTCGGTGGAACGCGGTTGTAAAGATCGATGATGTCCTGGTTCATCAGGCGTACGCAGCCGGAGGAAACAGCCTTGCCGATCGACCACCATTCAGGATTGCCGTGCAGACGATAGATCGTGTCCTTGCCATCCTTGAAGATGTAAAGAGCGCGGGCGCCGAGCGGATTCTTGAGACCTGGAGCCATGCCGCCGTTGCGCGAGCTGTATGGTTCGAGTTCTGGCTGGCGGGCAACCATTTCATCCGGTGGCGTCCAGCGTGGCCATTCGCGCTTGTACTGGATGACTGCGCGGCCCGACCATGCAAAGCCGTCGCGGCCGATGCCGACGCCGTAGCGCATTGCCTGTCCATTGCCCAGCACCAGATAGAGGAAACGGTTTGCCGTATCCACGACGATTGTGCCTGGCATTTCGCCAGTTGGATCCTGAACGACCTGGCGAAGATAGCGCTTGTCCATCTTCTGGATCGGAATGGCCGGTAGCTGAAAGCCATTGTCTTCTACAGCGGCATACATGGATGCCCAGCTTCCATAAGAAGCATCGACATTGGCCTGAGGGGTCCTGTTGATAGGATTGCCATTGGCATCAACATCAATGATTGGAACATTCTGCCCCAACTGAGCGCAACCGGCGAGGCCGGCCGCCGCTGTTGCTGTCATGGCCGTCAGAAAGGAACGGCGGGTAAGGGTCGTTTGCATATGAAAACCATTTTAGTGGCGGGAGGATTTTTAGATACAACGGTTAGGGTTAATGAAGTGCGACCAACTGGTTGTGATAATCGCAGATTCTGCGGCTATAACGGCGTTGGACGCGTTTTGTTGCGGGCAAAACGCCCGATAATTGTGGCTCTCAGCCGTTCGTAATAAGGCCTAAAAGTGGCTGAAGCGCTGCAGCAGGCCTCGTGTTGCCGTTGCGACACTATTTTAGCCGCAACAGGCGGTTGTCACCCAATTTGCGTTGTTCAAGTTTTAGTGAGATTCAGTCGAGCAATTGCAGGCTCGGCAGAATGAGGGCAGGGGGATATTGCTTATACTCGTCGGGTTGGTTGGACCGGTTGATCCAGACCGCGCGCATTCCGAATCGTGCGGCCCCAGCCACATCCCAGCGATTGGACGATTGAAACGAAATCGCCGACGGATAAAGCCGCCATTGCATCGTGATGAGTTCATATACTGACGGTGACGTCTTATAACGCCTGACGCTATCGGCAGAAATGACATCATCAAGCAGGACATCGAGTGCAGAGGATTTGACTGCCGCTTCAAGCATAGCGGGCGAGCCATTGGACAAAATAGCCAGCCGCGCTCCCCGGCTTTTCAGGCTTTTGAGGGCCGCTGGCACTTCTGGATAACAGTCTAGCTTCCAGTATGCTTCAAGCAAATCGTTGCGAAGTGCCGGATCGACAGATGGATAACGTGCAAAGGCGAAATCCAGTGCTTCTTCTGTGAGCTTCCAGAAATCGCGATATTCGCCCATGAGACTGAGCGTCCACGAATATTCGAGTTGCTTGGTGCGCCAGAGCAGGGAGAAGGCCGCGCCATCCGGTCCCGCTTTATCTTCATGCCTACGCACGGCGGAATGCACATCGAACAATGTGCCATACGCGTCGAAAACATAGGAACTGTGGGACACCGATTTTCTCCGTTCGTGCATCAATCTCAAAAAAAGTAAAGTGAACCCTATCCTTATGCAATTTCAATAATAATTCATTGTGATGGGCGCTAAATTTAGAACATCCGGCATTGCCGCCTGCGGCATTGCGGCCTATGTAGATTGCGCACGCAAGTTTCCGGGTATGTGTTCGCACTGCCCCACAGTAGCTGCCTATTGTAAGCTGAAAGACAGAGGAGAGTTCCAATGGCCTTTGAACTGCCCGCCCTTCCGTACGATTATGACGCACTTGCTCCGTTCATGTCGCGCGAAACCCTCGAATTCCACCACGACAAGCACCATCAGGCTTATGTTACCAATGGTAACAAGCTGCTCGAAGGTTCCGGCCTTGAAGGCAAAAGCCTCGAAGAAATCGTCAAGGAAAGCTTCGGCAAGAATCAGGCGCTCTTCAACAATGCTGGTCAGCACTACAACCACCTCCATTTCTGGAACTGGATGAAGAAAGACGGCGGCGGCAAGAAGCTGCCAGGCAAGCTTGAAAAGGCTGTTGAATCCGATCTCGGCGGCTACGACAAGTTCCGCGAAGACTTCATCGCTGCTGGCGCTGGTCAGTTCGGTTCGGGCTGGGCATGGTTGTCGGTTAAGAACGGCAAGCTCGAAATCTCGAAGACCGCAAACGGTGAAAGCCCGCTGGTTCACGGCGCAACGCCAATCCTCGGCGTCGACGTATGGGAACATTCCTACTACATCGATTACCGCAACGCGCGTCCGAAGTACCTCGAAGCTTTCGTTGATAGCCTCGTAAACTGGGATTACGTCCTGGAGCTTTACGAAAAGGCATAATTTGCCCTTCAGTAATGACAATGAAGAGCCCCGCGAAAGCGGGGTTTTTCTTTGCGTAGAAAAAGATAAAGCGCCATTCGGGCTTAACCCAAACCCATGAGTCATACGCATGGGTTTGAGTGCAAGGGACCGGTGGGTCAGGAAATGCTTGAATTTAAAAGGTGAGTATTAATATCAAGTAATACCCTTTTTATATAGTGATAATCTTGAATGCCTCTGCGATTAAACAATAGTATTTGTATCAAGTTTTTCACGTTGTCGTGAATGCGCTGTAATAATCGATATAAACTCGACGTGTTACTTTTGAGAAGTGGGATTTATTCGGCGTCTTTGTTGCAAAGACTGAGATTGTATCGGATATTTTTACCAAGGGACGATCGTTGTTCAATTTTTAGATGCGGAGGATCGCATGCGTTCATTTTTTCTCGCCGTCAGTTCAGTGGCTCTTTTGACTGCCGGTGTGGCTCATGCCGATGCTATTGCAGATCGTCAGGCAATCATGAAAGACATGGGCCGTTCAGTTGGACAGCTCGCGCCAATGGTGAAGGGTGATAAGCCTTTCGATGCGGCAGCCGCTCTGGCTGCCCTTGAAAAGATCGATGCGGACGCAAAGAAGTTCGACGTTGATACCCTGTTTCCTGCAGGTTCCGATCAGGGCGACACGGAAGCCTCACCAAAGATTTGGGAAAACAAGGAAGACTTCGTCAAGCACGTCGAAAAATTCCGCTCTGATGCAGCCGCAGCGCTCGCGGCCAAGCCTGCTGATCTCGATGCGCTGAAGCCAGCCTTTCAGCAGGTTGCCGCCAATTGTGGTTCCTGCCACCAGGCTTATCGCGTGAAAAAGAACTGACAAGAGCATCTGAGCCAATAGCGCGAAGCCTCTCCGGGGCAGATAAGTCTACAGACTGATTTCTGATCCCGCTTCGATGCATCAGATAATGCGCAAACAAAGGGATAGGGCGGTTTCAACAATTCTACTTAAATAGAAACCGCTCTAGCAGAACAATGGTCCGTAAACTCGCATATGCTGCCGGCGCGATAGTCATCATTGGTGCCGCCACCTTTTGGGTACTGACAACGCCTCAGACGGTGGACCAGTCGGTGATTGCAGCTTTGCAGCCGGGTGATGCGACAAAGGGCGAGCATGTGTTCTGGGCAGGGGGCTGTGCTTCCTGTCACGCTGCTCCCGGCGCGTCGGCTGATGACCGTAAGGTTCTCACCGGTGGACATGAACTGGTTTCAGATTTTGGCACATTCATTGCGCCTAACATCTCTCCGTCAGCGCAGGGCATCGGTAACTGGACCCTGCATGACTTTGCAAATGCCATGCTGAAAGGTGTCGGGCGGGCAGGGGAACACCTTTACCCTTCTTTCCCTTATACATCCTATGCAAAGATGCAGCCGCAGGATGTTGCAGACCTTTTCGCCTATATGAAAACCCTGCCTGCGTCGGATAATGTAGCGCCACCGCATAAGCTGAGCTTCCCATTCAATATCCGCCGTGGATTGGGTCTTTGGAAGCAGCTTTATCTTTCCGATAAGCCGGTCGTTGAACTGGCAAATGCATCCGATCAGGTGAAGCGCGGTCAATATTTAACGGAAGCTCTTGGCCATTGTGGCGAGTGCCATACGCCACGCAATGTCATTGGCGGGCTTGATGATAAGCAATGGATGGCCGGTGCGCTTTCACCTGAAACGGGAAGCGATGGTCGCAAGGGTGTGGTTCCCAATATTACCTCTGGTGAAGGTGGTATTGGCGAATGGGGCGAGAACGATATCGCCTATGCGCTGCAAAGTGGCTTCACACCGGATTTCGACTCACTCGGCGGATCGATGGCCGATGTCGTTGCCAATATGGCGCATCTGACAGACGCAGATCGAGACGCGATTGCCGCTTATCTCAAAGCCATTCCGGCGCATTCAAACGGCTATCCGTCCAATCGCTAGAGCATAATTCCTTAAACTTGAGTCAGTTTAAGATGAAATTATGCTCTAGTTTTAAAGTGTTAGAGCGACCTTTGCGCGCCTATTCAGGCGCACGGCGCTCTAATTACCGCTTCGTACAGCGAACAACTGTTGCGGCACCGGCATTGGTGTATTTGCTCTGCATTGTGTAGAGCCAACCTTTACACTCAGCCATTGTCTTGAAGCAGCGGAAGCGATCAATCGGCACCAGCCCATCGCCATCGCTGACAAATGGTGAATCGTCTACACCGCTGAACTGACCGACAATAACGCCGCTACCGCGTGGTGGCGTATTGCAACGTTGACCCGCAAATTCGCTGACGTTTTTGCGGACTTGTGCGTTGGCGGCCGATACTGACGGTAGTGCTACAAAAGCGGAAACCAGTAAACTCAATGCGGCCGTTGAAACGGTGAAGCCCTGACGCAACATGGAACACTCCCACTATTTGAAGTTATTCAACTAGAGCATAATTCCTTAAAATTGGATCAGTTTAAGCTAAAATTATGCTCTAATTTTAAAGTGTTAGAGCGACCTTTGTGTGCCAAGTCTGGCACACGGCGCTCTAGAGCGGTTTTGGCGAATGCTGAGCCATTGAAACCGCTCTATCTATTTGTTCTCACGCATTTCCAGACGCAAAATCGGTTCCCACTTTTGCTGGAAATGCTCTAAGAAGATTATACGCCATTTGGTGAAGTTTTCTAATCTCAAATTTTCTTACAAGTTCCGATATTTGTTCACTAAATTAGGCTTAAGATCGAAAGTACGTTCACTTCTTAAGTATTAATCTTGTTGACGGAAGGCATCGTTATTTATAGACAGCAGCACGGTTCCGGCACCTGCCGCCTGCAGACGAATGTCTCGGTGAAGCCCGGCTTTTGATATCTTCACCCTCGAAGCATTTCGTTGGTGGTAATGCAGGCACCCATCGCAATTGAAATGTGATTTGAGGAGTCTGTGATGTCTTCGGGACAATCACTCGATAATCGTTTTCTGCACGCTTCTCCGGGGCGTGTGTTTCTGACCAATGTGCTGCCCATGACGCTCATCATGGTGATGAACGGCTTGCTGAGCGTGGTCGATGCAATCTTCCTGGGCCATTTTGTTGGTGCCAGAGCCATGGCTGCAGTCAGTCTGGTCTTCCCAGCAATTATGCTCACAATTGCCATGTCAACGCTGGTCAGCGGCGGCATGTCGAGCCAGATGGCAAGGCAGCTTGGTGGCCGCAGGATTTCAGAGGCGGAAGCAACCTTTGCACGCGCTCATGGTCTGGCACTTATCATCGCGTTGGGCTTGATTGCGCTATTTTTTCTGGTTGGGCGCCCGCTTATCAATGGTATGGCGGACGGCGATATGGCGCTTGCAGAAATGGCATATCTCTTTCTGTTCATCACCATTCTAGCGCTGCCGCTTCAATTTGTCCTTGGCCTTCATGCCGATGCATGGCGCAATGAGGGGCGAGCTGGCCTGATCGCGATAATGTCGGTCTGCGTGACGCTCGCCAATATTGCACTGAACTACATTTTCATTGCGAAGATGGAGCTTGGCATTGCCGGATCGGCTTTGGGTACGGTTTTTGCTCAAACTCTTGGCTTGTTGTTGCTACTTGGTTTCAGGCAATTCAAGCAGGGTACGATTTCGCTCAATGCTTTGTGGCACAACTCCTGGGTCGGCGGTTGGGGACGTATTGCGGGTCTTGGGGCTCCGCTGAGTTTGAGCTTTATTGGCATTGCGTTGAGCACGGCCTTTGTGATCAGCGCGCTTCGTTTTTCCGAAGGCTCGGACTATGCGTTGAACGTTGCGGCTTATGGCATTGTAATGCGGATATTCGGCTTCACATATCTGCCTTTGATGGCCGTAGCGCTCGCAATGCAGAGCATCGTCGGCAACAATGTGGGTGCGGGTCTTTATAAGCGCTCGGACACTGTTTTGCGCATCGCGCTAACAACAGTGTTCGTCTATTGCCTCATCATTGAGATCATTGTCCTGATGGTCAGTAATTCCATCGGCTTGATCTTTGTGGACGACCTTGCTGTGAGTGAAGCGGTGGCACAGATCATTCGCCCAATGACCTATGCTTATCTTTTCACCGGGCCAGTTTTGGTTTTTGCGCTTTATTTTCAGGCCATTGGGCAGCCCGCACGCGCAGGACTTTTGACATTGAGCAAGCCGTTTGTGCTTCTGCCTGCTTTCGTAACGGTGCTTACAGCATTCTGGGGCGTTAATGCGATCTGGTTTGCATTCACGCTCGCAGATACGGTGATTGCGCTCATAGCTTTCGCAGTTCTGATTGCCGCTTTGAAGAAGCGGACACGTGCAGGCGGGCTTGGACTGTCACCTGCAGCGAAGCTCGCAACGGAACGTTACAGCGGTTCCAGTTAAAAATGAATCGTTGGAACCGCTGTAACTGTTTGTTTTTACGCATTATCCGACGCAAAACCGCTTCGCACTTTTGCTGGAAATGCTATTAAAACGAAAACTCCCGCCGAATGAAAATCCGGCGGGAGTTCCAATTTTCTTGCATTTATTCATAAGCCGTCAGGCTTTTCCGACCGCTTTCAACGCAAAAGCATAAGTGTAGGCAACTTCTTCCAGTCGGGAGAAACGACCCGAGGCACCGGCATGTCCCGCATCCATATTGATGCGGAAAAGAACCGGATGATCGTCTGTCTTAAGCTCACGCAGTTTCGCAACCCACTTGGCAGGTTCCCAATAGGTAACGCGCGGGTCGGTCAGACCAGCCACAGCCAGAATGCGCGGATAGGCTTGCGCGCTGACATTATCGTAAGGCGAATAGGCTGCGATGTTGCGATAATCGTTTTCCGAGGTGATCGGATTGCCCCATTCCGGCCATTCAGGCGGCGTCAGCGGCAAGGTATCATCAAGCATGGTGTTGAGCACATCCACGAACGGAACTTCCGCAATGATACCACCAAAGGCTTCCGGTGCCATATTGGCGATAGCGCCCATCAGCATACCGCCTGCCGAGCCGCCATGTGCAACAATGCGATCATGGCTGGTGAAACCATGCGTGACGAGGTGTTTTGCTGCCGCGATGAAATCCGTAAACGTGTTGGTCTTCTTTTCGCGCTTGCCGTTTTCGTACCAGGCAAAACCCTTGTCCTTGCCGCCACGAATATGCGCGATGGCATAGATGAAGCCGCGATCCACGAGCGACAGACGCGAGGTGCTGAAGCTTGCCGGGATGGTGATGCCATACGAACCATAGCCATAAAGCAGGCAAGGGGCAGAGCCGTCGAGCTTTGTATCCTTATGATAGATCAGCGAAACGGGCACCAGTTCGCCATCCATTGCCGGAGCGAGAACGCGCCGTGTGATGTAATCAGCAATATTATGGCCTGATGGAACTTCCTGCGTTTTGAGCAGTGCGCGTTCACGCGTGCGCATGTTGTAATCAAACAGCTGCTCAGGCGTGGTCATCGAAGAATAGGAGAAACGAATAACATCCGTATCGTATTCCGCGCTGCCATGCAGGCCGAGCGAATAGGCTTCTTCGTCGAATGCGATGGCGTGCTGCTCGCCGGTTTCGCGATCACGGATAACGATGCGCGGCAGGCCATTATCACGTTCCATCCAGACCAGATGCCGCTTATAGGCGGAATGCGACAGGATCAGGCGTCCCGGCACTTCCGGAACCAGCTCTTCCCAGTTTTCAGGCTGCGGTGCCGCTGCCGGTGCGCGCATGATCTTGAAGTCTTTGGCCCCATCAACATTGGTCAGAATGAAGAACTCATCGCCACCGGGCGCGATATCGTATTCAACGCCTGTTTTACGAGCCATGATCAGCTGCGGTTTTGCAGATGGATCATTTGCAGGCAACAACCAGCATTCCGAAGTCTCGTGATCATGAATATCGATGAAGATGAAGTCATCGAGTGGCGAGCCACCAACGCCAAGGAAGAAACCAGCATCCTTTTCTTCAAAGATCAGCTTGTCCTGCGTCTGTGCTGTGCCGATCTCATGGTAGAAAACCTTGGATGGTCGGTGATTTTCATCCAGCAAAGTATAGAAGAAACCTTTGCTGTCAGCATCCCAGCTGCCACCGCCATTGGTATCCGTCAGAATGTCTTCGAGATCCGACAAGCTGTCGAGGTCACGTACCTTGAGCTTGTAGAACTCTGATCCCTTGTCATCATAACCCCAGATCAAACGATTGTGATCGGGTGAATGATCGGCAGATGCGAGGCGGAAATAGGCCTTGTCTTTCGCTTCCTTGTCGCCGTCGAGCAGAATGGTTTCATCACCGCCATCGCGCGGGGTGCGAATGAAGTAAGGCTGCTCGCCGCCGGTGCGATAGGATACGCCGTAAGCATAGGGGCCATCCTTTGAAGGAATGGATGAATCGTCTTCCTTGATGCGACCGCGCATCTCAGCAAAAAGCTGCTTCTGAAGTGCATCTGTGTCCTGCATCAAAGTGGTCTGGTAGGCATTTTCCGCCTCCAGATGCTCGCGGATTTCAGATGCCAGAACCGACGGGTCTTTGAACACTTCCTGCCAGTTGTCAGCGCGGAGCCAGGCATAATCATCAGTTCGGGTGATGCCGTGGCGCGTGTCGCTCGCGGGGTGCTTTGGTGCTTTTGGTGGCTGAGGAAAATTGGTGTCGTGTGGCATGTAAAATCCAGTAAAAAGCAAATGAAATCAGTCCGAACCGTTGTGCCGGTCCGGACTGTGAAGCACAGGAATTAATCCTGATCGAAGATCAGTGCATTGCCGTTCATGCAATAGCGCAGGCCAGTTGGCGGAGGGCCGTCCGGGAAAACGTGACCCAGATGTGCATCGCAATCCGAGCAACGAATTTCCGTGCGGTTCATACCGTAGGAGTGATCTTCAAATGCTGAGACGGCATCTGGTTCGATCGGCTGAAAGAAGCTCGGCCAGCCAGTACCGGACTCGTATTTAGCTTCCGACTTGTAGAGTGGCCGGTCACAGCAAACACAACGATAGGTGCCGTGTAAGGAGCTGTCGAAGTTCGGGCTTGAAAAAGCGCGTTCCGTGCCGTGCTGACGGGTGATCTGATACTGGATCGGCGTAAGCTGTTCGCGCCATTCCGCATCGGTCTTCACGACCTTCAATGGGCGGGTTTGATCGGTAGAGCTAGACATCTATATCTCCTCTCTTGAGCGAAGCCGTATGGATTTGAATGCGGCACAGTGCAAACGGACATAAACTCTTCAATATATTGTTGAATTGCTTGTGCGCTTAGATGCCTGCATGTGCTCTGCGTTTCGTAGCGATTATATAGTTGGTGGATAAGCCAAATGCGAGCTGATCTGAATGAAATATATTATAATTATGCCTTTTTGCTGCCCGACTCCCTGTTCATGGTCGCAATCAATAAATTGTGTTTGTAGTGGCGTGGGTAAATAGACTTGGCAGAAAAAAACTATTGCTTATGTGTGAGCTACAAATTAATGAAGCTGCGGAAAAGAGATGCAAATCCCCCCATCTTTAAAAATATATGGCTGAGCTGAAAATAGCGGCAAACGCGTTTGGCTACAGCATAATTCCTTAAACTTGAATCAGTTTAAGGTAACGTTATGCTGTAAATATAGATTGTTAGAGCGACCTTTGTGCGCCCAAGAGGGCGCACGACGCTCTAGTCTGAACGGGAATTGGTTTTTTGTGTTTAAGTACATTGTATTTGCACAACCAAGAAGAAATCAATTCCATTAATGTAAAGTGGTTTGACAATTCTATTGCAAATGGCACTATTCATTGGTATTCGCATCGCGAAATGAGTTGGGCAGGGCATAAGAATTCGCGTAGACGGCAATCGGTTTTGAGAGTCGCAGTCTGCTTGATAAAAAGCAAAGACAAAAAAAGGAAATACAATGGAAAACCCTGAAATTTACGACGAAAGCGCAGAACTGCTTCTCAGCCTTACTGCTGATGTTGTTGCTGCTTACGTCGGAAACAACTCCATTCGTGCGAGCGAACTGCCTCTCCTGATTTCGGAAGTGCATTCTGCTTTCAAGCGTCACGTTGAGCGTGAAGAAGCTCCGGTCGTTGTTGAAAAGCCGAAGCCAGCCGTCAATCCAAAGAAGTCGGTTACTGACGATTACATCATCTGCCTGGAAGATGGTAAGAAGTTCAAGTCGCTGAAGCGTCACCTGATGACTCATTACAGCATGACGCCAGAACAGTACCGTGAAAAGTGGGATCTCGATCCTAACTACCCGATGGTTGCTCCAAACTATGCTGCAGCACGTTCGCGTCTTGCAAAGAAAATGGGTCTGGGCCGCAAGCCTAAGGACGCATAATTATAGCGTTTCCAGCAAGAGTGCGAAGCAGTTTTGCTTTGGATAATGCGTAAAACCAAACAGTTACAGTGGTTCCAACGATTCAGTCTGAACTGGAGCCGCTGTAATCAAATCCTGGTATCGGAAGCTTGTGTTTCGATACTGACATGCGATTTGTTTGATGATGGCTCGGAATACATGAGGTAACCTTCATGCTCTCCGGGCCATTATTCATTTGAATTTATAGCATCGACTTTTGCTTTGCTTTTATCCCGCATAGCCGGTCCAAAGCCTGTTTTAATGCAATATGTCGATTAAGATCATAGCTCCAGTGCCCGCGAACACCACGAAGACGTTCGCGTTCGATAAGGCGGTTTAGGCGGCCTTTTGCCTGCCGCTGCTCCTCAGCTGGGGCGCGGAGAAGCTTATCCATATCAATCCCTGCTATGATTTGCAGCGCTGCGCGTTGTATCGCGCTCATGCGCTCTTCTTTGCGCGCGTTCAAAAAGGTTTGGGTTGCTTCTCTTAGGGCTAATTCCATTATCATACTCCTCGTCGGCTTAATTTGGTGCCGAAAGGATCGCGCATTTCGCGGTTTGATGGATAAATTCCTATTATTTATAATTTTGTTAGACGCGGTATCAATTTTCTGTTGTAAAAAACTTATCCACGCTTGCAAATTCCTCACTATAAGAAGATATTCCTATTACGGTGAGGAAAGATGAATGTCTTTGGAACTAACAGATATCATCCATACCCGGGCTGAAGCTCTTGAGGCTTTGAAGGTGATTGCGGCGCGACACGGTCGAGCCCTCAGGATAGATAATTCTGGTCGTGCGTTGGGTCGCAGGCGCCAGGAAAAAAGCGTGGAACTCTGTTACGCGTTGATCGATTTGTTGTCGGCACATTTTTCTGTAAGCGGCGCTGAACTGCGCTCGCCGCTAAGATGCAGAAGAGAAGTAGCACAGGTCAGACAGATCGGAATGTATCTGGCGCACACATCGTTTGGAATGGTGATGAGCGAGGTTGCATGTGGGTTTTCGAGAGACAGGAGCACTGTTGTTTATGCGTGTCATCTTGTTGAAGACAGACGTGATGACGAAGATTTCGATGCAGTGGTTTCCACACTTGAAAAGGTTGTGAATTCAGGGTTCTCGGCTTGGAGGATGGCAGCATGAGTGTGGCGTTATCAGCTTCTGAAACAAGATTGGTCCGCTTTTTAAAGCAAGGCGGCTGCGAAATGCAGGATTCCGTTCGCGAAACGCATGTATTGCTGGTTGGCGAGCAGGGAACTATTGCCGCAACGCGTATCGAGATCAGCGAAATGCAGAAGCGCGGCGTCATCATCTGTGATGGCCAGCGCCTGGCTCTCTCTGGGCCAATCCGCAAGGTCGCTGCAAAATGTGCCAAACCAGCAAAGACAGCACGGGTCAGTCAGACAATTGAAACGGAGCAGGGGGAGACTGTTGAAATTAATCCAGCCGAATCTCCGCTCGCAAAGCTTTATCGCCTTAGAAGTGCCGATGGTTGCAGCTTCATTTCTGAGGACGAGTTTCGGGCAGGCGAGCGCCTAAGAGCTGATTTCACGCGCGGTTCTTTAATGCCTTCGATTTCTGCGCGATGGGATGCAAGTGTGGGCAATTCGGGTCGTTCCGGTCCCGGCGGGATGGCCGAGCTGACTGATATTGCACTGGCGAGCAGAATCCGTGTGGAGCGTGCGCTGGAAGCGGTTGGCCCCGAACTTAGCGGGGTCCTGATTGATATCTGTTGCTTCCTGAAGGGATTGGAAACAGTCGAGCGTGAGCGTCAATGGCCGGTGCGTTCAGGGAAGATGTTGCTAAAAATGGGGCTGGCAATGCTGAATAGGCACTATAATCCGCCGCGCGCAGTCGAACATAGGTCGCCGACAGTGCTGCATTGGGGTGCGGACGATTATCGTCCGACTGCTCGTCCCAGCCAGGGTTGAGTGGGGGTGCTCATTTTGACCGCATTGACCCTTTGAAGACTTTGAACAACAAAGCATTAGCAGCGGGGGTGAAAATGCAAAGCAATCGGCAAAGTCTTGAACGAGTTCTTGCAGAGCTTGAAGCTCGAGCGAAAACCGAACGTGTCTTCGTTAAAATTTATGCTGAAACCGCGCGTAATGAAGCCGATGCCGCTGATCAGCGCATCAAAGAAGGACGTTCCCGCGGACCTCTGGACGGTCGGATTGTATCGATCAAGGATCTATTCGATGTAACTGGCGAGCCAACGCTCGCTGGTTCCATCGTGCGTAAAATTGGATCGCCTGCCACCAATGATGCCCTCATTGTGCAACGTTTGAGGGATGCGGGCGCGATCATTGTCGGTAAAACGCATATGACGGAATTCGCCTTTACTGCAGTCGGATTAAACCCCCATTACGGCGTGCCAGCCAATGCAGTGGACCCAACGGGCGTTCCTGGTGGTTCATCGTCGGGGGCGGCAGTTTCGGTTGCAGAAGGTACGAGCGAAATCGCCATAGGTTCAGATACTGGCGGCTCTGTGCGAATCCCTGCCGCTTTGAATGGTGTGGTTGGCTTTAAACCTACCGCTAAACGCATTCCGCTGGATGGCGCATTTCCACTGGCCCCCTCACTTGATTCTATCGGCCCTCTGGCGAAGACCGTTGCCGATTGCATTGTGACGGATGCGATAATGGCTGGCGAAGCGCCTGTTCTGCCTGATGCTGCAGATTTGAGCACGCTAACGGTTGGTTTGCCGGAAGGCGTGCTCTTGGCTGATATGGAGCCGGAAGTAGCAGAAGCTTTTGGTGAGGCGTTAAACGCTCTCAAAAATGCGGGCGTGAGGATCGTCTCGCTTGAGGTCAACGATCTTATCTTAGAGCTGCGCAAAGCAGCACGGATTGGTTCGATTGCCGGTATTGAAGCAAGCCATGTTCATGCTGACACCTGGCTCAAAGACCCGGATGCAAATGTTGATCATCGGGTGAAGTACACGCTTGCAGAACGCTTGAATGTCTCAGATCAGGCATATGAAGACCTGATGCAGACGCGGAAAAATCTGGTTCAGGAAATGGACCGGCGATTGGGTGGCATGGATTTCTTCGTAACCCCCACGACGCCAATTGTTGCGCCGACGATTGCGTCTGTCAGCGAAGATCCCGTTGAATATGACCGTGTTGAAGGATTGCTGCTGCGTAACACGCAGATCGCCAATCAATTCGACCTTTGCAGCATCACTCTGCCGATGCCGGTTAAAGGAATGCCAGCAGGATTCATGCTGACAGCCCGAAACGGTGCCGACAAGTTGTTGTTTGCTGCAGCTCTTGCCGTCGAAAAATTGCTAGAGCGTCTCCCGAAAAGCGGGAACCGGTTTTCGGAATAAGATGCGCCTAAAAACAACCAGATAAAGCATTTCCAATGATTCAATCTGAACAGGAAATGCTTTAGGCTGAGACTTTCAATGCTGCTGCATCGCGGCGGATGCGCGCGATCATGGAGCGAAGACCATTTGAACGCTGTGGCGTAAGATGCTCATCAAGTCCGAGCTTCTTCAGCACCTCTTCCGGATCGGAAGCGACGATTTCAGACGCTTTACGACCGGAATAGAATGCAAGCACAATAGCGACGAGGCCGCGGACGATATGGGCGTCAGAATCGCCGAGAAATTCGACAACCGGATCATTGCCTTCATGTGGAATAGTCTTCAGCCACACCTGGCTGACGCAGCCTTGAACCTTATGCGCCGCGTCACGGGCATCATCTGGATAGGCTGGCAATTCCTTACCAAGATCAATCACATAGCGATAGCGATCTTCCCAATCGTCGAGAAATTCGAAGTCGGAGATAATGCTGTCGATTGTGGTGGTCATGATATTTGCTCAGATTTGATCCCGGATATGCCGTCTATATAGGGATAAATGTGACAAAGGTCACGGAAAAGCATCACTTGCGTGCGGGAATTGCACCTGTGGAAGAATGATCAAGTGCGCGCAGTGCTTCAGCGCGTGGCGTAGGGATCGGAATGGCATGGAGTAAGCTTTTCGTGGGCTGCTCCGTCGTTGTGTCCTGCGTTACAGTAACTGGCGACACAGTCTGCGGCTTTGTACCGAAGCGATCGCTTAAATATTCAAGTACTCCGCCGCTGCGTTCCAGCACACCGCTCGCGGCACTGGAAAGAACAGACGCGCCGTTTTCACACAAAGCAGGGTTGTTTACGCAAAGCTTGCCCAGTTCCAGCGCCGTTTTGCCATTATTGAGCAATTGGTCAATCGAATCCGGCTCCGCTTTGGTTTGAACCGGAGCGCTGTTCTTCGTCGATGTGTTTTCCTGATCCGCAGGAAAGAAGTGCGGCATCACCATGAATGCCAGCGACAGCCAGATTGCGGATTTGATGAGAAAACGGATCATTAGCTCAAAAATGTTGATCGGAAGCTTCGGGGCTATTTTCTACGGAATTTGAAAAGATTCCGTAACTGACGGATTCGACGCATTCATGACATGAAACAAATGCCGAGAGCCGAAGGCCTTGATGTCACTTGTCTACCTTCTGTTTACCATAGTGAAAAAACCCGGCCTCTGAACCGTCAGATTTTGGCTCAATGGACGCAACACGGTTCAGTTTTATCGTTTCTTTAAAGCCTCACCTGCAATTCTACTGTCGACGGGCTGATCCCTGATGGTGAAGCCAAACGAGTATTGAGTGAGTAAGGCAAGTTGAACGCCATTCTTTTGAACGCAGCACAGATCGTAGGCACGCAGGTGCAGGCGCTCGCGCGTTTTCACGAACGTTTCTGTCAGCGCTGGACTGAGCAATCAGACGCGTCTGCGATTCGCGTCGTCGGCTCATTCATGCTTTTCCCGGTTCTTTTGTTTGCTGCGGTACTCGCATCCGGCGTAGTGACTGATGTTGCAGCCATAGCCGTTCTCGCGGCGAGCCTTGCAGGCGTTGCCATGATTTTTTGTGCGCTAAGCCTGATGGGCTTGAGTGCCGCAGTCCTTGGTGGTCTGAATTTTGCCGCCTATGGCGCAGGGCTGGTTTCAATTGCGGCCTTCGCGAATACCAGCAATGTCACGCTTTGGCTTATGGCTGCAGCTTTGCCGTTGGAAGCATGGTTTGTGAGCCGCAAGCCTATGGCAACACTTGGCGGCGCAGTTGTTGCGGCTTCCGTACTAAGTGCGTTTGGGTTGATCGGCGGCGCCACCGTTGCTGGTGTATCATCGGTCTCATTGCTTGTTTTGATGCTTTACATGGCGAGCCTCGTTGCGCGCAGCTTCATGATCCGAAGCGCGATAACAGCGGCGCCACAGACTTTGAACAAGCCTGTCGTTGCTGAAGGCGATGTGCAGCTTTCGATGGATGCAGAAGGTATTGTATCGGAAATTGATGCGAAGTCTGCCGCTGTTCTGGGCGTCGAACCCAAGATGCTGGAAGGCACAGCACTGATTGATCGCGTTCATGTGGCTGATCGCGTGCAATATTTGTCGCTTCTCGCAGACCTGCGCTCGTTGCGCACTGCCCGCGCAGCTGATATCCGCCTGCGCACACTTGAAAACGGTAGCCCGGTCTTTCTGTCATTCCGCATGGATGGTGCGGCTATGAATGGCGTGATCACGCTGATCGGACGTTCGCTTGAAGGTGAGCAGAAGCTCATTGAGGAAATCAATGCGCTGAAGGCGCAGCTTGAAGCGGAACGCATCGGCAAAGGTCGATTGTTCGCAACTGTCAGCCACGAGCTGCGTACGCCGCTCAATTCGATCATCGGCTTCTCCGATATGCTGTCGCATGAAATGGGATGCCAGCTGCAGAACGAAAAGCAGCGTGAATATGCCGGTCTCATTCACAAGTCGGGCCACTATCTGCTCGAGCTGGTCAATTCGGTCCTTGATAATTCAAGGCTGGAAACCGGCACTTATCGGATCGAACCGCAGAGCTTCAGCTTCCGCGATGCTGCTGAACTGTGTGCAGCGGTTATGCTGCCGCTCGCTGAAAAGAAGGGTCTTGCCTTCTGTCATCGTGTGAACGCGACAACCGGTGAGGTCGTTGCTGACCGCCGCGCAGTCCAGCAGATTTTGCTTAATCTTGCTGCCAATGCGGTGAAGTTTACCGAGACTGGCGGCTGCGTCACCATCGACGCTACCCGCGTTATGATTGATGGACGTCCACAGTTGGAAATCATCGTCGCCGATACAGGTATCGGTATTGAACCGGAAGATATGCAGCGCATTGGATCGCCTTTCGTGCGAGCTGACAATAATTATACGCGCGCGCAAGAGGGAAGTGGACTTGGCCTTTCAGTGGTCAAGGGGCTGGTCGAGCTTCATCAGGGCTCGATGACCATTAAGAGCTGTGTGGGTGAGGGAACGGTCGTAACTGTTCTTCTGCCAGTCGCAGGCCCGCAAAAACTGCTTGAGCAGGATTCTTTGGGAGAAGAAGATCAACAGAAGCTTGGCACGGTGATTGATATCCACCGTCACCAGGGAGAACGGATTAATGAGTGGCAGAAAGACGAAAACCGGGACCAAGGCCCAGAGCGGATCGATGCGCAAACCCGCAAAACGGCATAGTCTCGGTCGCCGCCTCCTTCAGTTCTTTTTCAATTCTGCTTCTAAGCTGGCGATAGCTGCTGGCGAATTCATTGTGCGCAACCCCGTGCTAACCGGTGGTGCGACGGCCTTTGCTGTGGTGATGGGCTTTGTTTCAGCCAATGCGCTTTGGTACCAGCCAGAAGCGCACAATGCCGTCTTCTTCAAAACCCGTGCGGACTTTGTGTTCAAGGCAACGCCGCGTGCGGTTCTGCCGGGCACGGCTGCTGCCAACAAGTCTGAGGAAACAGCACCTACCCAAACGGCAAATGCGGAAACACCCGCAACGGCTGAGACGAAGCCAGATCAGCAACCGACGGAAACTGCGGACCTGTCTCCTGATCGGCTGCAAACGACCGGCTCGATTGATGAAATGCTGCCCGCCCTTGCGCCAAATGCCGATATTGAAATTGCTCGACTGCAGCAAAGATTGCTGACGCTCGGCATCTATAAAGGTGCTGTCGACGGATTTACCGGTCCGCAAACACGCGAAGCAATTGAGCGTTGGCAGGCACTTCAAAAGAAGGTGGGCGTTCCGGCACAAAGTGGCGCGGTGCAGACGGCGAATGAAGATGATGTCGCGAAGGTGATTGATTTAGCGGTGCCGTCCCCAAGGCCTGAACCGGCAGTTTTGAAAATCGACGCATCAGCAAAACGTGCACCTGACCTTGCATCGCTGGAAAGCAAGCCGAGGCAGGAAAAGAAGCAGCTGGCTGCAGAACCTGCCGTACAACAGCAGGCAAAGATTTCCTCGCAGGATATCGTGCGGGTGCAGGCAGGCCTCAAAGCCTTCGGCAACGAAATGGTGAGCGTTGATGGTGTTCCGGGTAAATCCACGCAGGACGCGATTCGCGAGTTCCAGAAGCTGTTCAATCTTCGTGTCACCGGCGAAGTGGATGCCGCACTGATTTCTAAGATGCGTGAGATCGGTCTCATCAGTTGATGCAGGGTAAACTATGCGTCTGACATCGGATTTCTGGGTTTCGGCACTCATACGCAAAGTTCAGGGCGAGGGCGGCTTTGCGTATCTCGCCCGCCGCGGTTCTAAAGAAGCCGGTGCAATTTTCATCAAGGTAAGTTCGCGCTTTGGCACATGTGATCTTTATTCACCTGCGCCGCAAACGTCCTATGAGGAAAACACAGACGGAGAGCGCATGTTTCTGCGCATTCTTCATGATGTCGATGACGTTAAAGCATCAGAACGCATGGATCGAGAGGTCAGATTTGATCCCGATCTTTGGCTTATAGAGCTCGAAGATATTGCCGATCCTGAGGGCTTTTTCTCAGTCTCGAAAGACGAGCTATAAGGTTGAACGCTTCGTTGCGGCCTCGTCATCCGTAGCCGTTACCATCTCGCGCAACTTGCTGCGAAGCAGTTTGGACATGTCATCTGCCTTCCATCGGCGCACGAGCATGACAGCCTTTTCCTGATCGATTGAACGATAAATCTGAATGAATTCGCGTAGGCCTTCGCGATCAGCGGCCACTGGCCCAAGCACGGCAGACATGACCATGAAACATTCAGAAGCAGACAAGCCAAGCGCACGCAAGGCGATAGGTAAATGTGAGGCGGGCCACTGGCCGATAATGTGATCGGCACGCTCAAATGATACGTCGAGAGAATCAGCCAATGCCGTGCGGAAAATCTGGTCGTCGATCAGAAGGGCTGTATCGATGAGATGTTCCGGGCTGGATAAGGCACCAGAGTTGAAAAACGATGGCTGATGCGGCAGCTCGCCTTCTGATCTTTCGGCCTCATTGATGGTAGGCTGGATTTCAGTCTTATCGGTTCCGAGCCCAGCAAGGTTTTCCTGTAAGGCCAACAGCCTATCAATAACCGGATCGGTGAAGCTGCGTAACACGCCTTTCAACAACGCATCGTCGGATTGTCTGCGGGCAATGGCGCGGGCATGAGCAAGGCCGTTCTTGCCGATGATATCGACGAGATCCTCAGACCGTAGCACAGGCGAACGCAAAAGAATCGGTGCGGAGATTTCGACAGGTTCGCTTGCGAGCGACAATACGAGACGTCGTGGCGCGTCTTCAATCTGTGCCAGCGCAGAAGCGGCCTGCCGCTTGCCTCGCATAGTTGCGCGTTCAAGCAGCGGAAATGCAAGATCTTCAAGTTGGTGGGCATCATGCCGTCCGGGGCGTGTGATTGAGGCAAACGCAGCTATAGCAGCGCCAAGAAGGTCATCTGCTTTGCTCCCATCAGCTCTCAAATTTGATTGGTTCCGATTGCCTGAAATCTCTTCCAGGACGCGGAACTGATCGTTTGTCACGCAAGGTACTCCGGTAGGCTAATACTATTAACGCGGCCTGCCGCATGTCGGCAGACTGGATAATAGGCATGAAGCCTTAGCAACTCATTAACCGTGAGTAGGAAAGTGTCTGTTTTGCAGGTAGTTAACGACAGCATGTCTCCCGAAAATGGGAACCAGTTTCGGGATAAAGGCAAGTTTAAAAACCAAAGCTTACAGCGGTTCCAACGATTCTTTCTTAACTGGAACCGCTGTAGCTCGCTTCATACGGCGCACAGCTCGCTTGCGTGAAGAAGTTTTGCACTTGTTGACGCCAGCTTGCATCGGGAATGAAACTCCGCAGAACCACTGCGGCTTCGCTTACATCCTGCTCAATAATGATCGAGCGTCCATCATTCTGCACGCCTTCAGAGCGAAGAGCAGCGATGCCAATCGGGTCAGCGATAATGAGATCAAGCTGTTTGTCGGCCGATACATTGTCGTTGAGGCTGTAAAGATTGTCACCATTGGGAGCATAGACAGATAGTGACCAGAAGGGCGTGGCGCCTTTCGTCGTGATGTGGACCGGCCCTTCCGACAAATCAAACCGACAGGCAGCCTGCTCCATCAGCGGGTCCTGATCACTTATCAACCCTGATTTTTCGGATAGAAGGTGGAAGCGGTAGGTATCACCTAAAGCTTCCAGATGCGACCATGCATTCTTGCTCGAATAAAGCGGGACAAGCAGCAGGACAGCAATATGCACGATTGCAGCACCGATCAGGCCAAGAAGCAGTAAACGCAGGACTTTAGCCACGACATGCCTCCAGATTTGCGACCGGCACAATACGGGGCATGACAAGATCGACGAGGCCGGAAGAGCTTGCAGCCGGCGTGTCGTAAAGCGTCATCACCAGAACGAAGTTGCCGCTACCTTCAACGGGAAGCCAATTGTCCGGGCTTGCATTCGGACCAACCGTAACCTGCACGCGCCCGTCATTGTCATAGAGCATCTCACGCGAATGCAGCGCTGTCTGAAGACCTTCGCGAGGAACAATAGGCTCCAGATTGGTGTTGGCTGGATAAAGCGTCCAGAACCGCGTTGATGGTGTAAGGCCGGTCAAACGATAACTGCACCCACGACGCAGCTCCCTGCCATTGCTGTCACGGCGCGCATAGAAGGGGAGGCCTTCTGCTGTGCCGATAGCGAGGTAGGCTTTGCGGGCAGCGCGCGCTTTTGAATAAGGATCGGCGTCTGTCGTGCCGGAAGCTGGGTAAGCACTCCATGCACCCAGCTGCAACTCACCAAAACCATCGAAATTGTCGAGGGTGTAATCTGTTACCCAGATGCCCCCGCCAAGCGAGATGACCAGAACCACCAGAACTTTGAGAATAGTCTTCAGCATAAGGCGCTCAGAGTACCGATACTTTCGAGCGCCCGGCAAGTGCAGGCACAGGTGGCGCGTTGCGAATCTTGTCGTTGAGTTCCTTGAGCGCCTTCGTGGCGACAGGTGACAGAACGCGCGGTGGTGCCGACATCATCTCTTCCGGCTTTCCGGTTGCAGCAACCTTTGGCTCAGCCGTCTTGGCCGGTGCAGGGAAGGCGGGCGTGATGCCCGGAATTGGCCTCAGCTCGATATTCTGATGGGCATAATTCATCATTCGCTGCCAGGCCATGGCAGGCAGCACACCGCCGGTCAGATCCTTCATCGGCGTGAAATTATCATTGCCGAACCAGACAGCGGCAGTGAAATTGCCGGTAAATCCTACAAACCAGGCGTCACGATAATTCTGTGTCGTGCCGGTCTTTCCGCCAACGCGCGTCATTGGAAGTGCTGCCCGGCGGGCTGTGCCGCGTTCAGGCACCTGCACCAGCATCGAGTTCATCTCAAAAGCCGCTTTCTCGGACAGCGCCCGATGTGGTTTGGGCGCATCGCGAGAGAAGTCCCAGAGGACTTTGCCTTCCGAAGAGACGATCTGCGTGAAGGCATGACGGTTGCCAGCCATCCCACCATTCGGGAAGACATTGAAGCCTGTCGCCTGATCCATCACGGTCATTTCGGACGTACCAAGCACCATGGTCTTGTGCGAGGAAATGGGTGATTCCACGCCCATTGCCTTGGTGAGCGCTACAATCGGTGCGGTCGTCAGATGATCGCGCGCCAGCCGAACCGGCACGGAGTTCAACGAGCGCACGAGCGCGGTTGTCAGGTCCACGCGACCGGCAAAGCTGCGGCCATAATTGCGTGGCGACCAGTTGCCCCAGCTGATTGGCGCGTCGGAAACGATGGTGTTCGGCGTCATGCCTTTCTCCATCGCAGCTGCATAAACATATGGCTTGAAGGATGATCCAGCCTGCCGCAGCGCCTTTGTTGCACGGTTAAACTGACTTTCGCCGTAATCGCGCCCGCCGACTAGCGCTCGCACCGAGCCGTCATTGGCGATGACGACCGTTGCAGCTTCGGAAACCTTATAGTCCTTGCCGTACTGACGCAGATGGAATTCGAGCGATTCTTCTGCTGCCTTCTGGATATTACGATCGAGCGTAGTCCGAACCGTCAGTGTGTGTTGCGGCACGTTACCCGCGATTTTCTTCACCTCTTCAAAAGCCCAGTCGAGGAAATAGTCCGGACTTTCATTTTTGGCGCGGTCGATGACGCTGGCCGGGTTGCGGCGCGCAACTGCCACCTGTCCGTCGCTCATGAAACCGCTTTCCACCATGTTAGAAAGCACGACATTTGCGCGAGCGCGGGCGGCAGGAAGATTGACATGAGGCGCGAACTTCGCCGGCGCTTTGAACAGACCTGCCAGCATGGCAGCCTCGGCGAGACTCACATCCTTGATGTTTTTACCAAAGTAAAACTCGGATGCTGCCGCGATGCCGAAGGTGCCGCCGCCCATATAGGCGCGGTCGAGATAAAGCTGGAGTATCTCTTTCTTGCTCAGATTGCTTTCAAGCCAGATTGCAAGGAAAGCCTCCTTGATCTTGCGTTCGATCGTGCGCTCATTGGAAAGAAACAGATTTTTGGCAAGCTGCTGTGTGAGAGTAGAGCCGCCCTGAACAACACCGTTGGCGCGCAGGTTTTGGCTCAGCGCACGGCTCAGCCCCCAGAAATCAATGCCGTAATGATCGAAAAAGCGACGGTCTTCGGTGCCAAGCACAGCTTTGAGGACGTGGTCTGGCAATTCATCAATCGGCACAGCCTGCCGGTGCAGGATGCCGCGCTGGCCGATTTCGTTACCGTAACGGTCGAGGAATGTGACGGCATAATCATCCTGCGCGCGCCAGTCCTTCTTGGTTTCCTCAAAGGCAGGCAGCGCCAGCGCGAGCATGACGACAGAGCCGATCACGCCCAGCGTAAAACCTTCATCGAGAACCTCGACAACGAGACGACGGAAGCCGCGCACCCGGAAACGCCGGGAGAAAATAGTGATGTTTTCCCACCATTCACGGGCATAAAAACGCAGATTGTAGAGGCCCGAGTCAATCCAGGCGTCAAGACCGATGAGCCGCGAAACCCCGAAGGGCTTGCGCTTTTTCTTGTCAGTATCTTCATCGGCTGTTTTACGCATGAACTCTACTTTATAGCCGTTAAAGTTGTGAGACGAGCGAAACCTACCCGTCAATCATATCAGATTAATAAGCTATAACTCACGTAAATTAGTAAACAGATCTCATAAAAAGATCAGGAAAATAATCATTGATAGGAAAATAGTCCTTGACGGCGTAACGGTCATTTGCTAGCTATTAGATACAGTCAGAAAAGTGTGACTGGTGCCGAAGAAGCCTCGATACCCCCGGCTTTTATCGGCAATGCAAAACCCCGGAAGCTTCATGCTTTCGGGGTTTTGCATGGAAAAGGGAGTTTGACGGATAAGGCCGTTGAAAACGCGAAAAATTGACGAGTGCCGCGAGGCGAGGGTCAGGCTGGCTTTTCGCCTGCAAATGAAACACGACGTTGCCGTCACCGAAATCGCAAAGGTGATGGGATGCTCCGAGAGACAATATCTTCACTGGTTGAAGCGCTTTGGTCTGAATGAGCAGGTGCAAATCAAATCGTCCAGCACCGAAAATGCTCTGCAACGATTGCGGACTGAGCTCAACAAACTGATCGATGGGGAGGAGCTGCCAGACAAAAACAAGGCAGAAGCCCTCATGGCTCTGGCGAAAGCCGTGAAGACGGTTGGTGAGCTTGCAATTGAGACGGGGGCGTCGGAAGTGAACGGTGGTGCTTTGGCACCAAGCCTTCATGAAGCCAGACAGGCTCTGGCTCGCATAGACAGGAGAATCGACGAACTTGCAAAAAGGCGCGCGCAGGAAATCTTGGGGCGCGGACTTGACGCGAAATCAGATCATGACAGCAGAAAGCGAATGGCTGCTCAAGGCGCGTGATGCACAATTGCCGCCACCCGCCGGCTGGCGAACCTGGCTTATTCTGGGTGGTCGCGGTTCTGGCAAAACGCGTGCTGGTGCTGAATGGGTGTCTGGCATGGCACTGGGCCTGGCACCTTTTGCAGCAAAGGCTTGTAGGCACATCGCGTTGGTCGGTGAAACTTTTGCCGATGCGCGCGAGGTGATGGTGGATGGTCCCTCCGGCATATTGTCGGTCTCACGGCTTTCGCGGCCGCGATATGAAGCAACGCGTAAGCGACTTCTGTGGGACAATGGTGCGGTGGCGTCGCTTTATTCGTCCGAGGATCCGGATGGATTACGCGGACCGCAATTTGATGCTGCATGGTGCGACGAGCTGGCCAAGTGGAAAAATCCGCAAGCCACATGGGACATGCTGCAATTTGGCCTGCGTCTGGGCGATTTCCCGCGTCAGGTTGTGACGACGACACCGAGGCCCGTGCCTTTGTTGAAGGCATTGATCAGCGATGCTTCAGTTTCGATGACGCATATGCGGACATCTGAAAACGCAGCCAATCTGGCGAACGGTTTTATTGAGACGATTAACCAGCGATATGCCGGAACGAGGCTTGGACGGCAGGAACTCGATGGCGATTTGATTGAAGAACGCGCAGGCGCCTTGTGGTCGCGCGACCGGATAGAACAGTGCTTTGAGGTTCAGGCACCGGAACTTATCCGCATTCTGGTGGCGATCGACCCTCCTGCTTCTTCGGGTAAGTCGTCGGATGCTTGCGGGATTGTGGTTGCAGGTATCGATGAAAATGGTTTTGCGCATGTGCTTGCCGATGAAACCATGAACATGGCCAAGCCACATCAATGGGCGCGACGGGCGATTGCGCTTTATCATTCCTTTGAAGCGGATGCGGTTCTGGCTGAGGTTAATCAGGGCGGCGAAATGGTTGCAGCCGTGCTTGCGGCGGAAGATGCGACGGTGCCGGTTTTGATGCGGCGTGCCTCGCGCGGCAAGTGGTTGCGCGCCGAGCCGGTGGCAGCCCTTTATGAACAGGGGCGTGTTCGCCATACCGGGCGTTTCGCAGCACTTGAAGACGAAATGTGTGACTTTGCGCCTGAAGGGCTCTCGAACGGACGCTCGCCGGATCGCCTTGATGCACTCGTTTGGGCGCTGACCGAACTCATGCTGGGTGGCGAACGAAAGCCACGTATCCGGCGCTTCGGGTAAAATTTAACTTTATTGGAGAGCCGATATATGGCGTGGAACTGGCCGTGGCGCAAAGTTGCCGCGAATGCCCCTTCGTATTCTGAAGCGGGGCGAGAGAGAAAAAGCGCAAATGGCTTCGTGGCGCTTCATATGGAGCGCGGCGCTTCGTGGATTGCGCGGGATTATACGTCGCTCGCTCGTGAGGGCTTCATGCGCAATCCGGTCGCGCATCGCTGTGTGCGCCTGATCGCGGAAGCGGCCAGCAATGTGCCGTGGCTGCTCTATGAAGGCATGACCGAACATGAAGTGCATCCGTTGCTCGACCTCATCGCGACACCGCAATGCGGGCTTGATGGTAGCAGTTTCTTCGAGCGGCTTTATGGGCATTTGCTGATTTCGGGCAATGCTTATGTGGAGCGCGTCGATCTGCCGAGCGGTAGAAGTGAGTTGCATCTTTTGCGGCCTGAAAGGGTGACGCTGGAAACATCGAGTGACGGCTGGCCGCAATCGCTGGTCTATCGCTCAGCCAATACGAGCCGCATTGTTTCGCTTGCGGGCGCTGCATCTGTTGGCCTGCATCTGAAGCTTTTTCATCCGCTGGATGACCATTACGGATTTCCGCCGCTTGAAGCAGCTCTCATGGCGCTTGATCTGCACAATGCAGCAGGCGCCTGGAACAAGGCTTTGCTTGATAACTCTGCACGCCCCTCTGGAGCGCTGGTCTATGCGCCCAAAGACGGCGGCAACTTGACGGAAGAGCAGTTTGATCGCCTGAAAACCGAACTTGAGGAGGGCTACACCGGAGCATCTGGTGCGGGACGGCCGCTGCTTCTTGAAGGTGGGCTCGACTGGAAGGCTATGGGTTACAGCCCACAGGATATGGATTTCATCGAAGCGAAAAATGGGGCGGCTCGCGACATTGCTTTGGCATTTGGCGTGCCGCCGATGCTGCTCGGCATTCCGGGCGACAACACTTACGCCAATTATGCCGAAGCCAACCGCGCATTTTATCGCCTGACAGTGCTGCCGCTGATCAACCGTACGGCAAAGGCTTTCGGTTGTTGGTTGGGTCCATTGTTTGGTGACGATCTCAGACTTGAGCACGATACTGACCGCATCGAAGGTCTGTCGCTGGAGCGGGAATCGCTCTGGCGGCGCGTGTCGGAAGCCTCATTCCTGAGTGATGACGAGAAACGCGATGCGGTTGGCTATCAGCCGCGTGCGGAAAGGAGAGTTTCATGAGCAATCTGAGCGAAACCGTTATGGCGTCTGATGCAAGTCTCGTGTGGTTTGCCAAGGTTGCGGGCGCGGTGGCCGGTTCTGCCGTGTCGCTCGCCTATATGCTGCCAAATGGCAAGCGGGAAGCGGCAATCCGATTTGCGGTCGGCATCATCTGCGGCATGGTGTTTGGGGGCGCTGCAGGCGTGAAAATTGCCGAAACGCTTTCTCTGCAGACCCTGCTTGGGCGAGCCGAACTCATGTTGATGGGGTCGACGGCTGCAAGCCTCGCGGCATGGTCTGTGCTGGGCATTCTCAAACGTTTTGCTGAGCGGGCCAAGAACGCATCGCTAACTGGAATTCTACCCGTTGAAGGAACAGGAATGGCAAAGCCTGACCTGAAACTTGAAACTAAGCGTGCATCATTGGCGCTTGAAGAGATCGAAATCGATGGCAGCTTTTCAGGCTATGCAAGCGTGTTTGGTTTAGCTGATCTCGGCAATGATGTGATCGAAAAAGGCGCCTTTGCGAAATCGCTTTCCTCGCGCAAATCATCCGGTGTGCGCATGCTTTGGCAACACGATGCGACTGAACCGATCGGTGTCTGGACGGATATTCGTGAGGATGCACGCGGCCTTTTTGTCGAGGGCAGACTGGCCAAGGGCGTGGCACGTGCACGCGAGGCGCTGGAACTCATGCGCACTGGTGGGCTGGATGGGCTGTCCATCGGTTTTCGCACTGTCAAAGCGCGCAAGGATGCGCGGACTGGTTTGCGCCACATCACGGAAGCAGATCTCTGGGAAATCTCGGTGGTCACGTTTCCTATGCTGCCACAGGCACGCATCGATAATCTGAAGGCGGATTTGCCGACAGTCAGAGAATTTGAACGCTGGCTCACGCGGGATGCGGGGCTGAGCCGTTCTGCTGCACGTCTGGTTATAGCCAAAGGCTATTCAGCGCTTGCAGCTATTCAAGGCCGGGACGGGCGGGATGCTTTCCAGGCAGATGACAAGGCACTTGCGCAGCGTATGCGTGCCGCCTGCAAGATGATGCAACTTAATTAAATCAGGATCAAAAATGGTAAAAAATCATGCAATCCCGCTCGAAACCAAGAGCGTGGAAACGAAGGCGCTTGGGAACAACGGCGATGTGTCGGAAGCTTTTGACGAGTTTATGACGGCCTTCTCGGCGTTCCGTGAAGCCAATGACGAACGTTTGAAGAAGGTTGAAAAGAGCGCCGATGTCGATGTGCTGTTGCGCGACAAGGTTGATCGTATCAACCGCGCGCTCGACGAACAGAAACAAGCACTTGACCAGTATGTTTTGAAAAGCGCCCGTCCGCAGCTTGGCAAGGGCAATGCTATTGTTGATGTCGAGCATAAGCAGGCCTTTGACGGTTATGTGCGCCGTGGCGACGAGCAGGCGATGCGTGGCATTGAGCAAAAGGCACATTCTTATGCCTCTGGTCCGGACGGTGGCTATCTGGTGCCTGCGGAACTAGAGACTGAAATCGGTCGCCGTCTGGCCGTGCTCTCGCCGATACGTGGCATCTCCAGTGTGCGCCAGGTTTCTGGTGCCGTGCTGAAAAAGCCATTCTCGGTCAGTGGCCCGGCAACGGGCTGGGTCGGCGAAACCGATGCGCGTCCGCAGACCGCTTCGGCCAAGCTTGCAGAGCTGCAGTTCCTAACGATGGAAATTTACGCAATGCCAGCGGCCACTTCTTCATTGCTTGATGACGCAGCTGTCAACGTTGAGCAGTGGATCGCCGAAGAGGTCGAAGCAGCCTTTGCCGAACAGGAAGGTGCTGCCTTCATCACCGGCAATGGCCTAAACAAGCCGATGGGCTTCCTGAGCTATAGCACAGTCGAAGATGCGAGCTGGGAGTGGGGTAAGATCGGCCACATAGCCACTGGTGTTGACGGCGCATTGCCTGCGTCCGATCCATCCGACAAGCTGATTGAACTCATCTATGCGCTGAAAGCTGGCTATCGCCAGAACGCCAATTTCGTGATGAACCGCAAGACGCAGAGCGTGTTGCGCAAGCTGAAAGATGCAGACGGCAATTACCTCTGGCAGCCGCCAGCGGCTGTTGGTGAAAAGGCGTCGCTGATGGGTTTTGGTCTGGTCGAGGCCGAGCATATGCCAGACATTGCAGCTGACGGAACGCCGATTGCCTTTGGCGATTTTGAACGTGGCTATCTGGTGGTGGATCGTATCGGTGTGCGCGTGTTGCGCGATCCATATTCTGCCAAGCCATATGTGCTTTTCTACACCACCAAACGCGTGGGCGGCGGCGTGCAGGATTTTGATGCGATCAAGCTTCTGAAATTCGCAGCCTGATATTTTTAGCAGTGATCTCCCTGCCGGTTTTGGCAGCTAGATTCAATTTGCGAACAGGTTGAATCTTTTTCTGGGGTTGCATGCGTAACTATCTGATTTGAGAGTTATTTAAGGGGAAAATACATGACAATGTTTCTTGTCACGCCGCCGGCGCTGGAACCGGTGACGATTGCTGACGCTCGCGCATTTTTGCGAATTTCGACCGATAGTGAAGATGATGTTCTGCGCCGTATCATCAAGACCGCGCGCGAGCTTGTCGAAGCCGAGACGGGGCTTGCACTGGTTGATCAGACATGGCGCCTGCGCGTTGATCGCTGGCCGCGCTCGGGGCGTCTCGCTATTTTCAAATATCCGGTAAAAGCTGTCACAGCTGTGGTCGCATATCGTCCCGACGGCAGTGCAATCAGCATGGAGCCTGAAGAGTTCATGCTCCAGCATGGCCGCCGTCCGCAACGTGTTTATATGGCGCAATATCCGGATGCACAGACGTTCTGTGGCCTTGAGGTCGACTTCATTGCGGGGTTTGGGGAAACCGGCGTTGAAGTGCCAGACGCGCTCAAACAGGCGATACTCACTTTGACTGCGCATCTCTATGAGAACCGCGCAGGCATGGATACAACCAAGGCTGAACTGCCCACGATGGTTGGTCAGATGGTCGATAGCTGGCGACGAATATCCCTATGAACAACGTGCTGTTTATTGATCCGGGTCAGCTCACGACAGAGTTGGCCCTGGAAGCCATGCAGTCTGTTGCTGATGGTATGGGTGGCTATCGCGAAACATGGTCGAAGATCGGGACTGTTTGGGGTCGTATTGAACCCCTATCAACTAGTCAGCGGGATTTCGGTATCCGGCCACGCCCGGAGATCACCCACCGCATTCTGGTGCGTCATCGAGCAGACATCGCAACAGACAAACGCTTCCGCAAAGGTGGGCGTGTTTTCACGCTGCACTCTGTCCACGATCCGGATGAACGCGGACGTTACCTTATCTGCCTGGCGGTGGAGGAGGGGCGGTGAATATCACGATGAAACTGACCTTCGATGGTCTCGTTCGGGCACTGCGTTTCAGGCAAATCGCGGTGCGGGAGGATATTGCCACCGGGCAGCTGATTGCCCGGCGCGACACTCAAAAATCAAGCGGGGAGCAAGATGAGGAACGGCGCGGCAGCATTGCAGAAGGCACTTTATGACGCCTTGAAGAATGACGAAGAACTTATTGAAACACTTGGGGGTGAGCATGTTTATGATCACGTTCCGCCCAAGACTCCATTTCCTTATGTCACGCTCGGCGAAACGCTGAGCAAGGACTGGAATACGGCCTCTGAGCCGGGTGGAGAACATTTTCTCAATATCCAGATATGGGCGCGTGAAGCAGGTCGCAAACGCGTGCTTGAAATTGCTGGGCGTATCGCAACGAGGCTCGATGAAGAACCACTCGACCTCAACGGTCATCGCGTCGTCAATCTCATGCTGACCGAAGTTCTAGCCCGCAATACGGACGGGTTCGGCAGCTATCTCGGCACCATGCGCTACCGCGCTGTGACCGAACCGGAAAATTAAAGCGCATCCCGAAAAGTGGGAACCGTCTATGCGGGGAAATCAGTCCACTGGACTGATTTCTGATCCCGCTTCGATCAGAATTAAGATGCACGTAAAAGCAAAAAAGATCGAGGAACACAGAATGGCAGCTCAACGCGGCAAGGATATCTTGCTGAAAATTGCGCATGGCACGGGCCAGTTTGAAACCTGTGCTGGCTTGCGCACCAAGCGCATTGCTTTCAATGCCGAAACCGTCGATGTGACAGATGCGGATGCTGCCGGTCGGTGGCGGCAACTGCTGGCCGGAAGCGGCGTGCAACGAGCTTCGATCAGCGGATCGGGCATATTCAAGGATGCAACATCGGATGCTCTTATCCGTAGTGTGTTCTTTGATGGTGAGATTCGCAACTGGCAGATCTTGCTGCCCGACTTCGGCACCATCACCGGTCCTTTCCAGATTGTGGCCCTTGAATATGGTGGCAATCACGATGCGGAAGTGACGTTTGAAATTGCGCTCGAATCCGCAGGACTGATCTCCTTCGGAGATGTACTATGATGGTCAATCGCCATCGCGGCGAGGTTGCGGCAAAACTTGATGGCCGCGACTGGACACTCTGCCTGACGCTGGGTGCGCTGGCACAATTGGAGTCTGCTTTTGAAGCGGACAATCTCTCCGATTTGATTGCCCGATTTTCCGGCGGCAAGCTTTCCGCCTTCGATATGCAGCGTATCATCTGCGCCGGTCTGCATGGCGGCGGACATGATGTGCCGTTTGAAGATGTAGCGGAGATGCGAGCAGATGGCGGCGCGAGCGGCTATGCCCGCATCGTTTCAGCATTGCTGACCGCGACCTTCGGAACGGAAGAAAGCGATTCTCCTTCAAACCCTTGAGTGCCGCAGTTGAATCAGTTCCTTCACGTCAGCCTTTTCCCTGGGAAGAGGTGATGCGCGCAGGTTTTGGTTTGCTGCGGCTTTCCTCAAAAGACTTCTGGGCCATGACCCCACGCGAACTTGGCGCCGTTCTCGGACCCGTTTCGCAGAGCACGAATGCTCCTTCGCGTGCGACACTTGACGCGCTGATGCACGCCTTTCCCGACAGGTAATTTACAATGACAGATGAAAACGTAACCGTTTCCGTCGAGGCGGACATGAGCGCCTTTGATCGCGCTCTGACCGATCTTGAAAAGCGTTCGTCAAGCTTCGGCTCAAACCTGACAACGGCACTGAAAAGTGCAATCGTTTCTGGCAAGGGGCTTGATGATGTGCTGCGCGGGCTTGCCAGCAGTCTGGCAGGCTCAGCGCTTTCTGCTGGGCTTCAGCCACTGCAAAGCCTTGGTTCCTCGCTAATGTCGGGTGTGATGGGCGGCATTCGCGGCGTCATGCCTTTTGCCAAGGGCGGGGTGGTTTCAAGCCCCACTTATTTTGGCATGGGAAATGGTTCGCTGGGCCTGACGGGTGAGGCGGGTGCGGAAGCGATCCTGCCGCTGGCGCGCGGTGCTGATGGCAGGCTGGGCGTTGCAACTGGCGGCGGTAGCTCCAAGCCCGTGCAGGTCGTGTTCAACATGACATCGCCCGACGCATCTTCTTTCCGCAAATCCGAAGCACAGCTGTCAACCATGCTCGCGGGTGCTGTGCGCCGCGGCGCACGGAGGATGTGAGATGCAAGCTTTTCATGATGTTCGTTTTCCGCTGGGGGTCTCATTCGGTGCGACGGCCGGACCGGAGTGGCGCAATGAAATCGTCACGCTCACATCAGGCTTTGAAAAGCGCAATGCCCGATGGGCGCATTCACGCAGACATTTTGATGCGGGAACCGGTTTGCGGTCGCTGGACGATCTGAAATCGGTGCTTGCCTTTTTCGAGGCAAGACGCGGATCGCTGCATAGTTTCCGCTTCCGCGATCCGTTCGACTTTTCTTCGGCTGCGGGCAGTTTCGCACCATCCTTTACCGATCAGGTGATCGGAACAGGCGATGGCGCAACAGCCATGTTCCAGCTTGTCAAACATTACGAAGCGTACAGTCGACCGATTACACGCCCTGTCGCGGCTTCCGTGCTGATTGGCGTCAACGGCGTAAGGCTCGATGAGGGTGAGGCTTATACTCTCGACCATGCCAAGGGGATTGCATCTTTTACCCCCGATTACGTGCCTGCTGATGGCGCAAAGGTGACAGCTGGTTTCCTGTTCGATGTGCCTGTGCGCTTCGACACAGACCGCCTAACGGCGAGCATTGCTTCGTTTCAAGCAGGTGAAATCCCATCTATCCCCATTATCGAGGTCAAGGCATGATCCCTGTCCCGGCAGAACTTGAATCACATCTGAAGGGAGAAGTGACAAGCCATTGCTTTGCATGGCTTATTAGACGTTCCGATCAGGTGGTCTTGGGTTTCACAGATCACGACCAGGCGCTGGTTCTGGAAGGTATTTCCTGCGAGCCATTAACGGGTCTTAACAGCAGCGAAGCCACGACAACGCTCGGTCTTTCCATCGCGGGTGGCGATGTCGAAGGTGTGTTGTCGTCGATACGCATCAGCGAGACCGATATTGAGCAGGGGCGCTTTGATGGTGCCGTGGTCGAGAGCTATCTCGCCAATTGGAACATGCCAGATCAGCACATGCTTTTGCGGCGCTGGACGGTCGGGGCAATCACGCGCTCAGGTGGCCGGTTTGTGATGGAACTGAAAGGTGCTGCTGCGGCTTTTGACGCTGTCTGTGGACGGCGTGTTCTGCGTCAATGCGATGCGGTGCTGGGCGATAAACGCTGCGGTGTGAACATAGACGATCCTCGCTTTTTTGCCGTTGGTTCTGTTGTAAGCGCCGACGGTCCAATTCTCAGTGTAAGTGGGCTCGATGGTTTTGCCAGCAACTGGTTTACACAAGGGCGGCTCACATGGACAAGCGGAGATAATCAGGGCGGTTCGGTGCGCGTCCTCGCACAGAGCGGCAATCGCCTGAATCTCACAGAACCACCAGTTCTTGCCGCAAAACCGGGCGACGGTTTTCGACTGGTGGCAGGCTGTGACAAGAGCTTTGCCACCTGCAAAGCAAAGTTTGCCAATAGCGCAAATTTTCGCGGCTTCCCGCACCTGCCGGGCAATGACGCCGCCTTTGCCTATGTCAGCTCCAACAACGAATATGACGGGAGCGCGCTGGTTCCATGAATATTGCAGATAGAATTCTGACGGAGGCGGAAAGCTGGATTGGCACGCCCTACCGCCACAGCGCTTCCGCGCGCGGTATCAGTTGCGATTGCCTTGGTCTCGTGCGCGGCATCTGGCGCAAGATCTATGGCACTGAGCCGGAAAGCCCCGGTACCTATGCGCCAGACTGGGCGGAGGCCGCTCACGGCGATCCGCTGCTTGAAGCCGCATCGCGCCATATGCAGCGCCGCGACGGCACTGATCCGCAGCCGGGTGATCTCCTCGTTTTTCGTTGGCGGTCCGATATGGCGGCCAAGCATCTTGGCATTATGGCCAGTGAGAACCGTTTCATCCATGCCTATGAGGGGCATCGGGTGATGGCTTCTGCACTGGTGCCGCAATGGCGAAAACGTATAGCCGGAATTTTCATTTTTCCTGAACAAGAAGGTTAAGCAATGGCGACTGTTGTTCTGCAGGCGGTGGGCGCTGCCGTCGGTGGCATTTTTGGCCCTGTGGGTGCTGCCATCGGCGCAGGGCTTGGCGCAATGGGTGGTTATGCCATCGATACGGCTATCATTAACTCCACCCGCCATATGGAAGGGGCAAGGCTCAACAGCGGGCGCGTGGCAACAGCTGAAGAAGGAGCAGCTCTGCCGTTCGTCTATGGCACGGCAAGACTTTCCGGCACGCTGATTTGGGCGACACGGCATGAGGAAAAGAAAACGACTGAACGGCAGGGCGGCAAGGGCGGTCCGAAGGTGACCTCCTACAGCTATTTCGGTAACGCAGCCTATGCTGTTGCAGAGGGGGAAATAGCTGGCATTCGCCGTGTCTGGGCCGACGGGCAAGAGCTTGATCTTACCGAAATCGAATTGCGCATTTATCACGGCACGGATACGCAGCAGCCCGATCCGCTGATTGAAGCCAAGCAAGGCACAGGCAATGCTCCCGCCTATCGCGGAACGGCCTATGTCGTGTTTGAGCGTATTCCGCTTGATGTCTATGGCAATCGCCTGCCGCAGTTTCAGTTTGAGGTTCTGCGTCCGGTTGGGAAGCTGGCGCGAGATGTCCGTGCTGTCGCACTTATTCCAGGCTCAACCGAGTTCGGTCTTTCACCAACTCCCGTTACGGATCGACCGTCGCCCGGTGAAAGCCGCACGCTTAATCGCAATGCAAAACGCGGCCGCAGCGATTGGACGGTTGCTATGGATGAGCTGCAGTCGCTTTGTCCTCAGTTGCAGCATGTGGCGATTGTCCTGCCGTGGTTTGGCGATGACTTGCGCGCGGGATATTGCCAGATACGCCCCGGTGTTACGCATCAGAGTGCTTTGTCGTCGAGCCCGACATGGAAAGTTGAGAATGTTACGCGCGGCGGAGCGCATCTGATTTCCCAGAGCGGTGAGGGAGCGGCCTATGGTGGTACGCCATCCGACCAGAGTGTGGTTGATGCAATTCGCGATGCCAAGGCGCGCGGCCTGAAAGTAACGCTATATCCTTTCATCATGATGGATGTTCCCGCCGGCAACTCGCTGCCGTCGCCTTACGGCGGTGTGGGACAATCCGTTTACCCATGGCGTGGGCGCATAACCTGTAGTCCCGCGATTGGTATCTCTGGATCACCTGACAAGACGCTGGAAGCGGCCAATCAGGTTACAGCTTTCGTCAACGGAACATGGGGGTACAGACGTTTTCTGAATCACTGTGCAAGCCTCGCAATGCAGGCGGGCGGAGTTGATGCGTTTTTGCTGGGTTCCGAACTGCGTGGTCTCACCAGTATCCGCGAAAGCCGCGACAGCTTTCCGTTCGTAACCCATCTCTGCACGCTTGCAGCGGAAATGCGCACGAAGCTCGGGCAGAGTTGTCGCATCAGTTATGGCGCGGACTGGACTGAATATTTCGGCTATCAGGCGCAGGATGGCACCGGCGATCTCTTCTTCAATCTTGACGCGCTATGGGCACATCCAGCCATCAATGCCATTGGTATCGATAATTATATGCCGCTCGCTGACTGGCGAGACGGCGACCTGGATGGTGGCAACCCTGATGGTTTTGAAGGTGCTTACGATCTTGGTGGTCTGAGCAGCAACATCGAAGCGGGTGAGGGGTTCGACTGGTATTATGCCAATAGCGAAAACCGTGAGCAGCGCAAGCGCACACCAATCACGGATGGGCTCGCGGGCAAGCCATGGGTTTACCGATACAAAGACATTCGCTCATGGTGGAGCAACCCGCACTATAATCGCATCGACGGTGCTGAGGCTCTTGCGCCAACGGCATGGGTACCACAATCAAAGCCCATATGGTTCACCGAACTGGGATGCCCGGCGGTCGATAAAGGACCAAACCAGCCTAATGTGTTCCCTGATCCGAAATCCTCGGAAAACGCGACACCCTATTTTTCGAATGGGGCGCGTTCCGATATTGCCATGGATCGCTTTCTGCGGGCGCATTATCACTACTGGCCGGATAGGAACCCAGTTTCCCCCATCTATGGCGGGCCGATGCTCGACATGGATCGCGTCTATCTCTGGTCATGGGATACGAGACCGTTTCCGGAGTTTCCGCTGAAAGCCGACGTGTGGGGAGACACACCAAACTGGCGGTTGGGACATTGGCTCAATGGCCGCATGAGCGGTGTTGCACTTGATGAGCTTATTGCAGCTATCCTCGCAGATTTTGGATTGCCGGAAGCAGACTGCACAGGCGCAGATGGGCATCTGACTGGCTTCGTGATTTCAGAGCCCAGCACGGCTCGCGGTGTGCTGGAGCCACTGATGAATGTGTTTGGTGTGCATGGCTTTGAGCAGGCAGGGCAATTCAAGTTCCGCAGCATTGGTCGTGCGGCTCCTGTACTTGACGTGGCGGCTACGCTTGTCGAACCGACTGATGGCGAAGCATTGACCGCGGTTCTTGAGGATCAGGGTGATTTACCTTCGGTAGCTGAACTTTATTGCAACGATCCGCTGCGTGATTTTCAGGTGGTCGGTGCATCGGTTCGGCGCGATATGGGCCAAGGCACGGAAAGCCTCAGCCTCTCCGGCTCAATGGAAGTGGGACAGGCGACTGCACTCGCGGAAGCCTGGATGGCGCGCCGTTATGCCGAACGGCGGACAGCAAGCTTCTCACTGCCCTGGTCTGAGGCTGCCCTGCATGTCGGTGATCGTGTGCGGCTCGATATGCTGGGCGGTGGGCGCGATTATGTTGTGTCGTCTCTTGAAGACGGAGAGGTGCGGGTGGTCAAGGCCGTAGCACTGGCACCTAATGTGGCTTTCGCTGATAGGGGAGAAACGCCGCAGCTGACGCCGGGCGGACCTGTTTCGGATATGAAGCCGATATTTCATCTCATCGACCTGCCACTCTGGCCGGGTGCAGAAGATCCGGCTGGTCAGTTTCGCATTGCCTGTCATGCGAAGCCTTGGCGTGGGGTCGCGACTCATGCCTCGCCCTCCGATGACGGCTTTGTCGAGCGTGGCCTGATCGGCGAACGCGCCGTTATGGGCGAGCTGACAGCTCCATTGCCTGGAGGGGCAAGTGGGCGACTTATCGACGGTCAGACACTGGAACTGGTGCTGTATTCGGGTGAGTTGGAATCGAAACCGTTCACGCAAATCCTGAATGGTGCCAATACCGCGCTTGTGCAGTCCTCCGATGGAAAATGGGAGGTACTGCAGTTTCTTGAGGCTCAAGAAATCGGACAGAACCATTGGCGCTTAAGCAGTCTTTTGCGCGGGCAGCTTGGCACAGAAGCCGCTAGCCTCAATGAAAAGCCGACGGGTACGCCCTTCATCCTGCTGGATGGGGGCGTTCAAAGCATAGGTTTGCAAACATCTGAAATCGGGTTGGAACTCAACTGGCGCATTGGAGCGGCCGGTAAATCGTTCTCGGACGATTTTTTCGACACTGTAAAGGCAATCGGCGGTGTGCAGGCGTTGAAACCATTGAGTCCTGTTCACCTCAAAGCAGAGCGGCTCAGTAATAGTGATCTGTTGTTCGGCTGGATCAGGCGTGGACGTGTTGATGCCGATAGCTGGCTTGGGGAAGAGATTCCACTGGGTGAAGAGCGCGAAGCCTATCAGGTCGAAATCTGGAGTTCGGATGTTCTTGTCCGAAGCGTTCAGGTGCAAGCGGCTTCCTGGAATTACCCCGGTGCAGACCGGCTTTCGGATTTGGGCAGCAGTGACTTCCAGCTTCGCGTTGCAATGGTGAGTTCTAAAATCGGAGCAGGGGATTTTGCTTGCATTGATATTTCAAGCAGGATCTGAATTTAGAAAGGAAAAGTCATGATCGAAGATAAGCCTTGGTATCTTTCTCGTACAGTCTGGGCAGGCCTTGTTGCCCAGTTTCTATCACTTGCCGGAGCTTTTGGTCTGGTCAGTGAAACTGTGGATCAGGGGGCTCTGACGGATATTTTGTTGCAGCTTGCTACAGCTATTGCCGGTCTTATCGCCGTTTTTGGGCGCATAGGGGCAACTTCACGCATTTCATAATTTTATAATCCGTGATAGCAAGGTTTTGAAAAGATGCATGAAACCGGAATATTGACTGATGTTCCGGTTGATATTATGCATAAAAACAATAGTTTAGAATGGCTTCAATCCGGAGATGGGGTTGAAGCTGTTTTATGAGCATAATTTCCTTTGTGTCGACAAGCAGAGTGTATCGTTCATGCATCGTTCAGCTGGGAGGCGCTATATAAGGGACATGATGAAACAGAACCCTGCTCTCAAAATTTTCGCGCTTCTGGCCGTTAGCATTGGTCTGTTGCCGGTTGATGCCGGTGCCCTGCCAATTGCGACGCCACAGAAGTCCAATCTTCTGGTCGCTGCCGCTGGTGATTGCGCGGCAGTTGGAGAACAAGTGGCAGCCTCACAGGGTGGCCAATTGGCCAAGGCAACACCAACCACGCAAAATGGTCGTGCCATGTGTGTGATCGTTGTGCTCGTACCTGGTCGCGATGGCGAACGCCCGCGCCGTGTAGAAGTGGCCGTCCCCGCACAGTAATGCGTTCCTGCGAGGAGCTTTAAACTTGCGTATCCTGATCGTTGAAGACGACAAGGACCTGAACAGGCAGCTCTCGGATGCGATGGTTGCTACGGGCTATGTTGTCGATAGTGCCTTTGATGGCGAAGAAGGTCATCATCTCGGTGATACCGAGCCTTATGATGCCGTCATCCTCGATATCGGTCTGCCGCAGATGGACGGCATCAGCGTTGTTGAGCGTTGGCGCCGCAGCGGTCGTACAATGCCTGTTCTTATGCTGACCGCCCGTGATCGCTGGAGCGATAAGGTTGCAGGTATCGATGCTGGTGCCGACGATTATGTCGCAAAGCCTTTTCATATTGAGGAAGTGCTGGCGCGACTGCGCGCGCTTATCCGACGCGCTGCCGGTCATGCTTCGTCGGAGCTGGTGTGCGGTCCGCTGCATTTGGACACCAAGACCTCAAAGGCCAGTATTGACGGTGTGGCGCTGAAGCTTACCTCGCACGAATACCGCCTGCTTTCCTATCTGATGCATCATATGGACGAAGTGGTGTCGCGCACCGAACTGGTCGAGCATCTTTACGATCAGGACTTTGACCGAGATTCCAATACGATTGAGGTCTTTGTCGGCCGCCTGCGCAAGAAGATGGGCGTTGATCTGATCGAAACGGTACGTGGCATGGGCTATCGTATCCGTTCGGAAGGAAATACAGATGTGAAAGGGAGCGGGAACTGAAGCTTCTTAGCATTTTCCCCCCTCTGCGTTCTCTTGCGATACGCGTCGTAACCCTTTCGACGCTTTGGGTCATTCTGGCGCTTGTTGTTGTCGCGACATTGATAAGCACGCTTTATGGCGATGCTGCACGCAACAACTTTGAACGTCTTCTGACTGCGCACCTTTTCAGTCTCGTCGGTGCTGTGAGCATCTCTCCGGAAGGCACCCTTCAAGGGCGTCCGGAGCTGGGCGAACTGCGTTATTCCAGTCCGCTTTCTGGCTGGTACTGGTCTGTAGATCCCGTTTCCTCAAATATTTCCGGCAAACTCCAGTCGCTGTCCTCGGTCGGGCGCATCGTGCCTGAAATGCCGATCACGCAGGCACCCTTTGATAGCTCATTTATGCGCAGCTACACGCTGCCAGGCCTGAACGGTGAAGAGCTCTATATTGTCGAGACCGAAGTTGTTCTCGATAACGACAATCGCGTCGCACGCTTCCGTGTCATGGGCAATCTCAGCGAAGTGATGAATGAAATCTCAGACTTCAGAAGCAAGTTGGCTCTTTATCTGGCGATTTTCGGCCTTGGCAGCGTGTTCATCAATGCTGGTATTATTCTCTTTGGTTTGCGACCACTTGATAAAGTGCGTCAGGCTTTAGCTGATATTCGCGAGGGGCGATCGGCCAAACTCGATACGTCGCTGCCGCTGGAAATTGCGCCGCTGGCAAACGAGATGAATGCGCTTATCGAGAATAACCGCCGCATTGTTGAGCGCTCGCGAACGCAGGTCGGAAATCTCGCCCATTCTTTGAAAACACCGCTTTCGGTGCTGACGAATGAAGCGCGCTCCATGGGTGGTGAACAGGGCCGCGTGGTGCTTGAGCAAAGCGAGGCCATGCAGGTTCAGATACAACACTATCTCCAGCGCGCTCGGATTGCTGCGCAACGGGATAGTGTCGTATTTCGAACTCAGGTTACACCTGTGCTTGAGCGTATGGAACGCGTAACTGCAAAGCTCAATCCGTCGTTCAATATTGCATTCAGAAATGTTTTGCCGGATGCAGTTTTCGCTGGTGAAAAGGAAGATCTGGAAGAAATTGTCGGTAATCTTCTGGAGAACGCAGGCAAATGGGGACGTCGACGGATCAAGATCGTTCTGCGACCTGCGGCGGATGTGCAACGCCAGTTCGAGATTCTGATTGAGGATGATGGCCCTGGTCTTGCTCCCGACAAGATTGATGCCGCATTGAAACGGGGTAACCGCGTTGATGAAACGAAGCCAGGCACTGGGCTTGGTTTGGCAATCGTTCAGGATACGGTTCGTGAATATGGGGGCAGCTTGTTCTTGGGAAAAAGCAATCTTGGCGGCCTTCAGGTGCGCGTTGTGTTGCCGCTGACTGAAGATTGATAGTTGTTTTTGCCACGAGGCAGACTAGAAGGTTAGATTAATAGCTGCATCCTACGATAGTATGCATGCTCATTTTTATGAAGGCCGATTTGTTATGACGATGGTATCAAGGTTTTCTGCTCCGTTTTTGATCGCTTCTATAGCGTTCGCTCTCTCTGCCTGCGGAACTTCCGGCGGCGGCAAGGGCTCAGGGCTGACTTCGCTTGGTGGGCTTTCCTCGAAAGCAGAAACACGTCCGGATCTGCTCGCGTCGCTCGGCAACGGACTCCTTGGCAGTTCAGCAGGTCAGCTGACCACGGGCGACCGTAAGAAGGCACTTGAAGCGGAATATCGCGCGCTTGAGTATTCTCCGGCAGGTAAAGCGGTTTCATGGAGCGGTAGTGGTTCGACTTCCGGCGATGTGACTGCCGCACAGCCTTATCAGGTGGGTTCTCAGAACTGCCGCCAATATACCCACACATTCTCGATTGGCGATGCGTCGCAAACCTCGCGCGGCACCGCTTGCCGGAATGCCGATGGCAGCTGGACCCCGCTTACATAAAGCCAAAGGTGCTTAAACAGTCATGCATGGGATGCATCGCTAAATTTTATCCCATGCGTATGTGCGGGCACAAATCCGCGTCCTTTGATTAAACCTTTGCGGCGAATTGCCCTAGTCAGCCTAATTCCACGTCCTTCGAGTTGGTTTTTGCCTTCGCTGAGATTAAGTCTCAGCCATGGAATTCTGGTTGACTGCCGCACTGCTGACTTTTGCAGCTACTTTGACTGTTTTGTTGCCGCTGACGCGGAACAAGCAAGAATTTTTGCCCCCTGAAAAAAACGATCTAGAGGTCTATCGAGACCAGCTGCGCGAAGTAGAGGCCGATGCTGCGCGCGGCATGATCGATGCTCCCAGCGCGGAGCAAGCACGTATCGAAATTTCCCGTCGTATACTCGGTGCTGAAAAGAGCAGCGCCGACGCTGCTGCCGAGGTGAAAAAGGTTCACTCAGGACGGTTGCTGGCTTTTTCAGCTGTGTTGGCTGTCCCCCTTATCGCCTGGGGTGTCTATCCACTTTTTGGCGCGCCCGACACGCCGTCCATGCCACTTGCTGCACGCTTGGCTAACAGCCCGCAGAACAGTTCGGTTGATGAGCTTATTGCCCGCGCTGAATCACACTTGGCTCAAAACCCCAATGATGCTCGCGGCTGGGATGTTCTGGCGCCGATTTATTTGCGTATCGGCCGAGGTGCCGACTCAGTGAACGCATATCGTTCGGCCATTCGTCTTGAGGGTGAAAATTTCCCTCGTATCCTTGGTCTCGGCGAAGCTTTGATTGCTGTCTCAGGTGGACCAATCACTGCAGAGGCAGAGGGTCTGTTTGAAAAAGCAGCTGCGCTTGAACCCAATGATATCCGCCCGCAATATTATCTTGCACAGGGCGAAATGCAGGACGGCAATGCCGACAGCGCCATTACAAGGTTGCAGACTTTCCTTGATAAGGCGCCGAAAGATGCGCCATGGCGTGCTCAGGTTGAGCAGACAATTGCGCGCATTCGAGGATCGCTAGCACCGTCCGCGCCAGCCAAAGGACCCACGACAGACGACGTAGACGCTGCAGCATCCATGAGGCCGGAAGATCGTCAGGCGATGGTTGAGGGTATGGTTCAACGTCTTGATGAAAGTCTTCGCGAAAACAGCGGGGATATCGACGGCTGGAAGCGCCTCGTGCGCTCCTATATGATCCTCAATCGCCGCGATGCAGCACTCGATGCACTCAAACGTGGAGTTGCGGCGCTGGATGGTGAAAAGCGGACGGAGCTGACAAGCTTTGCCGCAGGACTAGGTTTGGAAGCAGGGAGCGCAACACAATGAGTGCGACTGCAGAAGGTAATGGACGCAACACGAAACCTACAGGCAGCTTAGCCCGCACTGTCAGTCAGAGGAAGCGTAAGCGCCTCATGCTGATCGGCGGTGCGCTGGTCGTACTCGCAATCGCTGTAGGTCTCATGCTGATGGCCTTTAGCCAGGACATCCGTTTTTTCCGTACGCCAGCTGATTTGACAGAGCAGGAAATTACATCGGGTGCGCGGTTCCGGCTTGGTGGTCTTGTTGAAGAAGGCTCGGTTACTCGTGAGGGTAGCGAACTTCATTTCACCGTCACGGACACAATCAAAACCGTCAATGTCGTATTTGAAGGGATTGCGCCTGATCTGTTCCGCGAAGGTCAGGGCGTGGTTGCTGAAGGCCGTTTTGGCCCTGACGGTGTATTCCGCGCCGACAATGTTCTCGCCAAACACGATGAAAACTACGTACCAAAAGATCTCGCCGACAGCCTGAAGAAGAAAGGCGTGTGGGAGGGCGAATGATGAATATTGGACCAGTAATCGAGCCAGTAATTGAGATTGAAACTGGAAAAAGCCTATGAATGTCGAGATTGGTCATTTCGCGCTTGTTCTGGCACTGGCTTTGTCAGTGGTGCAGTCAATCGCGCCTGTTGTTGGCGCACAGCGCAGAGACATGCAGCTGATGGGCGTCGCCGTGCCGACTGCGCTGGCTGTTTTTGCTCTTATTGCTTTTTCTTTCGCAGTTCTGACTTTCGCCTATGTCGTCTCTGACTTCTCAGTTCTGAACGTTGTCGAGAATTCGCATTCGCAAAAGCCGATGCTCTATAAAATTACCGGCGTTTGGGGCAATCATGAAGGCTCGATGCTCCTCTGGGTGTTGATCCTTAGCTTCTTCAGTGCGTTGGTTGCTGCCTTTTCAGGCAACTTGCCAGAAACGCTACGCGCAAATGTGCTTGGTGTTCAGGGTTGGATCGGAACCGCATTTCTCGCTTTCATCATTTTCACGTCCAATCCGTTTACGCGTATTATCCCCGCGCCGATTGAAGGTGGTGATCTAAACCCGATCCTTCAGGATATTGGTCTCGCGATCCATCCGCCGTTGCTTTATCTCGGATATGTCGGATTTTCAGTCTGTTTTTCCTTTGCCGTAGCAGCGCTGATCGAAGGTCGTCTTGATGCGGCTTGGGCGCGCTGGGTTCGCCCTTGGGCGCTGGTCGCCTGGATGTTTCTGACCGGCGGTATCGCGATGGGTTCTTATTGGGCCTATTACGAACTCGGTTGGGGCGGCTGGTGGTTCTGGGACCCGGTCGAGAATGCGTCCTTTATGCCATGGCTGGTCGGAACTGCTTTGCTGCATTCGGCAATCGTCATGGAAAAACGGTCGGCGCTGAAAATCTGGACCGTGTTGTTAGCGATCTTAACCTTCTCGCTGTCACTGCTTGGCACTTTCCTTGTGCGTTCCGGTGTGTTGACTTCAGTGCATAGTTTCGCGACCGATCCGGGGCGCGGTCTCTTCATTCTTGCTATTCTCGCGATCTTCATCGGTGGGTCGCTGTCGCTTTTTGCACTTCGTGTTCAGAGCCTGACTTCAGGCGGGCTGTTCCAGCCGATCTCGCGTGAAGGCGCTTTGGTCTTCAACAATCTCTTTCTCACGACTGCTGCAGCAACCGTCCTTATTGGGACGCTCTATCCCCTGCTGTTGGAAGTGATGACCGGAGAGAAGATCTCTGTCGGCGCTCCCTTCTTCAACATGACCTTCGGACCATTGATGATTCCGCTGTTGTTGGCAGTCCCATTTGGCCCGTTGCTAGCTTGGAAACGCGGTGATCTGTACGGTGTCGCACAAAGGCTGATGACTGCCTTCGCTCTCTCACTGATCACTGTCGGTATTGTGGTTTGGCGTAGCAATGCCCATTCCGTACTTGCCGCGCTGGGTATTGGTCTTGCCGTTTGGCTGATCCTTGGAAGCCTGACCGATCTTTGGCTGAAGGCAGGTATCGGCAAGGTTTCGGCAGGCAAAGCATTTTCTCGCTTCAAAGGTCTGCCGCGTTCCGTCTTTGGAACGGCGCTGGCACATATAGGCCTCGGCGTGACCTTGCTCGGCATCGTCAGTGTCACGACTTACGGCACTGAAAGTGTCTTGCTAATGCGGCCGGGCGAAACAACAAAAGTTGCCGAATATTCGTTGCGCTTTGAAGGATTGCGTCCTCTCACCGGCTCCAATTTCACTGAAAATCGCGGCAGCTTCACGCTTTTGGATTCCTCAGGTGGTGACATGGGGCTGATTGAGCCGTCGAAGAGGTTCTTCCCGGCTCGACAGATGCCAACAACGGAATCAGGCATTCGCACGCTTTGGTTCAGTCAGGTTTACGTTGCTTTGGGCGATGAGCCGGGAAATGGTTCCATCGTTGTACGCGTCTGGTGGAAACCGCATGTGACGCTCATCTGGTACGGCGCATTGGTCATGATGATTGGTGCAATCTTCTCGCTTGCCGATCGGCGCCTGCGTGTTGGTGCACCATCGAAGGCCCGTAAATCTTCATCCAAGCCCGCTGAGGCCGCAGCATGAAGATTGCGAGAGGGTTTACAGCACTTTTCCTGGCAGTCCTTTTGTCATTTTACGGGTCGGCCGCACTTGCGGTGAACCCGGATGAGATATTGCCTGATCCGCAATTGGAAAAACGGGCACGGCAGATCTCGGCAGAGCTGCGGTGCATGGTCTGTCAGAACGAATCGATTGATGATTCCAACGCTGAATTAGCGCGTGACCTTCGTATTCTGGTGCGTGAACGCCTGACATCGGGCGATTCTGACAAGCAGGTCATGGATTTTGTCGTTGATCGATATGGTGAATTTGTTCTGCTGAAACCTCGTTTCAATGCCCAGACGGCATTTCTTTGGGGTTTCCCTGTTCTTGTTTTGCTGTTTGGTGGAATTGCTTTGTTCATTGCTTTCCGCAGACGAAATGCGGTCGTCGAGGTCCAAAAGCCTTTGTCTGAGCGTGAAAAAGCCGAGCTTTCCCGGCTTCTTGATGACAAATAAGATCTTTTTCTTCTCCTGAATTGAACCCAAACCTTACAAAACTTTCATTTTCCGGAAATTGAGCGGTAAGGTAGCTCGAACTATCTTGTGCTCTATAAAGGATTACAGGACCGGATTTGCCTTGGTGGAAATTCCTGGTCCGAGATTGCTGCTCGTAAGGAGAGACAGATGTCGAAGATCATAACTTCAAAGTACCGCAAGGGTGTTGCAGCAGTAGCGCTGTCCGCCGCGCTGGCCGGAGCCTTCGTTGCCACCGGCCCGATGGGCGTGATGAACAATGCCCGTGCGGAAGCCGTAAGTGTCACTCCGCCCCAGCAAGCTGGCTTTGCTGATCTGGTCGAAAAGGTTCGTCCGGCAGTCGTCAGTGTTCGTGTCAAGAAAGACGTTCAGGAAACAGCAAACAGCGGTTCGCAGTTTTCCGGACCTCCCGGATTTGATCAGCTCCCAGACGGCCATCCATTGAAGCGCTTCTTCCGTGATTTTGGTATGGAACCGCGCGGCGATGCACGTCCTGATAGCCGTCGTCCTGGCAGAGCTCCAAAGGGTCGCCCGGGCCATGAGCGCCCTGTCGCACAGGGTTCCGGCTTCTTCATCTCTGAGGATGGCTACCTTGTCACAAACAACCACGTTGTTTCAGATGGCGATGCCTATAGCGTCGTTCTCGACGACGGCACAGAACTCGATGCCAAGCTGATCGGCACCGATCCACGCACTGACCTCGCCGTACTGAAAATTGACGATTCAAAGCGCAAGTTCACTTATGTGAAACTCGGCGATGACAGCAAGATCCGTGTCGGTGATTGGGTCGTTGCAGTCGGTAATCCTTTCGGCCTCGGCGGTACTGTAACCTCCGGTATTGTCTCTGCTCGTGGTCGTGACATCGGTGCAGGTCCTTACGACGACTTTATTCAGATTGATGCTGCAGTGAACAAGGGTAACTCCGGCGGTCCAGCCTTCGACCTTTCCGGTGAAGTTATCGGCATCAACACCGCCATCTTCTCTCCTTCAGGTGGCAGCGTGGGTATTGCCTTTGCAATTCCTGCATCGACCGCCAAGCAGGTTGTCGATCAGCTGATCAAGAAGGGCTCAGTTGAACGCGGTTGGATCGGCGTACAAATTCAGCCGGTAAACAAGGACATTGCCGCGTCGCTCGGCCTTGCAGAAGAAAAGGGCGCACTTGTTGCATCGCCTCAGGCCGATGGTCCGGCTGCCAAGGCTGGTATCAAGGCTGGTGATGTAATCACTGCCGTCAATGGTGAGACAGTTCAGGACCCACGCGATCTTGCTCGCAAGGTTGCGAACATTATCCCGGGCGAAAAGGCTGCTCTGACTGTATGGCGCAAGGGTAAGGCTGAAGAAGTCGATATCACCATTGCAGCCATGCCGCAGGATCTCGGAAAGGCTGACACCCAGTCCGGTGGTGGTGGCGATACTGAGCAGGGTGAAACCCTCGACTCATATGGCCTGACTGTCACCCCTTCGGAAGAAGGTGAGGGCGTGGTGGTCACAAATGTTGACCCTGACAGCGATGCATCTGATCGCGGCATTCGTTCCGGCGATGTGATCGTAAGCGTCAACAATCAGGTGGTGAAGAACGCTGCAGACATCAATAAGGCCATTACCGAAGCTTCAAAGGCTGGTCGTAAGGCGGTATTGTTGCAGCTCCAGAGCAATGATCAGAGCCGCTTCGTGGCGCTGCCTATCGATCAGGGATAATGATGATCGTTTGGACAATTAGTGTCTGAAATTCAGATGCCAGGCGGTCAGTCCGCCTGGCATTGCTCCATTTACCACATCGAACTTTGTTTTTGCGCGTGTCGTCAAAGGAAGAAACTCGTTCCAACTTTTCCCCGACATGCTTTAGGGTGGCGCCATGAAGATTCTCGTTATTGAAGACGACCGCGAAGCGGCCCGCTATCTTGAAAAGGCCTTTATCGAGGCTGGCCATTCTGCCGACATTGCTGGCGATGGTGAGATTGGTTATACGTTGGCTGAAAACGGTAGCTATGATGTGCTGGTCGTTGACCGGATGTTGCCGAAGCGCGATGGCCTTTCTGTGGTCGCCGGACTGCGTGCCAAAGGCATGGAAACGCCGGTTCTCATCCTTTCCGCCCTTGGCGAAGTGGATGATCGCGTGACAGGACTTCGCGCAGGCGGTGACGATTATCTGACCAAACCTTACGCATTTTCCGAGCTTCTGGCTCGTGTTGAAGTTTTGCAGCGCCGTTCAAGCCCTCGCGAAGCGGACACGATTTATCGTGTTGGCGATCTGGAGCTTGATCGCCTCGCACACACTGCGCGCCGACAGGATGTAGACATCACACTTCAGCCGCGTGAGTTTCGTCTGCTCGAATATCTGATGCGCCATGCAGGTCAGGTCGTGACACGTACTATGCTGCTTGAAAATGTCTGGGATTATCATTTTGATCCTCAGACCAACGTAATCGACGTCCATATCTCGCGTCTGCGCTCCAAGATCGAGAAGGGTTTCGATGGCCCGCTTTTGCATACAGTGCGTGGCGCCGGCTACATGTTGAAAGCTGGACGCGCTAAAAGCTCATCAGCGAGTGCCAAGGTGGAATGATGGGTCGCTTTTCTGCGCTCATGCGCACGACAGCTGCGCGACTATCGACACTCTATCTGCTATTGTTTGCTGTTGGTGCGGTGGCATTGGTCTTTTACATGACCAATCTTTCCGCTTCGATAATCAATACCCAGACGCAGGAAGCACTGGGTGAAGAAGTTGCAAGCATTGGTAAGGCCTATGCGCGTGGCGGCATTCCGCAGCTCGTACGCACGATTGATTATAGGTCGCGCCAACCCGGCGCCTATCTCTATCTCGTTGCTGATCCATCGGGGCGGATTCTTTCTGGCAACGTAGAAGGCGTTGAACCGGGCGTTCTGGACACTGACGGCATCGTTGAACGAGCCTTCAAATATCGCCGCTATGGTGAGCAGGGCACGGAAACCGAGCATCGCGCAATTGCTGTGGTGATCGCGCTTCCGAATGGCATGCGCCTTCTGGTTGGTCGCGATCTTGGTGAACCGGAACGGTTCCGCGATCTGGTACGCCGATCGCTTATGTTGGCGCTGGGCATTATGGGTGTCGGCGCGCTGTTGATCTGGTTCTTTGTGGGCCGTCGAGCACTCAAGCGTATTGATGAAGTTTCGCGTGCTTCGCAACGCATTATGGATGGCGATCTGACTGGTCGGTTGCCTGTTAATGGTTCCGGCGATGAGTTTGATCGTCTTTCTGGCAACCTCAATGTCATGCTTGGACGAATTCTGGAGCTCAACGAAGGTTTGAAGCAGGTATCCGATAATATTGCTCACGACCTCAAGACGCCGCTCACCCGCTTGCGCAATCGGGCGGAAGAAGCTCTCTCAGGCAAAAAAGCAGGAACGGAATATCGTGAAGCGCTGGAAGACATCATCGGCGAATCCGATCAGCTAATCCGTACTTTTAATGCGATCCTGATGATCTCACGCTTGGAAGCGGGCTATTCTTCGGAAAATCTGGAAAATATGTCGGTCGCGCCAATCGTCAGCGATGTGTCGGAAATGTATGAGCCGGTTGCCGAAGACGCTAGCGTAAAGCTTACTCTTGGTGATCTGATTGACGTGCCTTTGCATATCAATCGCGAGCTTGTTGGTCAGACCGTTTCCAACCTTGTCGATAACGCCATTAAATATGCGCTGAATAGTGAAAACACCGCAACAGTCACGCTTTCCATGGAACGTGATCAGCAGTGGGTACGCATTGTGGTGGCTGATAATGGCCCCGGCATCCCGGAAGATAAACGTGAGCAGGCAACTGAACGCTTCGTGCGTCTTGAGGAAAGCCGTACGCAGCCCGGATCGGGTCTTGGTTTAAGTCTTGCCAAGGCAGTTATGAAGTTGCACGGTGGCGCTCTGCGTCTGGAAGACAATGGACCGGGCCTGCGTGCAGTTCTCGAGTTTCCATTGTTGAAGGACAGCTGATCTTAATACTTGCATGAATGAGGGGACCATGGCGGCTGAAGACACAAAGGTACTGTTTTTCGACCGAAACCTTTGTGGGCTGACACCCCTTGATAGTGGGCGTGCAAAATCGTTTTTTTCTGATCTCATCCAGCGGTGCAAGGAAGAAAATCTTTCCGATGTTGATGCGTTGTTGCATCAGTCCAAAGCGGAAGCATTTCTTGCTGCTGTTCTAGATCTTTCCCCCTTCATTCGTGAAGCTCTGACGCGTCATCCTGGTATTCTGCAGCGTCTGATTGCAAAAACACCCGAGACTGCACTCAGTGAAATCATGGGCGAAATATCGGCCAGTGGCGCGGAAGAGGGTGCGAGCGAAACTTCGCTTATGTCCGATCTACGCCGATTGAAGCGCGAAGCCCATGTGCTGATTGCGCTTTGCGATCTAGGGCAGGTTTTCAATACGGAAACGACAACCGGCTGGCTCACCGATCTGGCCGAAGCTTGCACTGGTGCAGCCATTCGCTTCCTGCTTCGCGATGCGGATCGTGCGGGTAAGATCAAGCTGGTTGACCAAGCCAATCCTGAAAAAGAGAGCGGCTGGATTGTGCTCGGCATGGGCAAATTCGGTGCGCGTGAGCTCAATTACTCGTCAGACATCGATCTCATTGTTTTCATTGATTCCGAACGCCCATCAATTATCGATCCCTATGAATGTGTTGATACGTTCTCACGATTGACGCGTCGTCTTGTCCGCATTCTTCAGGACCGCACTGCGGATGGTTATGTCTTCCGTGTTGATTTGCGCTTGCGTCCTGATCCGGGATCAACGCCGCTTGCAATTCCGGTGAGCGCAGCGTTGCACTATTACGAAGGTCGTGGCCAGAATTGGGAACGCGCTGCGATGATCAAGGCGCGACCAGTTGCCGGTGATCGTGAATCCGGTCTGCAGGTGCTGGCCGAACTCGCCCCTTATGTTTGGCGCAAATATCTCGACTATGCCGCGATTGCCGATGTGCATTCGATCAAGCGACAAATCCACGCTCATAAGGGACATGGCGATATTGCCGTGCGTGGCCATAATGTGAAGCTTGGGCGCGGCGGTATTCGCGAAATCGAATTCTTCGTGCAGACGCAGCAATTGATTGCCGGTGGGCGTTTCCCTGAGTTGCGCGGCAACCAGACCGTGCCGATGCTTGCCCGGCTCGCTGAACGTGGCTGGATCACCGAGAAGGCACGCGATGCGCTTGCAAAGGAATACTATTTCCTGCGCGACGTTGAGCATCGTATCCAGATGATCGCCGACGAGCAGACGCATATTCTGCCGGAAGACGACGAAGGCTTTGCGCGCGTCGCTCATATGATGGGCTATGCTGATCCAGCAGAGTTTTCCGATGTTTTTCTTGCTGCACTCAAGGTCGTTGAAAAGCAATATGCGGCATTGTTTGAGCAAGCCCCTGAACTGGGTACAGCGACCGGCGGCAACCTCGTCTTCACCGGTGATGTTGATGATCCAGGTACGCTCGAAACGCTTTCATCGATGGGTTTTGAACGGCCGAGCGATATTTGCCGTGTAATCCGTACCTGGCACTTTGGACGCTATCGCGCCACGCAATCAGCCGAGGCGCGCGAACGCCTGACCGAACTGACACCCGCACTTTTACAGGCCTTTGCCGAAACCAAGCGAGCCGATGAATCCTTGCTGCGCTTTGACAGCTTTTTGCAAGGGCTTCCGTCGGGTATCCAGCTTTTCAGCCTGCTGCAATCCAATCCGCGTCTGCTTAATCTAATTGTCATGATCATGAGTGCGGCACCTCGTCTTGCTGAAGTCATCACCCGTAACCCGCATGTCTTTGATGGTCTGCTCGATCCGGCAATTTTCTCAGAAATGCCGACGCGTCACTATCTGGAAGAGCGGCTCCGTGCGTTTCTCGGATCAGCCAGTGATTATGAGGAGGTGCTGGATCGTCTGCGCATCTTCGCAGCCGAACATCGTTTCCTGATCGGTATCCGGCTTTTGACCGGCGCGATTGATGGTGTGCGGGCAGGGCGTGCTTTCTCCGATCTCGCCGAGCTTATGATCGGCAAGGCATTCGAGGCCGTGGAGACGGAATTACAACGCCGACATGGCAAGGTTCCGGGTGCTAAAGTGGCGCTGCTTGCTATGGGAAAGCTTGGCAGTCGCGAGCTGACTGCTGGCTCTGATGTCGATCTGATCCTTCTCTACGATCACGACGTTGACACCGATGAGACCGACGGTGAGAAGTCACTTGCGCCTTCTCAGTATTACATTCGCCTTACGCAGCGTCTGATCGCTGCACTGTCTGCGCCGACGGCCGAGGGCGTGCTTTATGAAGTTGATATGCGGCTGCGTCCTTCCGGTAATAAGGGGCCGGTTGCTACACACATTGAATCTTTTGGCAAATATCAGCGTAGTGAAGCGTGGACATGGGAGCATATGGCACTGACGCGTGCTCGCCCGATCCATGGCGATGCTGATTTTATTGATTTCATCAAAGGCGAGATCGATGAGGTGCTTTCAGCACCACGCGATACAACGAAGATCGCAAAAGACGTGCGCGAAATGCGCGATCTTATCTATCAGGAAAAGCCACCGCGCGATGATTGGGATTTCAAGTTAAAACCCGGTGGCATTGTCGATCTCGAATTTATCGCGCAATTTGCAGTTCTGACGGGCAAGCTGGTCACTGAGCCCAGACCGCTTGGAACCGAAGATGTGCTTTCAGGACTGGACCCGTCCTTTGCCGATCCAGCATCAAGCGACATGCTGGTGGAGGCACATCGCTTCTACACCAATCTAAGCCAGACAATTCGCCTATGCCTGGGCAGCGACGCATCGCGGGAAGAGTTCATTCCGGGGATGATCGACCTTCTCTGTCGCGCTGCCGAATTGCCGGACATCAAGCGCGTCGAACATCAATTGGCGGAACTGGCGACAAGTGTTCGGGCCAGTTTTGATGAGCTGATCAAATAAACTTATACCAAAACTCCATGAGCATGACTCATGGAGTTTTGGTTAAGCCCGAGTGGTGATTGAACTTTTTCAAGGCGTGATGCGTCAGCATCTTCACGCCTTGCTATTAAGCGCATCCCGAAACAAACAGATTGAGCATTTCCATTGGTTAAATTGAAACGTGAAATGCTCTGGGATCCAATCAGGCTGCGTGGATTTCGGCCTCATGGCTGACGATGGCTTTCTGTCTGCGGTCTGGAATACAGACGGAAACCACTGTGCCAATACCCTCGGTCGAGCGGATGCGCAGCCAGCCACCATGCAGTTCTGCAAGTGAGCGCGTAATTGCGAGGCCAAGGCCTGAGCCGCTATGCGTCTTGGTAAACTGGTTTTCCACTTGCTCGAACGGCTGGCCGATTTTCCGCAAGGCAGACTTTGGAATGCCGACGCCTGTATCCTGAATGGTCATGAACAGGGCCGATCCGGTTTTACGAGCGCGTACTGTGATGTGTCCGTTATGCGAGGTGAATTTTACCGCATTGGAAAGCAGATTGATCAGCACCTGTTTGACCGCACGACGGTCTGCATTGAGCTGCATCGCTTCTTCGATACGCGTCTCGACTGTGATGTTCTTTTCGTCTGCCTGCAGCGAGATCATGCGTACGGTTTCATTGATCAGCGGGCAAAGGTCTATTTCTTCGCGATCAAGTGAGAAATGACCAGCTTCGATCTTCGACATATCCAGAATGTCATTGATAACGTTGAGCAGGAAGTTGCCGCTGGTGTGAATGTCGTTGATATATTCTTCATAGCGATCGGAACCAAGTGGCCCGAAAGTGCCGGCTTGGATCATTTCGGAGAAACCGATAATCGCGTTGAGCGGCGTGCGCAACTCATGAGACATGTTGGCGAGGAATTCAGACTTCGCGCGGTTTGCAGCTTCCGCGCGTTCCTTTTCCTGACCATATTTACGAGCCAGTTCCGACAGTTCACGAACGCGGTCGCGCTCGCCCTTACGGGCTATCGAAAGATCGTGAATGGTTGCCATGAGGCGACGTTCGCTATCAACCAGACGTTCCTGATGCTGCTTGATCTGCGTAATGTCGGTGCCGATGGAAACAAGTCCGCCGTCCTGCGTGCGGCGTTCGTTGACCTGCAACCAGCGTCCATCGCTCAGCTGTCGTTCGAAGGTCTGACCACCCGCACGGTTATGCTCGTTGGCCATGCGACGCTCAAAGCTGAATGGGCGTGTATGGGCATCGACTTCATTGCGCGGAACGCCTGGCTTCAGTGTCCAGACTGGAAGCCCCGCATATTCACTGAACTTGGAATTTGCCATCACCAGACGATTATTGGCATCCCACAAAACGAAGGCCTCGGAAATGTTTTCAATAGCCTCACGGATGCGCATATCGGCTTCAGCCGTTTGCTGCGCAAAACGGTGCTGTTCGCTGACGTCAAAGGCGATGCCCACCAGATGCAGGTCATTCTCTGCGGCAATTTCCGCACGAACTCGCATCCAGACCCATGAACCATCGGCATGGCGCATACGGAATACCCGATCGACGTGGGAAATGTCGCCAGCCGCAGCCTGTTCAGCGATTGAATAGAGATCGCCGTCTTCTGGATTGATGATCGCTGACACGTCGCCAAAGGCGAGAACCGCATCCTGCGCTTCATAACCAAGCATTTCATACATTGAGCGCGACCAGTAGATGCGTCCGCGCGCCATGTCCCAATCCCATAGACCACCACGGCCACGCGCAAGCGCCATATCGATGCGGCGCTGAATCTGCCCGGAAAGGTCGTCAGCTTCGCGAGCGCGCGCTGCCTGACTGAAATAGGCATAAAGGATGGCAAACATCACGCCTGTCGTGCCTGCAAACAGCGTCACGTTCAGGGAGACTGCGCGCTTCCATTCGGCAAAGATCGTACTTTCCGGTTCCGCGGCTACAATCGCATAGGGCACGGTCATAGGTTTGGATACCGTGCCGTAAGCGGCCTCACCGTTCATGACGATGGTCAGAACGCCTGCGCGCTCCGCAAACATGAAAAGTGGCTGGATGTCGCTGAACACATCGTCAGCCCGTTTGCCGATAATGTCCGTTGCGGGGCCGGAAGCGGTGACGATAACGGAGTCATTATTGACCAGAGCAACAGTCATGCCGCTGGAGGACAGTCCGCGCGACCGAAATTCGGCAATTGTATTATCGAGGTCTTTGGGCGACATCTGAGCGCCAGCCTGCGTTCCATTGGCTGCACGCTCAATCATCTGCGCCAGATTGGCCGTTGCAGCGGAAAGGGCGGCTTTGTGCTGAAGCTCAATGTCTTCGCGCCATGACAGCATCGAGAAAACACGAGCCACACCCAGTATGATCAGGAATATGATGATGAGAGCCGGAACAAGGCGGCGCAACGCGGGTTCAACCGCTGCGAATTTGCCATAAGCAGGGCCTGCAAGAAGCTTGGCATGGCCAGAAAGCCTGCCTTTCTTTCGCTTCCGTCCGGAGTCGCGATGCTTCCCCGCCGTCGCGTCGTACGCGTCGGTGCTCGCCATCTATTGGCCCCTCTTTGATTTGCCGTAACAGTTCCCAAGATGCGCTCAAAGCGCTGTCCGCCCAGAACTGCTTTTGCCGCGTGAACTGAAATCTCTACTCAAAATGTTTCGGAATACGCCATCTCCGAACAACATCAATGAATCAAAAGTGATTCGTGCTGTCCAGTGAATTCGTTAACGAGACGTAAAAAACACCTTTCGTGAGTTCGGATTTTCCGTTGAATCTCAATCTGTTAAGCGGAATCAGTTTGAGAACGCGCCCATCTAACATCCTGAAAAGACTCATGAAAGCCGGAAGCCTTTTCAGGTTTTATGCAGCTTTGCTTGAATATCTGCGCAACGGCCAAACCCGGCCTGTTCAGAGGCCGAGTTTGATGAAGTAGAGAATCAATCAGCTGATTCGCGAATCAAGCAAGCGTTCTGTCGACGATGTCCCGAAGATCAGTCGACAGCTTCTGCGTCCCTGCAATGCGGGCGAGGGCTGCGCGAGCATGTTCACGACGGGCATCTTCCAGCGAACGCCACGACCGCAGTGCTGTGAGAAGGCGAGCTGCGAGTTGCGGGTTTTCTGGGTCGATTGCCAGAATGATATCGGCAAAGAAGTTGTAAGCCGCGCCATCTTTGCGATTGAAGCCCGTCGGATTGCTCGCCGAGAATGCGCCGATCAATGCGCGTACCCGGTTCGGATTATCAAACGAAAGCAGCTTGTGTTTCGTCAAAGCTTGAACGGCTTCAAGTGCCTTGTCGCCCGGTCGGGTTGCCTGCACGATGAACCATTTGTCCATCACCAAGCCATCGTCGCCGAAGCGTCTTTCAAATGACGCAAGCGCCCCCTGAGCTTCATGGCTATCGCCGAAGCGATGCACCAGAACACTTAAGGCTGCTGCACGTTCGGTCATGTTATCGCCGTCTGCAAACTGCTGTGCAGCACGCGCCGGGCTATTCTCGTGACGGCTGAGGTAATCAAGCAGCACATTCCGCAGAGCGCGCTTGCCAGCTGATACAGCATCAGGAGAGAATGCATCCTGCTGCTCCAGCCGTGTGTAAAGTGCTGCGAAGTCTTTCGCATAGGCGGAACCAATCACAGCAATCAGATGGTCGCGGCTTGCATAGATTGCATCCGGGTCAACATTCTCGCCCATCTCACGCGCAATGTCGCTTTCGCTTGGCAAAGTCAGACATAGTGCACGGAAAGCGGCATCAAGGCTCTCATCCGAGGCAATACGTCCGGCAAGTTCGGTAATTTTGGCATCGGTCTCCGGCACGTAGCCGCCACGCACTCTCTTAACGCCTTCGAGCAAGGCTTGCGTAAAGATGCCGGTCAGAGCCTGCCAGCGGGCAACCGGGTCGCTATCATTGATAGCGAGGAAGGCCTGGTCTTCCGCGTTAAGCGGTGAGACCAGATTGATCGGGGCGGAAAAACCACGCAACAGCGAAGGGGCTGGACGTTCGTTGATTCCATGGAACGTGATCTTTTCCGAAACACGATGCAGATGAATAACGCCATCGTGCACATCTCCACCTTCGACAGATGAAGGTTGAATATCTTTGCCATCCGTTCCCACCAAGCCAAAGGCGATCGGAATATGCATCGGTTTTTTAACCGGCTGCCCGGGCGTGGGTGCAAGGGATTGCGTGAGACTGATGGTGTAAGTTTCTTTTACCGCATCAAAGCCGAAGCTCGCTTCAACCTTTGGCGTGCCCGACTGATCATACCATAGAGCAAATTGTGTGAAGTCCTGGCCGGAGACATCGGCAAAAACTTTGATGAAGTCTTCAATGGTAGCCGCATCGCCGTCGTGACGTTCGAAATAAAGATCCATACCTTTACGGAAAAGCTCTGGTCCGATGATCGTTCGGATCATGCGCACCACTTCCGAACCTTTTTCATAAACAGTCGCCGTATAGAAGTTGTTGATCTCGCTATATTCACGCGGGCGCACAGGATGTGAAAGAGGGCCGCTATCCTCCGGGAACTGCTGGGCTTTCAGTATTTTCACTTCTGCGATGCGCTTTACCGGACGCGAGCGTTCGTCGGCCGAAAATTCATGGTCGCGATAAACCGTGAGGCCTTCCTTGAGACACAGCTGGAACCAGTCGCGGCATGTGATGCGATTGCCGGTCCAGTTATGGAAATATTCGTGCGCGATCACGGCTTCGATGCCAGCATAATCGACATCCGTTGCCGTTTCCGGGTCGGCCAGCACATATTTGTCGTTAAAGACATTGAGGCCCTTGTTTTCCATAGCCCCCATATTGAAGTCCGAGACGGCAACGATGTTGAAGACATCGAGGTCATATTCGCGGCCGAACTTTTCTTCGTCCCAACGCATGGAACGTTTCAACGCATCCATCGCATAAAGTGCGCGATCCTCTTTGCCATGTTCAACATAGATGGCGAGGTCGACAAGACGCCCTGATTGTGTCGTGAATTGATCCTTCACGACATCAAGCGAGCCAGCAACAAGGGCGAACAAATAGGAAGGCTTGGGGTGTGGGTCGTGCCAGACGGCAAAATGTCTGTCGGCATTACCGGCGACAGCGCCGTGTTCGACGGGATTGCCGTTTGCCAGCAGTATTGGTGCAGCAGCCTTTTCCGCGTCAATACGAACCGTATAAACTGAGAGAACGTCTGGACGATCATAATAATAGGTGATGCGCCGAAAACCTTCAGCCTCGCATTGCGTGCAATAGACACCGCTTGAGCGATAAAGCCCGGAAAGCTGCCGGTTTGTCGTGGGATTAACTTCGGTGACGATTTCCAGTGTAAAACGTTCAGCGTCGGGCAGGTCAGTGATTTCGAGTTTATCCGGCGTCACTGAGTAGCTGTTATCATTGAGCGCCTTCCCATCCAGGCTGATGCTGACGAAGTTCAGCTCGTCACCATCCAGAACAAGTGGTGTATCAGCAGCCGTTCCAGCGCGGCGCTCAATAGTCAGTTCGGTGCGAACGATCGTTTTCTCGGGCTCAAGTGTGAAATCGAGTTTCGTTTCAGGAATTGCGTAAGGTGTCGGGCGATAATCTTCGAGGCGGAATGTCTGGCCGGTTTCAGTACGCATTGCGAAACTCTTCTTTGTGATCACTTCGATACGAGAGTCGTATCCGGCTTTTTAGCAAACGACAAGAAAAGCGAAGTTGCTCAATATTTTTTAGTTACTGATCTTTGCTTGGCTGGCACTTTGTTGCGAACAAGCCTATGGATAGCGCAATAACTGTAATTTCCCGCCTTGCTCCTGCATCCCCCGTTTAAGGAACTGCGTTGTGAAGTCCCTCCCGGACGCGGCCTCCGCAAATGTTCAGACCGGCGAAACTGCCGAGCCTGATCTGCTTCAAAACAATCCAATGCTGGGCATTAGCCTCAAAGTCGCTTCCGTCGCTGTTTTTGTCGGTATGTCGACCTTGCTCAAGGCTGCAGATGGTATCCCGCTTGGCCAGTTAATCTTCTTCCGATCTTTTTTCGCAGTCCTTGCCATCCTGGTCTATTTTGCGTTGCGCGGGCAGCTATCCGGCATTCTTCAAACCCGCCATGGGTTCAGCCATTTCTGGCGCGGCATGGTCGGCGTTGGCGCCATGTCGCTGAGCTTTTACGCACTGACCAAGCTGCCTTTGCCGGAAGCAATTGCAATCAACTACGCATCACCGCTTATCGCCGTGGTTCTTGGCGCACTCATTCTGCATGAAGTGGTCCGGCTCTATCGCTGGAGTGCGGTCGTCATCGGCTTGTTCGGTGTGATGATTATCATCTGGCCGCGCATGACGCTGTTTGCGGAAGGCAATGTCGGACATAATGAAGCCATGGGCGCCTTGGCGGCATTGGGCGGCGCCGTGATGGCTGCCTTTGCCATGATGCTGGTGCGTCGTCTTGTGCAGACCGAACGCACATCGACAATCGTTATCTATTTCTCGATTTCAGCAAGTGTTATTGCGCTAGTTAGTGTGCCGTTCGGTTGGGTTGCACCGAGCTGGCCTCAGCTCGCAATGCTGATTGGCGCAGGTATTGCGGGAGGAATTGCGCAAATTCTGCTGACCGAATGCTATCGACATGCCCCGATGAGTACCATTGCACCATTTGAATATACCTCAATGCTGCTCGGCCTCGGCATTGGGTTTTTATTCTTCGGGGATATTCCAACTTTTGAGATGCTGATTGGCAGCGTGATCGTTATGGGCGCTGGCGGCTATATCATCTACCGTGAGCATCAGTTGGCGATCGCGCCTCACAAAACCAATACTCCACAACAGGCACAGTAAAATTACGCCTGTCCCGGTGAACCTTCTGCGCGCGGATCGAGCTGCATTGTTTCAGGTGTAGGCTGACCGTCTGGCGTGTAGATTTTGAACTCTGTTTTTTGATCGCTGACTGCTGGTCGCTCGAAACGGCGAATACGCCAGAAAGCATGCAGACCATAGACTGCATAAGCCAGTGCCATAGTTACAAAGAAGCCGGATGCCCCCATAAGATCCATGAGTGGGCCGGATAGGGCCGGGCCGACCATGCTTCCTGTGCCATAGATGATAAGCAGGCCGCCAGAAATTTTCACAAATTCACTCGCGTCGGCATAGTCGTTGGCGTGGGCTACGTTAAGGCTGTAGATCGAGTAAAGCACTGAGCCGAACAGAAACATCATGATGTAGAGCGCATAGGGCGATGTGGGATGAACCAGCAGCATGATTGCTGAGAGCACAAAGCCAATAGCGCCCGCGATAACCATGACGAAACGGCGATCCACAATATCGGAAGCGCGCCCGAGTGGATATTGGAAGATCGCGCCGCCAATCATTGCGCAGGCCAGCATTGTGGCGATGCCAAAGGTCGAAAGGCCGTTCATTTCACCATAGATGGCGGCGAGGAAGCTCCATGTGCCGGCCACAATGCCCGCGATGAAAGATCCGACGGCTGCTGCGGGGGAGCGCCTATAAAGCCCCTTTAGGTCCAACGAAGCTTGCGTCAGCGGATTTGGTGACTGAGCGCTGGAAAGTGTGGTTGGCAGCAGGGCGCTAGCATAAATGATCGCACAGATGATGAATAACGTTACTGTCGTCGCATCACCAAATGGCAGGATGTATTGGCCACACATGAGACCAAGCATGGTAATAATCATATAGATCGAGAAAATCTTGCCGCGCGTTTCATTGGTGACGCGTTCATTGAGCCAGCTCTCGATAATCATATAGGAGCCTGCAAGCGAGAAGCCTGCGATGCCGCGGAAGATCATCCAGGCATAAGGGTTTACAATCAGCGAATGAAGCAGCAACGCGATTGATAGAAGCGTGAGTAGTGCCGAGAATACACGCACATGCCCGACGCGTCGCACCAGATGAGGAATAACAATGCAGCCTATGGTGAAAGCGAGCGCATAGGTCGTTCCCATCCAGCCAATTGTGGTCGTTGACCAGCCTTCAACGCCTCCGCGGATTGGTAGGAGAATGCCTGCAAGTCCACCGGCAAGCAGCATTAGAAATGTGCTTGCAAGCAAGGCAGCTATAGGCAGAAGCTGGCCGGCCATGAAAACCTCCCCGATGCACTAAGCTTAAAGAACGTTTGTCGAGTTCGGATATAGTGCAAGCGGCGGAATAATGTATGTTTGCGGCATGTTAGTGACAATTCGCTGTCTGATACGTGCAATCTAGGAAGATTATTCAGCCAGTTCCGCAAGCTTCATTTTCACAGCAAGAAAATCGCGCCAGGCAAACCTTTTCTGTGCAGGCGTGCGCAAGAGATAGGCCGGATGCAGCGTGGGCATGACCGGGATCTCAATACCCGACGGCGTGCGGTGCACTTTCCAATTGCCACGTAACCGTAGAATGCCTTCAGTCGCACCTGTCAAAGCCTTGCCAGCGGGGCCGCCGAGCGCAACAAGCACTTTGGGGGCTGCAAGTTCGATCTGCCGTTCGATGAACGGGCGGCAAAGTTCTGTTTCGACGGGGGTTGGCGTACGATTACCCGGCGGACGCCAAGGAATAGTGTTGGCGATGTAGACGCCTTCACGCTTGAGGCCGATAGCCTCGATCATCCGGTTGAGAAGTTGGCCGGATTTGCCAACGAATGGCAAGCCTTCCATGTCCTCATCACGCCCCGGCGCTTCGCCTACGAACATGATGTCTGACGAAGGATCACCATCTGCAAAGCAGAGGTTTTTGGCAGTGAATTTGAGATTGCAGCCATCAAAGGCTGCCAGCTTTTCGCGCAGCTCATCAAGCGTTGCAGCTTGTAAAGCGGCTTCGCGGGCCAGTGCAATTTGCGCATTATCCGGAACATCGGATGCAGCCTGCACAGGGCGGCTGGTCGGCGAGGGCGTTGCTGCCTGACGCGGCTGCTGTTGTTGCGCGCGCGGGCGTTCCGCTGACGAAGTTGATCGGTTTTCCTGCTGCGCGGGAGCTGAACGCACCGGCTGACGCTGGGCTTCTGCAAATCGATCGATCGGCGTATCGGAAAGCGGCATGTCAACACCCGCTTCCGCGTAAAAGCGGAGCAGGCCTTCCATATCCAGCGTTTCCCGGTCATCGGTCATATTTTACACCTCATAAACTGAGGTGGCGAATTTTGGTGTTGAATGCAAGAGCAGAGCGCATATTTCCGGTTCATAGAGTGGATTAAAGCATCTCTCGTGAAGATGGGGCTGGCTTTTGGGAGCGCAGAATTACGTTGCGTCACAATAGCCCACAATCATTAAAGCGGCTGTTTAAAATTTGACGTTTACGTTAAGGTCAATATTATGAATGCTTGTATTGCGGCGATTTTGGACAATTGGACGCATATGCGACAGTCTTTAACTCTGCGAGAGGGTAAGACCAATATGGGGAAGCCTATCTGTATAAAAGCGGTTTATCGCCGTTCGCGATAGGATCATGAGTAAAAACAATTGGATGCTTCACGCCCGCTGCATTAGTGGGTGATGAAGTTACACCAGACGGAGGCCTAGAATGTCTGAAGCCCCAGCAATCGCGAGCCAGGAGCTTCCCGAACGCGAAAGCATGGAATTTGATGTTGTGATTGTCGGCGCAGGCCCTGCAGGCCTTGCTGCGGCTATTCGGTTCAAACAAATCAATCCGGAGCTTTCAGTCGTCGTTCTTGAAAAGGGCGGGGAAGTTGGCGCGCATATCCTGTCGGGCGCCGTCGTTGATCCAAGTGGTATCGATCAGCTTCTGCCAGGCTGGCGTGAGGAAGAGGGGCATCCGTTCAAGACCCCTGTGACCGCCGACCATTTCCTGCTGCTTGGTCCTGCGGGTTCGGTGCGTCTGCCAAATTTCGCCATGCCACCGCTGATGAACAATCACGGCAATTACATCGTGTCACTCGGCAATGTCTGCCGCTGGCTTGGCACGAAAGCAGAAGAGCTGGGCGTTGAAATCTATCCGGGCTTTGCTGCCACCGAAGTGCTTTATAATGATGAAGGCGCTGTAATCGGTGTTGCTACTGGTGATATGGGCGTCGAGCGTGATGGCTCGCACGGTCCAAATTACACGCGCGGCATGGCGCTGCTTGGCAAATATGTTCTGATCGGTGAAGGCGCACGCGGCTCGTTGGCAAAGGAACTGATCGCGAGGTTCAAGCTTGATGAGGGTCGTGAACCAGCCAAGTTTGGTATCGGCCTCAAGGAACTCTGGCAGGTCGATCCATCCAAGCATAAGCCGGGTCTGGTACAGCATTCATTTGGCTGGCCGCTTGATATGAAGACCGGCGGTGGCTCGTTCCTCTACCATCTTGAAGACAATATGGTTGCAGTCGGCTTCGTACTGCATCTCAACTACAAGAACCCTTATCTGTCGCCGTTTGAAGAGTTCCAGCGGTTCAAGACGCATCCGGCGATCCGCGATACATTCGAGGGTGGCAAACGCCTTTCTTATGGCGCGCGCGCGATTACCGAAGGTGGTTTCCAGTCAGTGCCAAAACTGTCCTTCCCGGGTGGTGCGCTGATCGGCTGTTCGGCTGGCTTCGTCAACGTTCCCCGCATCAAGGGCAGTCATAACGCAGTTCTGTCGGGCATTCTTGCCGCCGACAAGATTGCGGAAGCATTGGCCGCTGGTCGTGCCAATGATGAGCCGATTGAAATCGAAAACAGCTGGCGTAACAGCGCTATCGGCAAGGATCTCAAGAAGGTCCGCAATGTGAAGCCGCTCTGGTCGAAGCTCGGAACGGTTATGGGTGTTGCTCTCGGTGGTCTTGATATGTGGACCAATCAGCTGTTTGGCTTCTCATTCTTTGGTACGCTGAAGCATGGGAAGAACGATGCGCAAAGCCTTGAGCCAGCAGCAAAGCACAAGAAGATCGATTATCCGAAGCCGGATGGTGTGCTGACCTTTGATCGTCTTTCGTCAGTGTTTCTTTCGAACACCAACCATGACGAAAACGAGCCTGTGCATCTGCAGGTAGCTGACATGAAGCTGCAGCAGACATCAGAGCATGATGTCTTTGCAGGTCCATCGACGCGCTACTGCCCTGCAGGTGTTTATGAATGGGTGGATGCTGACGGCAATTCCGCAGCTGATCCGCAGGCCAAGGATGTTCGCTTTGTGATCAACGCGCAGAATTGCGTGCATTGCAAAACTTGCGATATCAAGGATCCGAACCAGAACATCAACTGGGTTCCGCCACAAGGCGGCGAAGGACCAGTTTACGTAAACATGTAATGTTTGCGCGAACTGTGTCCGTATCGACCGCCGTTAAGAACGATGTCGGCGAGGGACCAGTTTACGTGAACAATGTAATGTTTGCGGGAACATGTAATTGAAAAAGGCGGTTTTAAACCGCCTTTTTTATTAGAGTGCCGGGGGCACAAAGGTCGCTCTAACGCTTCAAAAAGAGAGCATGACTGATTGAGTTTCCGGCTCGTCAGTGTCTGGACGTACCGGCATCGGAACCGAAAACTCAAGCCTGATTGGCAAGTGATCGGAGCCGACGTCCTCGCGTGTGGTTGCAGCGGGCGCTTCGATTTCATGGCTTACGAGAACCTGATCGATCGGCAGGCCGACATAAGGCGCGAGTTTTATCGGAAGGTTTTGCAACATCCATGTGCCACCGATACCAGTCATCGCCTTGGTGGTCGAAGCTTTCTCGATGCGATGGACAGCATTGCTCCATGGCGTAGCGTTGAAATCGCCAGCGATGATCATAGGGCCACTGAATTTCTGCAATTCTGGCACCAATGCATCGATGATCGCCGCCTGACCATATGGCCACGGAAGCACAGCATGATATGCTGCTACATTCACGCTCGTGCCGCTAAAATCGATAGAAGTCATGGCAAGGCGATCATCGCCAAGGCACAACTGAGCGCTACCTTCACTGAATGGGCGGCGGGACAGAATGCCAACGCCCATATTGCTTCCGTCTTTGTGGCATTCAAAATGGTAAGGATAAGTACCCTTCAGAATGTCGATCCACATTGCCCAATCTGCACCGGCTTCCTGATAGGTGATAACGTCAGGCTTTTCCTGCGCAACCATCTGCATAACGCGTTTAGGCTCAGGGTTGTTATAGCGCAGATTGATCTGCACCAGGCTGTAACGTGCGCCGGTCGTCGGCACATCGGCCTGTGCAGAAGATGATCCGTTGAGAAGATTACGTGCGGCACCAAGCGTCGTGCTGAAAGCAAGGATCGCAAAAAGCAGGATCATTGCACCTTCACGCCGCATCTTTGTGAACAAGAGCGGCAATGCCAGCAAACCCATCAGAATCGCTAGATGTGGTCGAAAATGCCCGAATGAATCGAGCATTGGATGCGCTGATCCAAGAAAACCAAGCACAAGAGGGACCGACACCAGAACAGCGGTGATCAGTAGGAGCAATGAAAGGTTTTCGCGGCGTTTTGACATGGTACGCACCTAGCCGCTGATTACGGCGCGATGATGGAATAGGGGAATTTGGAAAAGGGCAGTATGCTTTCAAAATACATACTGCCCTAACTACCTATTGCCCTACTGCCTCATACCTACTGGAAAGCTGTCTCGAAGAAGCTACGGAGCTTGCGCGAATGCAGTCGCTCATCAGGCATGGCTGCGATTTTTTCCATCGCACGAATACCGATTTGCAGATGCTGTGCTACCTGCCGCTTGTAGAACTCTGTCGCCATGCCAGGCAGTTTCAGTTCGCCATGCAAAGGCTTGTCGGAAACACAGAGCAACGTGCCGTATGGTACGCGGAAGCGGAACCCATTGGCAGCAATCGTGGCAGACTCCATGTCAAGCGCAACTGCACGCGCCTGTGAAAGGCGCTGAACCGGTCCGCGCTGGTCGCGTAACTCCCAGTTTCGATTGTCGATTGTTGCGACTGTACCAGTGCGCATGATGCGCTTGAGGTCATAGCCTTCAAGGCCAGTTATTTCTTCGACCGCCTCTTCAAGTGCTACCTGAATTTCGGCAAGTGCGGGCAAGGGCACCCAAACAGGAAGATCGTCATCAAGAACGTGGTCTTCACGCATATAAGCATGAGCAAGTACGTAATCGCCAAGCTCTTGAGTGTTGCGCAGACCGGCACAATGTCCCAGCATCAGCCATGCATGTGGACGCAGCACAGCAACATGGTCGGTGATGGTCTTTGCATTGGATGGGCCAACGCCGATATTGACCATGGTAATACCGGAATGATCGGCGCGTTGAAGGTGATAGGCAGGCATCTGTGGCATACGCTGTAGCGGAATGCCGCTGCTCGGCTCGGATTCGCCTGCGCGTGTTATCGCGTTGCCTGGCTCAACAAAGCTATCATAGCCGCCGCCACCGTCTGCCATCAGCTTGCGCGCATAAGCGCAGAATTCGTCCATATAGAACTGATAGTTGGTGAATAGAACAAAGTTCTGAAAATGCTTGGGGCTGGTTGCGGTGTAATGCGCAAGCCTGTGTAGAGAGTAGTCAACGCGTTGTGCCGTGAACGGCGCCAGCGGCATTGGTTCACCGGGAACAGGATCGAAATCGGCATTGACGATCTTGTCGTCGGTTGCAGCCAGATCCGGAACATCGAAGAGATCGCGCATCGGATGCGTAAAAGCATTGGCAACCGATGCTTCGACATAGGTGCCTTCCATGAAGGCAAAGTGAATCGGAATTGGTGTTGCCGATTCCCGAACGGTGACCGCAACGCCGTGATTGCGCATCAGCAGGCGAATTTGCTCGTTGAGGTAATGGTCGAACAGATCTGGCCGGGTAATCGTCGCCGCGTAATCGCCGGGCGTAGTCACATGACCAAAGGCGAGACGCGTATCTACATGCGCAAAGCTGGAGGTGGACAGGCAGATTTCGGGATAAAAAGCGCGATAACGCTGAGGGCGAGCCTCTCCCTTTGCCAGCTGCTCAAAAGCCGTGCGAAGGAACTCGGTGTTGCGATCATAAAGCTTGCGCAGTGCGGCAACCGCCGCACTTGCATCGGTAAAAACTTCCGGCTCCACGAAGGGAGGGGTTTTGATATCAGGGATGAAAGTTTGTTCGATTCGCTGTGTCATGACTTAGTATAGCAAACTCCATGACACGCGCATGTCCCTGTTTAAGCACTTCTTTGAAGGCTTACATACAGTACGAGGCCGACCCCGTTCATTTGCGCTTTCTGCCCTATTTGGGTGTAGGCGAAGGTTGCGGCAGGGCCGGTGAAGACGGCGGTGAAAAGCAGGACACGAAGCGCAATCCCTGCTGAAATACGGAAACGCGAGATCATAGCCGCCTGTCTCCGTCCACATGCTTGAGGTGCATTGCTGTGATAGGGCCAACGACCGGCTGGTCGCGATAAACATCATATTTGCGATCAACAAAAAGGCTCGCGATGATCGCAAAACCGGCAATCATTAAACAGACAATCGTAACTCGCCACAGCAGCATAATTCCCCCGGCTTTAAAAGCGTTTGCTCTACGGGCTTGAGTTTAAGGATGCGACCTGAACTGCTCCTGAGAGCTGCATTCATCCGGCGTTCAAAAATATTGATGTTTCACTAACTTGATCGCTTCGCACTTGTGCCGGGCTGCACGGCGCTTATGTTAACCCGCATTGGAAATACGGACAAAGCCAAGAAAGCGGGAGACAGATACCCATGGCTGAGCAGACAAAACCCATTGAGCTTTATTATTGGCCTACCCCGAATGGCTTCAAAATCAGCATCATGCTGGAGGAACTAGGCGTTCCTTACGAAGTCAAATATGTGAACATCGGTAAGGGCGATCAATTCCAACCGGACTTTCTCAAAATTGCACCCAATAACCGTATGCCAGCGATTATCGACCCGGAAGGGCCGGGCGGCGAGCCGATCTCGGTTTTTGAATCAGGCGCAATTCTTCAGTATCTCGGCCGGAAGTTTGGAAAGTTCTATCCAAGGGATGAACGCAAGCGTGTCGCCGTTGATGAATGGCTGATGTGGCAAATGGGTGGACTTGGTCCCATGTCGGGTCAGGCCGGGCACTTCCGCGTTTATGCGCCGGAAAAGGTGCAATATGGCATTGATCGCTACACCAATGAGGTCAACCGTCTTTATGGTGTCCTGAATCGTCAACTCGAAGGCAAAGACTATATTGCAGGCGAATATTCTATCGCTGACATGGCCAGCATTGGTTGGATCAACGCGTACAAAAACTATGATCAGCAGCTGGAGGATTTCCCTAACCTCAAGCGCTGGTATGAAACCATGAATGCACGACCTGCCGTTCAGCGTGGTCTCTTGGTTGGCAAGGAAGAGCGCGAAAAGTCTAACCTCGCCAATGACAAGGAAGCGCAGAAAATCCTTTTTGGCCAGAAGGCGCGCTAATTCGCTTTGGTCAGAAATGCTTGAAAGAAAGGCGGCTTAGAAGCCGCCTTTCTTATTTTATTCGCTTACTGCCGTGCGAGGCTTTCACTCTTGCAGATCAAGCCGCCCATGACGCAGCCCGAAAGTGAGAGAGTGTTTCCCTTGACACTGGCCTTGCCTGTGTAAGTCTTGCCTTCGTCTAGCTTGTTGACTTCGCCCTTGTAGCTGCCGTCCTTGCCAGACATTGTGCCAATCGACTTGCCCTTATATTCGCCGGTCTGCACTGTGCCGCAATATTTACCGCCGCCGCAAGCTGCGTAGCTGATAATCGTACCATTCGGGCGTTTCCAAGTACCGACAATTGCTTCTTCAGCAAATGCTGGTGCGGCTAAGCCTGCCGTCAGTGCTACGGCGGCGGTCATTCCCATAATAAAAGTGCGGATCATGCATTCCTCCCAAAATGCCGCAAAGCTCTCTATTTTCAGCTCTGCAGAAAACTTACGCAAACGTAAACGTAATCGAGTTTGGTCCGAAGCGGAAGAGGGATAATTGGTGGCTTCGAATTCGCCGATAATCACTTTCTCAACAAAGCCAATCGATGCCATGGTTATCATCTGGTTTCCAAGCACTGTGGATGAAAAAGCGGCAATTTCGGAAAAACGCTGCAATTCGCGAAGCTTGGATGTTTAACAAAATCCCAAATTTACTCCTTGTTGGGATTTCGTTGTCGCGTTGTTAAGCATCTGGTTTAACGTGCATTTTAATCCTGTCGCCTATCTTAAAGACCATGAACGGAACGACAGATCCGACGGTTCCGGGCCGGTGAAAGCCAGTCACGGAAACAAAGAGCGGACGGTTCTCGGGATTTAACAGGGACAACGAAAATGACACAGTTTCAGAGCGTTATACAGCACGACAAGGCAGGTTCTCAGGATCGTATCCTGCTGGAGATGGGTTTGAAATACGCCATCGGCCGCGACTGCGAAATTGATGTCGTCGAAGCACACAAGTGGCTTAACATTGCAGCAATCCGTGGCAACCAGAAAGCCGAACGTATGCGCAATCAGGTTGCAGCGACGATGAGCAAGAGCGAGCTGGCAGCGGCACTGCGTGGTGCACGCGAGTGGATGACTTCGCACTGAACTACGGAATGTAGAAAACAAAAAGCCGCCCAATGAGGCGGCTTTTTGTTCAGCTGATCCCGAGATAGCGCCCCGGTTTGTGGTTGATTGCGATGATAACGTTCATCGCAATCGCACCCACAAGCGACAGAAGCATGTTTTCCCACGGGATGAAAAACAGCGATCCGAGCATGATGATAATGTCGAGCGCGAGCTGAAACCAACCAGCGCGAATGCCATAGGCATCCTGCAAGTAAAGCGCGAGAATATTGACGCCGCCCACGCCGGAACGATGGCGGAAAAGTGCCAGAACGCCCATGCCCATAAGTGTGCCGCCCATAAGCGCTGCAAAGAGCGGATTGATTGAGCTGAAATCAACACATAAAGGAATGAGTTTGGCAAAGAGAGATAGAAGTGCGACGGCGATGAACGTTCTGATCGTAAATGGCCAGCCCATCCGCTTTGCAGCAAAATAGTAGAACGGCAGATTGATCACGAAATAAAGCAAGCCAAATCCGATGCCGGTGGCATACTGGATAAGCAACGCGATACCTGCCGTACTGCCTGTCATAAGCGTCGCTTGACTATAAAGCGTAATGCCCAACGCAATGAATGAAGTGCCAATCAACATGGCGATTGCATCTTCATAAAGGCGATGACGATCGACCCCCAGTGTGCTGGTCACATCGACAAGCGGGGAGGCGCTATCTGCGATATCGGTCACATTTAACTCCAGAACTGCGAAAACCGGAAATTCGGACAAGATTACTCAAAGGGCCGGAGCAATGATCCGTCATTTGAGTGTATGCATATTCCCGCTGATCCGATGGATAATGTGCCACGCGCCAGCGCCAAGTCTTGGGAGACCTCGCAAATATAGCATCGCGGATGCCCGACGGCACTGCTAGCAATATTGTTATTTTGAACGTCGCATTTTTATTTTAGCTCAGCTTTGAACGTTCATTTTTTCGGATTATTTCGTTGCGAGTTTCACTGAGAAATTGCTCTACATCCTTGTGACTGCGTAGATGATGCTTTTTCAGATGCGAAGGGGCGCTTTCCAGAAAAGATTTTGCCAGAATACGCCCGTTTTTGCGGTAATTAGCCACAAACTTTAGGAATTCCCAATCAAAGCGCTCGTCACAGCCTTCCGCCATATCAGGACGGGATTGACCGTAATGGCGAAGTGTTCTGCGCAGGACGCGCCAAAGGCGTGTTGGGGTTGAGATATCCAGAAAAATAATCATGTCGGCGCGTGCTGCGCGATGCGCCATTGTTTCGCTGTGATTGCCTTCAAATATCCATTCATCGTGATCCGCAACCTCATCGCTCAGAAGGCCGATTTCGTCCCGAGAGCGCATTGTCCAATTGGGTAGCCAATAGATGGTGTCGATATGGATAACTGGTAATTTGGTGATTGCACCAAGCGAACGGGCGAGGGTGGACTTTCCCGAACCTGCGCCACCAATGATCATGATCCTTTTTATCATCTGGGCAAGCTCCGGATTTTAACTGTGTTGCAATAAAGCTGAGACAAGATCATGGAATTACTGTATATTTACTTCGCGTCATTCAAATTTACGTAACGACTAAAGAATGACGGTTAGAATTTTTGTATTGTAGACAGTGGTAATATTAAGAGAGTGATTGACAGTCAACTTGTCTGGCATCAAGCTTGGTGGTGAAGACAAATTTACAAGGTGTGAAGACCGGCAAAGCAGGCCGGATATTCTGAATAGATCGCTTTGAGCGGTCAGCGCTAATCCGAATGCAACAAAATCAATAGTCCGTATCCGATAGGGAGCGACGAGATGTCTATTCGTACCATTACAGCCTTTGCTGGTACCGCAATCATTCTAGGCGCATCTGCCTTTGCTTTTTCATCTCCTGCAAGCGCGTTGACGATGAAAGAATGTAGCGCGAAATATCAGGCCGCCAAAGATGCTGGCACGCTTGGCGATGTAAAGTGGAACGACTTCCGCAAAGCCCAGTGTGGTGATGATGCAGCTGCAGCTGCAGCTGCAGCTCCGGCTGCTCCAGCAGCTCCAGCAGCTCCCGCAAAGAAAGCTGCCGCACCGGCGAAAAGTGCAGCGACGACAGCTGCAGATGATGCCAAAGGTCTTACCATGAAGCAGTGCAGTGCCAAATATCAGGCGGCAAAAGATGCCGGTACTGACGGCGGTGCCAAATGGAATGACTTCCGTAAAGCGGAATGTGGTCCAGGTGCTGATGCTGTAGCACTCACCACGGATGGCAATTCTGAACCTGCTGCTCCAACAGTAGCGGCACCAAAGGGTGTCAAATTCCCAACGGCTGTTTCGGCAAAATACTCTAGCGAATCTGCTGGCAAGGCACGTATGCACACCTGCCTTGAGCAGTATCACACTCTGAAAGACGCCAATGCACTTGGTGGTTTGAAGTGGGTTCAGAAGGGCGGCGGTTATTACAGCCTCTGCAATGCACGCCTCAAGGGCAATTCATAAACCCAAATCTGAGACGGCTTATAAGTCGGTTTGAACTTAACCCGTTTTGGAGAGAGGGCCTTGCAGATTTGCAAGGCCTTTTTTTCTGGTTAAGTTTCCGCATTATAAAATCAGGTTTTCTTGAACCAACTGCTGATACCGACCACGAGCCAGCCAAGAATCATCAGGCTTCCGCCTGTAGGCGCTGCCATTGGGAAGAGTCTGTTACTGGTCATGTCACGCATAAACAGATCTCCGCAAAACAAGACCAAACCGACCACCAGTAATGCCCCGCCAATATTCGCTACACGACTGTTCGGCACGATCAGCGATAAAACAAGCAGAGCTGGAGCATGACCCAGAAGCATTGGTGCGATAGTGCCAAGATGGTTGTCCCCGCCATGAGCCGCACCTGCATAAGAAGCAATTGCCAGAGCTCCGCACAGACCAGCGAGTGTGCCAAACAGAGCACTGGGAGGCTGATTATTCCGTAGGATCGACATGAAGTTTCTCCACTATCAGGCAGTTTTATAAGCGTTTCGAGCGGCAGCTAGCGCATCAGGCAAGGCTATCTCAAACTTATCCAGTTGTGCTTTCACACCGACGCTCACACGAATACAGCGATCAAGAACAGGTGCGCCGGGCTTTCGAACGAAAATATCTCGCTCAATCAAACCATTGAGAACGGAAGTGGCAAAGGCGCCATCGTGGCAACAATCAATTGTGACGAAATTCGTTGCAGAGGGAATCGGCTTCAGCCCATTCAGCTCGGCTATTTTTGCGATTCTATTGCGTCCAGCATGGATTTGTTCGACCACGTCGCGCAAATATGCTTGGTCCTTTAATGCTGCGATTGCAGCAGCCTGTGCAATTCGATTAACCGCAAAATGATCACGAATCTTGTCGAATGATTTGATTGCACTTGCGCAGCCAAGAACATAGCCGACCCTAATTCCGGCGAGTCCATAAGCTTTTGAAAAAGTGCGCATACGTAGAATATTGGGACGTTCCAACTCAAATGGTGGGAAGGCAGATGCTGGCCCCGTCTCGCAATAGGCTTCGTCGAGAATCAACATCGTCGTTTCAGGCACTCGCTCTATGAAGGCCTGAATGTCTGATCCCTCGTGCCACGTACCCATCGGGTTGTCTGGATTCGCGATGTAAAGCAGCGCAGGGTTTTCAGTGCGTGCTTTGTCGATAAGCGCATCAAGATCAGGTTTGTCGTCGCGATAAGGAACTGTCAGTAGAGTGCCACCGAAGCCTGCAACGTGATAATTGAACGTTGGATAGCCGCCCAAAGAGTTGATGACCTTGTTACCTTGCTGAACATACTGCCTGACAACAAGTCCCAGCAAAGCATCAACACCTGCACCGGGCATGACATTCTCTGGCTTCACGCCATGGTGCGCTGCGATAGCATGGCGTAACGCATAATTTTCTGGATCACCATATTTCCAGACTTCGGATGTCTCTTGCTTCATGGCTTCAATGACAGATGGGGCAGGCCCGAAGCTGCTTTCATTAGCACCGATTCGGGCAACGAAAGGTTTTCCGCGCTGTAGCTCCAGTGTTTCAGGGCCTATGAACGGGACAGTGGAGGGAAGGCTTTCAACAAGCGGCGTAAGACGAGGCGATGCCATTGTGTTTCCGGTCAACTTGGTCTGGTGGATGAGGCAGCAGAACCGAAGGTGATGTCAATTCACCGTCAATTATTTGCTCGGGCGTTCGATAAAAGATCAAGCAGGAATAGCAATTTGTGTCGGGTCTTGCCACATCACGAATTGGGGAAATTCAATAATGAAGTTAAAGTCGCATCGGATATGCCGCAACGCATCAAATCGGCGTCCGATACGGAATAACCCCCACGCATATTCTGATAGCGACAGCCTCAGGTTTTTCAAAGGCAGTTATGTAAATCCTGATTATTGATCCTTTTGAAGAAACTACCCGTTAAGAGGCGAATCAGCACGACGTCCGACACAAGGCGTGCTTTGGAAAGCTGAATCTTGGGCTTCAATTCAGGTGGGAATCAGTATTCAGCGTCATGCCAGAGTGAATCTGCGCATCTCGAGTTTTGTCGAATTGCGCGACACACATACCCTAACTTACTTCAAACGAGCGGATTTCGCGCAAACTCGCGAAACCAAGTCATTATTCAATATTCTCGTTATCGAATTTCGAGAACTTTCACGCAAGAATCGAGATCATGAGTAGCGAGATGAGCATAACGCATCGTCATTTGTAATGTCTGATGGCCGAGCCACATCTGTACGCGGCGAATATCGATTCCACCTCGGACAAGGCGAGACGCGCAGGTGTGTCGCAGGATATGCGGTACCACCTGATCATCGGTTCCAAGTCCGACTTCGATTTTTGCATCATTCCAAATCTGGCGGAATCGTACCTGATTGAGCATGGAGAAGGGGCCTTTAAGCCGCTCATGCGCAATATCCGTAGACTTTCTCGCTCGTTTTGTAAGCGGAACCGTTCTGCTGCGGTTCGACTTCGTTAACCAGAACGTAACGCGATGCTCCTGAATGTCATTCCAGGTGAGCCCAATGGCTTCGCCTAAGCGGCAACCTGTATCGACAAGGAAAATACTGAGGCGATAACTGTCCTCGCAACGTGCTTTAACCGCCGCAAACAAGCGCTTTTCTTCCTCATATTCGAGGAATCGAATCCGTCCCGCACGTTCTTTCTGTCGGACAAACTCCGGCAGATTATAGATGTCCCCCATCTTATGCGCCTTTCGCAGCAGCTTGCTCAGCGCAGCCATCTTTCTATTGATGGTTGCATTGCTGTTGCCGCGTTCACGAAGCGAACCTATGACGGAGTCGAGCATTTCCTGATCAAATCCTGAAAAGCGCACGCCTTTCAGAATCTCATCAATTTCACCAAGGAACGATTTCACATTATACTTGTGTGAGCCGTCATCCCAAAGGATGTTGATATACTTTCCAGCCAGTTCAGCGAGCGAAAATTGCTCTACGAGCCTGTGATTCTGGCTTCTGACGGATGTGTATTCAAGGTTGTAGTCGATGACCGGCGAATAAGCTTCGCCTCCATCGATCCTCGTGCCCCCAACGACGATCATAGCAAGTCCCCCATTTTTTTATGGGAAGCATGCATAGAGAAATAATTCATCGAGTACAAGATAAGTGAGCTAACTTTATGTGGAGACATGTTTTGATCCTCTAATAGAACCTCTCGCCCCCAATTTGTTCGTCCCCGCAACTCCCCCATTTCAAATTCCGTCGAGATCCCCATCGCGAAAGAATTTTGTTCACGTTTTTGTGAACGCTCCCCAAATGACGACGCCAACGGTTTCCCGTTGGCGTCAGATGCTCAAGCGTAGTTCAGATTAGAACGAACGCTGGAAGCGGATGATGCCGCCGAATGCATCCTTGTTTGCGATGTCGCCAGCCAGACGAGCTGGATGGTCGCTATCCCAACGGGTGTAGTTGATTTCTGGAGTAATGGTGAAGCCAGGAACCAGCTGATAGGCAACGTTTGCTGCGATTGCGGTCTTGCCCCAATCTTCGTAAGCACCCTGAAGATTGAAGGTTGCCTTGTCGGTAGCCTTGAACTTTGCACCGCCCCAGACAGCCCAATCGCCGCCCCAGTTGCCGTACATGCCGTAGTTACCTTCATACGAAGAATAGCCGCCCTGTACCCAGACCGAGAACTGTTCGGTCACGTTTACGTCCAAACGAACCTTGCCGGCCCATTCTTCGAGGTTTGCGTCGTAAGCAGCAACACCAGCGATCGAGCCCCAACCCTGAGCGTACTTCAGACCACCAACAACGTGTGGCATGTAGTCATCAATACGGTTTGAGAACTCAACGGTTTCAATATCGCCATCGCCATCGAAATCGCCGTCGATCTGATAGCCGTCGCCACCCTGTTCAAGCGACAACACAGCCGAGAAGCCGTTGCCACCGGTGAAGGTGTAGCTGATCAGGTTGGTGCGATAGACGCCAGCAGCAACCACGTCATCGTTGATGATGTCGCCGAGGTAACCAGTGAAGGTGTGGAACGCCGATTCATCGAGACCCATGCGCAGGCCGCCGAGCTGAATGTATGCGAAGTTCAGCGTGTGGCTGCCCTGTTCACCGTTCGTGAAGTTGAAGCGGTTTTCAGTGTAGGTCTTGAGTGTACCGAGTTCGGTTTCGGTCGCAGTCGACGTGCGGAGCGTGAAACGCGTGTTTTTGTTCCAGGTTTTTGCGTCGTAGCCATTGTAGGCATCGCGGCCAGCAGCTGCGTCATAACGAACATAACCATGGATGCGCAGGCAAGTTTCGGTGCCTGGGATGTAGAAGTAGCCAGCGCCGTAAGCATCGCAAACGCGGACATATTCAACGGCTTCTGGCTCTGGCGCGACGATTGCGTCTGCTGCCTGAGCGCCGGAAGCTGCAACGAGAGCTGCAGCGGAGCCGAGAAGAAGGCTCTTGATGTTCATTTCTGACCTCCAGTCAAGAATCGACAAGAAGTCAAAAAAGCACATAACTTCAATAGCTTGATCTTTTTGAATGCAAAGGCATGAAAAAGTCAGGTGCTGGCATCCAACGATGCCAAAACTTACTGCGTGGCAAAAAGTGGCAAAAATTGCGCGCCTAACGAAGGGGAAACAGGTGCTCTAAGGAGGAAATCATCATCTTGATGATAGTGGCGGAGAGGATGGGATTCGAACCCACGAGACCCTTATGAGGTCTACTCCCTTAGCAGGGGAGCGCCTTCGACCACTCGGCCACCTCTCCGGTAAGGGCGAGATAGCCGGTACGGTGGATCATTTCAAGCGATTTGAGCGCGTAACGTCAAAATTCTCAGTATATTTTGGACTTTTATATATAGGGGGGTGTGAATAAGCCGGAATCGCGGGCTTCAAAGCCTGTGAAAAGCAGCTTTCTGAGGCGCCTTAGCATGGAGAGATTCGCCACCTCTTCTCTATTATTCGACAGCGCCACGCCATAAAGCTTCTTCCAACGCCACATTTGGATATCCGTTCAGCGGATTCGCGGCGCTATTCACAGCCCAGACTCAAAAAATACGTGTTTTCAATCGTTAAGACCGGTTAACCGGCGTTTACATACGTTAACAAAGTCTAAAATCACGGCTCCAAAGGGGGCAATTTCGTGTCATTTCTGCAACAACCGTCCCTCATAGAAGCTCAACAAAGCTTGGGAGCGATATTCGATGTTGAAACGAAAAAGTTGGCGAGTATCTTCACATCCAGAAGAAGGAGCGCTTCGGGGCGACTTTTTCATCAGGGGATGGGGACAGGTTGTCCTTCAGCCAAATCAGAATGCCCAGACCCATTTTTAACTTTGACTGGAGGTCAGAAATGAACATCAAGAGCCTTCTCCTCGGCTCCGCTGCAGCTCTGGTTGCAGCTTCCGGCGCTCAGGCTGCCGACGCAATCGTCGCACCAGAGCCAGAAGCAGTTGAATATGTCCGCGTTTGCGATGCTTACGGCGCTGGCTACTTCTACATCCCAGGCACCGAAACCTGCCTGCGCGTTCACGGCTACGTTCGTTACGACGTAGGTGGCGGCGATGACGTATATGCACGTACCCGTGCAGGCGTTGATCGTGACACCTATGCTCAGAAGGCACGTTTCACGCTTCGTTTCTCGACCGCTTCGGAAACCGAACTCGGCACCCTGAAGACGTTTGCTGAAACCCGCTACGACTGGAACAACGGCGACAACGGTTCGTCCGGCGATCTGCGTTATGCATACATTCAGCTCGGCGGCCTGCGTCTTGGTCTCGATGAGTCGAACTTCGTAACCTTCACTGGTTACCTCGACGACGTGATCCTCGCTGGCGGCTACCGCACCAACGCAATCAGCTACACCTTCACCGGTGGCAACGGCTTCTCGGCTGTTATCGCTGTTGAACAGGGCAACAACAAAGACATCGACTTCAACGGCGTTATCGACGACTACACGCCACATGTTGTTGGTGGCCTGAAGTACGCTCAGGGCTGGGGTTCGATCGCTGGTGTTGCTGCTTACGACGCAGTTAACGAAGAATGGGCCGGTAAGGTTCGTTTGGACGTAAACGTAACCGACCAGTTCTCGGTTTGGGTACAGGGCGGCTACAAGTCGAACAACGACCATTACGCAATCACTGGCTACCGCGATGCAGCTGATGCAAACAGCTGGTACGGCGTTCGTGCAATCGACAGCTTCTACGGCACCTGGGGTGGCGATTGGGCTGTTTGGGGCGGCGCAAAGTTCAAGGCAACCGAAAAGGCTACCTTCAACGTACAGCTCGCTTATGAAGACGCAAAGACCTTCGCAGCTACTGCAAACGTAGCTTACGAACTGGTTCCAGGCTTCACCATCACTCCAGAAGTTTCGTACACCAAGTGGGACGACCGTCGTTCCGAACTTAAGGGTGACGACGCTTGGCAGGGTATGGTCCGCTTCCAGCGTTCGTTCTAATCCTTACGGATTGGTTACAGGAAACCCGGCAGCTTAGCTGCCGGGTTTTTTGTTATGTTCATTTCTAAAGTGCGGCATATGTCTTGCTTTTTTGCGCTTGGCAGTCTCTCTGGAGTTAGTCGGTAACGATAGAATTGGCTGCGGAGTAATGGGCATATGATGAAATGGTTTTGGCCAGGCGTAACATGGACAGCGGCGCTCACATCGCTCGCACTTTGGTTCGGCGCCGAACGGGTCGAAACTGACATTGCCGAACGTACGGGGCACGCGCTTTCACCCTATGCCTGGACAGGTTTTGATGTTGATGGTCGTGATGTTGTACTGAAGGGTATGGCTCCAGACCCGGAATCCCAACAGCTTGCCGTTAAGGCTCTGCAGGAAGTCGATGGTATTGGTGATCTCTCCGATCTCACGACGGTTCTCCAAGAAGCCAGTCCTTATGTATTTAAACTTACTAAAAACAATGAAGGCATAGTTCTGTCGGGCTTCATTCCAGATAATGGAATGCGTGATTCTATAATGAGTGCAGCAGAGTCGGCGGGCGATACCAATCTCGTCGACGATCAGATGGCGTTAGCGCGAGGGGCTCCACCTGAGTTTCAAGATCGCGTACTTTTAGCTATTGATCTCGCGAAGAAAATGGCTGGATCCGATATTGAAATCTCGGACGGTACAATAACGATCAAGGGGCACGCACTGAATGACGCAGCCTATGACGAGTTGACCGCTCTATTGAAAGCCCCTCTGCCGCTCGGTTTGAAGCTATCGAGTTCGGAAATTGCTCGGCCTTGATATCTTTTTACGTCTAGCGGCTTTCTTCCCCTGTTTCTTAGAAGATCCCAATTGACACAAGGCCTTTCGCTCCCTTTCCTATGTATATCGAAGGGGTGCTTCGGATTGGATGATAGGCGGAATTTGGATGCTTTATCTTGCGGGAATGTTCTGGCCGGTTCTCTTGTTGTCGCTTGTGATAGGTATTGCAGTGGGATGGTTGACCGCTGCAAAGTGACTGGTCACAGAGTAGGGCGGCAAGGGAATGAATGGCCGATTTGTGCGGGGTATTTTTGATTGACTGCAGTGACTGGGGTCACGCGCAGATGCGTAGAGTATGAGGGAACCTAAATATGCCGATGTTGATCATCCAACTGGCGATTCTAATTGCGGTTGCCTTTGTGATTGGCTGCGTTTTGGGACGTCTCTTTAGAGGCAAGAAAAGTACCGCTAATGATAAGGAAGATACGATCATAGCGGCGGCTCTCTCTTCGCCAGCAATCGACGAAAAGCCTGAGCCGCTTGCGCCGTCAGAAGCTGAAGTGGTTGGCGGGCAGGAAACCGAGCCGGTTATTGAAGCTGAGGCACAGGCAACAAACGCTTCAGAAGAAGAAGTCACTCCGCCAGAAGCGGAAAGCGTTGTTGCCCACGAACAAGCCTTAGTTGAAGAAGCTGTTGCGGTCGTCGAAGACCCTGATCGTCCAGAATTGCTGGATGCACCAATACGTGGAAAGCCGGATAATCTGACGGCAATTAACGGAGTTGGGAAAGCCGTAGAAGGAATGCTGCAGCAGCTTGGGGTGTTTCATTATGCGCAAATCGCACAGTGGAGCACTGACGAAGCAGCTTGGATCGAACGCCGCATTGGTTTCGCCGGACGCGTTTCGCGTGAAGGTTGGATCGTTCAAGCGGGGAAACTTGTTGAAACTTCCCCAAGTGGCACGTCCAAGCGAGGCTCTAAAGCAAAGAAAGCTGCACCAAAAGCCAAGGCTGCGCCGCGTACAAAGAAGACACAGGCTTGAGATTGGAAATCTAAACTTTCCGACTAGGCCGACTCAACGTCGGCCATAAATCAGGTCAGTTCGGATATCGGCGCTGCCGGTGAGGCGAGCTTTATAAACCTCATAGTTTTCCATCACACGCTGTACATAGTTTCGCGTTTCGGAAAACGGAATTCGCTCGATCCAATCGACAACTTCTTCAATCGGTTTACCGCGCGGATCGCCATATTTTGCAACCCAATCGGATGCACGACGAGGGCCAGCATTATAACCGGCAAAAGTCAGCACATAGGATCCGTTGAAGCGATCGAGCTGTTCGCCCAGAAAATGCGCGCCCAGTGTCGCATTATAAGCGGCGTCGGTTGTGAGCTTCGGTGCAGAGAAAGCCATCCCATTGCGTGTCGCAACGCTTCTCGCCGTTTCTGGCATCAATTGTAACAGACCGCGCGCACCAGCTTTCGAAACTGCACTGATGTTGAATTCGCTTTCCTGACGCGCGATCGCATAGGCAAGCGCTTTGCCAGAGCCGCTGATATTTGCATGTGCTGGAATGGCGCCAATCGGATGCGATAGCGCACCGACATCCAATCCACGGAATGCAGCAGCTTTACCAACACGCAGAGCCAGATAATGGTTCTCGTTTTTCTCTGCCATCACAGCGAGAAGGGCGAGTTCACCAACGCTACCGAGCTCTTGTGAGAGCTGCGTATAAAGTGAGGTTGCGCGATTTCCATAACCAATCTGCTCAAGACGCTTGATCGCCTGCACAGCAGGGCGACCAGAGAAACGCACACGCTCGGCATCAGTTGGTCTCGGATACGCAAGCTCTGGCGCCTTCTCATTGAGCTTTGCGGCGGAAAGCTGACCATAGAACGTGGTGCCGAAATGTGCCGAACGTCGATAGTAGCACTGTGCATCACCGCCAGCGCCAGCTTCTGATGCGCGACCCAACCAGTAATAGGCACGGGAAGCGGAAATTGGCCGGGATGAAATCTCTGCAATCTTGGCAAAATGCGGGGCCGCAAGCTTTGGCTGCTTGAGTGCACGCAATGCATACCAACCCGCATGAAACTCGGCTTCGGCTGCCATCGTGGGCGATTCGGCAGCATGTGCTGCTGCAAGTCGATAGGCGAGCTGAGGCTTGTTAATATCGAGAAGTTCGCGCGATAGAATGCGTCGCTCTACCCACCACGCGTCTGGATCAACGAGCGATGCAGCATCTTTTGGCGCTTTCAGCATCAGGTCTGTTGCTTCGCTGAAGCGATCTGCACGCCGCAGAAAACGAATCTGCAGGAACATATAGGCAGGGTTTGAGTGCCAAGACCGATCAACATCGGCGATGGCTTTTGCCGTATTCGGCGATTTTTGCGCAAGCGCTGCGTAAGCGTTATAAAGTGATTGCGCCTGTGCGGGGCCAGATAGAAGTTTGGCCGACTGCATGCGATCATTATAAAGCGAGCGCAGAAGACGACGCTGATGGTCGTCTCGGCTCAGAACGCTGCCAAATTCCTTCAGAATTTTCGCTTCATCGTCTGCAGAAAGACGCTCTGTTGCCCACCATGGCGCTAGCAACTGGCGCGCCTTGGTACTGTTTCCGGTAGCTACATAGGCGCGTGCAAGAACAATCATGCCATCAGTTGTCTGAGGACGTGTTGTACCAAATGTCGCAATGACCGTTGAAGCCGAAGCGTTTTCTTTTGCAAGTGCGCGTTCTGAGTTACGGCGTAAGGCCGACATGCCTGGCCAGCCTGGCAACTCTGATGCTGCCATTGCGATCTCAGCGCTAGGAACGCCGTCCAATCCGGATGTCGCGATCGACCATGTCAGAATCTGGCGATCAAGCGAGCCCTTGGGCATTCCATTGCGGTAGGCAATTGCCCCCGTAATGTCCCGGGAATAAAGCGCATCGAGACCGCTTTTTAGCGTTCCGCCAATTGCTGCAGGGTTTTCTACGCGACTAAAGGAGGAGGTAATAACCGGGTCTGGTGCCGCAGCAGGACGAGGCTTAGGGGTAACCAGATTGATTGGCGATTCATGTGTAGCGGTTGACGCAAAGGGGCGTGCCAGCGGCGTGGGAACCTCCGTTGGCAAAGATGATTGGGCATATGCAGCCCCCATTTGCCCTGCAAGAAGCGAGGCAGCAATAATCAAACCGCCCGAAAAGAGCGCTCTTTGCTTTAATGGCATATCTATATTTTTCTTACACATGATCTAACGAGAATAGAGTGCCCGATTGCAGGCAAAATATTGTTCAAATCGGGCTTTTATAAGCCTGATCCACGGAGTGGCTGTCTGCTGTAAGACTATGATCTCGATGCATGAAGCATTGGTTAATAAAGAGTTATGTTTTTCTCTTGTCGGTTTTGCCCCATAAAGGCATATCTTATGATGATGCTTTGATCAGTTTGGAGCAAACATTCACTGAGAAATTTTCGTAAAACTGTCATTTGCACGCTGATTTGGGCGGGCCCCCCGCTTGCCGGATTTGCCCTGCGAGACTATGGTGCATCGCCTCGCAACTGTTCTGGCATATAGGAAAGCCAGCTTGGTATTGCCGGGTTACGTCTCTATTTCTCAGGAGTTCACTGATGCTGAAAGGCTCGATTACTGCACTTGTCACGCCATTCGATAGTGAAGGAGCGTTCGACGAGAAAGCCTTTCGTGACTTCGTTAACTGGCAGATTGAAGAGGGGACCAAAGGTCTCGTTCCTGTCGGTACGACCGGTGAAACGCCTACGCTTTCCCATGACGAACATAAGCGTGTCATCGAGGTTTGCATCGAAGTTGCTGCAGGCCGCGTGCCTGTCATCGCCGGTGCCGGTTCTAACAACACTGTTGAAGCCATCGAGCTTGCGCAGCACGCCGAAAAGGCAGGTGCTGATGCAGTTCTCGTAGTGACGCCTTATTATAACAAGCCGAACCAGCGTGGTCTCTATGAGCATTTCTCGCGTGTGGCCCGTTCGATCTCTATTCCGCTCGTGATCTACAATATTCCGGGCCGCTCGATAATCGATATGACACCGGAAACCATGGGTGCTCTGGTTCGCGACCATAAAAATATTGTGGGCGTGAAGGACGCAACCGGCAAGATCGAACGCGTTTCGGAACAGCGGGCAACTTGCGGCAAAGAATTCATCCAGCTTTCGGGCGAGGATGCCACTGCTCTGGGCTTCAATGCGCATGGCGGCGTAGGCTGTATTTCGGTGACGTCTAACATTGCTCCTCGTCTTTGTGCGGAATTCCAGGCTGCTTGTCTGGCTGGTGATTATGCGAAGGCGCTGGAATTGCAGGATCGCCTGATGCCGCTGCACAAAGCATTATTCATAGAGCCAAATCCGTCGGGTCCGAAATATGCGCTTTCTCGTTTGGGTCGCATTGAAAATGTTCTGCGTTCGCCAATGGTTACGATCGAGGCAGCAACGGCTGAAAAGATCGATCAGGCTATGAAACACGCCGGTCTTGTCAACTAAGGCTGGTATTTTTGCCCGGTTGATGGATTTTTACGCTCTCGCTAGTGCGGGAGCGTTTTCATTTCCGGGAATGAGCATTATATGGTGCCATTATGAATAAGCCGAAAAACTCTCCCGCCCGCAAAATGGTCGCTGAAAACCGTAAAGCGCGCTACAATTTCGAGATTACCGATACGCTCGAAGCTGGTCTGGTTCTGACTGGCACCGAGGTTAAGTCCTTGCGCGCCAATCAGGCCAATATTGCTGAAAGCTATGCCAGCTTTGAGAATGGTGAATTCTGGCTGATCAATTCGTATATTCCTGAATATACGCAGGGTAATCGCTTCAACCATGAGCCGCGCCGCTTGCGTAAGCTGCTGATAAGCCGCCGCGAGATGTCGCGGATTTTTAACTCCGTATCACGCGAAGGCATGACCGTCGTTCCGTTGAAGCTTTACTTCAATGATCGTGGTCGTGCAAAGCTAGAAATTGGAGTGGCACGCGGTAAAAAGAATCACGACAAGCGCGAGACTGAAAAGCAGCGCGACTGGAACCGCGAGAAATCGCGTTTGCTGCGTGATCGGGGCTGACCAGCTCGAAGGTCTTTATAGCATTTCCGGCAAAAGTGCGAAGCGGTTTTGCTGCGGATAATGTGAAAAACAAAAAGTTACAGCGGTTCCAACGATTCATTTTTAACTGGATCGCTGTAAAAACAAAGAGCGCCACTTAGGCGCTCTTTTCGTTTGTAAACAATTTGGCAGCTCGAGATTTAGGAGCTGTTGTCAGTCGATATCAATAATCGTCGTCGAGATCGTCATCCTGACGGCGCTGCTGCTGTGGGCGCTCGGAAGGATCACGGCCGATTTCGGCTTTCAGTGATACGAGGTCGATGAAGTGATCGGCCTGGCGACGCAATTCATCGGAAATCATTGCTGGCTGCGTGGTCAGAGTGGAAACCACGGAAACCTTGCGGCCCTTGCGCTGCAATGCTTCGACGAGAGAACGGAAATCGCCATCGCCCGAGAAAATGACAAAATGATCGACGGTATCGGTGAGCTGCATGGCATCGACTGTCAGTTCGATATCCATATTGCCTTTGACTTTGCGTCGGCCCGTTGAATCTGTAAATTCTTTAGCGGCCTTTGTCACGACCTTATAACCGTTGTAATCAAGCCAGTCGATCAGTGGACGGATCGATGAGTATTCCTGATCTTCAACCAGAGCGGTGTAATAATAGGCGCGGAGCAAATAGCCCCGTTTCTGGAAGGCTTTCAAAAGTTTACGGTAATCGATATCGAAACCGAGGGTTTTTGAAGCTGCATATAAATTGGCGCCGTCAATAAAAAGCGCAATCTTTTCACGAGAATCGAACATCGTGTAATATATCCACTCTACGGTCGGAAGGGAGTGGGCCTGCGACCGCTTATTCAGATTTGTTTCTTAAACGGCGGGTGGTATTCATTTTTACCAATGCGTTTATTGCGTTCTAAGGACATATTATAGAAAAACAAGCAACCTAGGATTGTTATTTGTGCAAACTAAATTACTATTACGTGAATTTTGCACATTGCAACCGATAATAGCACGATTTCTATTGTTCCGATTTGAACCAAGACGCGTATTTGTCATACAGATTTATCAAGAGACACATTTGTCATACAGATTAACAAAGAATAACGAGTTCATCGTTGTTGTATGAAGGTTATCGCTACGCATTTGCGCTTTTGCTTGTAATTTCGACGCATAAGCGTTATGTGCTGGGAAAATTCCGATAAGTTTTAAGAGATGAAAGGGACCGCCTATGGCCCGCGTCACCGTTGAGGACTGCGTAGATAAGGTCGAGAACCGTTTTGAGCTGGTTCTTTTGGCCGGTCACCGTGCGCGCCAGATTTCCCAGGGCGCACAGATCACGATCGACCGTGATAACGATAAGAATCCTGTTGTTGCTCTGCGCGAGATTGCTGACGAAACGCTGTCGCCAGACGACCTGAAGGAAGATCTCATCCATTCGCTGCAGAAGCATGTCGAGGTTGATGAGCCAGAAGCTGCTGCTCCAGCTCAGATCACCGATGCATCAGACGCACTGGCCGAAGGCATTTCCGAAGCTGCAGAAGACGATGTTGTTTCCTTCGATCGTATGTCGGAAGAAGAGTTGCTGGCTGGTATTGAAGGCCTCGTTGCTCCTGAAAAGAACGACGACTTCTAATAGCCTTTCAGACTACCGTATTTTACATGCGCTGTAGCCCGGCAAGGCTGCAGCGCATGTTTTTATCTTCTTGAACGAGATGGCTAAAAAAGCCCATCACGCAGTAATTCACGCGAGTTTGAGTAGGGTTTCGACGAGAAATTAAGGCTGTTTGTAAAAAACAGGTTCAGAAGCTCGCAAAATATTCTATTTTTTAGCGATATCTGGAGCTTTTCTAACAAAACTGCGAAGTGGTTTTGCGTAGGGTAGCGCGGAAAAGTTAAGAGAGAGCGGCTCAAAGGATTCTGTTTAATGGGAACCGCTCTGATCTGAATAGTTGTTGTTTCGTATGTGACTGTGGGGAGTTTCTGTAGATGATGCGCCAATATGAGCTTGTAGAGCGTGTTCAGCGATACAAGCCTGACGTCAATGAGGCGCTTCTCAATAAGGCATATGTTTATGCCATGCAGAAGCACGGCAGTCAGAAGCGCGCATCAGGCGATCCTTACTTTTCCCATCCGCTCGAAGTCGCAGCCATCCTCACCGACATGCATCTGGATGAAGCAACCATCGCGATTGCTCTCTTGCATGATACGATTGAAGACACGACCGCGACCCGACAGGAAATTGATCAGCTTTTTGGTCCTGAAATCGGCAAGCTCGTCGAAGGTCTGACAAAGCTTAAAAAGCTTGATCTTGTTTCCAAGAAAGCGGTGCAAGCTGAAAACCTTCGCAAGCTGTTGCTGGCGATCTCGGAAGACGTACGTGTTCTTCTGGTGAAGCTCGCCGACCGTTTGCACAATATGCGCACGCTTGGGGTGATGCGCGAAGACAAGCGCCTGCGCATTGCAGAAGAAACCATGGACATCTATGCGCCGCTTGCTGGCCGCATGGGTATGCAGGACACGCGTGAAGAACTTGAAGAGCTGGCGTTCCGCTATATCAATCCGGATGCCTGGCGTGCGGTTACAGATCGGCTTGCTGAACTTCTTGAAAAAAACCGCGGTCTCTTGCAGAAGATCGAAGAAGATCTTTCTGAGATCTTCCAGAAGAACGGCATCAAGGCGAGTGTCAAAAGTCGCCAGAAGAAGCCTTGGTCGGTTTTCCGCAAGATGGAAACCAAAGGCCTTTCTTTCGAGCAGCTATCCGATATTTTCGGCTTCCGCGTTATGGTCGAGTCCACACAGGACTGCTACCGCGCGCTCGGTTTGATTCACACGACCTGGTCGATGGTCCCAGGTCGGTTTAAAGATTATATTTCGACGCCCAAGCAAAACGATTATCGCTCGATTCATACAACGATTATCGGCCCGTCGCGTCAGCGTATCGAACTGCAGATCCGTACCCGCGTCATGGACGAGATTGCAGAATTCGGTGTGGCCGCCCATTCGATCTACAAGGATCGTGGTAGCGCCAACAATCCGCATCAGATTTCGACTGAAACCAACGCTTATGCTTGGTTGCGTCAGACAATTGAACAGTTGTCCGAAGGCGATAACCCGGAAGAGTTTCTAGAACATACAAAGCTTGAGCTGTTTCAGGATCAGGTTTTCTGCTTCACGCCGAAGGGCCGCCTGATTGCGCTGCCGCGTGGGGCGACACCAATCGATTTTGCCTATGCGGTCCATACCGATATTGGCGACAGCTGTGTGGGCGCCAAGGTCAACGGTCGTATCATGCCGCTGATGACGGAACTTAAGAATGGCGACGAAGTGGATATCATCCGCTCCAAGGCGCAGGTGCCCCCAGCAGCATGGGAGTCGCTCGTTGCAACAGGTAAGGCGCGTGCTGCGATCCGCCGCGCAACACGTTCTGCTGTTCGCAAGCAATATTCCGGCCTTGGCATGCGCATTCTCGAGCGGGCTTTTGAGCGTGCCGGAAAAGCCTTCAGCAAGGATATCCTCAAGCCTGGTTTGCCGCGTCTTGCACGCAAAGAGGTTGAAGATGTTCTGGCGGCTGTGGGACGGGGCGAATTGCCGTCGACTGATGTGGTGAAGGCGGTTTATCCAGACTATCAGGATACGCGCGTTACTTCGCAGAACAGCCCGGCAAAAACTGGTGAAAAGGGCTGGTTTAACATTCAGAACGCAGCTGGCATGATCTTCAAGGTGCCGGAAGGTTCTGAAGGTGCCGAAGAACCCGCTGCGATCGGCGAAAAGCCGAAGCGCAAAGCTGTGCCGATCCGTGGCACCAATTCCGATCTGCCAGTGCGTTTCGCGCCGGAAGGTGCTGTGCCGGGTGATCGTATTGTTGGTATCATGCAACCAGGCGCCGGTATCACGATCTACCCGATCCAGTCGCCTGCATTGACGGCCTATGACGACCAGCCGGAGCGCTGGATCGACGTGCGCTGGGATATTGATGAAGGGATGCATGAACGCTTCCCTGCGCGCATCAGCGTATCTGCAATCAACTCGCCGGGCTCGCTGGCTGAGATTGCGCAGATCGTTGCTGCCAACGACGCCAATATTCACAATCTCTCAATGGTGCGGACTGCACCGGACTTTACTGAAATGATAATTGACGTTGAAGTGTGGGACCTAAAGCACCTCAACCGCATCATTTCCCAGCTAAAAGAAAGCGCAAGCGTTAGTGGCGCAAAGCGTGTGAACGGGTAGGACAAATATGAAAACCGAAGATGTGCTTGCCGTCTTCCGCGAAGCGGGAGCGATCCTTGAAGGCCACTTTATTCTCACTTCCGGTCTGCGTAGCCCGGTCTTCTTGCAGAAAGCACGCGTTTTCATGCATGCGGATAAGACCGAGAAGCTTTGCAAGGCGCTGGCAGAAAAGATCAAGGCCGCTGATCTCGGCAAGATTGACTATGTCGTAGGCCCTGCAATCGGTGGTCTTATCCCTTCATACGAAACTTCACGCCATCTTGGCGTCCCATCGGTTTGGGTTGAGCGTGAAAATGGCGTTTTCCGCCTGCGCCGTTTCGATGTGCCAAAAGGTGCACGCGTTGTGATCGTGGAAGACATCGTCACGACAGGTCTTTCGATTCGCGAAACTATCGATTGCATGAAGGATATTGGCATCGAAGTGGTTGCTGCTGCATGCATCGTCGATCGTTCAGCGGGTAAGGCTGATGTCGGAACGAAGTTGATTGCCCTCGCGGAATACGAAGTACCAGCCTATTCCCCAGATAACCTGCCGCCGGAACTCGCTGCAATCCCAGCGATTAAGCCAGGAAGCCGTAATATTTAAGCGATTTCGACTATATTATTGATTTTGCTCAAGGCTGTTTCCACCCTGCGGCGAAATTGCGCTTTGCGGTATTCATCTAGTACCCTTAATTTAGGGGGAAGGGCACGCCCATGCCCATCCCCCTATCTAGGAATTTGTCGTGGCTGTTGCGCCTCTTATATTCGACTCAAAATCCCCTTATCGTGCTCCCTGTGGAGTGTGCGTGGATTGCGACGTGCGTCGTATGGCGGTTTGCTCTGCGCTTGATGACGGTGATCTTGGCGCGCTTGAAGCGATTATGACCTCCAAGAAGCTCGATGCAAACGAGATGTTGGTGGAAGAGGGCGATCCAAAGCGCCGCGTTTTCAGCCTAACATCGGGTATGTTGCGCATCTATACATCGCTGCCGGACGGTCGCCGCCAGATTGCGGGCTTTCTTGTTCCGGGTGACTATCTTGGTTTGGCCGACGATGACGTCTACTCGCAATCGGCAGAAGCAGTTGTTCCGTCTGTGCTTTGTGCCTTTTCCACCAAGGAAATGGACAGTCTGATGGAGCGGTTTCCAAGGCTGAAAGAACGCCTCCACCAAATGACTCGCGAAGCATTGCGCACCGCGCGTGATAATCAGCTCGTGTTGGGGCGTCTTGCACCGGTGGAAAAGCTAGCAAGCTTCCTTTTGGTTTTAGGCGCACGCACGGAAAAGCGTGGCGGAAAGCCTAATCTTGTTCATCTGTCGATGAACCGCACTGACATCGCGGATTATCTTGGCCTGACGATTGAAACCGTTAGCAGGAGCTTCACAAAGCTCAAGACCCAGGGGCTTATCCAGTTACTGGACGCCAACACGGTCGAGATATTGTCTCGCCGCTCGCTTGCTGCGGTTGCCGGAATGGACCCTGACGCCGCATAATTTCATTTACAGTAATCCCAATATTTTTGTTTTGAATTCGTTGATTCAAATCAATGAACTTTGCCGCAGCCACCATTACACCTGACCGTAGAGGATGATGCAGCACATTGCAGTGCTGCTCGATCATACGAGGTGAACAGGTGTCGTTGTGGCTGGCAATTACAATATCGGCTGTCATGTGTGCGGGATTCCTTGCCGCCTCATGCCGACTTGCCCGGCAGAATGCCCGTCTTCGTCCAGTGCGCGTAAAGGTGAGAGGCTCTCACCGGATCGTCAGGAGCGGGGAGTGGAACCATCATGCATGAAGCCGCGATAAGACGATATGCGGCGCTTGCCGTTCCCCGCTATACATCGTTCCCAACTGCTGTGGATTTCACGCCTATCACACCTGACAGCACAAAGCGCTGGCTGCGTCAGATCGGTCCGGAAGAAAGCGTCTCGCTTTATATCCATGTGCCGTACTGCAAAGAGATCTGCCACTATTGCGGTTGTCATTCCAAGATGGCGATCCGCGAAGACGTCATCGAAAATTTCGTCGTAGCTCTGTTGAGCGAGATTGAAACTGTAAGCGCAAGTCTGACGGCTTGTCCGCAAGTCGTGCATCTGCATTGGGGCGGGGGCACCCCTTCTATTCTGCATGCCACGCAGTTCAAGCGTATCATGGCGGCTCTTCGCCTGTCGTTTGATTTCCATCCGGACATGGAACACGCCATTGAGCTTGATCCACGCACGGTCAATCCAATTCTGGCAAAGACCTTGTCGTTGATGGGCGTGAACCGTGCAAGCCTTGGTGTTCAGGATGTGGATGCTGATGTGCAGAAAGCAATTGGTCGCGTTCAGCCGATTGAAACGGTTATTCGTGCGGCAACTCTGCTGCGAGAAGTCGGCATAGATAAGCTAAACTTTGACCTTATCTATGGTCTGCCGCTGCAAACGATTGAGACGCTGCGTGAGACCTGCAAGCGGGTCGCTGAGCTTAAGCCTGATCGCGTTGCCTGCTTCGGTTATGCACACCTGCCGCAGCGTCGTGCCAATCAGCGGTTGATCGACGAGGACAGCCTGCCGGATGCCGACGAGCGTTTTGCGCAGGCAAGCACAGTTGCGGATAGTTTCATCGGCTTCGGCTATCAACCTGTTGGCATTGATCATTTCGCTCTACCTGACGACGCACTCGCTATTGCTGCGCGTGAAGGAGCGCTGCATCGCAACTTCCAGGGCTACACGACGGATCGCTGCCATACACTGATCGGCTTTGGGCCGTCATCGATTTCACAATATCCGGGTGGATACGCGCAGAATATTTCCGATGTTGGACAATATAGCAAGCGGGCAGTAGCGGGCGATCTTGCAACCGTGCGTGGTTATACAATGCGCGATACGGATCGCGTGCGGGCAGGGATCATTACCGCCCTCATGTGCAACTTCCGTGTCGATCTGAATCATGCCGCGCCGGATATGGAATTTTCCGATGAGATGGCACTGCTTCGTCCGCTGGTCGCTGATGGGCTGGTCGAGGTGGATAACGGGATAATTACTGCGACTGAAGATGGCAAGCCACTCATCCGCTTGGTGGCGGCAACATTCGACGAGTTTCGCAGGGAAAGTATGCACGGCTTCAGTTTCGCCGTGTAGCCAGAGCTACAATTTGCGCATTGCTGAAATATCATTCGCAATGTGCGCCAGAGCAAAGAAGTAGGGTGGTTTTCACTCTATTTTAGAGCTGCCGCTGCACCGGGCCGTCAAAAGGTCAGTGGCATTAGGGGCACCGTTCGTTGGGGGATGAACGGTGCCCCACTATTTTCAAACCATAAGCTGGTTTGGCTTATCGTGCCTTTTCCATCTTAGGGAGGAAGATCGTCAACAGGCCGAGAAGCGGAAGATACGAGCAGATCTGATAGACGAACTCGATGCTTGTGCGGTCGGCGACGATGCCGAGCGCTGCTGCTGCAATACCCGCAATGCCGAATGCGAGGCCGAAGAACAGGCCTGAAACCATGCCCACACGTCCCGGAAGCAGTTCTTGTGCGAACACGATGATGGCAGGGAAGGCAGATGCCAGCACGAAACCGATGATCACGGTGAGAACAGCTGTTACTTCAAGGTTTGCATAAGGCAAGGCGAGAGTGAAAGGAACGATACCGAGGATCGATACCCAGATCACAGTGCGCGTACCGATCTTGTCGCCGATAGGACCTCCGACGATCGTACCTGCTGCAACTGCACCGAGGAACACGAACAGCAGCAACTGCGATGCCTGTACGGTCACGCCGAAATGACTGATCGTATAGAAGGTGTAGTAGCTCGTAAGGCTGGCCATATAGACGTATTTGGTGAAGATCAGCATGGCGAGCACGGAGATCGACGCAATAACCTTCTTACGTGGCAGCGGCAGGGTTTTGTCGGGCTTTGGCTTGCTCTTATTGGCAAGATTATGCTGGTTGTACCAATTGCCAACATACCACAACAGAGCCATGCCGATCAGGGCTGCTATAGAGAACCACGACACGCTGGCTTGACCAAACGGCAGCACGATGAAAGCTGCAAGCAGCGGTCCAATCGATGAGCCGAAATTACCGCCTACCTGAAACAGCGACTGTGCAAAGCCGTGGCGGCCACCCGATGCAAGACGTGCAACGCGCGCGGCTTCCGGATGAAATACCGAAGAGCCGAAGCCGATGAAGGCCGCACCCAAAAGCAGGACCGAATAATGATGAGCCGTTGCAAGCAGGATCAGGCCGATCAGCGTGCAACCCATGCCGAAGGGTAGCGAGTAAGGCATCGGACGACGGTCGGTATAGATGCCGACGATCGGCTGTAGGATCGAAGCCGTTACCTGAAATGTGAAGGTTAGCAAGCCGATCTGCCAGAAAGACAGGCTGTAGTTGTCCTTGAGCATCGGATAGATGGCCGGAAGGAGCGACTGCATCATGTCGTTCAGGAAGTGGCCCATACTCGTGGCCAGAATAATGGCGAGAACCGTATTGTTCGCGCTACTGCTTGTTGGCTGCTCGGCAGCACTCATGCTCATAGTCCTACTCCGAAGATAATTTGGAACGGGATTTTCCCGCAAAGTGGTGAGGTCGGTCCGGAAACCCAATTCGTACGTTTACGAATATTTCTAACCTGACCATTTCATAATCATATTGTTTCGCGCCTGCTTTCGTGATTTGGTCCATTACCTTCGAGAGTGGGCCAAAGCCAATGAAGCCAAAATCGCCACCGGGGCTTTTATTACCAGGCAGTGAGGACCTGCAAAAGTTCCACGAACAACGCATCGCCATGTTGGAAAACATGGGCGGACCAGTCATTGCACTTCCAACAAAATATCCTGATGGCTATTTTGTTCCTCGACATAGTCATAGCCGTGCGCAGCTTTTATGCGCGTCACAGGGGGTGGTGCTGGTTACAACCGACGCAGGACGCTGGATGATCCCCGGTGATCACGCGATGTGGATTCCTGCAGGTGTCAAACATTCCGTCGAAATCGTTGGCGATGTGTTCATGCGCTCCATCTATATCGCTCTTGATGCAATTTCCGGTGTGCCAGACTATCTGCATGTGGTGGGGCTGACCGACCTGATGCGCTGTCTGATTATCGATGCAACCTCTGTCGATAGCATTCCCGAACCGGGAAGCCGCGATGCTTTGGTAATCGATCTCATTCTGAAAGACCTACACACCTTGCCGCAAAGGCCGCTGGGATTGCCATTTCCGGCAGACATACGCTTGCAAAAGCTGTGTCGGGAGTTCGTGACGAAGCCCTCGGCCCGCGCAACGATTGACGAATGGGCTGACCGTATGGCGATGAGTAGACGCTCATTTACCCGTCATTTTCAGCGAGAAACTGGTGTTAGCCTATCTGTCTGGCGGCAGCAGGCTTGCCTTTTTGCCGCTGTCCCACGCCTTACCGAAGGCGAAGCGGTTACAAGCGTGGCGCTTGATTTGGGCTACGATAGCGTTTCCGCCTTCACGACAATGTTTCGCCGTATGCTGGGTGTATCTCCGAAGTTCTATTTACCTCGTATGCAAACAGCCAACATCGAGGGCCACGAGAAGCTGTTATCGGGATTGGTAGCTCAATAATAACAATTGTCTCGGTGAGCAGAGAGCAGTATTAGAAGCCCATGTTGTTCCAACGTCGAAATCCGCCGAGCCGAAAAGAGCGCCTGAGGCTGCTCGTCTGGCCGCGCCGTTCCTTTGCTCGCTCATTCAAATATGGCGGCAAGCGAGTGCTGCGCATCACCGCCTCTCCACATGCGGTGGCTGCAGGCTTGGCCGTTGGCGTTTTTTCAGCTTTCACACCGTTTTTCGGATTTCACCTGATTATCGCAATCGTCCTGGCCTATTTTTTGGCTGGTAATATTGCCGCTGCAGCTCTTGGCACTACGCTTGCCAATCCGTTGACGCTTCCGTTTATCTGGGGAAGCACCTATGAGTTGGGCCGCTTTGTCATAAGCGGAGACCTGGAAAGCGCGCCGCCTTTACACCTGGGACATGCGCTTCAGACGATGAAATTCGGTGAAGTCTGGACGCCTCTGCTTAAGCCTATGTTGTTCGGATCGACGATTCTCGGTGCGGCTTTTGCGGTAGTCGCCTATTTCGTCACACGCTTTGCGGTAACTGCCTTTCGTCGGCGCCGGCTCGAGCGCCTTGCTGAGAAGCACAGTCTCTATCGGTCGCGGGAGCCGAAAAACATATGATCATTGGCATTGGCAGCGATCTGATTGATATACGCCGTATAGAGAAAACACTTGAAAAGCACGGCGATCGCTTCACCCAACGAGTATTTACCGAGATTGAACAGGCAAAATCCGACGGTCGTAAACAGCGTGCAGCCTCTTATGCAAAGCGTTTCGCTGCAAAAGAAGCCTGTTCAAAGGCGCTTGGTACCGGGCTTTCGAACGGTGTGTTCTGGCGGGATATGGGTGTCGTCAATACGCCTTCGGGCAAGCCGACGATGAAGCTTACGGGCGGAGCAGCAGAACAGTTGAAACGTATGCTGCCACAAGGCACGCGTGCTGCCATACATCTGACAATTACAGATGATTTTCCTCTCGCTCAGGCCTTCGTCATTATCGAAGCTCTTCCTTTAGCGGAATAATTGACGTTGCGGAAATGGTGAAAACTGGTTCCCCGACAAGGATATGAACGAAACAATTGCGATTGTGACAGGTAAACTCCTGCTCATAATCGTGCGAGAAACCGGTGATTGGATTGCCTCGGGCAATCTAAGCCGTTATTAGATCGCACATCGGCAAGCGGAGATACAATGAGCGTGTCCAGCAAAAGTGAGACTAAAAAATCGGGTGGCTTTGGCGAAACCATCAGCGTTATCGTGCAAGCACTGTTGCTGGCGCTGGTTATCCGTAGCCTGCTTTTCCAACCATTCAGTATTCCATCCGGCTCCATGCGCCCCACTTTGCTGGAAGGTGATTATCTGTTTGTGTCGAAATATGCCTACGGTTATTCGCGCTATTCGCTGCCTTTTGGTCTCGACCTTTTCTCAGGTCGTATCTGGGCCGCTGAGCCAAAACGTGGTGACGTTGTCGTCTTCAAGCTGCCAAGTGATACGAATGTCGATTACATCAAACGTGTGATCGGTCTGCCAGGTGATCGTGTGCAGATGCGAGGTGGTGTGCTTTACATCAACGATGTTGCGGTAAAGCGCGAACGCGTTGGCACCATCGATAATCCCGACGTGACGGAGGTCAATCGCCCGGTTGAAGTCTATCGCGAAACGCTGCCAAATGGTGTGACCTACGACACGCTTGATCTGGCGCCAAATTCCATTGGCGACGATACGCGCGTATTTGAGGTGCCAGCTGGCCATTATTTCATGATGGGTGACAACCGCGATAACTCGCTCGATAGCCGCTTTGGCGTCGGCTATGTGCCTTTTGAAAACCTTGTCGGTCGTGCAAACATCATCTTTTTTTCAATCGCCGATAAGTCAAGCCCGCTTGAAATCTGGAAATGGCCGTCTGATGTTCGTTTCAGCCGACTTATTTCATGGGTAAGTGGCGAGCCGCATACAGCTGTAACCGGAAACTAAAATGGTCTCCGCGAATAAAGCAGCAGAAATTCTGGAGGCGCGCACAGGATACCGTTTTCAAAATCTGAAACGGCTTGAACGTGCGCTCACCCATTCAAGTGTCCAGGCACCATCCCGTGCCAATTATGAACGCCTTGAGTTTCTTGGCGACCGCGTGCTTGGTCTCGTGGTAGCCGAAATGCTTTTTGAAGCATTTCCAGAGGCTCCAGAAGGCGAATTGTCGGTGCGCCTCAATGCGCTGGTCAATGCGGAAACCTGTGCCGCGATTGCGGACGAAATCGGGCTTGCCGATCTCATCCACACAGGTTCCGACATTAAATCGCTCAATGATAAGCGCTTGTTGAATGTGCGAGCGGATGTTGTCGAAGCGCTGATCGCCACGATGTATCTTGATGGTGGGCTGGAGGCTGCGCGCGGCTTCATAAAGCGCTACTGGCAGGAGCGTTCGCTTGAGACCGGAGCAGCTCGCCGTGATGCCAAGACTGAGTTGCAGGAATGGGCGCATCAGCAGGGCAATGTACATCCATCTTACAGCATTTTGAGCCGCAGTGGGCCGGACCACGACCCGCTTTTCACCGTTGAAGTGACAGTGAAAGGATTCGCACCCGAAACGGGTGAAGGTAGATCCAAGCGGATTGCCGAGCAAAGCGCTGCAGAAGCGATGCTTTATAGGGAATCTGTCTGGAAACGCGACACTTCCGGCTAATGCGGAAATCTGCATTCTTTTAAGCGAAATTCGGCTATAATCGGATCAATAGCGACAGTGGTGGGCTTGTCGCATGGGGCAGATTGGTTTTGGGCGAGGAGCCAGTCTCTGCCATCAATTTGAAATCGAGCAATTCCAGCGAAAGTGGGGACGGGACCGCGTCGGGAATTGCGCAAAACAAAATTGGAGTGCTTCCCACTTCTTGTGAAGTGGGTTGCTCCTAAAAGGATAAGCAATGAATAATCCGACGACGCCGACTTCCGGCGAAATTGAAACCGGGCAGACACGTTCTGGCTTTGTAGCGCTGATTGGGGCGCCAAACGCCGGAAAGTCCACGCTGGTTAACCAGTTGGTGGGAACCAAGGTTTCAATCGTCACGCATAAGGTACAGACCACGCGCGCGCTGGTTCGTGGTATCTTCATCGAGAACAATGCGCAGATCGTACTTGTCGATACACCCGGTATTTTCCGTCCAAAGCGCAGGCTGGACCGTGCGATGGTCACGACCGCATGGGGCGGCGCGAAAGATGCCGACATCATCCTCGTTCTACTGGATGCACAGGGTGGTCTCAACGAGAATGCAGAAGCGCTTCTGGAAAGCATGAAAAACGTGCGCCAGAAGAAGGTGCTGGTGCTCAACAAAGTTGATCGCGTTGATCCCCCGGTTCTGCTGGATCTGGCAAAGAAGGCCAATGAGCTTGTCACCTTTGATCAGACTTTCATGATCTCTGCGCTGAACGGTTCGGGCTGCAAGGATCTCGCAAAATTCCTGGCGGAAACCGTTCCAAATGGCCCTTGGTATTATCCGGAAGATCAGATTTCCGACATGCCGATGCGGCAGCTTGCAGCGGAAATCACCCGTGAAAAGCTGTATCTGCGCCTGCATGAAGAACTGCCTTATTCCTCGACGGTAGAAACCGAGCGCTGGGAAGAGCGTAAGGACGGCTCGGTACGTATCGAGCAGGTCATTTATGTCGAGCGCGAAAGCCAGAAGAAGATCGTACTTGGCCATAAGGGCGAAACGATCAAGGCTATCGGTCAGGCTGCGCGTAAAGAGATCAGCGAAATTCTTGAACAGAACGCGCATCTCTTTCTGTTTGTAAAAGTTCGCGAAAACTGGGGCAACGATCCTGAGCGTTATCGTGAAATGGGTCTGGACTTCCCGACTTAAGGTACATCTGGCTGCTCCATGGAATGGCGCGATGAAGGCATAGTTCTCGGCACACGACGACATGGCGAAACAAGCGCCATTGTCGAAGTGATGACCCGTGAACATGGGCGTCATATGGGCATGGTACGCGGCGGGCGCTCCCGCCGCATGCAGCCTCTCCTTCAGCCGGGCAATCATGTCGATCTATCATGGTGGGCAAGGCTTGATGAGCATATGGGCAGCTTTACCATTGAGCCGCTTGGCTTTGCGGCGGCGCGGCTCATTGAAACGCCCGTGGCGCTTTACGGTATTCAGCTTGCTGCCGCCCATCTGCGCTTATTGCCAGAGCGTGATTCCCATCGTGGCTTATACGAAACGCTCCGCCTCATTATCGAGCATTTTGACGATCCGCTCGCCTCAGGTGAACTATTGCTTCGGTTTGAAGTGATGATGCTTGAAGAACTCGGCTTTGGCCTGGACCTGAAAGAATGTGCCGCAACAGGTGTCCGTGAAAACCTGATCTATGTATCGCCCAAGTCAGGACGTGCGGTCTGCGGCGATGCCGGCGCTCCCTGGGCCGATAAAATGTTGCCGTTGCCTGCATTCGTCAACAGCACATCAGTGCGTCCGTCCTGCTATGACGACCTCAATGATGCATTCAGAATGACGGGCTTCTTCTTTTTGCGACATGTGTGGGAACCGCGCGCGCAAACGCCTCCCGATGCACGCGGGGGCTTTCTGAATGCGGTATCGCGAAGCATCAACCTGCAACAGGTAAGCTAAAGACTTCGCCCTCAAAAGTATCTTTTCCGCGCTCGATTGCCCTGATCGCTTCAATCATGCGACCGTTTCTCGTCAATATCTGATCCGCAAGTGCGATGAGTCGAATATTCGGGGTAGCTGATGGTGAAAGCTTTCGCAGCTTTTGTGCAAGAGCTACTTCATCCAGTGCCGGATTGAGCGCAAGTGCTATAATGTAAGCGCTTGCGGTAGAGCGTGAGACGCCAGCATAGCAGTGAATGAGCATTGGCCTGGAGCGCTCCCAATCCCTTGCGAAGGCCAGTATCTGGTGAACATGACTATCGTCAGGCATGATCAGCCCTTCGCGCGGCTCAACGATATCGTTGAAGGTAAGGCTAAGCCTCTTGGCTTGACTCGGCATCGATGGAAGATCGCTGCTGCTCAATGACAAGATGTGACTTGGGCGATGCAGAGCTATTTGGGCTTCAAGCTTCGAAAGCGGGCTGACCACAATATGCGTCATGGCTTATTTCTTTCGCGCCTGTTCCAATGTTGCAAAGCGCGCCAGAAAATCATTTTGAACGCTTTGTGTCGGACGGGGCGTCAGGTCTAGCCCTGACGGATCGAAACTGCGCGGACGGCCAAAATATTTGGTCGCTTCTGTTTCGCTGAAACCGGCAAGTCGTGTTGCCTCAAAAAAAGCTGCGACCTGATCGGCACGCTTGATCAGTTTTTTTAGAGACACGGAAATGGAAGCTGGCAGCGAAAACCGAACGTGAACTGCACTCTCAAGACGCGCTTCGATCAGTTTGTAATTCCCGCCCATCACAGCTTTGAAGGGCGAAATCATGTCGCCAATGACATATTCAGGCGCATCGTGCAGGAGCGTCAACATTTGCCATTCGATGCTCGCATCAGGCACAAGCCGGTTGAAAATCTGTTCAACCAGCAACGAGTGCTGGGCAACCGAATAGGCGTGTTCGCAGATGGTCTGCCCATTCCAGCGGGCGACACGCGCAAGACCATGCGCGATGTCTTCAATCTCTACATCAAGGGGCGATGGATCAAGAAGATCCAGTCTGCGGCCTGACAACATGCGCTGCCAGGCGCGATCTTTGCCCGATGACCGGTCAGCGGCTGCCATCAGGCTTTGTCCGCGTCGGCAGTCGGAAATGTGAAGCGTACATGCGGGGGAAGGGCGAGCGTAATTTCGGCCTCACCAGCTAGAATCGGTGTGCCGGAATCAAGCGCATCCTGCACCCGGTCAATGCGCACAAGCGCCAGACCGAGTTTGCCGGACGAACTGCCAAGGGTTCCGATATCGCGCCCACCGACCGTAACCGACGTACCCATTGCGGGCAGGGGCGCGTCAGATTTTGCCACGAGGACGCGTCGACGCGGCGTGCCGCGATGATGCATACGCGAGACGACTTCCTGCCCGATGAAGCAGCCTTTCGGGAAAGTCACGCCGCCAGTCTGATCGAAATTAATGTCGTGAGGAAACACATCATTATAGGCGAAGTCGGCTTCACCTTCGGCAATGCCATATTCAGCGCGAAGAGCAATCCATGCACTTTCATCGCTGATTTCACCGGCTTGTCCGTAAATGCGAATAACATTCAGCTCTTCAGGGAACCGGGTATCGCGCTTAATTGAATCGCTTTCTGAGGCAGCGGAATCATTCTGCCAGCAAACGCTCACAAGTGATTCTGGCAATTGGCTAATTTCTGCTTTGGCGCGCAGACGATAGAGCGTCATCCGCTTAGCAAAATCAGCTGCAATGCCAGCAGGCATGTCGAATCGCAGCCCGTCTTCAATGCGCGACACAAGGAAGTCGAACATGATCTTGCCCTGCGGTGTCAACAGCGCGCCGGGTTTCAGATCATCAACGCCAAGCTTGTCGAGATTGGTTGTGATCACGGCCTGCACGAATTTTTCCGCGTCTTCGCCTGTAATGTGAACCAGTGCTCTGTTGGAAAGATTGATCGTTTCCGCTACCGTCGCCATCGCTTCTTCCTTGCCTTTATAACCATCGTTACGTAAGCCGCATTGAAAAGGCTCGCAAGTCCCATTCAGCCAGCAGGAGACAACAATGGCCCAAACGTTCGACACAATCCTGAAAGGTGCAACCATCGTCAATCACGACGGTATAGGTCAGCTGGACATTGGTATTCGTAACGGGCGCATCGAGGCGATTGGCTCGCTTGCAGCAGGTTCTGCCGGTGAAGTCATCGATTGTACCGGTCTGCATATTTTGCCCGGCGTTGTTGACAGTCAGGTGCATTTTCGTGAGCCGGGGCTGGAGCACAAGGAAGATCTGGAAACAGGTTCGCTTGCTGCGGTTCTGGGTGGTGTGACATCGGTTTTCGAAATGCCGAACACCAAACCACTGACGACTTCCGCTGAAACGCTTGAAGACAAGATTCGCCGTGGCCGTCATCGTATGCATTGCGATTTTGCCTTCTGGGTCGGCGGAACGCGGGACAATGCAAAAGACGTTGCCGAGCTTGAGCGCCTGCCAGGTGCGGCTGGCATCAAGGTGTTCATGGGATCTTCGACAGGCAATCTGCTGGTTGAGGACGATGAAGGCGTCCGTTCGATCCTGAAAAATACGCGTCGCCGCGCCGCCTTCCATTCGGAAGACGAATTCCGCCTTAAGGAGCGCGAAAATCTCCGTGTTGAAGGCGATCCATCGAGCCATCCCGTCTGGCGCGATGTTACCACTGCACTGCAATGCACCGAACGCCTTGTCGGTATCGCCCGCGAAACCGGCGCACGTATTCACGTCCTGCATATCTCTACAGCCGAAGAAATCGATTTCCTTCAAGGTCACAAGGATGTGGCAACCTGTGAAGCCACTCCGCATCACCTTACGTTGTCGGCGGATGAATATGCGACGCTTGGCAATCTTATCCAGATGAACCCACCGGTGCGTGAAAAGCGCCATCGCGATGGTGTTTGGAAGGGCGTTGATCAGGGCATTATCGATGTACTCGGCTCCGACCATGCACCACATACGCTGGACGAAAAGCAGAAGTCTTACCCGGCTTCGCCGTCTGGAATGACCGGCGTTCAGACGCTGGTGCCAATCATGCTCGATCACGTCAATGCGGGTAAGCTTTCGCTGGAGCGCTTTGTCGATCTGTCGAGCCACGGCCCCAACCGCATTTTCGGTATGGCTCGCAAAGGTCGCATTGCTGTTGGCTATGATGCCGATCTCACCATCGTCGATATGAAACGCCGCGAAACCATCACGCATGAACAGGCTGGCTCAAAGGCTGGCTGGACGCCTTATCATGGCAAGACTGTCACTGGCTGGCCGGTTGGTACTTTCGTGCGCGGTATTAAAGTCATGTGGGAAGCGGAAATCGTCAATCCGAACAAGGGCGAGCCAGTCGAGTTTTTGGAAGCTTTGCCTCGTTCGTGAAAATAACTCCAAGAAACGGTGCCCCCATTCTTGGTTGAGGTGCAGGGTAGATAAAATGCTAAAGTGCGTCGCGTGAATGAGTTTAGACGCGATGCTCTTTACGAAGGGCACTTCATGGAGTGGCCTGATGTTCATTGTTAACCTGACATATATAAAGCCTCTGAATGAAGTTGAAAAACATATCGCTACACATCGGGAGTTTCTCGATAGGCAGTATGCAAGTGGGGCGTTTCTGGCATCCGGACCGAAGAATCCGCGGGATGGAGGTATCATTCTTGCGAGTGGAAGCATAACCCGGGATGAGCTTGAAACGATCCTGGCTCACGATCCTTTCAAGAATCAGGGGCTTGCGGAGTATCAAATCACCGAATTTGCGCCGGTGAAGCACACAGCCGCTTGGGCTGATAATCTTTAGATTAATTTCAGAGTTTGTAGTTGGCGCAATCTGTCCCATCTTTGTCCGAAGTTAATCTTTCGGCCTGAATTGTCGGGAGTATTGTGTTCTTGTATAAATTTACAAGGAGCACAAAATGTCCGCCAACGACACAGCCTTGCTGGTTATCGATGTTCAGGAATCTTTTCGGCATCGACCTTACTATCGAGAAGAAGAGGTTGCCGCTTACATTGAGCGGCAGCAGGCTTTGATTGACGGTGCCAAGCGCAAAGGCATTCCGGTCGTGCAAATCTTTCATGTTGAGAATGAGGGACCGTTTTCGGAGGCATCAGGTCTTGTGAAGGCGCTTGCACCGATCAGGATCGAGCCGGATGCCGTTTTCCGTAAGCGTCGCCATAGCGCATTGGTGGGCTCGGGTCTCGATGTCTGGCTGATTTCTAACAACATCAAACGGGTTATCGTTTCAGGTATCCGCACCGAGCAGTGCTGCGAGACCACCACGCGTCATGCATCTGACCTTGGCTTTGATGTCGATTATGTCGGCGAAGCCACGCTGACTTTCCCCATGACTGACATAAGTGGTAACGTGTGGAGTGCTGCGGAAATTCGCGCGCGTACCGAGCTGGTACTTGCGGATCGCTTTGCAAGGATAACAACGGTGGAACAGGCTCTTGCAGGCAGCGCAGAACGGAAAGCTGCATGAACCAAACCGTCGACAGCCATAAAACTGTCCGGGTCTTTGTCGTCATTCCGCCGCGCACGCTTTTGCTTGACGTGGCGGGGCCGATGGAGGTTTTGCGCAAGGCTAATCTGGAGCAAAATAGGGTGCAGTTTGAAGTGACGTTTATCGGGCCTTCCGAAACGACGCTCAGCTCCATCGGTCTCACGCTTGCCAATATTGAGCCTCTACCCGATCACCTGCCAGATGATGCGCTTGTGGTGATATCCGGCTCGGCTGACATCCCGCTTGGGTCTGCTGTCGTTAATCGCGACGAAGATATAGCGCTTGAAACGCAAATCGTGAGCTGGATGCGTCGTACGATCCGTCCGGGTATCAAATTGGTTTCAATCTGTTCTGGTGCACTTCTAGCAGCACGCGCGGGTTTGCTTGAGGGGTATGACTGCACCACGCATCATATGGCGATTGATGAGCTGCATCGACTCGCACCGACCGCCCATGTTCTGCAAAACCGTTTGTTTGTGGAGGATCGCGACAGGCTGACCAGTGCGGGCATTACTGCCGGAATTGATCTAATGCTGCATATTCTGGCCGAGATGGCAGGGCATGCACTGGCTCTATCAGTGGCGCGTTATCTTGTGGTTTATCTGCGTCGCAGCGGTGGCGATCCGCAGCTTTCGCCATGGCTTGAAGGCCGCAATCACATGCATCCTGTGGTGCATCGTGCGCAGGATGCTGTGGCTGCAAATCCGGCTGAAAACTGGTCTGTCGAGAAACTCGCTGAAGCCAGCGGGGCAAGCCCGCGCAATCTTTCACGCCTGTTCAATGAACATGCAGGCATGAGCGTGATTGATTATGCCAATCGGCTGAAAATAAGCCTTGCTCGCGAAATGCTGCTGAATTCGGCTCTCGATATGGAGAATATTGCTGAGCGAGCAGGGTTCGCGTCAGCAAGACAGTTCCGCAGAGTGTGGGAGCGGATATACAATACGCCGCCTAGTCGTATGCGGGTATTTGCGACGGATAACTCTGCCTACTGAAGAACACGATCCTGCAGGAAGGTGCCTGCAATAATCTGTTCGCGCATTTTCTCGATAAGTTCGAGTGCGCTGTCTTCGCCTGTTGAACGCATAAGTTCTGTAAGGGCTGTCGTGAAAGCAGCTTCCGCCAGAATTTCTGGCTCAATTCCTTCGGAAATGCCGTCTGCCCAGGCTTCATTCTGGTATTCAATCGCAACAAGCTTCTTTTCGCGGGCGATCATCTCGTCCAGATCTGCTGGCATATATTCCATAGACTTCATCCCGGCTTGCGCCCTTCTTGCTGTATCAGCTGATTTCTCACCATTGGGAGCACAATCACCTGCAGCCTGACTGTCACGTTTAAGACAGTGTTAACAGATTAAAGCGGATTTGAATGAGGCAATTTCTGCCCATCCGCACAAGACTGAATAATTGGTTAATTCCCATAGCGCGAGATAAGCTCGTTGGACAAGCTTTCTCCTTCCTTCATGTACCGATCAATCGCCGCAAGAGCCGAGGGTGTGCAACGAACATAATTGTCGCTGAAAACGCGGTATCCATGGTTGAAGCTTGAAACAAGACGCACTCGCTCGGCTTCATCGGGCTTTTCGGCAGCAATTATGGCATCCATGCGCTCGCGCCATTCGTTGCTGGTTTCTCCGCAAAGGTTGCGCAGATAGTGAAGCGAGCCAAGCACTTCCGCAATTCTGAGCATTTTGCCCTCATAAGGAGCATCCTGGGCAGAAAGGGCCGGGGACAGAATGCCCAGCCAGAATGCTATCACCAATATGGAAAGCCGTTTTTCCTGCAATATACGCCCCTCTGAAGAAAGAAATTCCTGAATGAGAAACGGGGCCACTTCAAGGCGATACGGAATGCGCGCCTGAAGCATCCTCAATTTCAGCGACAGAGCGCGCCACATCCAGCGTACTATCCGTCACATTTGCATGGGCCATTTCTTCGATGCTGAGCCAGTGTATTGCGGCTGCATCGTCACCGGCCTGTTCCTCGCCTGAAATCTCAAACGCACGATAGACTGACAGGAAGTAGCTCTTTGAATAGGCATTGCCTTCGAGTGCCAGATCAACTGTGATAACATGGCGGAGAGAACCCGCATCCAGTGCAGTTTCTTCTTTCAGTTCTCGAATGGCAGCTTCTTCCGGCGTTTCCCCAGCTTCGATACTGCCTCCCGGAAAAGCCAGCCAGCCTTTCCATGGTTCCTTGCCGCGTTCGACCAGCAAGAAGCGGCCATCACGGCGACATATGAGAGAAACACCGTGTATCTGAACGGGGGCAGGGATGACGGGAACTGTAACCATGCACAAGCTATGATGCGGCAAACCGCTTTTGGCAACAGCAAAGCCCGCTTGACGATTACCTCAAAAGTCTGAACATGGCCGCTATGTGTGGACGTTTTTCTCTGACTGCCAGCCGCGAAGAAGTTGAAGCCCTGCTCGGTGCTATGATCGAGGAGGATTTTCCTCCGCGCTACAATATTGCACCAACGCAGCCGATACTCTCTATTCTGGCAGGCGAAACGCCGCCTCCAGGAAGCAACAGGCCCGACCGTATCGGCATGTTGGTGCGCTGGGGGTTTGTGCCGTCGTGGGTCAAGGATCCCAACGACTGGAATCTTGTCTTCAACATTCGTTCTGAAACGGCGGCCGAGAAAAATTCTTTCCGTGCGGCACTCAATCATCGGCGTGCGCTGATTCCCGCTTCCGGCTTTTACGAATGGCGGCGCGAGGGAAAGAACAAAGCGCAGGCTTATTGGATCAGGCCGCGCAACGGCGGTATTGTGGCTTTTGGTGCGCTCGTTGAAACATGGAGCAGCGCTGACGGCTCGCAAATCGATACAGCGGGTATTCTGACCACAAGTGCAAACGGATTTCTCCGTCCCATCCACGAGCGTATGCCGGTGGTGGTGAAGCCAGAGGATTATGCCCGCTGGCTTAACTGCAAGACCCTGCTTCCGCGAGAGGTGGCCGACATCATGCGGCCAGTTCAGGATGACTTTTTTGAAGCCATTCCGGTGTCGGACAAGGTCAACAAAGTTACCAATACCTCTCCTGACGTTCAGGCGAGAGTAGAGGAAAATCTTGTGGCGCTATCACTGGATCAGGCCAAAAGAAAGAAAAAGCCTGGGCCGGGTGATGAGCCCGACGGTCAGCTTTCCATGTTCTGACGAGCCGGACGCTGACGACGCGATGAAGCGGATCAGCCTGTCTTTTTGACTGCCAGAATTGAGCGGCGCGTATTGTCGTTGCGACCTTTGCTTTCGCGATTGGTCTTGCTCATCAACGCTGCAACCAGCACAGCCGGTCCGATTTCGCGGTACTGGTCAATGAGCTTGTCTTGTCGTGGTTGCAGTTCATTTTTAGGCATTGGTCCATCCTCTTCCAAATTACACTCACCATTTTGTGATTGATTGGGACGGAATGAAGGCTGTTTAGAGCCGGTTTTGAGGAATTCCGGTTAACATCAACGGGATAAGGATGAAGGGGGAGTGGGGTTGCCGAAATGCAACAGCGATTTTGACGAGGCCGGCTTCATATAAGCCTGTCAGGCACTCCAGCTTCACCAGTCTGAGGGAAATACTTTATTTCTATTGAACTTTTTCAAAAGCTCTTGACGTGATTGAGGTCGAGAGAGATAAGTAGCGTCATGAAAACGCCGACCACGATCATTTGTACTGGTTCGATTATTATTGGCTAGCAGCTTGCTGGCCCGGCCGTTTTCGTCTCCCCTACCATGAAACAGGATGATAACGCCCCGGCCAGACGGCTGCGGTCTTTCGTGCCCGTATTTTCAGGTCCTTTGGGGAAATAAAATGGCTGATGCGCCGCAACTACGCCTATACAATACTGCCACTCGCACGAAGGAGGATTTCACCCCCATCGATGCAAATAATGTGCGCATGTATGTCTGCGGACCGACCGTTTATGACTTCGCCCATATCGGCAACGCACGTCCGGTTATCGTCTTTGACGTTCTTTTCCGCCTGCTGCGCCATTTCTATGGCACGGAAAAAGTCACTTATGCGCGTAACATCACCGATGTTGACGACAAGATCAACGCGCGTGCTGCTACTGAATATCCCAACCTTCCGCTCAATGAAGCAATCCGCCGGGTGACCGAAGGCACAAACAACCAGTTTCAAGCTGATATCAAGGCTCTGGCAAATCTGGAGCCGTCGAGCCAGCCGCGTGCAACCGAGCATCTCGACGACATGCGTAATATTATTGAGAAGCTGATCGAGCGCGGCGTTGCCTATGTTGCAGATGAGCATGTGCTGTTTTCCCCGTCAGCGATGAACGCTTTGGGTGGGGCACGCTATGGCGCGCTTTCCCACCGTCCATTCGATGAGATGCTGGCCGGCGCTCGCGTCGATGTTGCATCCTATAAGCGCGATGAAATGGATTTTGTGCTGTGGAAGCCATCGCGCAATGGTGAACCCGGTTGGCCTTCACCGGCAGGTATTGAAACGCTTGGTCGCCCCGGCTGGCATATCGAGTGCTCGGCCATGTCTATGGCCAAGCTGCTGGCGCCTTTTGGCGGCGGTTTGAAGTGTGATGATCCGTATAAGAACCAGTTTGACATTCATGGCGGTGGCATCGATCTGGTGTTCCCGCATCATGAAAACGAGCTTGCGCAATCATGCTGCGCATTCGGAACTGAGCGTATGGCCAACATCTGGATGCATAATGGTTTCCTTCAGGTTGAAGGGCAGAAGATGTCGAAGTCGCTTGGCAACTTCATAACCATTCGCAATGTGCTGAACGATGGTTTGCCGCAGCTTGGTGTCTGGGATGACAAGGATGCTCGCGATCGCTGGGTCGGTCTGGCTGCTCGTCTTTCTATGCTGCAAACGCATTACCGCGAGCCGATCAACTGGACGGCGCAGCGTCTGGCAGAATCTGCCGAAGAGCTGCATCGGTGGTATGGTTTGTTGCGCGATGCAGACTTTGCTGCGCCTTCTGCACTTTCCGTTGTTGAAGAAGTCGCTGACGCATTGTCGGACGATCTCAACACCTGGTCTGCTATCACGGCTCTACGCAAAGCATTCAAGGCCAAGGACGTTGCAGCTTTGGGCGAGGGCATGGCGCTATTAGGCTTGCTCGACCCTTACTTTGTGACAGCACAGGATGTGCCGGTATTTGCAAAGGCAGATGTTGATACAGCTGCAATCGATGCATTGATTGCCGAGCGCCTGAATTTCATAGCTGGCAAGAACTGGGCAGAAGCAGATCGTATTCGCGATGAACTTCTGGCGCAGGGCGTGCAGTTGAAGGACGGCAAACATCCTGACACCGGCGAACGCATCACGACATGGGAAGTGGTAAGCTGACGATCGTTTAGTTTCTGGGAGGAAGCCATGACGCTTGATAATAAGCCGCTCTATAGCGGGGGATGCCAGTGTGGTGCGGTGCGCTTTCGGGTTGAAGGCGCACTCGGCTCGGCTTCGATCTGTCATTGTCGCATGTGCCAGAAGGCCTTTGGCAATTTCTATGCGCCGCTGGTCTCGGTGGGTGAAGCAAAGCTTATCTGGACTCGCGATGAGCCAAAGCGTTTTCAGTCGTCGAATCACGTCAAGCGTGGGTTCTGTGCTGAATGCGGAACTCCGCTGACTTACGAGGCGCCGGATGGTGTGGCGCTTTCCATAGGCACTTTCGATGCGCCGGAAGAGATTGAACCCACAATTCAATGGGGTGTCGAAGTCAAGCTTCCCTATGTCGACGACCTCGCAAAACTGCCCGGTTTCGAGACCGAACGAGATCCGGAAAGTATCGAGTTTGTGAGAACCATGGTGTCCTACCAGCACCCCGACCACGATACTGAGAACTGAAAAGCCATAAATTATAACGGCATCACCCACCGACAGGCAGGCAAAATGGCACGCGAACGCATCTATATCTACGACACGACCTTGCGGGACGGACAGCAGACTCCCGGCATTGACTTCTCTGTCGAAGACAAAAAAGCGATTGTCATTCTGCTTGAAGAACTGGGTGTCGATTATGTGGAAGGCGGCTATCCGGGTGCAAATCCAACGGATACGGCCTTCTTCAAGAAGCGGCAGACCTTACGGGCCAAGTTTGCAGCTTTTGGCATGACCAAGCGTGCAGGCGTTTCGGCATCGAATGATCCGGGATTGACTGCACTTCTGCAGGCTTCGAGCGATGCAGTCTGTTTCGTTGCCAAAAGCTGGGATTACCATGTGCGGATCGCTCTCGGTTGCACCAATGAGGAAAATCTGGAATCGATTACTGCATCGGTGACAGCTGTTCGTATGGCTGGTCGTGAGGCGCTGGTTGATTGCGAGCATTTCTTCGATGGATACAAAGCCAACCCTGAATATGCATTGTCTTGTGCGAAGGCTGCCTATGAGGCAGGCGCTCGTTGGGTCGTGCTTTGCGATACCAATGGCGGAACACAGCCATCGGAAGTGGCTGAAATCATCAATGCGGTCAAAACTGTTGTTCCGGGCGAAAGCCTTGGCATTCATGCTCACAACGATACCGAGCAGGCCGTCGCCGTTTCGCTTGCCGCAATCGATGCAGGTGTGCGGCACGTGCAGGGAACACTGAATGGGATCGGTGAGCGTTGCGGTAATGCGAACCTCGTTTCTCTTATTCCGACACTGGCATTGAAGCCTTATTGGGCTGATCGCTTTGAACTTGGTGTCAAGCCTGATGCGCTGAAAGCAATCACCCGCATTTCACGCGCCTTCGATGATATTCTGAATCGTGCGCCGACCGAGCAGGCGCCCTATACAGGTACGTCCGCCTTTGCGACCAAGGCAGGCATTCATGCCTCAGCACTGCTTAAAGACCCGCAGACTTATGAGCACGTTCCGCCTGAAACCGTTGGCAATCGCCGTCGCGTCATGGTTTCGGATCAGGGTGGTAAGTCGAACTTTATCGCCGAACTGGAGCGTCGCGGCATTCGCGTTGCCAAGGACGATGTGCGACTGGATACGTTGATTGCGCTGGTCAAAGAGCGCGAAGCAGAAGGCTATGCTTATGAAGGTGCTGATGCGAGTTTCGAGCTGTTGGCGAGAGCCATGCTCAACCCGCAGCCAGAATTCTTCAAAGTCGACTCTTTCCGCTGTCTTGTTGAACGTCGGTTCGATGCCAATGGTTCATTGAAAACTGTTTCGGAAGCCGTGGTGAAGGTCGAAGTCGACGGTGAAATGCATATGTCGGTTGCCGAAGGTCATGGTCCGGTCAACGCTCTCGATATTGCGCTGCGCAAGGATCTTGGCCGCTATCAGGATGAAATCGAAGATCTCGAACTGGTGGATTTCAAGGTGCGTATCCTCAATGGTGGTACGGCAGCTATCACCCGCGTTTTGATTGAATCCGGTGATGCCACGGGCGCTCGTTGGCGCACGGTTGGTGTCTCCGACAATATCATCGATGCATCATTTCAGGCGCTGATGGATTCGGTCAATTATAAATTGATGAAAAACCGTTCTTTAGCTGGTCTGGTGGCTGCTGAATAAGCCGCTTCTTTCACGAAGATTGATGCTTTGATCAGTTTAATTGAATAGATTTTATGGATTGATCAGCGCATAGCAGTCTGACTAACTCGAAAAAGTTCGTAGCTTTTTCGAGCCTACACTTAATTCGGAGATGGAAATGACCGAGCAAACCTTATCCGGAGGCCAGCTTTCAGATGGAAGCCGTGGCTTCATGATGGCTATGGGGGCTTATGGTCTTTGGGCTATTTTGCCTTTTTATCTCAAGGCTTTGTCACATCTCCCCGCACTTGAAATTGTTGCACATCGCGTAATCTGGTCGGTGCCTGTTGCTGCGATTTTGCTACTCTTCATCGGACAATTTCGCACGATCCTTGATGCTCTGCGCAAGCCGCGAATGCTTGCAATGGCTGCACTGACCGCTGCACTTATCACTGTAAACTGGTCGGTTTATGTTTGGGCTGTTGCGCATGACCAGATTATCGGCGCCGCACTCGGATACTATATCAATCCACTATTCAATGTGGTTTTGGGCGGGCTGTTTCTCGGTGAGCGGCTGACAAAAGTGCAGTATGTTGCAGTAGGCTTTGCATTTGCCGCTGTTCTCGTTCTGACTCTCAATGCTGGTGGCCTGCCTTGGGTTTCACTGGTGCTACCGCTGACATTTGGCCTTTACGGATTTTTCCGCAAGTCTTTGCCTATGCCACCTTTGCAGGGCTTTACGCTTGAAGTGGTTATCCTTTCGATCCCGGCGCTTGGCTATGTTTTCTGGTTGATGGCCAATGGTCAGGATCATTTCTTCTCAGGCACTATGTCAAACGTTTCGCTGCTGTTGCTTGCAGGACCGTTCACGGCAATTCCGCTGATTCTATATGCGGGCGGTGCAAAGCTGCTGCGTTATACGACGCTTGGCCTTATGCAGTATCTGACGCCTACGCTGCTGTTTATCTTCGCAATTTTCATTTTCCACGAGCCATTTTCCAATGCGCAGCTCGTAGCTTTTGTTCTCATCTGGACAGGCCTGATTATCTACACATGGTCGTCTTTGTCGGCGCATCGTAAGGCACGCGCCAGAGCCTGATAAATTTAACTTGAGCGTTTGAGCTTCTATCTCTGGTGGATTATGGCCACCGGAGCCATAATTTGGCCGTGCTCTGGCCCTCTGGTCCGTTTGTCATTTCAGATGGAATTTGGAGCCGCTCACTGCATGCTGTTTCGTGCTGCCCGCAGAGATAAGCAGATTCACGTTGTTGTATCGCCAGATCTCATGATCCGGTCCAACGACGCGCATACTGCTGCTTTGGCTGGGCATACGAAATTGCCTCCGCTTTCGCGGCGTGCTCTCAAGCCACTAGAACGCGTACGCTTTTCCATTCACACACATCGACGCGCCTGTATTGCGCTGGCGTCAGCCACGCTTCTGGCGGGTGGTGCAATGGCTTTCGTGACGGGAGGTTTGGTGCGACATGGACATGCTTCACAGCCTGTGATGATGGATCCCACCACGCTGGTTCACAGTCATGCGGCCATGAAAGAAGCGAGGCTGGTTCCTCAGAATGAAGTTGATGAGAACCGACGCATTGCCAAGCGCATCGATATTGCCGAAGGTACCGACGATGGAGAAGCGACACTCTTTACCTATCAGCATGTCATCCTTGATTTGAAGAATGAAGGAAGCGGGCAGGGTCTGCTCGATCTGGCATCGGTACGAGGTAAACGGCGAGGGGAGAAAACCTCTGATCAGCCAGATGAAATTTCAGCGCTTGCCAATCAGAAAGGTGTGCCGCTGAATGTAAGCTTTGCGAAGCCAGCGGATACGCCTCATAAAAAGGCGCACGAAATTGTTCTCGCTCCACAATCGCGCGAGAAGGTGGGTGTACTCATGCAGGCGGCGGATGTATCCGCTGACGATGCAGCACATCTGGAACAGGCGCTTGGTCGAAAAGACCTCGTTCCTGGTGATAATCTGGTTCTGCTACTCGATCAGTCGCAGGGCAAGCCAGCGCATATAACCATGGCACGGTTCAGGCATGGTAATGCATCAGATTCCGTGTATGGACGGACAGACGATGGTGTTTTCCGCGCGAATGATAATCAGCGGCTTTTTGCACGTCTTTCTCATGATGCCATGCTCTCGGCAACACGTCAGCCAGCCAAAATCCGGGCAGATGGGTCTGTTCAGTCACAACTGATTGCAGCCGGGGCGCCCCGCGCCGTTGCGGATAATGTGAAGAAGCTCGCCGTTGAAAACAATGTGTCGCTTCAGAAGGGAAGTAACGGAGTTGATAAAATCGACCTCCTGTTCCGTGAGAGCGTGGATGCCGATCCTGAGCTGGTGTTTGTGGAGTTTACAACAAACGGTCAGGCCAAGCGTCTTTACAGGCATGAAGTCGAGGGAAACGCTGACTATTTCAACGAAGACGGCTCCTCGATGACCAAATACCTCATGCACAAGCCGCTACCAAATGGCCGATTGAATGATGGTTTTGGCTGGCGTGTGCATCCGGTTTTGCATGTCCGCAAACATCATAATGGCGTGGATTATGATGCGCCAATCGGCTCGCCTATTGTCGCTGCGGGAGATGGAACGGTTGAGCTGATTTCGTCACAAAAGGGCTATGGCAAGTATGTGCGCATTCGCCACCAGGGCGGCTACAGTACCACCTATGCTCATCTCTCCGGAGAAGCGAAGGGGCTGAAAGTCGGCCAGCATGTGAAGCAGGGTGAAGTGATCGCTTATGTGGGATCAACCGGCTACTCGACCGGACCGCATTTGTATTATGAGCTCAAAGTCGGTGATCATTATGTCGACCCGCTCAAAGCACAGCTCAATGCGGGTGAAAAGCTGACAGGTTCATCCATGTCGAGCTTCCGCTCGGAAATGGATCATGTCGATAAGGTTTTCAAGCAGATGAATTTGGCGCCACTGACAAGTGACGCCAAAGATGGTTCAAAGATGAATTGAATCACACTGGCCGGTAAGCATTGGCCAGTGCAACAAATTCTTCGACGCTTAGCGTTTCGGCGCGCCGGGTACCATCGATTCCGGTCTTTTCCAGAAGTTGTGCGCCACCGACAGGCTTGAGGCTCTGACGCAGCATTTTGCGACGTTGCCCGAAGGCTGCCTGCGTAATCTGGCCCAAAGCATCCGCGCGACATGGGAGCGGCTCTTCACGCGGCGTGATATGGACGACCGACGACATGACTTTCGGCGGAGGCGTAAACGCCTGTGGGGGCACGTCGAAAGCAATTTTCGAATGCGTACGCCAACCTGCCAGAACGCCGAGGCGCCCATAATGATCCGTATCAGGTGCGGCCACAATACGCTCGCCAACTTCACGTTGAAACATCAGGGTCATCGAGGAATAAAAGGGTGGCCAAGGCTCTGTCAGAAGCCAGTTGAGCAGCAATTGTGTTCCCACATTATAAGGCAGATTAGCCACGATGCGTGGCTTCGGGCCATCCGGAAAGAGAGCTTGGAAATCCTGCTCCAATGCATCACCGGAAATAATGCGCAAACGTCCCGGATAGTGCGCCTCGATTTCTGCAAGAGCATCAAGACACCGTTCATCGCGCTCAATTGCGGTAACATAAGCACCTTGAGCAAGCAGAGCGCGTGTCAGGCCACCTGGGCCGGGACCGACCTCGATAACCGGCTGATCTTGCAGATTGCCTGCCTGTCGAGCGATCTTCGATGTCAGGTTCAGATCGAACAGAAAGTTCTGTCCAAGCGATTTTTTAGGCATCAGGTCATGGCGTTCGATGACCTCACGCAGTGGCGGAAGATTGTCGATGCTCATGATTTCCGCCTTGCTTCGTTTTCGGCGAGTTCTTGCGCCAACCTTATGGATGCGATGAGACTGTCAGGGCGCGCTATGCCTTTTCCTGCAATGTCGAAGGCCGTTCCATGATCAGGGGACGTCCGGATAAATGGAAGCCCGAGGGTAACATTGACCGTCTCGTCAAAAGCGAGAGCCTTCGCCGGAATAAGCGCCTGATCGTGATACATGCAAATGGCGACATCATAAGTCACGCGTGCTTGTGCATGGAACATGGTGTCAGCAGGCAATGGTCCCCAGGCATTGATGCCCTCACGCTGCAATTCTTCGACTGCTGGCCGAATAATAGCATCATCTTCCTTGCCCAGTGCACCCCCTTCACCCGCATGAGGATTGAGGCCGGAAATCGCAATACGAGGTGCTGCTATGCCAAAACGATCCGTCAGTTCCTGCGCCGTGATGTAAGCCACTTCCAGAATATCATCCTTGGTCAGTAAGCGCGGGACGTCGACGAGAGGGATGTGGATTGTGACTGGAACAGCACGTAGTTCGGGGCCAGCCAGCATCATTACCGGAATGACTGTGCGTCCGAGATGTTTGCTGGCGAGTTCGGCGAGAAACTCCGTGTGTCCGGGATGTTTGAAACCTGCATCGTAAAGCGGCTTTTTGGCAATCGGGCAGGTGACAACGGCTGATGTTTCGCCACTCAATGTCAGCACAACGGCGCGTTCTATTGCTTCAATAACACCTGCTGCGTTTTCCGGCAAAGGCTTGCCGGGGCTTTCCTTATGCGTGTTTTTCAATGGCAAAACGGGCAGTTTTACATCAAAGACGTCGCAAGCATCGGCAGGGGTGCTAATCGTTGCGATTGGCACATTCAGGCCAAGATGCTGCGCGCGTGCTGAAAGCTGCGCCGGATCGGCAATGAGCAGAAACGTTGGCAGAGAAAGCTCTTTGCGCTGCAACCATGCGCTAAGAGCAACATCAGCTCCAACACCTGAGGGGTCGCCAATGCTGACGGCGAGCGGAGGAACCGGGTGAATAGTCATAGCTGTTTATCTCGGCTGATGAAATAAGGGGGCAGACGCCCCCTCAAATTATACGGTCAGTTTAGTACTGCCAAGGCTCTGGAGCGAAACTCAACGATTTACAATCGTTGCCTTTTCGCGCAGCTCAGCAAGATACTTCTTGCTCAGATCATCAGCCTTCTTTTCCTGTCCCGCTTCGGAATCAGTGCCTTCCATGGAGAAGACAAGCTGTGCGACTCGGTCATCGGAAACTTGACGCGTCGAGCACACGGCTAGAATTTCAACACCCTTTTCGGTGTCATGTGGAGGAGTTGCGCGGTTTACACCAGCAGCTTTGACGTCTTTGGCCCATTCACCCGGAAGCTGCTGTTCGATAACCCGACCGAGATCGCGAACTGTAACGTCGATCATGCCCTTGGTTAGCTGACGGGTAGTGTCGCAGCTCTGGAAGCGCGAGCGCAATGCATTTGCTTCCTGGCGACGCTTGCCGAGCAGAGCAGGCGAACGCTTTGCATTTGGAACGACGAAAATAACCTGCTGCAGATGGTATTCAGTTGAGACAGGCTTTTTGCCGCCGTCTTTCAGCATACGCTGAACAGCGTCCTGCTCGCTAACCATACCAGTGGCGCGGAAGCGCGCGCTGACGAGGCGACCCCAGCCCATCTGAACCATGATGTATTTCTTGAAATGATCAGGCGTAATGCCAGCCTGATTCATCAGCTGATTAAGCTGAGCGACGCTCATCTTGTTACGGGTCGCAAAGCCTGCATAGGCCTGATCGACTTCCTGATCGGAAATGTTAATGCCGCGCGATTTCATTTCGACGCGCTTCAGCATTTCTTCAGTCAGTTCTTCACGAGCAACCTGATTAAGATTGCCGCCTTTACGCTGCAGTTTCAGAAATGCGGCACGGCGCTGAATATCGCCGTTGGTGATTGCATTGCCGGAGACAATGACCTTGACCTCCGTTCCGCCGGCGGCAAATGCCGGTGTCAAAGTCGCAGCCGTTCCAAGCGCCGTCACACATACGGCAGCGCCCAGCAGGGAGGCGAATAGAGGTCTTGCAAACATCATCTTTATTTCCCGATTTCCTTCAGGTCGGCGAATGACAAATTTCACCGGATGTGTCCAATCTTACTAGTCATCTGACGCAAGTTCAAACTGAACAAGCATATCAGAGGCCAGACATATTATGATGCCTGTATAGAGGAGCCAAAGCGGCGAAACAATGACCCTTTAGCAATTTACGAGGTAATTAAAGGTACTTAACTGAATAAAATCGATAAAAAAGCGAACGTTATTTGAAATGATTAAGTGATGCTGCGGCATAAAAGGAAGAGCGGAAACAAGTTGGATTGTTTCCGCTCTTTCGAAGTTTAGAAGGTTTGAGCGCCGCTGCCAATGTCGCCGAGTGTTCTGAACGATATATTGAATCCAACACTATGAGATGCCTTGTCCTCACCCGGATTACGGGTTTGAACGTAAGCCATCGAGTAGGTGAAGCATTCATCGTCATAGGCAAGACCAGAGGATGCGCGAACAAGTGTATCCGACACAAGGTCATAAGTGCCTGAACCGAAGACACGCCAATTAGCATCTAAACGTGCAGTAGCGGCACCCGTAACTTCCTGCCGGAGCTCTGAATAACCATAAGCCGGTTGCGGAGCGATGTAAGCATACTGAGCTGAAACCGACAGCTTCTGCCAGTTTTGCTGTACTTCGAGTTCGCCACGCTTAACGTCTAGGTTATCCTTGTCAAAACGTCCGCGTGCAGCCAGTGCAAGACCGGTCGAATTAGAGGTGCCGATCATTGCAACATAATCGGAGCGTGCATCCTGAAGACCGGAGTCTGCTCCTACATTCAGGAAATCACTTGTGCCATACGAATTCACGCCACCGAGTTGGAATGATTGCCCTGCGAGAGCATACAAGCCCCAGTCGCTATTGCTGAAGTTGCCCGAATAGCGAAGACCGAGATTGGCGCGAGTGCCGCCTTCCACACGGTCATAGCCAGAGAACTTGTCACGCGAGAACAGGTTCGTAGCATCAAATACGAAGCTCTGTGCATCTTCGTTCGGAAGTTCGCCCGCGTAACGTTCGTTGTTGCGCATATAGATCTGCGCAATCGGCTCAAGAATATGTGTTGAGCTGGTGCTTGAGAACAGGATCGGCCAACGCAATTCAAGACCAGCCGTCGCCATTGCGCGCAATGCTTCGGAGCGAACTATGGCGTCGGTGTAACCCGCAACAGCTGGATCAAAGTTCGTATTGGCACTGATAGCATCACCGCGCAGCGCCAAAAGCGGCGTAATTACCAAACCAGATGGCGTGATAAATGTACGCTTCCACTCAGCTTCCGTCGTAAGACGCGCATTTGTGCCGCTGAAACCAGGGATGCGTGGGTAATAGATCGAATTATTACCTGGATTGAGCGTATAATTCGCATTCTGACGATACAGAACCTGCGCATTGGTAGTGATGTTAAGTTCACCACCATAAACAGGATCAGGCACTGTGTAAGAATAGTCGAGACTTGGGAAAACCCAAGGCTGCTTCGAATGCATTTCCACGTCTTTATACGTAGAAGTGAGCGGATAAGATTCCTGCACATTGAAGCGATAGAAGTTGAGGTCGAAGTAATTCCGGTTATTGATGCCGGTTAAATAGATCTTTGAAACCTGAGTTTGTGCGTTATAGCCCTCAAGATTGTAGGTACGGCTAAAATTGCGATCGGTCTGGGCCATTACATCCCAGCCAAACTTCCAACGCGAATTGATATCGAAGTCGCCTTTGGATGCGACCATGCCGCGGTTATCTTCACCGCGATCTAGCGTATTGGTGCTGAACTCACCCGGCTTCATCTGATGAATGCCAGCAATCTGAAGATTATAGGAGCCGTTTTCGAGACGATGACGCCATTCGGCCTGCGTTAGGAAGCCTTGCTTCGTGTAAGCAGTTGTCGAAAGCGTCAGATCGTAATTCGGTGCTAGAGCCCAGAAATAAGAGTTCTTGATGCCGAACCCAAGATCGTCTTTATAGCTGAAACCTGGAAACAGAAAGCCGCTCTTACGCTTGACTGTCGGGTCGGCCATTTCGAAGGCTGGGAAGTAAGCCAACGGAATGCCGAGCAGCTCAAACTTGCCACGTTCAAAACGCACGGTCTTAGTCGCGCTGTTCCAAATGATCTTGCGTGCCTTGATCTGCCAAAGCACAGGCTTGTCCGGATCTTTTTCGCAAGCCTGACAGGCCGTGTACACACCATTATTAAAGGTGGTGATCTCACCGTTGCTACGCTCCGCGCTTTCGGCGGCAAAACGGGTGTTGTCGGTGGTCTCAACGCGAAGGCCATTCACAAAGCCGTCGCGGAAACTATCCGTCACATCAAGATGGTCGGAGTAAATCTTGTTGCCATCGCGCTCTACAATTTCAACGTTCCCAGTCGCAGTCATGCGACGGGTCTGCTGATTATAGGTTACTTTATCCGCGACGAGGCGATTGCCGTCATATTCAATGCGAACTTTACCCTGAGCGGTAACGACGTTCACATCGCGATCATACACAAGCTCATCTGCCTGCAGAAGCATACGCGCATTAGGATCGCTCTGGTAATTTGCTCCCAGAGCATCCTGCGCCTGTACCTGCGAAGGAAGGATTGCGACTGAAATGAAAGGTATAGCAAGGGCGCACACCAAAGCAGTCCCGCGTGCAAGACGCGTGAATGAATGGGGCAATACCATGCGGGCGTTACTCGAACCCACTAACCATCCTCCTTATGCAACAAAAAGGAGACACCAAAAAATGTCGCAATAATTACAGGAACCCATGCTGCAACGAATGGAGGAACGAATCCTGCATTGCCGAATGCCTTCACCAGTACCGAAACGACATAAAGCATGAAGCCGGCGACAACGCCACCCAGAATCATCGCTCCGGACTGACCAAACCGCACAAATTTCAGGGACACTGTTGCAGCAATGAGAGTCATGGCCATCAGCAATGCGGGCAATGCCAGAAGTGACTGGTATTGCATGTCAAATGCGTTTGCTGAATAACCGAAAGAACGCGCAACTTCGATCTTGTGACGCAGCTGCGTGAATGGAATTGTATCAGGGGAGGCGAGCTTTTCTTCCACATATTCCGGACGCAACTGCGTAGGAATATTGACGCTCTCCAGTTTGCGCGGTTCCTCACCACGCGAAAATCTCGTTACGTCCGTTAATTCCCAATGACCGTCCATGAGTTTCGCGGTGCGAGCATCATAGCGATCTCTGATTTTCTTCTTATCATCAAACTGAATGAAGGTAGCGTCGGCAAGCGTTGCCCCGCGATCAAGGATGCTCTTGGCGCCGATGATGGTTTCGCCATCGTCGGTCTTTTGGCGAAGCCAAGGATCACGGAGCGCGGAAACGTCGGTTACCTTGCCGCTCTTCCAGGTCGAAGCGATCTCGTCAGCTTTGGAAAAGCCATAGGCCGCAAACGGATTGAGAATGAAGATGGTGGCGAGGCCAAACAGCAATGCGCCGAAACATGCCGGAAGCAGAAACTGCCAAGCCGAAACGCCAACGGAACGTGCGACAACCAACTCATATTTGCGATTAAGCGAGATGAGTGTCGCCATTGCAGAGAAGAGCGCGACGAAGGGAATCATCTGCTGCATGATGAATGGGACGCGCATCGCAGAGATACCTAGCGCAGCCCATACCGTGTAACCAGGCAGATTGGCGAGTTTGCTGGCGTTCTCGGTAAAGTCGAGCAAAAGTGCCAAAGCAAAGATACCGAGCAGAAAATACAGTGTAATCTGCACATATCGCATGAAAAAGTAACGACCGAGAGTCCAGCCAATCATGCTCGTCCCCCCGTATCTTTGCGGGATCGCCCAAGTAGACGATCTGAAGTAGCTGTTATATTTCGTTTCAATCGGTCGAAGCTATCAAGTATCCGATCGTTCCACTTGTCTGGGAGCCCGACACGCCGTCCTGTTAACAGAGCAAAGCCGGTGACAAGCATTACACCAATCGGCACAAGATACATCATGACGATATATGTCTCGTCCTTATCAGCCCGGTCGGCCGAGAAATAACCCGCCCAGTAAACCAGAAGTGCCGTGCTGATCGCGGAGAAAGAAGCGGATACGCGCGCTTCACGATGGGAGCGGGAGTCGCCGGCAAAAGCGAGCGCTATCAGAGCAAAAACAACTGGATACAGCCATTCGGTCAAGCGGCGGTGCAGCTCAGCCTTGTAGCGCAGAGGGCGCGTCTGCAAGATCGGGTCGTTCGGATCCGGATTCAGCAAATAAGTAAGCGGCCGATCTTTCGCATAGATCACAAAATCATCGCCAGCTGACGTGAATTGGCTCAGATCGAAGGCATAGGAGTTGAACTTGATAATCGAAACCGTGCCGTCTGAAACATCGCGGCGCTGGACTTCACCATCCTTCATCAGCAGCATGTCACCTGCGGGCGTGCTCGCGATGTTGCCATCAGCTGCATAGTAAATCAGATCAAGCGTTGGATCGCGAGAATCTGCAATAAACAGGCCGCCGATGCTGCCATCACCACGGCGCTCGGCGATCTGAATATAGAGATTGTCCGCAAGTTTGCGGAAGCTACCTTCCTGAACAACCACATTCAGCAAATCAGCGCTGGCATTGGCGATCATAGCACGCATGTTCATGCGCGCATAAGGGTCGACATAGTTAGCGACGAGAAAGGAAACGACAGAGATAATCGCTGCGAGCATGAGTATCGGACGCATTACCGCGCTGCGAGGCGCGCCGGATGCATTGATGACAACGAGCTCGGAATCCTGGTTCATTGTCGAAAGCGTCTGCGTAATTGCAATGATCAACGCAAAAGGCATGACAAGAGGAATTGCGGACGGAATCAGCAGCGAACTGAACTGAATGATTGTCTGAATTGATTGACCGCTTGTGGTGAGAAAGTCGACACGCTGCAGTACCTGCACAGTCCACGTAATGCCCACTGCGGCGCCCAACACCGCAAAGAACATAATCGCCACGCGGCGGAGGATGTACAACTCAATCAATTTCATAGGTGGAGTTTACATCCCGGTTCCGTTGAAGGAGCCTGTCCCTAAAGAAACAACGCTCGTAAATGAATATTCAGTCTAACTGCACTTGGCTAAAATTAGCCGAACAAATTTGGTTAACAGATTACTAAAGATTTTCAGCCGAAGCTAGCGCTCGCTTCTCTAAAGGGAGAGCGTGGCTGGTTGCAACCTGTTTTTGCTGAACATAGGTGGGTACGGAAACGGAGCTTGGCAAGTTGTCACCGAAGTTAACGCAAAACTGATTTTCATGATGCGGCGGACTTGCCGTTTCGCCATATTCGTCTCACATGAGTAGGGAAAAGTCGCGACACAATCGTGTCATCTCATTGTCTGGTCTTTGTTTGGAGTTGTTATGTCGAAACGTCCTTCCATTTCTTTCAGTGAATTTTCAGCACCGCAAAAAGGCGTAAGCATTGTTCTGGTCGCCAAGGGCGGCGGCTTCGCAGAAGAAGCAGGCCACGCGGCAGGCGGAGCCGAAAAAATCACTCGAATCGCCGAAATTGCAGGCTTTACAGGTGCTTTGGGCAAGACTGCAGAAGCGATTGACACCTCGGAAGGCGGCGTAGACAAGGTCGTTTTGGTTGGCGTCGGCGACCCCGGCGAACTTGGTAATGATGATTGGATTAAGATTGGCGGCGCAGCTTTTTCGCGAATCGGCAAGGCCGAACGCGCGACCCTAACGCTGGCTCTGCCTGAAACGACAATTGCGGGCGATGAAGCAGGCGACGTTGCTCTGGGTATGATTCTCCGCTCATACGAGTTCAATCGCTACAAGACCCGCAAGAGCGAAGAAAACGCCGAACCGAAGCACGCAGCAAAAATTCATATTCAGACGGCAGATGTTCACAGTGCCAAAAGAGCGCTTGAAGTTGCCGAGGCTGTGGCCGACGGTGTTCTTAAGGCGCGCGACCTCGTCAATGAGCCTGCCAATATTCTCGGTCCTGTAGAATTTGCAGAAGAAGCCGAAAAGCTTGAAAAGCTTGGCGTAAAGGTCGAAGTTCTCGGCGAAAAAGAAATGAAGAAGCTCGGTATGGGCTCGCTTCTGGGTGTTTCACAGGGCTCGGTTCGTCCACCACGTCTGGTCATCATGGAATGGCAGGGTGCCAAGTCCAAGGAGAAGCCGGTTGCCTTCGTGGGCAAGGGCGTTGTTTTCGATACTGGCGGCATCTCGATCAAGCCTGCTGCTGGTATGGAAGAAATGAAAGGCGACATGGGCGGCGCTGCAGCCGTTACCGGCTTGATGCGCGCTCTTGCTGGTCGCAAGGCGAAGGTCAATGCTATCGGCGTGATCGGTCTTGTTGAGAATATGCCGGATGGCAATGCTCAGCGTCCGGGTGATATCGTTACATCGATGTCTGGCCAGACAATCGAAGTGATCAACACCGATGCTGAAGGCCGCCTCGTGCTGGCAGATGCACTCTACTACACCAATGATCGTTTCAAGCCGCAGTTCATGATCAATCTCGCTACCTTGACCGGCGCGATCATGGTTGCACTCGGCACGCATCATGCTGGTCTGTTCTCGAACGATGACGAGCTTGCTGATCAGCTTTATGAAGCAGGTCAGGCAACTGGTGAAAAGCTGTGGCGTATGCCGCTCGGCAAGGAATACGACAAGATGATCGATTCCAAGTTTGCCGATATGAAGAACAGCTCAGGCCGCTATGCAGGCTCGATCACCGCGGCGCAGTTCCTCAAGCGTTTCGTGGGCGATACGCCATGGGCGCATCTCGATGTGGCCGGAACAGCTATGGGATCGCCAACAAACGAGTATAGCCAATCGTGGGCTTCGGGTTACGGCGTTCGTCTTCTCGACCGTCTTGTCCGCGATAATTTCGAAAGCTGAATTCGATTCAGGAACAATATGTTGGGGCGAGGAGGTGAATCACTTTCTTCGCCCCCATCAATAATTTAAAGAGAGCGCATGGCTGAAATTCTCTTTTACCACCTGACAGAATCGACACTGGATGAAGCCCTGCCGGGGCTTGTAGAACGCTCCCTCGGGCGCGGTTGGCGTGTGACGATTCAGGCCGTGAGTGATGAAAGACGGGATGCGCTCGATAGTCTGCTTTGGACATTCTCTGACACATCTTTCGTGGCTCATGGCACCGACAAGGAACCGCACCCTGAACAGCAGCCGGTGCTACTGACAACCTCTGAAGCCAATCCAAACGCAGCAACGGTTCGCTTTCTCGTGGAAGGTGCTGCATTGGAACAAGCGGGCGGCTACGAGCGACTTGTTGTCATGTTTGACGGGCATGATCAGGATCAACTCGAACATGCTCGCGCGCAGTGGAAAGCCTTCAAGACGGAGAACCACGATTTGACCTACTGGCAACAGACACCAGATCGTCGTTGGGAGCGCAAAGCCTGATGCGTGCAATTTTCGTTGCGATGATTATTGCGGGTTTTGGTCTCGCCCTTGGTTATCCCTGGTATGTGCGTCACTTCACTGGTGACGAGATTGGCCGTTGGCCAATTCTGGAAAGTCGTCAGGGTGGCTTCATCACACAAGAAATCAAGCTTGAGGCGAGCGACGCGCCTGTACGTATTTTCCTCGATGCAGTGCCGCTGCCTGGCTATGTGCCTGCCGAGCGCCGCTCGGCCGTAACGCTGGCCGTGAGCCGGAATGGAGTTCCCGTTCTGTCGCAAGGTCTCGATTTCGCTTCGACCAGTAGCTCTATCAACACAGATCGCCCGCAGGATGGCAGCGTGTTGCGCCAGAGTGCAGGCGATATTGATCCGGTTTTATCCGGCACTTATGCTTTCCGCGCCGTGCAGGGCAATACGGATGGCCTGCAACTCTCCAAAGTCGAAGTGGTGCTGAGGCGAGGGGCTGAAGAAGCTGATGAGACCTACACCACGATTGGCCTCATCATTGGCGTGCTTGGCGTTTATGCGCTTATGCGGACGCGTATTCGCCGCCCGCAAGTTTAATCAGCCATTGCCTCTTCATATTCGGAAGACATTTCAAGCCATTTGTCTTCCGCATCGGCAAGCGCTGATTTCGCTTCGCTCATCTCTTTATTGATCCGGATCGCTTTCTGTGGTTCCTTTTCATAAAGAGCGGGGTCTTCCAGCTGCGATGTGAAACCGTGAATCTGTTTCTGCAGTTTCTGCATCAAGCTCTCGGTTTCCTTGATCTTTTTGAGCAGGGGGGCCAGTGTTTCGCGCTTCTGGGCGGCAAGTTTACGCTGTTCCGCCTTATTGACCTTCGGACCTTCTTCGCGCTCTGAAGCCTGTTCACCCTTGGCATCGGCGAGAACAATCTGGCGGTATTCGTCCAGATCGCCATCAAATGCTTTTACGCCACCCTCACGCACCAGCCATAGCCGTTCCATGGTCGCTTCGATCAGGTGACGATCATGCGCGATCAGAATAACGGCGCCGTTGAAGGCGTTGAGAGCGTGAACCAGCTCCTCGCGGCTATCAATATCAAGGTGGTTGGTCGGTTCGTCGAGGATCAGCAGGTTTGGGCCATGGAAAGTCGCAAGGCCCATTAGCAGGCGTGCCTTTTCACCACCTGAAAGATCCTTAGCGGGCGTCAACATTTTCTCAGTCGAAAGCCCCATCTGGGCAACGCGTGCACGAACTTTGGCTTCAGGTTCAAGCGGCATCAGCTTGCGCACATGCTCAATCGCGTTGTCTTCCGGTATCAGATCATCCATCTGATGTTGGGCAAAGAACGCAACTTTCAGATTGGGCGAAAGCGTGAGATTGCCTTTTTCGGGCTGCAACCGTCCGGCAATCAGCTTGGCAAGCGTTGACTTACCATTACCGTTGGAGCCGAGCAGTGCAATGCGATCATCATTGTCGATGCGCAGCGTGACGTTTCGCAACACAGGCTTACCCGGCACATAGCCGACATCGGCATGGTCAAGCGCGATGATCGGCGAGGCGGCTTTTTTTTCCGCGTCAGGGAAGCGGAATGGCTGCACATTGCTTTCGATGTAAAGGTCTATCGGCTTCAGCTTCTCCAAGGCCTTCATACGCGATTGCGCCTGTCTGGCCTTCGACGCCTTGGCACGGAAGCGTTCCACAAAAGCTTCCATGTGTTTGCGATGTGCTTCCTGTTTCACATGGGCTTTTTGCTGAAGCTCCAGCATTTCATGACGTTGCCGCTCGAACTGATCATAGTTGCCACGCCAGAAGCTGATTTTCTTCTGATCAAGATGCATGATTGATGACGTGGCAGAATTCAGCAGATCGCGATCATGGCTGATGATGATGACGGTATGCGGATAGCGCTTCACATAATCAACAAGCCACAACACGCCTTCAAGATCGAGATAGTTGGTTGGCTCATCGAGCAACAGCAAATCCGGCTCAGCAAAAAGCACGGCTGCGAGTGCCACGCGCATACGCCAGCCGCCCGAGAAAGCGGATGCGGGGCGGCGTTGTGCTTCTGTGTTGAAACCGAGACCGGACAGGATCGCGCCTGCGCGTGATTCCGCCGAATGTGCATTGATATCGGCCAGTCGGGTATGAATTTCGGCAATGCGATGCGCATCGGTCGCTGTTTCAGCTTCTTCGAGAAGTGCTGTTCGTTCCTTGTCCGCCTTCATGACGATTTCAATCAGCGCATCTTCCGTGCCGGGAGCTTCCTGAGCCACCTGACCGATGCGTGTGTTCTTCGGCAGAGAAATGCTGCCGGTCTCGGAAGCCATATCACCGGTAATCACGCGGAAAAGCGTGGATTTTCCAGTGCCGTTGCGGCCAACAAAACCCGTCTTCGATCCCGCAGGCAGTGTGACACTGGCGTGGTCGATCAGAAGGCGTCCGGCGATGCGTACAGAGATATCGTCAAGAATAAGCATGGTGAGAAGGCTTTTGCACGGCTTGAGAAATTTCCGCAAGTATCATCTGAACCAATATCAGGCGAAGCGGCGTCCTGCTTCAGTGCGCTGAAACTGAATGAGATCAAGTGACGGCGCATCCGCACTCAAACGCGTGAGTGCTGAATGAATTTGCCCGCGATGGTGCGTCTGATGATTAAAGAGATGAGCGAGTGCTGGCGCGACGCGTTGGCTGATGGTGCGCACATTGGTTGCCGTCATATAGGTGAAGCGTCCTGCGAGCTGTGCGGCATTCATGCTTTCAACATAGTTGCAGATACGTTCGTCTTCTGCCTTCCTCATATCCCGTAGCTTGATGAAATCGTCGGTTATAATGGCATCAAGCTGGTTGGGGTGATCACCTTCGCCGGTGAAGCGCTTCATCCAGATGCGATCCGTCACCAGAAGATGATTGAAAGTACGATGGATCGAGCCGAAGAAAAGGCCGAGGTCGAGCCTGTAATCCACATCGCTCAGATCGGCCGCTGCGGAATAGAGCAGTTCATTGGCCCAGCGATTATAATAGGCGAACATTTGAAAGTGCTGTTCCATCTTTTCCCCGCATGTGAATCGAATTTACACATCTATGCAGTCAATTTTCTGCCGTCTCAAGATGATAAGAGGCAAGGCTGAGGGGGCTACCCCTTGGCAATTGAGGCTATCAACGCTATAGAGCCTCACTTTTCAAATTTTCCATCAAACAAGGTGTCATAATGGCAATCGAACGTACCTTCTCCATGATCAAGCCTGATGCGACCCGCCGCAACCTGACCGGTGCTATCACCGCTAAGCTCGAAGAAGCTGGTCTGCGCGTTGTCGCTTCCAAGCGCGTATGGATGAGCCTGCGTGAAGCTGAAGGCTTCTACGCTGTTCACAAGGAACGCCCTTTCTTTGGCGAACTGACTGAATTCATGTCTTCCGGCCCAACCATTGTTCAGGTTCTCGAAGGCGAAAACGCAATTGCCAAGAACCGTGAAGTCATGGGCGCAACCAACCCTGCAAACGCAGACGCTGGTACGATCCGCAAGGAATTCGCTCTGTCGATCGGCGAAAACTCGGTTCACGGTTCGGACGCTCCTGAAACAGCTGCTGAAGAAATCGCTTACTGGTTCTCGGGCACTGAAATCGTCGGCTAATTGCTGATAGATGAATTGAAAAAGCCCGGTCTCGCGACCGGGCTTTTTTATTTAAGCATTGAGGCGATCAAAGGCTTTGTGCAAGCCTTGCCAACTCGTCACCACCTTCATCGATCAGGACGAGTTTTCCAGAATCCATTTTATATGAACGCGTCTTGCCAAGCACATCGAGGAATTTGCGTTCCTGATTCATCAGCGCAGGCGGGCATTGCATATAGGTGGAGCCAATCTCGGCGAATGAAATATTGCTGCCCGAGATCGTCGCCTTGCTCATGAAGCGGTTGCAGCCACCCGAGCCGCTGACAGTGCCGTTTGAATCAACCAGAAGGGTGGTCTGGGCAGTATCGACTACGCCGCCGCCTTGAATGTCTTCTGCGAGCCAATCCTTGCCTTCAATACCAATGGCAACCGATTCATCCGCGCTTTTACGAACCATTACGACTTTAAGTTCAATTGGTTCCTGAGGGTTTTTCGGGTCAACTGTGTAACGTTCGTCGGTTACAAACCAAAGCGTATCACCTGCAACAATGCGCGCCTGAAGGGCATAGGTGTGTTGCGGCTCGATCTCATCAGTATCGAAATTGATTGCAAAAGGGATTGGCGATCCCTGTGGTGCTTCTATCCGCGTTTCGCCGATGGTCTTGGATGGCGCATCGGCAAGAGATACATCGGTGAGCTGCACAACAAGGTGCGCTTCTGGTGGGAGAGCGATGCGCTCGCGATAAACAACCTTACCGCTGATTGTTTTGTCAGCGGCAATACTGGCAGTCGGCATGGACGTCGTAAAAAACATGGCAGCACCGCCGAGCACACCAATACCCGCAGTGAGCGCTGCCACGATTGAAAGAGTTTTCGTCAGTCCTTTTAGCATCGCCAAATCCGAAACTTCCGTTCCCCGCATTTGTTGTCATGTGCTTTGAGCGGCGCTAACAATCTGTCGATTGGTTCATTGGCCCAAGCTCAATGGCATCAAGATTCATGAGGCAGACAATAAACGCCGCTTCATGTGAAAATTGTGGCAGCGCGGTAACACGCTATCCAAAATACCCTATATTCTAGTGGCTTAAATAGTTAATTCGCCATTAAATAGCGCGAGCGAAATTCTTTCCAATGTAAAAAAGAATTTCATCTGCGACAACTTGCCCAAAAGAAGAAGCGTTCAGTGCTTCTGCCAGCGTTCTCGACTTTGGTCGTCTTCAGCCTTTGATTCGACCCAGCTGCCGGTGCCGCCGTCAATCAAATGCTCGCGTTTCCAGAACGGCGCTCCAGTTTTCATGAAGTCCATCAGGAATGACGCGGCTTCAAAAGCGGCCTGACGATGAGCTGATGCCGTGACGACCAGGACAATGTTTTCGCCAGGTTTAACAAGACCATAGCGATGGATGATAGAAATACCCGATAAAGGCCAGCGACTGATCGCTTCATCGACAATACGACGAATCTCTGCTTCCGCCATGCCGGGATAGTGTTCCAGTTCAAGCGCGGAAAGTTTTCCGCCTTCATCACGACAAAGGCCGGTAAACGTAACGATCGCACCAATATCCTTGCGACCTTCGCCAAGCTTGCGGATTTCTTCAGCAACATCGAAATCCTCGGGGCGCACGCTCACAAAAAGCGGGCATGTCGCTTGTCTGGACATTTCAACCACCCGTCATGGGTGGGAAAAGCGCTACTTCATTGCCGTCTTTGACGAGTTCGTCATGTTCGGCATGTTCCTGATTGATGGCCGCACGAATGACTGTCTCATGCTCGAAAGCAGCTTCATACTCTTCGCCGAGGTTTTTGAGGTGAGAAATCAGCTCCCCAACACTGATGGTCTGGGAAGGAAGTTCGATAACCTCTTCTCCCTTGCCGATCTTCTCGCGCACCCAGGCGAAATAGATGAGATTTACGCGCATAGTTTTAGTCCATGACGTGTTTGAGGCCAGCGCGGAAATAATCCCAACCGGTGTAAAGAGTCAGGATCGCAGAAATCCACAGCAGGCCAATGCCCATTTCAGTCGTATATGGTAGGACTTTGTCCCCGGCAGGGCCAGCAAGAAGGAATGCAAGTGCTACCATCTGTGCAGTGGTCTTCCACTTTGCCAGCTGAGAAACCGGAACGCTAACCTTCAGCTCAGCGAGATACTCGCGCAGGCCAGATACCAGAATTTCACGGCAAAGAATGATGATGGCTGCCCAGAGCGTCCATCCAGCAATTGTTCCATCGGCTGCAAGCAACAGCAGGCAAGCGGAAACAAGAAGTTTGTCAGCAATCGGATCAAGCATACGGCCGATCGTTGATGTCTGCTGCCAGATACGAGCCAAATAGCCATCGAAGAAATCTGTGATGCTGGCGATGGCGAAAATTGCAAGCGCCGTCCAGCGAGACGTATCACTGGATTGCAGACGTCCCTCCACGAAGAAGCACAAAACGACAAGCGGAACGGCGATAATCCGTCCGTAAGTCAGAATGTTAGGTAGGGAGAGAGTGTGATTTTTCCGCATAGCACCGCCGCATTCGTTATGGGAGCACATCAACAGGGATGACAAAGAAAATCAACACCTGTGGACGTGTTCTACCGGGGCGTAATGACGCCTGTGGAAGATTAGCTGCCCAAACCCGGACAAAATTACGTCAACGGTCATGAAAATGATCGTGAATGGTCTTCGCCATGGCTTCAGAGATGCCATCAATCTGCATCAGATCTTCAACTGCAGCACGAGATACCGCTTTCGCGGTTCCGAAGTGATGCAAAAGTGCTCGCTTTCTTGAGGGACCGATTCCCGAAATCTCATCCAGCGGATTGGCGACCATTTCCTTCTTGCGACGCGCGCGATGTGTGCCGATGGCAAAACGGTGTGCTTCGTCGCGCATACGCTGAACGAAATAAAGAACGGGATCGCGTGGCGGCAGTGTGAAAGGTGGTTTGCCCTCGATAAAGAAACGTTCGCGCCCAGCTTCGCGGTCAACGCCCTTGGCAATGCCAATGGCTGTCACAAGATGGCTTATGCCAAGTTCGCCCAAAATCTGGCGAACGGCTCCAACCTGTCCCTGACCGCCATCGATAAGAATAAGGTCGGGCCAGGCAGGGAAAGCATCGTTGATGGCTTCCGGGCTTTCCGCATCCATTACTGGCTCCGGCGCAGCATGTTCTTTAACCAGTCGCGAGAATCGGCGCTCGATCACTTCGCGCATCATGCCAAAGTCATCGCCGGGCGTGATGTCGGTCGATTTAATATTGAACTTGCGATACTGATTCTTGACGAAGCCTTCAGGGCCGGCAACGATCATGCCGCCGACTGCATTCGTACCCATGATATGCGAGTTATCGTAAACTTCGACACGGCGTGGCGCATTGGGCAAACCGAATGCCTCGGCCAGTCCTTTGAGCAGTCTTGCCTGCGAGGATGTTTCTGCCAGACGACGTCCCAGCGCTTCGCGGGCATTGGTCAGGGCGTGGTTGACCAACTCCACCTTTTCGCCGCGTTGTGGAACATTGACCTGAACGCGATGTCCCGCGCGCGATGAAAGTGCTTCAGCGAGAAGCGACTGATCTTCGACTTCTTCTGAAAGAAGAACGAGCTTCGGGCAGGGCTTGTCATCATAAAATTGCGACAGGAAAGCGCCGAGAACTTCCGCTGCTCCTAGCGAGCTGTCGGCTTTCGGAAAATAGGCGCGATTGCCCCAATTCTGACCGGTACGGAAGAAGAAGACCTGAATACAGGTCATGCCACCTTCCTGATGGATTGCGAAAACGTCGGCTTCTTCAACCGTCTGCGGGTTGATGCCCTGATGCGATTGCACATGGGAAAGTGCGGCAAGACGATCACGATAGACCGCCGCGTGTTCAAAATCGAGATCGGCGGACGCCGCCTGCATGGCCGCTGCCAGATGATCCTTCACCCTCTGGCTCTTGCCGGAAAGGAAGGCCTTGGCCTCACTGACAAGCTCTGCATAATCCTCGTCGCTGACCTCATGCGTACAAGGGCCGGAACAGCGCTTGATTTGATAAAGCAGGCAGGGACGGGTGCGCGTTTCAAAAACTGAATCCGTGCAGGTGCGCAGCAGGAACGCGCGCTGAAGCGCATTGATCGTGCGACCAACGGCACCCGCAGAAGCAAAAGGGCCGAAATACTCGCCTTTGCGCGAGCGTGCACCACGATGCTTGAAAATGCCGGGCGCGCGATGTCCGCCACTCAGCAGAATATAAGGAAACGATTTGTCGTCACGCAGCAGAACGTTAAAGCGTGGGCGCAAGCGTTTGATAAGATTCGCTTCCAGCAGCAGCGCTTCGGTCTCTGTACGCGTAACAACGAATTCCATCGTCGCCGTTTCGCCGATCATACGCGTGATACGGTTGGAATGTCCGATGCCGCGCGCATAGTTAGAGACGCGTTTCTTGAGGCTGCGGGCTTTGCCGACATAAAGCACGTCACCATCGCTATTGAACATGCGATAGACGCCGGGATTATTTGGCAAACGCTTGACGAAAGCATTGATAATGTCTGCGCCGCTCAAGCCTTTTGTATCTGGAAGACCATCTGACGAATCCCACTGAATGGAATCGGCCGCCGAGGCAACAGCAGGCGTTTCCTCGATTGCATCATCGTCGTCATCGTTCTCTGCATCGCCCATGATAATGCCCGCCACATCCTGCTCATCATCCGATGGCAGGCGTGAAATAGGATCATCATTGGGTTTGCGTGGTCCAGTCATTCTTTAATTCCTGCTATATCCGGCGTTTCCCATGCCAGATGCTGACCGCCATCAAGCGCAATCATCTGGCCAGTTACGGAACGGCTTTCCCAGAAATAGCGAATAGTGCGTCCAAATTCGGACAAATCAGGTGCGCGCTGCAATGGCAGATGGCTCACCTGTAACTTAAAGTCACTGATATCCTGACGCTCGCTGGGCAGCGTGGGGCCGGGAGCAATGGCATTGACACGAATACGTGGTGCAAGTGCCTGCGCAAGCGTACGCGTCGCATTCCAGAGCGCCGTCTTCGACAACGTATATGAAAAGAAGTGCGGGTTCAGCTTCCAGACACGCTGGTCGATGACATTCACAATAAGGCCGTCTTTACCTTCCGGCAGAGCCTTGGCCAATTCTTCAGCAAGGATCACTGGTGTTTTCAGATGAATCGCAAAATGGCGATCCCAAAGCTGCATATCAAGATTACCGATGCGATCGTCTTCAAACAACGAAGCATTGTTGACCAGCAAACGAATCGGTCCCAATTGCGCTTCTGCCTGTTGCAGCAAGCCACGAACATCATTTTCATTCGCCAGATCAGCCTGCACAACACCGGCTTTTCCGCCGTTAGCCACGATTTTGGCCGCCAGTGCCTGACCTTCCGCAACTGAGCGGTTACAATGAATAGCTACCGGAAAGCCGTGTGCTGCCAGATCTTCGACAATGGCTTTTCCTATGCGTCTTGCGCCTCCCGTCACCAGAACAGGGCAATTTGCAAGCAGGTTGGTTTCCGGATTTTCCAACAGGGTAAACACTTTCTTATCGTGATTCATCGCTTCGATTCATGCCATTTTGCCGGAAAAAATACAGCTAAAAATAGGGGGGATGCCGATTACTGCTGACAAAAACCTAGCAAATTCAGTAGTTTCGATTTGGCCCAACTTTTTCTGTCCCAAAATAGTGGCTCTCTATTTTCCTATATAAGCGCCTGAAACGAGCGTTGCGAGAATGCAACATCGCAATTTTGCCACCTTCTCGTCAGGTTCTCTCCACAGAAGGGGGCAGATCGTGCCGCAATTACCGACGATATGTCAGTCCTGTCAGCGCGGCATGAGCGGTTCACTCCCGAAATTGCTGCTCACCCGATAAGGGACCGCGCTAAAGGTAATTTAGTCAAGGAGAATGCTATGCGCACTCTTAAGTCTCTCGTAATCGCCTCGGCTGCGCTGCTGCCGTTCTCTGCAACTGCTTTCGCTGCTGACGCCATCATGGAACAGCCTCCTGTTCCAGCTCCTGTTGAGATGGCTCCACAGTACAGCTGGGCTGGTGGTTACACCGGTCTGTACCTCGGCTACGGCTGGAACAAGGTAAAGACCAACACCGACGGCGCAATCAAGCCTGACGATCTGAAGGCTGGCGCATATGCTGGCTGGAACTTCCAGCAGGACCAGTTCGTATACGGTGTTGAAGGTGACGCAGGTTACTCTTGGGCCAAGAAGTCCAAGAATGGTCTTGAAGCCAAGCAGGGCTTCGAAGGCTCGCTCCGTGGCCGTCTTGGTTACGACCTGAACCCAGTTATGCCTTACATCACCGCTGGTGTTGCTGGCTCGCAGGTTAAGCTCGACAACGGCGTTGAAGACGAAAGCAAGTTCCGCGTTGGTTGGACTGCTGGTGCCGGTCTCGAAGCTAAGCTGACCGACAACATCCTTGGTCGCGTTGAATACCGCTACACCCAGTTCGGTAACAAGACCTACGACCTCGGAACCGAATCGGTTCGCAACAAGCTCGACACCCACGACATCCGCGTCGGCGTTGGCTACAAGTTCTAATTACTACGTAATTGAACGAAAAAACCGGGTAGGAAACTACCCGGTTTTTTTTATTGCCTGATTTTCTATGGCATTCAGCGAACGAGAGTGAACGATCGTACGCGAAACGCGCTACAGCATAATTCCCTAAAACTGAATCAGTTTAAGGTAAAATTGTGCTGTAAACATAAAGTGTTAGAGCGACCTTTGTGCGCCCAGTAGGGTGAGCGGCGCTTTATGCGTGTGGCAGAAGTTTTGAAAGCTCAGGATGCAGCTCTTCAAATCGCTTCATCCAGCGCTTGAGCTTCGGACGACCGCGCTCCCATTTTCCTTCAAAGCGCAGACCCAGATAACCAAGGGTGGCAGCCACCGCCAGATGACCGCCATGCAGCTTGCCAGCAAGGCGCGGTGGAGCTTCATTTAGAAGATCGAGTGCGCGTTCGGCCTTACGCCATTGCAGATCCAGCCATGGCTGATGCACTTTTTCTTCCGGGCGCATACGACGCTCGTAAACATGGGCGAGCAGAACGTCAGCCAAACCGTCTGCAATCGCTTCAAAACGCTCAGCATCCGTACGCTTTTCGGCATTGCGCGGAAAAAGCTTGTTCCCCGATACGCGGTTCAAATATTGCATGATCGCGCGGCTATCGAAGACGGACTTGCCATCATCTGTAAGCAAGGTCGGGATTTTACCCAATGGATTGGCGCTGACGAGGTTATCCGGTTCTGCCGAGGTGGTAACGACCACGCTTTCAAACGGGATGCCTGCATGGGCTGCTGCCATACGCACCTTGGCGCTATACGGCGAGGCGGGCGAATAAAGGATCTGAGTCATCACGATTCCTGAGGTTTAGGACTATCTTGTCGCGGGCATCATAACGGATCGGCTGCGACATGCATTGGCGTTAACCTGTTCGCAGGCACGAAACTTCAGGTCTTTCGTCATGCAGATGCGCACTTCCTGAAGGTAATTTCTATTGCAGGCGACCGATATTCCGTCCGGCTTCATTCCCGGATTGGCGGTTATAAACGCTTTTTCAACAAGCATCGGATCAACACGACGGTTTCCAGCCATGCTCCGAAGGCTCGGAGGGATGTTCACATGCTGATAGGCTTGACGGACGGTTGCGAAATATTCGTTCTGAGGAAGGCCGGAGCAGCTTCCATGCTTGCGCCATTGATGCGCGACCAGCCCTGTGGACGGCATGATATCCGAAATGCTTGAAACGATTTGTCGGGGAACAAAACTGCCACGGCTGCGAGCATTGTCGAACTGACAATTGGCCGGATAGCCCCATTCGTTTTGTGGCCAAAGCCCATGAACGACAAAACTGAAAGGGCGATTGGTCCCGCATTGCTGCCTGTTTGCTCTCGGACCTTCCGAAGCGCAATAGCTTGGCGACCATGAAAGAGACAGCACATAGAAATCAAATTTACCGGGGCTGCTGTTGCCCCGGTCTTGCGCCACTGCGGGTAGCGCTGCAAAGGAAGTGGCAAGAAGGGCGGCTGAGATCGCCGCCAGTTTGCGCAGCATTGCCTATCCTATCAACGTAGGACGCGGCATTTTGCGTCGTACACGGCCCAGCGATCAAAGCCATCTACGCAAAATTCGACATTCTTGCCGACGCCTGCAAAGCCCTGACCTTCTTCAACCATGTACCAGACCGAACGATTCTGGCCATCGCTGAGAACAGCCGTTGCCTTGCAATAGGTGCGCTCGATCTGGGCCGGATTGTTCTTTGGCTCATAGCGGGTCAGGCGAACATCGCTCATTGCAGAAATGCCAACCTGTGGAAGGTTTGGTACGTTGCGAACCTGATAGCCGAAATCAGAAACGACGCTGCGCAGAATGCTCTGCTGACTGCAAAGACCGGCATCACCAACGGCTGTCGGTGCTGATGTCAGATAATCTGCAGCATTTGCGGGCAGGGAAGCGAACGTCAGGGGAAGAACCGATGCAGCCAGAAGTGCTGCACGAGAAAACTGTCCGATGCGATCCAACTTGCGTTGCATATCTCTATCCTGTCTCACAATTCGAGCGTGATGCTCGTTTTATTAAATTGGCTGAGTTGCAGTTTCTTTCAGCAACGGGCAGCGGTCAAGTGCGATCCGTCTCGCTGCGTATCCATTGAATGCTGAAATTGCTCCCCTTTTCTTCACTAAGCAACTTGGTAAGGCAGGGAAGCAGGGTTTGCATCTCACTTTCCAGTGTATAGGGCGGATTGACGACAATCATTCCAGTGCCATCAAGCCTCGGCTCAAGCGATGGTGCGCGAATCGCAAGTTCAATGCGCATGATCTTCGGAATTTCGGTTTCCCGCAGACGCTTTGAGAACCGTTCCGTCTCTTTACGGTCCTTGACTGGATACCAGAGCGCATAAGTACCGCCGGGAAAACGCTTGTAAGCCTTAACCAGCCCGTCAACGAGGCGATCAAATTCGCCTTCTATTTCAAACGGCGGATCAACCAGCACCAGACCGCGTTTCTCCTTAGGCGGCATATGTGCGCCGAGCGAAAGCCAGCCATCAAGCTCAATGACGCGCGCCTGATAATCGCCGTCAAACAGCTTCGCCAGCTTTTTGGCATCCTGCGGATGAAGTTCCAGTGCCGACAAGCGATCCTGTTTGCGTAAAAGATGACGGGTCAGAAGCGGCGAGCCGGGGTAATGCCGCAGATCTTTACCATTGTTCACCGCGCGCACCACGTCGAGATAAGGCTGCAACAATTCAATGGCGGCTGCTGGGATTTCGTCTTTTTCGACTGCATCGAAAACACGGCTGATCCCGCCGGTCCATTCGCTGGTTTTGCCAGCTTCGGTGCCGCGCAGATCGTAAAGGCCGATACCCGCATGGGTATCGATCACGCGAAAGGCTTGATCCTTGCGCTTGAGATATTCAACAATGCGGGAAAGGATGACGTGCTTGACAACATCGGCAAAATTCCCGGCGTGATAGGCGTGACGATAATTCATGTTCGCGCTTGTTTCATGCCTCGTCGCTTTCGGCAATATCCCTGCTTCACCAAATGTGACATATAACTGTCATCATCCGCTCTCATCCGAGTCGAGTCTTCCATGTCTGGTAGCGTACTGCTGATTGTCCTTTGTGGCGCGTTTTTCCACGCAAGCTGGAATGCTATCGTCAAAGGAGGCAGTGACAAATTTTTCGCAGCCGCCTGCATCACCGGTGCTGCTGGTCTGATTTCACTGTTTTTCCTGCCTTTTTTGCCACTGCCGCATCCATCGAGCTGGATTTTCATAGGCCTCTCGACCATAACGCAGATATTCTACATGTCTCTGGTCGCAGCTGCCTATAAATCGGGTGACATGAGTGAAGCATATCCGATCATGCGCGGCACGCCACCTTTGCTGGTGGCACTTGTCAGCGCACCTTTGATTGGTGAAGCCATTGGCTGGGGCGGCTGGGTAGGCATTATCCTGATCTGTAGCGGCGTTCTTGCAATGGCGCTCGAAGCGCGACGTCGTAACGGCGGCACATCGAGCAAAACCGCTTTGCTTGCGCTTGCCAATGCAGGTTTCATTGCAACTTATACCATCATTGATGGCGTCGGCGTACGGGCATCGGGTAACACGCTGTCCTATACGCTGTGGCTGTTTCTGATAAACGCTTTTCCGCTCGGGTGCTGGGCGCTTTATCGTGAGCCGGATCGTTTTCTCAATTATGTTCGTAACCGATGGCGCACGTCGCTGATTGGCGGAATTGGCACTTTGGCCTCTTACGGCTTGGCACTGTGGGCAATGACAATGGCTCCAATCGCGGTCGTCGCAGCTTTGAGAGAGACGGCAATCCTGTTTGGTGTTCTCATTTCAGCACTTATTCTCAAAGAGAAAGTGGGCCTGCCACGTTTTCTGGCTGCGGGCTTCATTGTGCTCGGTGCCATTACCTTGAGACTTTCTTGAAAATCTATTTCGTCGCAGGTAGTTCAATACGTCAGAAATTCGTTTCTGTGGAACTTCGCTTGCGCTAAAAAGCGCTATGAACCAGCCATCCCCCAGATCAAATATCAAAATCGGACATTCTGCCTGTCCGCATGACTGCCCTTCCACCTGTGCGCTTGATGTCGAGCTGCTGGATGAGCGTACAATCGGCCGCGTCCGTGGTGCGAAGGACAACAGCTATACCGCGGGTGTGATCTGCGCCAAGGTTGCCCGCTATGCGGAGCGTGTTCATCACCCGGATCGCCTGAAACATCCGCTCATTCGCGCCGGCCGTAAGGGTGACGGCGAGTGGAAGCAGGCATCCTGGGAAGCCGCGCTTGATCTGATCGCCGAACGCTTCATAAAGGCCGAACAGACCTATGGCAGCGAAACTGTCTGGCCATATTACTATGCTGGCACAATGGGGCTGGTGCAGCGCGATTCCATCAATCGCCTGCGCTATGCCAAACGCTATTCGAACCAGTTTGACAGTTTCTGCACCAATATGGCGTGGACCGGCTATTTTGCTGGCACCGGCAGCCTGACAGGCCCAGACCCGCGTGAGATGGCAAAGGCGGATGTGGTGGTCATCTGGGGGACCAACGCCGCAGCCACGCAGGTCAATGTAATGACCCATGCGGTGCGAGCACGAAAAGATCGCGGCGCCAAGATCGTTGTCATCGACATTTACGCCAATGCGACCGTGCGACAGGCGGATATGGGCATTGTGCTTAAGCCCGGAACGGATGGCGCTTTTGCCTGCGCTGTCATGCATGTCCTGTTTCGTGATGGTCTTGCGGACTGGGATTATCTCAATCGCTACACCGATGATCCGAAAGGGCTGGAAGCTCATCTTGAGACCCGCACACCGGAATGGGCGGCTGAAATCACGGGCCTGAGTGTCGAGGAAATCGAAGCTTTTGCACATCTGGTGGGTCAGACCAAGCGCACCTATTTCCGGCTTGGCTACGGCTTTACGCGCCAGCGGAATGGCGCTGTGAATATGCACGCCGCAGCATCGATTGCTTGTGTGACGGGCGCGTTTTTACACGAGGGCGGCGGCGCGTTTCATTCCAATTCCGGCATCTTCAAGATGGATAAGCGCGAGATTGAAGGCAGCGCAATGCAGGATAAAAGCCTGCGTTTCCTCGATCAGTCGAAGATCGGACGTATTCTTACCGGCGATAGCGAAGCGCTATATGGTGGCCCGCCCGTAACAGCGATGCTGATCCAGAACACCAATCCAATGAATGTGACGCCAGAGCAGCGTCTGGTGCGTCAGGGCTTTGCCCGTGAAGACCTGTTTGTTGCCGTGCATGAGCAATTCATGACTGATACGGCCAAAATGGCCGATGTACTTTTGCCAGCGACCACATTTCTTGAACATGACGATATTTACCGTGGCGGCGGACAGCAGCATGTGGTGCTGGGGCCGAAGTTGATCGAACCTCTTGCAGATGCTCGCCCGAATATCTTTGTTATCAACGAGTTGGCTGAGCGTCTGGGCGTCGCACATCTGCCGGGCTTTAACGTCGATGAGCGTACGTTGATCGACAACATGAATGCCAACAGCACTCTTCCGCATTTCGATGACTTGAAGGAAAAGAGATTTGTCGATTTGCAGCCTCCATTTGAGGAAGCACATTACATCAATGGCTTTAAATGGCCGGATGGAAAGTTCCGCTTCCGTCCCGACTGGACCGGCAGCCCGTCACCAAACAAACCACCGGAAGTCATGGGCCTGCAAGGGCCACATCACTCCATTCCAGAGTTTCCGGACTATTGGAATGTGATTGAGGCTGTGGATGCCGAGCATCCATTCCGTCTCGCCACATCGCCTGCCCATAATTTCCTGAATTCGACATTTGCGGAAACACCGACATCTCTCACGAAGGAAATCCGGCCAGAGCTTCTCATCCACCCGGATGATGCGGCTCAACTGGATATCGCAGATGGTGAGCGGATTGAAATCGGCAATCATCGTGGTGAAGTAGTGCTTCATGCAGTGTTGCGCGCTGGTCAAAAGCGCGGTGTCGTTGTGTCCGAAGGTATTTTTCCGAACTCTACGTTCGAGCGGGGTGAGGGGATTAATACGCTGATCGGAGCGGAGCCTGCGGCGCCGTATGGCGGTCTGGCAGTTCACGACACCAAAATCTGGATCAGAAAACTTTGATGAAATAAAAAAACCGCGCTTAATTTAAATTAAGCACGGTTTTTGATTGTATCAGGCCGGATTAGCCTGCGTAATTCAGCTTGAGCTTGGAGAGGCCAACAGCTGCGTTGAGGCCTTTCTGGCCCTGAACCGAAATTGGCTGCAGTGAAATTGTCTTCCACGAGCCGCCGGTCAGGATGTTGGTGCCCGCGCCAATGCCGATTGAGGCATTTGCCGATGCGCCGACATAGCGGCCCTTGAGCGCGCCTTCAGGGCGAACGGTTGGAGCCCAGACAGCCCATGCAACGGTGCCGCCATTGATGAAGCCGATATCTACGCCGATTTTTGTGATGTTGCCGGTGTAACGCTCTACCGGGCCGCGACCGCGAACAGGGCTGAACACACAATCCACGTCCTGCTGGCTGCCGATAATGACGCCGATTGCAGGGGAAATATCACAAGTAAGAGTGCCAACTTCCGAACGCGGCTGGGTGCGACCTGAGCCGGGAGGCGCTACGAAGTCAGCAGCAAGAGCAGGGGCAGTGATAGCAATGCCCGAAACGACGGCCATAGCCGACAGGAAGGAAGTCGAAAAACGGAGAGACATGATGTTGTCCTCTAATAAACACATACTGAAAGAGACGCTTATGCGACTCTCACGGGTTGCCGAAGCAGCTTCCCTTACGAACCTGAATTAGGGCATTTTCGCGAGAATTAAAGTTTTGTTAACGAAAAAATTCGGGTGTGATTAATTTGTCGCGTTTAATCGCGCTTTTGTAAGTCAGGCGCTGATCACCATCGCATCTTGCGACAGGCCTGTTTCCGCGTCACCACTGGCAAATTTGCTGAGCGCAAGCGCGTAAATCTTATGCTCTGCTTTCAAAACGCGCGCAGCAAGACTGCTTTCCGTGTCGCCTTCGACGATAGGCACAGCGGCCTGTGCCAAAATCGGACCTTCATCCATGCCTTCTGTCACCAGATGCACGGTGCAGCCTGCAAGTTTCATGCCTGCGTCAAGCGCACGCTGATGCGTGTGAAGGCCTGCGAAAAGCGGCAACAGCGAAGGATGAATGTTGAGGATACGACCTTCATAAGGCGCAATAAACTTAGCTGACAACAGCCGCATGTAACCTGCAAGGCAGATAATATCCGGGTTGAGCAGCGCAAGCGCCTCAAGGATTGCATCTTCATGCGCATCCTTGGAGGCATAATCTTTGCGGGTAAACACCTGCGTCGCGATGCCAGCGGCCTGTGCTTTGGCTAGTCCGCCTGCATCTGACTTGTCTGAAAAGACCGAAATGACTTCAGCCGGAAAATCGGGCGTCTGAGCAGCGCGGATCAGCGCCTCCATATTGGAGCCGCCGCCCGAGATGAAAATGACGACCCGTTTGCGGCTCATAGTTTCAGCGTGCCCTGATAGACGACGCCTTCGCCTTCACGCTTGACCATGCGGCCGAGTGTTGTGACGTTTTCGCCTTCTTTGGTCAAAGCTGCAATCACTTCGTCCACCTTGTCTGGTGTGACAACAGCGATCATGCCGATGCCGCAGTTGAAGGTGCGCAGCATTTCGAGTGGTTCGACACCGCCGGTCTTTGCAAGCCATGAGAATACGGCAGGAACATCGATTGCATCGAGATTGATTTCAGCCGCAAGACCTTCTGGCAGCACGCGCGGGATATTGTCCGGGAAACCACCGCCAGTAATATGGGCCAATGCCTTGATACCATCCGAAGCACGGATAGCGGCAAGCAACGGCTTCACATAAATGCGGGTTGGCTCCAGCAGCGCTTCACCAAGCGTTGCACCTTCCTTGAACGGCGCATCAGACTTCCAGCCAAGGCCGGACATTTCGACAATACGACGAACCAGAGAGAAGCCGTTGGAGTGAACGCCCGACGACGAAAGGCCGATAATGATGTCGCCTTCCGAAACATCGCCGCGCGGCAGCAGACGGTTGCGTTCAGCAGCGCCAACCGCAAAACCAGCCAGATCGTAATCGCCATCGCGATACATGCCGGGCATTTCAGCGGTTTCACCGCCAATCAGCGCACAACCAGCCTGAAGGCAACCTTCCGCAATACCGGAGACGATAGCTACGCCCTGATCAGGCGACAGCTTGCCGGTTGCGAAATAATCAAGAAAGAACAGTGGCTCTGCACCCTGAACGACGAGATCGTTCACGCACATGGCAACAAGATCGATACCAACAGTGTCGTGCTTGTCTGCATCGATTGCAATTTTGAGCTTTGTGCCAACGCCATCATTGGCTGCAACCAGCACCGGATCGGTGAAACCTGCCGCTTTGAGATCGAAGAGACCACCAAAACCACCAATTTCGCCATCTGCGCCGGGACGACGCGTGGAGCGAACAAGTGGCTTGATCTTGTCGACCATCAGATTGCCGGCATCGATATCGACGCCCGCTTCAGCATAAGTCAGTCCATTTTTTCTGGCGGGGTTATTTTCCGTGGTCATCACCTGCTCCTGAAACTGGCCTGAAACGGGGCTGTGCCCCTAGTGGGGAATAATGAGGGCGCAATGACATGAGATTGCGTGTCCTGCAAGGCCAGAAGGCCGGAAAAGCGCAAAACATCGCAGGAATCTGCTGAAATTTTCGCGATTGTGGATTTGCAGTAACCTGTCGATGCATAGCGAGTGCCGCGCTCATAACCATTGCAATCTTTTTGCTACGATCTAACTATCTCTATCTGCCCGCGCTTACGAGAATAGTAACGCCGACGTATTATAGCTGAGACGCGGGAAATATCTTTGCAGAGAATGGATCAAAATGGCCAAGAAACCAGCGCCTGCGCGTGACACGACGACCAAGACGATACAGCAGGCTGAGGCTGTAGCGCGGGATGGCGATATTCACGTCAATGTGGAAGTCGGCGGCTTTACAGGTTCTGTTGTTCGTCGTCAGGCCATGTTCTGGACCTGTACTGCGGCGATATTCCTTCTGTTTCTGGTGATTTTCAGCCCGGTTCTTCTGCCCTTTGTGGCAGGCATGGCGCTGGCATATTTTCTTGATCCTGTTGCAGACCGTCTGGAACGGCTGGGTCTGTCGCGACTGGCTGCAACGATTGTCATTCTGCTGGTCTTCCTGATGATACTCGTCGTCGGGCTGATGATCATCATACCGGTGCTTGCGACACAGCTCGCAGACTTCATATCCAAGCTACCGGATTACATTTCACAGTTGCAGGCGCTTCTTGCCAATGAGAATTCGAGTTGGCTGAAACGCTATATCGGTATCGATAGTTCGGTCATTCAGGAAAACCTCAGCACGCTCCTGCAACAGGGCGCCGGTTTCCTCTCCACATTGCTCCAGTCCCTGTGGAATTCGGGGAAATCTCTCATTGATATTGCGGGCCTTTTCATCGTTACGCCGGTGGTTGCGTTCTACATGCTGCTCGACTGGGATCGCATGGTTGATCGCATCGATTCATGGGTTCCGCGCAGGCAGCTTTATACCGTCCGCGGCATTGCTCGTGACATGGACGCAGCGGTGGCGGGCTTCGTGCGCGGGCAGGGTACTTTGTGTCTCATTCTCGGCACCTATTACGCTATCGGCCTGACCCTGACCGGACTTAACTTTGGCCTGCTTATCGGCTTTTTTGCGGGGCTTATCAGCTTCATTCCCTATATCGGTTCCTTCGTTGGTCTGACGCTTGCAATCGGTGTTGCGCTGGTCCAGTTCTGGCCGGATTGGATCATGATTGTGGCTGTTGCCGCGGTGTTTTTCCTGGGCCAGTTTGTTGAAGGAAACATCCTCCAGCCAAAGCTCGTCGGATCGTCCGTGGGCCTGCATCCGGTCTGGCTGATGTTCGCTCTGTTCGCCTTCGGTTCTCTGTTTGGCTTCACTGGAATGCTGGTTGCAGTGCCAGCTGCGGCAGCGGTCGGGGTGCTTGTGCGTTTTGCCCTGAATCGCTATCTCCATTCTCCGATGTATGACCCTGCTTACAAGCGTTCGCATTCAGATGTCGGACCGCTGATAGAGGCGGGCGAGAATACAGGCAAAGAGAAATGAAATTGAAACGTAACCGGGCCAGATTTTCAGGAGCCAGACATTCTGGAGGCAGCGATGAGTGACGCGCCGCGTCAGATTCCGCTCGCCCTTGAGCATCAGCCCGGCTATCACCGCGAAGACATCATGGTCACGGGGTCGAACCGTGCGGCGGTGGACCTTATCGACCGTTGGCCGAACTGGGTTGCTCCGGTGGTTATTCTTGCCGGGCCGACGGGCGCGGGTAAAACACATCTTGCAGAAGTGTGGCGTGCAGCAACAGGTGCGTTGCTGGCTGATCCAAAATCTATCAGCGAGCGCGTAGTGCATGGTGCTGCGGAATATCCTGTGCTGATTGATAATATCGGTGGCGCACGTTTTGACGAAACAGGCCTGTTTCATCTCATTAACAGCGTTCGGCAGAATGCAGCCCTTGGTCCGGGGCCATCGCTGCTGATGACTTCGCGTCTTCTGCCCGCAAACTGGAAAGTCAAACTTCCCGATCTTGCATCGCGCCTCAAGGCGGCGACAGTGGTGGAAATTGCCGAACCGGACGACATGCTGCTGGGTGGTGTTATTCACAAGCTCTTTGCTGATCGGCAGATCAGCGTTGAACCGCATGTGGTGAGCTATCTGGTCAGCCGCATTGAACGCTCGCTTCTGTCAGCGATCCAGATTGTCGATCGTCTTGATAACGCCGCTATGGAGCAGAAAACGCGCATAACGCGCACGCTTGCCGCGCAGGTTTTGTCCGAAGCTGGTCACGGTGAGGGATGAAGGTCGCTGTCACTGGAGCTGGCGGATTTATCGGAAGTGCTGTTCTGCGCGAGCTGGCCGGCAATGGACACGAAACGCTCGCTCTTTCACGCGATGCTCTTTTGGCGCCAGACTTTGACGGCGTCGATGCTGTCATTCATTGTGCCGCTCTGGCTCATCGAACTGGTGCCGAACGCCCGCAGGCGGATGAGTTTGACGCTGTCAATCATCGCCTGACAGTCGAGCTCGCGGAAAAAGCCAGACAGGCCGGTGTACGCCGTTTTATCTTCGTCTCAACAATCTACACGATTGCAGGCAATCCATCGCCGTTAATGCCGGATATGCCGTTTTCACCGCGTGATGATTACGGCGATGCCAAAGCGAAGGCCGAAGCAGCATTGCTTGCGATGCTTGGTATTGAGGTGGTTATTGCGCGTCCGGTACTCGTTTATGGCCCAGATGCACGGGCCAATCTGCGCGCTTTAATGAAGCTTTGCGACACAGGACTACCGCTTCCCTTTGGTTTGGCCGACAACCGGCGCAGTTTTGTCTCGCTGGAGAATGTGGCGCGTGCGTTGGTGTTTCTCGTCAATGCACAAAAAGATCAGGTTTCAGGCCAAATTTTCCATCTCGCTGAGCCAGAACCCCGCTCAACCCGCGAACTTGTCTCAAAAGCCCGCAAAGCAATGGGCCGTTCGTCACGGTTGCTGCCGGTGCCAGCCTTTCTTATGAAGGTTTTGCTGACGCTTGTGGGCAGACAGACGCTTTATGAGCAGCTGTTCGGCGACATGGTCGCCGATACCTCGTCGCTGCTCGCAATTGGCTTTGACTATCTGCCGGGTGATCCGCAAATCGCGGCCATGGCAACAGCCGGACAGAAAATCTAATTTTTCTGTCCAACGGCCATTGGCGGCTGAATGCGTGCCTTCTGCACGACGGGTGCCGCTGGAGTTGGTGCTTGCGTCTTCTTGGCAATCGAGCCGGTGGTCATCATCTGTGCGCTGTCGGGCTTGTTACGGCCACCGAGCAACTGATCTTCATGAACCCAGCCAATGATATTGGTTGAAGGCACGACCACACGATGCCACTTGCCGGTCTTACCATAGGAGCGCATTTCGCGGCCCTTCTCGACTGTACCGATAGCCGGTGAGCGATCCCATGCGTTCTTGTGAATGGTGAGTTTTGCCTTGGCATAAATCACCGATGGAGAATGAGCGGCCGTATTGGTGCCGCGCGGTGGCATAGGCAATGCGCGTGCGGATGCAGGGGGAGGCGGCGGTGGAGCCACTTTCTGCGTCGCCATTGCGGGCTTTGAAACCTCAATTGCGGCTTGCTGCACAGGCTTGGCCGGTGCCGGCGCTACCAATGCGGCCGGGCGTGGCACAGGACCCACCGCGCCAGCATAATCTCTGCTTTGCGACTTCTTTTCGACCACGGCCTTCTCGGCAGGTTGTCTGGCTTCAACCTTGGCAGGAGCAGACGAAGTGGTTGTCGGGACAGTGCGTTGGAACAAGGCGGTCAATGCTGCTTGCGGGCTTTTATGCTGAGCCGTTGCCCACAGGCTAAACGCACCCAATCCCAAAATAGCGCCAAGCGCCAGAATTGGTGCTGATGAACCTGAACTGTTCTTGCGCCCGGTAGAACGCCCGGTTGAGCGTTTTGTCGGGCGGGAACTCCGTTTCCGTGGCGCCATTTTTCATGTCCCCTGTCCGAATCGCGACAGGAAGACACTACCGAGTCTTCCTTCGCATTTCGTTACCAGGGTATTTATCAGACCGAGCGGGTGAGGCCGCCATCCACGCGCAGGTTCTGACCCGTGATGTAGGCAGCACCTTCGGAGGCAAGGAATGAAACCGTCGCAGCGATTTCTTCGCTTTTGCCATAGCGCTGCATAGGCACGCTATCCCGGCGTTCTTCTGTTGCTGGCAGACTGTCGATCCAGCCCGGCAAAACATTGTTCATACGGATATTGTCTGCCGCATAGGTGTCGGCGAAGACTTTTGTAAACGAGGCCAAACCAGCACGGAAAACTGCTGAAGTCGGGAACATCGCGCTTGGCTCAAAAGCCCATGCAGTCGAGATATTGATGATCGTGCCGGATTTCTGCTTTTGCATGAAAGGCACGACGAGACGGCTCGGACGTACGACATTCAGAAAGTAAGTATCGAGACCCTTATGCCAATCTTCATCTGTAATATCGAGGATCGGTGCGCGTGGACCGTGGCCGGCACTATTCACCAGCGTATCGATACGCCCCCATTTTTCGATAGTTAGATCGACGAGCTTCTTCAGGTCGTCAGCCGACTGGTTCGACCCTGTGACGCCAATGCCACCCAATTCCTCGGCCAATGCTTCGCCTTTGCCAGATGACGAGAGGATTGCGACGGAAAAACCGTCCGCTGCAAGCCGCCGTGCGGAAGCCGCACCCATACCGCTGCCACCTGCTGTAATGATCGCTACTTTCTGTGTCGACATTTCCTGATCCCAAAATACTGAAATTGTTTCGATATGCAGAAGGTAGCGGACGAGATTGAAATCCCAAGTGAATTTTCTTGAATTTAAGATTTTATAGCGTTGTTCCGGCAATAAAAAACGCCGCTTTCGCGGCGTTCTAATTAAGCTGGTCGGAATGAATTATTCCTGTCCGGATGCCTTGTTGCCCGAAAAGGGTTCACCGGAAGCAGTCTCACCGCGTTTCTGGCTCGCCTCTTTTTGCTGAACAGCATCACGAAATGCTGCCCACTCATTTTCGTGGCGACGATAAAGTGCATCTGAAGTCTGGATATCCATTTCGATCCTCCATTGGCTCTTGGCATGGCAAATAACATGGACCTTGAAGAATCGTTGCATCACAAACGGTAAGCGTTTGAAATCTTAATCGGTTTATATGTTTATAACCGATTTAGACTTGAAACTTTTTGCCGTGTTGACGCGCCTGTCTTAGCCTAAAGGCTTAGTCTTCCTGAATGGAAACGCCACCCTCTCCAATTTTCATTTCGATGCCGGAAGGTTTTGATTCCTCCTGATAGGTATAGATCGCGAATCCTGCGACCACGACAATAAGAGCACCGATAATCAGATAAAGCCCGTTGCGATTCACTCTGAAACTCCTGAAAATTTGAGGATGAAAACAAAACGCACCAGAGCAAGCTTGGTTCCTGGCTTTGAGCTAAGCCATAAACGCACCGAGCTGCGTAACGCTGTGAATAAAATTTGAAAAATCTGTTTTTAGCGCTTGCTTTATACACGGCGATTATCTAGGGAAGGGCCGCTTACAAAGCACGGAGCGTAGCGCAGCCTGGTAGCGCACCTGATTTGGGATCAGGGGGTCGGAGGTTCGAATCCTCTCGCTCCGACCATTCTTTCCAGACAATTTGCCAAGATGAGTATGTCGCAGTCAGATGCTGTGGCGTGCGCCTTTATCGCGTTGACATGGTGTGACGTGTAAACTATTGCCTTGGTGAAATTATCGCCCTTCATGGGCTCAAGAGCATAGATCAAGGTTCGTCAAATGGTTGCACGTATTTACCGTCCAGCTAAGACCGCAATGCAGTCTGGTAAAGCCAAAACCGATAACTGGCTTCTGGAATATGAGCCAGAAAGCGCTCGTAAGGTCGAGCCGCTTATGGGTTACACATCATCCGGTGACATGAAGAGTCAGATTCGCCTGTCTTTCGACAGCCGCGAAGACGCGATTGAATATGCGACCCGCAACGGTATCGCTTATCGCGTAATCGAGCCGCATGAAGTGAAGCGTCGCAAGGTTTCCTATTCGGATAACTTTAGCTTCTATCGTCCACAGCCTTGGACGCACTAACAGCTTTTCCCGGCCTCATGCTTTGTGCTATGGCCGGGTTCTGATGGTGAGGTCCCGTAGCTCAGCTGGATAGAGCACCGGCCTTCTAAGCCGTAGGTCACTGGTTCGAATCCAGTCGGGATCGCCATCAAAACAATGACTTGGATCATTGAATCTTCCTCTGCCAAAAACCTCACATTGCAGCAATCGTATCCGCCAGCATTAGCGCTGCGGTCAGCAATTCTGCTAATCACCTTCGACACAGTTGCAATTGCGTTCCCAAGTGCTAAACGGGAATTCCGGTAACTCGAAGGAATACGATATGCCGGATCTCTCCACACTTATGCTTTTTGCCACTGCTTGCGTCGTGCTCACTGCTACGCCAGGGCCAGATATGCTTCTCATTGCCTCCCGCAGTATTAGCCAAGGACGGGCTGCAGGTTTTCTCACCTATGGTGGTATTGCCGTGGGCACATATTGCCACGCAGTTGCGGCAGCCCTTGGTCTTTCGCAGCTCTTTTTGGTTTTACCCGTAGCCTATGAAATTGTGCGCTGGGCAGGCTGCATCTACCTCCTTTATCTTGCCTGGAAGACCATTCGCTCAGATGGCACTGTCTTTTCACCCGTGGCGAGCCTTAGGCGTTTTTCTTTGAAGCGGATGTTCGGTGAGGGGCTTTTTACCAATTTGCTTAATCCGAAGATGGTGCTCTTTGTGCTGGCGTTATTTCCCCAGTTTGTGAAGCCTGAGGCTGGCTCCCTCATCTTACAAATGTTGGTTTTGGCAACCGTGCTCAACGGCATTGGTTTGATTGTGAATGGAAGCGTTATTCTTTTGAGTACGCATGTTCGCAATCGCATTAAAGCACGGTACTCTATGCGAAAGCTGCCACAATATCTGCTGGCGACTGTGTTCGCAGCGCCTGCCTGCCGCCTCGCGCTGGGAGGTAGCAATTAGGTTTTACCTGGTACAATAACAAAAACGCCGCAAATTTTGCGGCGTTTCTCAATTCGAAATTGTTTGTCTTACTGGCCATGGGGTCCATCGCCGGAGCGGCTTCGTGGGAAAAATCGCGGACCACGATCACGCGAGCGATCCCAATTTCTTCCACCACGGTCCCAGTGGCGGCCTCTGTCCCATCCACGGCCGCGATCCCAATGGCGACCACGGTCCCAATGACGGCGGTCATAATGGCGACGGTCCCAGCGGTCGTTTCGGTCGTTGAGGGCAGCGCCAATCGCGACACCAGCGATCAATGGAATGCCGATCAGAGCGGCATTACGACCGAAATCGTCTGAGTAACCGCCGCTAGAGCCTTCACGCATGGCGAGGTAGCGGGATGATGCCCAGCCGGACAATCCGCCATAGCTAATCTGGCACCAGCCATAACCCGAGGTGCAACCATGCACATTGACAGGCGCTCTATTCGGAATGCTGCCGAGCGCGGCATAACCCGTTCCCGGACCTGTGCGTACATTAAGATTGGTTGTTACAATCGCGTTAGCGGCTTGCGCAGCACCCGCAGAAAAAACACCCAGCGCAATCATGGCGGCTTTAAGAGTGAGTTTCATGGGTCTTCTCCCTGGATTTATATGCACGGTAAACGAATTTACCGGGCAAGAAGTTCCCAATGGTTCTGCTTATGCGTGTATTTTAGCGACGGTGACGCAGAATGACGGCAATGGCCAGTCCTGCCAGACCAATAGCGATTACACCTTGCAACACGAAAACCCAGTTCATCATGGCATTTCCTTTGGGTGCTTTCGGCACCTGAAGACAAAATAGACTTATCTGGTTGGCTTCCTACCGTATTTCAGGGGCATGTGAAATGGATAAGTACCGAAAAGCAGCCGCAGGGCCATGAATGTTGATTTTAAATATCAACTTTCAATCTATGAAAACAAAAGCGACCATTCGGACGCTTCTGCATTTTCCAACTATTCGTCCCTTCCGAAATATTTGGTTTTCAGCGCAGCCAGCTCTTCGCTTTCCTGAAGGCTGATGATCGCAATCGAAGCGGGCTTAACCAGATCACTATGGCGCGGGAAGGCGAAGCCATATTTATCAGGGCTGAAGGTGTTGCCCACGATCTCGATCGGCGCATCGACATTTTGGTGTACATAATATTCAAGCACAGGACTATCGCCAACGATTGCCGAGATTTCGTCATTGGTCAGTGCGGTTACAGCTTCGGGAAGGTGGTCGAAACCTACAGTTGAGATGGAGCGCGCTGCCATTGTCTGCTCTGCAATACTACCCGTGCGCACACCAACCGTCTTGCTCTGAAGGTCAGCCAAGTTGTTGATGTTATTGGAGATATGGGCAACGGTCATTACGCTGGTTACGGAAGATGTTACGTAAGCAACCACGGCAATACCAAAAACCAGCCAGAATGCCTGCCATATACGTCCCGCCCAACCGAAGAGATTCTTGCGTGAGCTTTTGCCGGAAGTGGCAAGCGAAACAACGTGATAGAAGCTTTCGGCCAGGCCCTCAAGCCAACGACGTGGGAAATTCTGGTCAAACCGGCGATCAAAGAGCGTAAGCAAAACTGTGGCAACCAGAATGACGATGCCAATCCAGGCGTAGGTGGCAAGATGGCCTGCATCTTCCAGGTCACCAATCAGATCTTCCCAGCCATTTCCCGCTTGGGTGTGAACCATGATCCGAAGGCCTGCATCAAACCAAGGATGAGTAAAATCAACCACTTCCGCACGTTTTTCAGTGATTGTAATGTTGGTTACAGCCGCATCGACTTCGCTCTGAGAAACGGCCTTCACCAGCGCATTATAGTTCGGATATTCGACGAATTGAGACGCAAGCCCTAGACGTGTGCTTATACTGCTCCACAGATCGATAGCCATGCCGGTGTAGATGTCACCCTGTTTGCTGACAAAAGGCTCACTGACATAAACACCGACTTTCACCTGACGCAGAGCTGTGTCCTGAGCGACAGTCGGAATCGCTGATAGAGCTAGTAAAAAGAGCGCGAGCAGACTCTGCGTAAAAAGGTGAAGCGGATGCTTAATTGAATTCCAAGAAGACACTGACCCAAGCCGATATTTATTTTCGATAGTTCATAAGTATAAATATTCCAACACTCGATGGAAGCAAAAGAATGAGCTAATTTCACCCTAAATTTTTATTTATATATAACTAAAATACTATGTAAAAACAAAGCGGCTCCCGATACCATCAAGAGCCGCTTTGCTATTTTATGTGTCTATTCCGAGGAGACGAGCACGAGATAAGGCAATTCAGATTGCTGCAAAGCCTTTTTCGAGATCGGCAATCAGGTCAGGTACATCTTCAAGGCCGATCTGCAAGCGAATGACTGGGCCCGGATAATCGCCCTTGGCAACCATGCGATCCTTGATGCCAACTTCATTGGCGAGGCTTTCGTAGCCGCCCCAAGAATAACCGAGCCCAAAAATCTCAAGCGCATTCAGAAATGCGTGAGCTTCCTGCCGTCCGCCGCTTTTCAGAACGAAAGCGAAGACGCCTGACGAGCCTTTGAAGTCGCGCTTCCAGATTTCATGGCCGGGATGGCTTTCAAGGGCCGGGTGCAGCACACGATCAACCGCTGGATGGCTTTCAAGCCAATGAGCGACTTCAAGCGCACTTTTGCGGTGATGTTCCAGACGAACACCCATTGTGCGCAAACCGCGCAGGATCTGATAGGCATCGTCAGGTGCAGCACAAAGGCCGAGCGTGCCATGCGTTTCCAGAAGCTGCGGCCAGCATTTTTCATTGGCCGAAATTGTTCCGAAAAGAATATCGGCGTGACCGGATGGATACTTCGTTGAAGCATGGATGCTGATATCAACGCCAAAATCGAGCGGTTTGAAGTAAAGCGGCGTTGCCCAGGTGTTATCCATCATCACAATCGCACCGACCTTATGCGCTTCTTCGACGATTGCCGGGATATCCTGCACCTCAAATGTGTTGGATGCTGGCGACTCCGTGAAGACGACCTTGGTGTTCGGGCGCATCAGCTTTGCAATGGCTGCACCGATCTCCGGATCGTAATATTCAACCTCGATACCCATACGCTTGAGGATCGTATCGGCAAAGTGACGGGTTGGATTGTAAATAGAATCGACGAACAAAACATGGTCGCCGGGTGACAGGAAAGCCAGCAGAGGGATAGTGACTGCAGCAAGACCAGAAGGCACGCAAACAGTGCCAGCGGAACCTTCAAGAGCGTCTATAGCCTTGCAAAGTGCTTCACTGGTTGGAGTGCCGCGCGTTCCGTAAGTGTATTTCTGCGCGCCCGTCGCCATGGTCTGTGCATCCGGGAAAAGAACGGTAGAGGCGCGCACGACGGGTGGATTGACGAAGCCATAATAATCGCGCGGTTCATAACCATCATGGGCCAACCGTGTGTTTATGCCCAGCTTTTCTGTCTTGTCCTGTTTGTTAGTCACGAAATTGCCTCCAGGCCATGTTGCATGCTTTGCCACCAGTTCTCATTTGGAGAGCTTTGCAAACTTGTTTCCGGCGGATTCAGTCTTGCATGTGCAGGTTTTGGTCCGCTCCGGTGGATACTCCAATTTATTGGATAAGACGCACATGAAGCGGATGCAACATGGCGCTTTGTAACAGTGATAATGTAAACCAGAGAAAGAGTAATTCCGATATGAGTGAGAGTAAGGCCACAAGCACAATTCTTTATCCGATCCGCATCGCTTCGGAGTTGGTAAGGGCGCTTGTCAGGCCGGCTTATCCGGGTGCGCCATCAAGCTGGACACTTGAAATGACGGCGCTTGTAGTTCTGCTGCCCTTTGTTCTGCTTGTTCTGCATATTTGGGATGCGCAGATTGTTCGCGCTGCAATGAACAGCGACTTCTTTGTCATGGAAGTGCTTAGAACCATTACGGATTTGATTCGCACTTTGGTCTGGCTTGGCGTCGGCATTATCGTTTGGCTGAGCACGGCTTTCTTGCTCTCACCAAACATTCGCTTAGCTTCACAACAAGTGCTCGTCCGTTTTCACAGTTGGGCGACTCTTGTTCTTGCCTCAATCGTTGTCGGCAGTTTTCCCACGGAGATCGGAAAGCTCTTGATCGGACGCGCGCGCCCGCTTTTGCTGGATGAATTGGGCTCCGCGTATTTCGCTCCGTTTCGGGGCGAACATTCTTATGAAAGTTTCCCCTCCGGACACTCCATGATGGCCGGTATCATGCTGGTTTCACTGTGGATTTTCTTGCCCCGCTGGCGGTTTCTCACGGTTCCGGTCTGTGTTCTTTTCGTTATCAGCCGACTGGCAGCCGGCGCTCATTATCCGACGGATGTCGTGGCTGGACTGACAATTGGCTTTATCGCGACATGGTGGGTGGCTCGCTATATGGCGACGCGAAATATTATTTTTTCGCTAGATGAAGATCAGGTGATGCCGCGGGTCTGAATGGGGCAAAATTGAGGTGCTGATCGCTATGTTCAGCGCCTCTTTTTATCTATAACGATTTGTAATTATTGAATTTTTATAATATTTTCTTTTTTAGGTTCGGCTGATTTTTCAAGCTGAACGCCTTTACCCTAAAATTGGGAAATCGTGTAAAAATCTGCATGTTGATGACCCATTTTTTAGGCAAACCGGCTTTTTCCACGACGTTAATAGCTTGACCAAAACCAAAATATCGCCTTCGATAGCGCTGTGAAGGCGACAGGCATCACTCCGCCCATAAAAACAACAGAGGGTCGATAACGGCTCCGGGCGAGGGATATCTGCGTAAGCAGGGGTGGGGGAGGTCTTGTGGCCTGTTCTTCAACCTCATGCAAAAAATAAAGCAACAGAGACGTGCATGGATCATTTGTCCACCACGATCTCCAGGGAACATAAAAGGTTGCAGGCCAGATGAAAAAGACTGTTTTGACAGGGGTATTGGGTGCAGCGGCGTTGTTTGGCGCAGCTTCGGGAGCATCAGCCGATACACTTTCGGATGTAAAGGCTAAGGGGTTCCTGCAGTGTGGTGTCAACACAGGTTTGCTCGGCTTCGCATCGCCTAATGACAAGGGCGAGTGGTCGGGTTTTGACGTTGATTATTGCCGTGCGGTTGCTGCCGCGATTTTCGGCGATGCAACGAAGGTAAAGTTCACGCCTCTCAATGCTAAAGAGCGCTTTACTGCATTGCAGTCGGGCGAAGTGGATGTCCTCATCCGCAACACGACATGGACCATCAGCCGCGATACGTCGCTGGGTCTCGATTTCCCTGGCGTCAATTACTACGACGGTCAGGGATTCATGATTAACTCGAAGAAGCTGTCGGGTATTAACTCAGCACTTCAGCTTTCCGGCGCTTCAATCTGTGTTCAGGCTGGCACCACGACCGAGCTGAACATGGCTGACTACTTCCGCGCCAACAAGATGGAATACAATCCGGTGGTCTTCGAAAAGCTCGAAGAAGCCAACGCAGCTTATGATTCTGGCCGTTGTGATGCCTATACGACTGACCAGTCGGGCCTCTATTCGACGCGCCTCACGCTTGCAAACCCGGATGACCACGTTGTTCTGCCGGAAATCATTTCCAAGGAACCACTCGGACCAGCTGTCCGTCAGGGCGATTCCAAGTGGGCAGACGTTATCCGCTGGACTCACTATGCGCTGCTGAATGCTGAAGAGTTTGGTATTACTCAGGCCAATGTCGAAGAGATGAAGAATTCCGATAACCCGGAAATCAAGCGTCTTCTCGGCTCGGAAGCGGATACCAAGATCGGTACGGATCTCGGCCTCACCAATGATTGGGTTGTGAATATCGTTAAGGGCGTCGGCAATTACGGCGAACTCTTCGAACGCAATCTGGGTGCCAACAGCCCGCTCAAGATCGCTCGCGGTATCAATGCGCAGTGGAACAAGGGCGGCCTGCAATACGGTATGCCGATCCGCTAAGGCCGATCCGCTAAGGAACGCGCTTTTATTGGATAAATATCGGGCGGGGGCAGCAATGCACCCGCCGGATTTGTCGGCTGTATGATTTTGCAGCTGACCTCAGAATCCGCAGCGCATTCAGGGTTCGGCACACAGGTCTTACGACTGTACCAAGCAATTTAACTCGCGCTTTGTATCTTATGAGCAAGGCTGCAAGGTTCGGCATTTATACGTAACTGCTTTGAAAAGATTTTCCCGGTGGGGGTCGGGAGCCACAGCTATTTTCAAAGCTGATGCGAAAGGCCGAAAGAAAACAGGGAACATATGGCTTCCTATTCTGCAACCGAACGACGCCAAAGCGGCGGCGGCACATCACTCCTCTATGATCCGCGGCTTCGCGGCATCTTCTATCAGGTCGTGGTTTTTGCTGCCGTTATTGGCTTGATCTACTGGATCGTGGGTAACACGATCACCAATCTTCAACGCGCCAACATCGCTTCCGGCTTCGGATTCCTGAATGGTCGTGCTGGCTTCGATATCAGTCAGACGCTGATTTCCTATTCAAGCGATTCCACCTATGGCCGGGCCATTCTGGTTGGCCTGATGAACACGCTATACGTCGCTGGACTTGGTGTTGTTCTGGCGTCGATCATCGGCTTTCTGGTGGGTATTGGGCGGCTCTCGCGCAACTGGCTGATCCGCAAGATCTGCATGGTTTATGTCGAGATCTTCCGAAACATCCCGCCGCTTCTGGTTATCTTCTTCTGGTATTTCGGCGTGCTTTCCGTTTTGCCGCAGGCGCGAGAAAGTCTTTCTCTGCCGCTTGGCAGCTACCTGAATAATCGCGGTTTCTTCATGCCGTCGCCCGTATGGGGTGAGGGTGCGTGGCTGTTGCCGGTTGCCTTGTTGCTTGGCATCGTCGTTTCATTTTTCGTTGCGCGCTGGGCGAAGCGTCGGCAGATGGCGACGGGCCAGCCGTTTCATACGGTTCGCGTTTCCGCAGCATTGATCATCGGCCTGCCGATACTGGCGCTGATCGTGACCGGATTTCCTGTCTCGTTTGATTTTCCGAAACTCGGAACCTTCAATCTGACAGGCGGTGCGCAGGTTAAGCCTGAATTTCTCGCGCTGCTTTTGGCCCTGTCGTTTTATACAGCATCCTTCATCGCTGAAACCGTTCGTGCAGGCGTTCTGGGTGTCAATAAAGGCCAGACCGAAGCGTCTTATGCGGTGGGCTTGCGTCCAGGTCAGACGATGCGTTTGATTATCGTGCCGCAGGCGCTGCGCATCATCATTCCTCCGCTCTCCAGTCAGTATCTCAATCTGATCAAGAACTCTTCGCTGGCCATCGCAATCGGCTATCCGGATCTGGTCGCCGTTGGCGGTACGATCCTTAATCAGACCGGTCAGGCTGTTGAAGTCGTGGCTGTCTGGATGGTGATCTATCTCGGTATCAGCTTGATCGTTTCTGTTCTGATGAACTGGTTCAATGCCAAGATGGCGCTGGTGGAGAGATGACAATGGAAAACGCAAATCTCCAATATGTCCGCCCGCAAATGGTCGAAGGCGAAGCACCTCCGCGTTCTGTGCAGGGGCTTTCGCATTGGTTGCGGGTCAATCTTTTTGCCACACCAGTTGATGCAGCTATGACCATTCTGGGTCTGCTGCTTGTGGCGTGGTTTCTTCCGCCGATCATCCAGTGGTTGTTCATCAATGCAGCCTGGACAGGAACAGACCGCACAGCCTGTCTGACGATCGCACAGGGCGGCACTCAGCCAGAAGGCTGGTCGGGTGCCTGCTGGGCCTTTGTAAATGCGAAATACGAGCAGTTCATTTACGGACGTTACCCGATCTCCGAACGCTGGCGTGTCAATCTGACTGCGCTGATGTTCGTGGTGCTACTCGTGCCGCTTCTCATCCCAAGGGCGCCGCATAAAGTCTTGAATGCGATCCTCTTTTTCTTCGTGTTCCCGATTATCGCCTTCTTCCTGCTGGTCGGCGGCTGGTTTAGCTTGCCATTCGTGGAAACACCGCTTTGGGGCGGCCTGCTGGTAACGCTGGTTCTGTCCTTCGTGGGTATTGCAGTATCATTGCCATTGGGTGTTGTGCTGGCTCTCGGACGACGCTCAAAGCTGCCGGTTATCAAGACCTTCAGTATTATCTTCATCGAAATGGTTCGCGGTGTTCCGCTGGTGACAGTGTTGTTCATGGCGAGCGTGATGCTTCCACTATTTTTGCCGCCGGGCGTGACCTTCGACAAGCTGTTGCGTGCGCTTATCGGCGTGGCACTCTTCGCGTCGGCTTATATGGCGGAAGTGGTGCGCGGTGGCCTTCAGGCTATCCCGCGTGGGCAGTATGAAGGTGCCGATGCACTGGGTCTCAGCTACTGGCAGAAGACGAACCTCATCGTGTTGCCACAGGCGCTCAAGCTGGTGATTCCGGGTATTGTGAATACCTTCATCGGCCTCTTTAAAGACACCAGCCTTGTCTACATCATCGGCATGTTCGATCTGCTCGGCATTGTCCGTCAGAATTTCTCCGATGCGAACTGGGCTTCTCCACAGACACCTGCAACAGGTTTGATCTTTGCGGGCTTTGTTTTCTGGATTTTCTGTTTCGCCATGTCGCGATACTCTATATTCATGGAACGAAGGCTCGACACGGGTCATAAACGATAAGAATCAAGGGAATAATACAAATGAGTGCACAAAGCGCCCTCCCGCAATCCGAACTCGGTGTCGAACTCGACCGTTCAAAGCTGGAAGTCTCGAAGACCGATGTGGCCATCGAGATCAAGAACATGCACAAGTGGTATGGCGAGTTCCACGTTCTGCGTGACATCAACTTGAAGGTCATGCGTGGCGAACGCATCGTCGTTGCTGGTCCTTCGGGTTCCGGCAAGTCAACCATGATCCGTTGCGTCAATCGTCTGGAAGAACACCAGAAGGGCCAGATCATTGTTGATGGCATTGAGCTCACCAATGATCTCAAGAAGATCGACGAAGTGCGCCGCGAAGTCGGCATGGTGTTCCAGCACTTCAACCTCTTCCCGCATCTGACCATTTTGGAGAACTGTACACTCGCACCGATCTGGGTTCGCAAAATGCCAAAGAAGCAGGCGGAAGAAATCGCGATGCACTATCTGGCACGCGTGAAAATTCCAGAGCAGGCCAACAAATATCCGGGCCAGCTTTCAGGCGGTCAGCAGCAGCGTGTGGCAATTGCCCGCGCGCTCTGCATGAGCCCGAAGGTCATGCTGTTCGATGAGCCGACCTCGGCGCTTGATCCGGAAATGGTCAAGGAAGTTCTGGATACAATGGTGAGCCTTGCTGCAGAAGGCATGACGATGATCTGCGTAACGCACGAAATGGGCTTTGCCCGTCAGGTAGCAAACCGCGTGATCTTTATGGATCAGGGTCAGATCGTTGAGCAGAATTCGCCAGCTGAGTTCTTCGACAACCCGCAGCATGAACGCACCAAGCTGTTCCTGAGCCAGATCCTGCACTAATCATTCGATTAGTCGAAATATAAAACACCCGCCAGAGTGATCCGGCGGGTGTTTTTCTTTGCAGCGGTTCCAGTTAAGACTGAATCGTTGGAACCGCTGTAACTGTTTGGTTTTACGCCTTATCCGACGCATCGCAGCAGGAAAAGAAATCAGTCTGGCGAACTGATTCATCTACGGAGACACTTCGCAGGCTTGCTGGAAATGCTATTCGTCATTCGGTCCCTGGCAGAACTGAATGCGATTGCCGAATGGATCAATCACCGCCATGACACGGCCCCATGGCGCGTCCTCGATGCCGGGCCGCATATAGCGATAGCCATGCGCATTAACTTCCCTGTGGAATTCTTCGACACCCTGCATACGGACGAAAATATTCGCGCCTGGACTGCCATCACCGTGATGTTCGCTCAGATGCAAGGTCAGACCAGCGCGGGAAACCTGCATATAAAGCGGCATTCCGTCGGCAAAGCGATGTTCCCAATCAAGTGTGAAACCCAGAAAACCGATATAGAAATCTTTGGCTTTCTCGATATCGAAAATTCGGAAGATTGGGCAGGTCTGTTCAAACTGGATTGTCATTCTGGCTTGCCTTTGCGACTGGTGTATTGTTCACCATTAGAGCGCATTCCGAAAAGTGTGAAACGGTTTTCGGACCAAGATTCGCGTCAAAACAAATATTTTGGGCGCCGATCCAATTCAATCAAATCCAAACGCGCTCTAAAACCATTCCGAATCCTGCGATCGGCGACTTTGATCAGTCTTCGACGAAACGACGCAAACGCTGCAGTGCATCATCCCATTGTGCAGAGACAGTGCTGAGATAGGCCCTCGCATCGACAAGCGGGGTCGGGCAAAGCCTGAAACGGCTTTCACGCCCAACCTTATCGCGCTCAACCAATCCCGCTTGCTCAAGCACAGAAAGATGCTTGGTCATTCCCTGCCTGCTAATGCTGCCATTTTGTGAAAGCGTGACAATTGAGCGGCTTTCACCGTCGCTCAATGTTTCGATCAGGGCCAGCCGGGTTGGGTCGGCCAGTGCTGCAAAAATGGCAGACATGTTTGCTGATTGCGTGAGCGAGGCTTCGTTCATTTGCTTTCGAGGTATTCCTTGATATTTCGCATCTGCTCTTCCCAACCACCCGTGTTCATTCGAAGGGCGATTGGCTGACGCTCCGCAGGCAGGGCATCAAAGCCTGTTTCGATAACCGTGAGTTTTGTGCCCGACTCGATTTCTTCAAGTTTGAATTCTACCAGTGTCTGCGGCTCTTTCGCATAATCTGTTTCAGCTTCAACAGCATAAGGATGCCAGGTGAAGGAAAAATAATGCGGCGCTTTCATATCCTTGATGAAGGACGTCCATCTGGTGTCGCCGCATCCATCAAATGTAAAGCGGCCAGTCGATGCGCTGCCGACAATAAATGGTCCGTCAATTTTGACCCGGAACCATTCGCCGAATTCCTCATGATCCGTGAGCGCGCGCCACACCCGATCAATGCCGGCGCGAAGGTTCACGGTCTTCTCAATACGATCAGTCGATGATGTCGTTGTCATGATATGCACTCTCCTTGATTGGCAACTGTATGGTTGCCAATCTACACGAGTTTTACATATATGCAACCATATGGTTGCTTAATTCATTTTTGCAGCGGTGCTTTTGCAGGAAGTGGAAACAGTGTGATGAATTTTTCTGCCAGAGCATGATCCCCTTTCAGTGTGAGCAGGTTTGCCTCTTCAAGGGCGATTAAGGGCTGTCCTCCATAGATTGCTGCAGCCATCATGCGGGGAGAACTTTCAAAAGCGATATCATATTGCTCCGCTCTACCGCGCGTTACTTCCAATCCGCCGTTGTGCAGGTGCGCGGTGAAATCTTCATCATCGAGTTTAAGCCCAATCACAGCATTCATGCCTTGCGAGCGTTCGGGACTGATCATCGTTCGTAGTGATAGCAGGAACGACGTGGTCGAAATCGGCAAATTGGGATCATGGCTCGGCGAACGTGCAGCCCAGCGACCAAGTGTTTGCAGGATCGGTTCTGCTTCATAACCCCATTCAGTCAATTCATAGACCTGCACGGATGCGGGGGGCGGCAATTTCGACTTCCGTAAAATGCCTGCTTCTTCCAGTCCTTCAAGCCGCTGTGTGAGAACATTGGCGCTTATTCCTGGCAAGTCTGATCGTAAATCGCTGAAACGCTTCGGTCCGAACATCAGTTCGCGAATGACAAGCAAGGCCCAGCGTTCCCCAATCAAATCAAGGGCATGTGCTGCTGCGCAAGCATCATCATAGCTGCGTCTTGCTGTTGGCGCTTCGCGATTGGTTATTTTTTCTAACTTCATAGTTGCTAATTATAACTTATCTGTCATTATGTTCAAGCAATCTTATGATAGTCGGTTTCAAACAACACATAAAATGCCGACTTTATCGCCCGGGGGATCGGGCAGGCGATAAAAAAGCTGCCGTAAAGACAAGCCAAATGAAAATGGGCAGTTCATGCCCGCAATTGGAGGAATTGCCATGCCTAAAATGATTTTCGTAAACCTTCCCGTAAAAGACGTCGCTCGCTCAACCAGCTTCTATGAAGCAATCGGAGCAACGAAGAACCCGATGTTTTCGGACGAAACGGCGTCCTGCATGGTCTTTTCCGACACGATCCATGCGATGATTCTCAGCCATGAGAAATTCAGCCAGTTCACGCCTAAAAAGATTTCCGACGCCAATGCCACAAGTGAAGTTTTGATCTGTCTTTCGGCGGATAGCAAAGCGGATGTGGATGCAACGGTTGAAAATGCAGCTAAGGCCGGTGGTCGCGCCGATCCGGCTCCCAAGCAGGATTACGGTTTCATGTATGGTCGCAGCTTCGAAGATCTCGACGGTCACATCTGGGAGCTGATGTGGATGGATATGGAAGCAGCCGCAAAAGCGATGGGATAATCCACGCATATCCCGAAAAATATGAAACGGTTTTCGGGCGAGAAACGTTTGAAACTAACAGATCGAGCATTTCCAGCCATACAACCAAACTGGAAATGCTCAACAAGTCGGGGGCTGAGACATATGGGAGGAACAATCCATGTCTGGCTTAACAGTATGCCTCTGGTTCGATAACGAGGCTGAAGAGGCGGCCAATTATTACGTATCGCTCTTCAAGGAATTGGGAAAACCAGCCTCTCTGGATGGCTTCATTCGCTTCCAGCACGGTCACCAATCCGGCGGCACCGATGTCGTCACTGCAAACTTTACACTGGACGGACAGGCGATGACTGCCTTGAACGGTGGTCCACAATTCAAGTTCAACCCGGCAACATCGCTTATTCTGAAATGCAAGGATCAGGCAGAGCTTGATGCGTTCTGGAACCGGTTGCTGGAAGGTGGCTCTGCGATGGAATGCAGCTGGCTGACCGACAAATATGGGTTTGCTTGGCAGATTGTGCCGGAGTTCCTGCTCGAGATTCTACAGAACGGCGAGCCAGAGGTCAGGCAGCGCGTGGCAAATGCCATGATGACGATGGTCAAGATTGATATTGCCGCGCTGGAAGCCGCGCGCGACGCAGGCTAACTTCTTACCGCTGCAACCGCATCATAGCCATAAAGCCAGTCCAGATCTTTCAGGAAAGTATCTGGGCTGCGCATGGCAAAGAGCATGTTGCGTCCAAGCGCAAACACACCTGTCGCGTGATAGGCAAAGCGGTTTAGCTGGCCGCGTTTGGCAACTGCTGCAATCCGTTCTTTGCGAACAGAATCAAATCGCTTCAGCGCTGATTGTGGCTCTTGGTCATCCAATGCTTCGGCAAGTGCTGCCGCATCTTCAATTGCCATGGCAGCCCCTTGCGCTGCAAAGGGTGTGACAGCGTGAGAGGCGTCACCGAGAAATATCGTTCTGTCCGGGCCGACAAACTGAGCATCGGCCATTTCAAAAAGCGGCCAGTAGGTCCACTCGGTGGCTAGAGTCAGCACTTCACGTACCGGGTCGCTCCAATCGGCATAGATTGACTGCAGCCGCGCATTGTCACCCGTCTTAGACCAGACCTCACCGGGGTTATCGCCCGTCGTAATGGCGACGAAATTGAAGAAATCACCGCCCTTTACCGGATAGGCGATAAAATGCGCCTTCTTGCCAAGCCATGCAGAAACGGATTTCTGTTCTGGGATTGCTGCCTTGAAGCTTGCGGGCAGGGCATCCGCTGCAAGTGTTGTACGCCACGCGATATGGCCGCTGAAACGCGCCTTTTCATATCCCGCTTTGGTGCGTTGTGCAGACCAGACGCCATCGCAGGCAATGAGATAGCTGGCAGCAATATCTTGATCTGCTCCGCCACGTCTAACCGTTGCGGTGATGCCGTTTTGATCTGCCTTATGGCCAATAATCTCAGCACCGAGATTAATCTCGATATTTGGATTGTCGTGGCAGGCATCTAACAGGGCTGTTTGCAAATCAGCGCGATGGCAAACGACATAGGGATGATGCCAACGTTTGAATGCCTTGTCGCCAAGTTGCATGGCGAGCAGGGGGCGAGCCTTGCGCCCATCCATGAGATAAAGCGCTTCTGGCGTAACGGCTTGGGAGGAAAGGCAGTCGGCCACGCCAAGGCGCTGGAGGTGGCGCATCGCATTGGGAGCCAGCTGCAAGCCCGCGCCGACTTCCGACAGGGCTTGCGCTTTTTCAAACAGCTGGACAGTCCATCCGCGTGCCGCACATTCAAGTGCTGCACTGAGACCGGCAACACCGGCCCCTGCAATCAATATGCGTCCGTTGACCAAGCTGCTCATAATATCAGCGGCACGAATACCGCCATTTATGTTCAGGCAGCTTTGTCTGCAGGTGCTTCGTAAACGCAGCCTGCAGGAACAGTCTCGTCAGCGTGAAGCTGCGGATTGTAACGATAGAGCGTCGAGCAATATGGGCAAACCACTTCGCTTTCGTCACCCATGTCGAGGAAGACATGTGGATGATCGAAAGGCGGGTTTGCGCCGACGCACATGAATTCCTTCACGCCGATTTCAATGGAATTGTGTCCAGCGTCATTCTGGAAGTGTGGGATGATGTGATCGGACATAATAGGCTCCGGAGCTTTTGGATCGCGGCATTCAAATTGGGATGGCTATTTTTCAAGCGTTTACCGCGAACGGCTTGTTTCTGGAAGCGTTTTCATCAATTCTGGGGACATTTCAAGCGGTTTGCTATCAAACTGTCATATGACAGCCATAGGCTTATCGTCGCGCCGGGATTTGCCGGTAGTAACCGGGACAGGAAAAATGAACGAAAACAGCGTTGTGGCAACCCAGGCCGCCGATTTGACCGCACATGTGGCAGATCAGGCGGCAAATGACCATTCTGCAACCCCGAATGCCAGCAAAGTTCAAAACGCTCACGAAGCTTTGAACACTGACAAGACAGCAGAGCTGATGCAAAGCCCTGAACGCTTCGTCAATCGCGAGTTTTCCTGGCTTCAGTTTAACCGTCGTGTTCTCGAAGAAGCAGGCAATACGCGTCAGCCACTGCTGGAGCGTCTGCGCTTCCTGTCGATTTCGGCAGCCAACCTCGATGAATTTTTCATGGTGCGTATTGCAGGGCTTGCTGCACAGGTGCGTGCAGGTGTTGCCATGCGCAGCGCCGACGGTCGCACGCCGCAGGAGCAGCTTGATTTCGTTCTGGAAGAAGTGGGCCGCCTGCAGGAAGGCCAGCAGGAACGTCTGCGTACGCTGCGCGAAGAACTTGAAAAAGAGAATATCGAGATCGTACGCGCATCGACCTTGTCGAAGACCGAAAAAGATTGGCTGGAAGGTCACTTCCTGGAAACAATTTTCCCGGTTCTGACGCCGCTTTCAATCGATCCTGCGCACCCGTTCCCGTTTATTCCGAATCTAGGCTTCTCGATTGCGCTGCAGCTTGCGCGTCGTCTTGATGGTCATCCGATGACGGCGCTGTTGCGCATTCCGGTCGCCCTGAAGCGCTTCATCCAGTTGCCGACCGAGCAGCAGAACGCGTTCCGTTTTATCACCATTGAAGATGCAGTCAGCCTGTTTATCGGTCGTCTGTTCCCGGGCTATGAGGTGCGCGGTGCCGGTACATTCCGCATCATTCGCGACAGCGATATCGAGGTCGAAGAAGAAGCGGAAGATCTGGTCCGCCTTTTTGAAACAGCTCTGAAGCGTCGTCGCCGCGGTCAGGTGATCCGCATCGAATTTGATGCTGAAATCCCCGAAGCGCTGCGTGTTTTCGTTGCTACCGAACTGGGTGTCTCGGAAAACCGCATAAGCGTTCTCGAAGGTCTTCTGGCGCTCAACATGATTTCGGAAGTCGTTTCGATCCCGCGCGATGACCTGAAATTTGTGTCTTACAATCCGCGTTTCCCTGAGCGCATTCGCGAGCACGGCGGCGATTGCTTTGCCGCGATTCGTGAAAAGGACATTGTGGTCCACCATCCATATGAATCATTTGATGTGGTGGTGCAGTTTCTGCGTCAGGCCGCAGCTGATCCGGATGTGTTGGCAATCAAGCAGACGCTTTACCGTACCTCCAATGACAGCCCGATCGTGCGTGCGCTCGTCGATGCGGCAGAAGCTGGCAAGTCGGTCACAGCCCTTGTTGAGCTGAAGGCTCGCTTCGACGAAGAAGCCAATATTCGCTGGGCCCGCGATCTGGAGCGCGCAGGCGTTCAGGTGGTCTTCGGCTTTATCGAATTGAAGACGCACGCAAAGATGTCGCTGGTTGTTCGCCGTGAAGACCAGAAGCTGCGTTCCTATGTTCACCTTGGCACTGGCAACTACCACCCGATCACAGCGCGTATTTACACCGACCTTTCATTCTTCACTTCCGATGCCGATATCGCACGCGATGTGGCGCATATCTTCAACTTCATCACCGGCTATGCGCAGCCTGCTGAAGAAATGAAGATCGGGATTTCACCGCTTACCTTGCGCACGCGAATCTTGAAGCATATTGATGACGAGATCACCAATGCGAAGGCTCATAAGCCTGCAGCCATCTGGATGAAGATGAACTCGCTCGTTGATCCACAGATTATTGACGCGCTTTACAAGGCCGGTCAGGCGGGCGTGCATGTGGACCTCGTCGTGCGTGGCATCTGCTGTCTGAGACCGGGTGTTCCTGGCCTCTCAGACAACATTCGCGCAAAGTCGATTGTTGGGCGTTTTCTCGAGCATAGCCGCATTTTCTGCTTCGGAAACGGGCATGATCTGCCTTCAGACAAGGCAATCGTCTATATCGGTTCTGCCGATATGATGCCGCGCAATCTCGACCGTCGCGTAGAGACACTGGTGCCCATTACCAATGCCACCGTGCATCAGCAAATCCTGTCGCAAATCATGTTTGCCAACATAATTGATAACCAGCAGAGCTATCAGCTACTTGCGGACGGCACCTCTCGCCGGATAGAAAAAGAAGATGGAGAGGAAGCTTTCAACGCGCAGGAATATTTCATGACAAATCCAAGCTTGTCGGGTCGCGGAAAGTCGCTGAAGTCATCTGCCCCCCGTCTGATTGCGCATCGTAAACGTGCGCAGGCGGAAAGAAACACGACTTCATGAGTCCAGCAGTAGCACAAGGCCGGTTGAAAGGCCTCAAGCCCGTCGCGGTAATCGATATTGGTTCCAACTCGATCCGTGTCGTTGTTTACGAAGGCATTGTCCGGTCTCCGACAGTGCTTTTCAATGAAAAGCTTCTCTGCGGTCTTGGCAAAGGATTGGCCAAGACCGGAAAGCTCAATGAGAAATCCGTCGATATCGCCCTGCGCGCATTGAAGCGTTTTCGCGTTCTGGCCGAACAGGCGGGTGCGATTTCCATTCATGCACTGGCAACAGCCGCAGCTCGCGAGGCGAAAAACGGTCCTGATTTCATTTCTCAGGCCGAGGCTATTCTTGGACGGCACATTGAAGTGTTGTCGGGCAAGGAAGAAGCCTATTACTCCGCTTTGGGTATCATTTCCGGTTTCTACAAACCGCAGGGCGTAACTGGCGACCTTGGCGGCGGCAGTTTGGAGCTGGTTGGCGTCAATGACCATGAGGTCGGTGAGGGGATTACCCTTCCGCTCGGTGGCCTGCGTTTGCAGGACATGTCGAACGAACAACTGCCTGAAGCCGCCAAAATCACCCGCACCGAGCTTGCACGCGCGACACTTCTTGAAGAGCATCAGGGAGAAGTCTTCTACGCTGTGGGTGGTACGTGGCGAAATCTCGCCAAGCTGCATATGACGGCCAAGCATTACCCGCTGCACGTCATGCATGGCTATGAGATGGACCCGGTGGAAGCAAAAAGCTTTCTCACGCGGGTTGCCAGAGGCAATATCGACACGATGCGCGGCATCGAAGCAGTATCCAAAAATCGTCGCCAGCTTCTTGCTTATGGCGCTACGGTTCTGCTCGAAACCATTCGGCGCATGAAACCCTCCAAGATCGTATTCTCGGCGCTGGGAGTTCGTGAAGGTTACTTGTATTCGCTGCTGCCCAAGAACGAACAGCGGCTTGATCCGCTTTTGTCTTCTGCAGAAGAGCTGGCAATCCTGCGTTCGCGTTCGCCGCGTCATGCACGCGAGCTCGCAACATGGACAACGCTTTCGCTTCCCGTTCTCGGTTTCGATGAAACTGAAGATGAGAGCCGCTATCGTCAGGCGGCGTGTCTGGTGGCTGATATCAGCTGGCGTGCGCATCCCGACTATCGGGGCTCGCAGGCGTTGAACATCATCGCGCATGGTTCGTTCGGCGGTATCGATCATCCGGGCCGTTCTTTCATGGCTCTTGCGAATTACTATCGCCATGAAGGATTGGTCGAAGACGAAATTGCGCCGGAAATCCTGCAGCTTGCCTCACCGCGCCTGCGTGAGCGGGCAAAGCTTCTGGGTGCGCTGCTTCGCGTCATCTATCTGCTATCGGCATCTATGCCGGGCGTAATCCCGCGTCTTTACTGGCGTGAGGAAGAAAACGGCATTGCACTGGTCGTACCGGGAGATATCGCCGATCTGATTTCTGACCGCCCTGAAGGGCGTTTACAGCAGCTTTCAAAGCTGACGGGAAAGAACCTATTCTTTGCCATCGGCGACAGTGCGATTGACGCGAACGAGCATCATTGAAAAGAGTATGATTGATAAATCGAAAGGCCGGCGAGAGTTTTCTCCGCCGGCCTTTTTACTTAGTTTACAGCGGTTCCAGTTAAGAATGAATCGTTGGAACCGCTGTAACTGTTTGTTTTTACGCATTATCCGACGCAAAACTGCTTCGCACTTTTGCTGGAAATGCTATAATTCGACAGCTTGAATACGCCGGTTCTCAAATTTAATGCCGATTTTGCCTTCAATGAGATCGAGTGCTTTCTGGCCGAAGACTTCGCGGCGCCAGCCCTGAAGTGCGGGCACATTGGCATTCTCGCCTTCGGCTGCAATCTTGTCGATATCATCGGAGCTTGCGACGATCTTGGCTGCAACGCCGTGTTCTTCGGTCACAAGCTTGAGCAGCACTTTAAGAATATCTGCAGCTGCAGCACTGCCTTCTGGCGAATGAGACTGTTTTGGCAACTTTGGCAGATCTTCTTTTGGAATAGCCAGTGCCGCCTGAATGGCATTCACCAAGCCTGCCGCCTGAGCCGAACGTTCCCAGCCCTTCGGGATCGAACGAAGACGTCCGAGCGCTTCCGCATCTTTTGGCTGCTGCTGGGCGATTTCAGCGATCGTGTCATCCTTGATGACGCGGCCACGCGGAACATTGCGTTCGCGCGCTTCACGTTCGCGCCATGCAGCAACAGATTGAACGATAGCAAGCTCGATTGGCTTGCGCATACGCGTCTTCACACGCTTCCAGGCATCATCTGGATGAAGGTCATAGGTTTCACGCGCGCTGAGAACGGCCATTTCCTCGTTGACCCATTCGCTACGGCCTTCTTTCTGAAGCTCATCTTTCAGATAGAGGTAGATGTCGCGCAGATAGGTGACATCGGCCAGCGCATAATCGAGCTGCTTTTCAGACAGCGGGCGGCGGCGCCAGTCGGTGAAGCGCGATGACTTGTCGATATGTTTTCCAGTGACCTTCTGAACCAGAGCGTCATAGGAAATGGCATCGCCAAAACCGCAGACCATGGCAGCAACCTGGCTGTCAAAAATCGGGGCAGGGATCAGGTTGCCCAAGTGGAAAACGATTTCAATGTCCTGACGTGCGGCGTGGAACACCTTGACCACTTTTTCATCGGCCATCAGGCGAAAGAAGGGCGCAAGATCGAGACCGGGCGCCAGTGCATCGACCAGAGCGGTATGATCGGGCGAAGCCATCTGAATAAGACAGAGTTCCGGCCAGAAGGTCGTTTCCCGAATGAATTCGGTATCGACCGTTACGAAGTCGGATTTGGCTAGGGCGGATACGGCCTCTTCAAGGGCCTCTGTGGTCGTGATGAGCTGCATGTTTTTCTTTTAGAGCGCATCCCGAAAACTGTGAAGCGATTTTCGGACAAGATGCACGTTTAACAGAGGATTAGCGCGCGCTTCGATATGATTCAGTCAGATTGAAACGAGCACTGGATAATGGTGGGCTGCTTTGGGCTGCGTGCCGCGCCACAAGAAGCATATAGCGATGGAATAACACGTAAATAGTGATTTTTGTCGACATAATCCGTCAAGCTGGTTTAACAAGGCCGGATACGTGCCCGGATACAGGCAGTATCGGCTTGACAAAGCGTGATCAAAATGCGCTTTTCCGCCGGAATTGCAGCGCTTTGCCTGCACAAGATTTATAAAGTTCCAAAAGGCAGAAATCATGCACCGTTATCGCAGCCATACCTGCGCAGCCCTTCGCAAATCGGATGTTGGTTCAAAAGTCCGTCTGTCTGGCTGGGTTCATCGCGTCCGTGACCATGGTGGCATCCTCTTCATCGACATTCGCGATCATTATGGCCTCACTCAGGTTGTTGCTGATCCTGATTCGCCAGCGTTCAAGATTGCCGAAACCGTTCGTGGCGAATGGGTCATCCGTGTTGACGGTGAAGTGAAGGCCCGCGCAGATGAAGCTGTGAATGCCAATTTGCCGACCGGCGATGTTGAAATCTTCGCAACCGAGATCGAAGTTCTGGCTGCCTCTAAGGAGCTGCCGCTGCCAGTGTTTGGCGAGCCGGACTATCCGGAAGACATTCGTCTCAAGTACCGCTTCCTCGATCTGCGCCGCGAAACGCTGCACAAGAACATTATGAGCCGCACGAAGATCATTGCAGCGATGCGTCGTCGCATGACCGAAATCGGCTTCAATGAGTTTTCGACGCCAATCCTGACGGCCTCCTCGCCGGAAGGCGCGCGCGACTTCCTCGTTCCAAGCCGTATTCATGAAGGCAAGTTCTACGCGCTGCCGCAGGCTCCGCAGCAGTATAAGCAGCTTCTGATGGTTGCCGGTTTCGACCGCTACTTCCAGATTGCACCTTGCTTCCGCGATGAAGATCCGCGTGCAGACCGTCTGCCGGGCGAATTCTATCAGCTCGATCTCGAAATGAGCTTCGTAACCCAGGAAGAAATCTGGGAAACGATGGAACCAGTCATGCGCGGCATCTTTGAAGAGTTTGCAGAAGGCAAGCCTGTCACGAAGCAGTTCCGCCGCATCGCTTATGACGACGCAATCCGCACCTATGGTTCGGACAAGCCTGATCTGCGTAACCCGATTGAAATGCAGGCTGTGACCGAGCACTTCGCTGGTTCCGGCTTCAAGGTCTTCGCGAACATGATCGCCAACGATCCAAAGGTCGAAGTCTGGGCAATCCCGGCAAAGACCGGCGGTAGCCGCGCATTCTGTGATCGCATGAATTCATGGGCGCAGGGCGAAGGTCAACCGGGTCTCGGCTACATCTTCTGGCGCAAGGAAGGCGATAAGCTTGAAGGCGCTGGCCCGATTGCCAAGAACATTGGTGAAGAACGCACAGAAGCGCTCCGCAACCAGCTGGGTCTCGGCGACGGCGATGCCTGCTTCTTCGTAGCCGGTCAGCCATCGAAGTTCTACAAATTCGCAGGCGATGCCCGTACGCGGGCTGGTGAAGAGCTGAACCTCGTTGATCGTGATCGCTTTGAACTGGCCTGGATTATCGACTTCCCGTTCTACGAATGGGATGAAGACAACAAGAAACTCGACTTTGCGCACAATCCGTTCTCGATGCCACAGGGTGGCATGGAAGCACTGGAAACGCAGGACCCGCTGACGCTCAAGGCTTACCAGTACGATCTGGTCTGTAACGGCTTTGAAATCGCTTCCGGTTCGATCCGTAACCAGCTGCCGGATGTGATGGTCAAGGCGTTTGAAAAGGTTGGCCTCAGCCAGCAGGACGTAGAAGAGCGCTTCGGCGGTCTCTATCGCGCGTTCCAGTACGGCGCGCCTCCACATGGCGGCATGGCTGCCGGTGTTGATCGCGTTATCATGCTGCTCGTTGGTGCAAAGAACCTGCGCGAAATCTCGCTGTTCCCGATGAACCAGCAGGCGCTCGATCTTCTGATGAACGCACCTTCGGATGTAACGCCAGCGCAGCTGCGTGATCTTCATATTCGCTTAGCGCCAACCCAGAAGAGCTGATCTTCTCAGGTTTGAAAATCAAAAGCCCGGTCGCGAGACCGGGCTTTTTCTTTGACCTTATCAGTACGGCAAAAGAAAACCCGGTGAGCAGAACTCACCGGGTTTTGTTTGATGAACCTAAGTTCGATCAGTTGTTGGCTTCAACGCCAACTTTCAAAAGCTGGATCAGCTTTGTCGGGTCGAGCGAAGCGGTCGCAACGATGGACGCGAAGCTTACCGACTGGTCAGGCGAAGCCGAAACGGTCAGCGACTTTGGATCGTCGAAGTACTTTTCAGCTGCGGCCTTGAGCTGCTGGGCAAATTCAGGGTTCTTGAGCTGTGTTGCCATCAGCGGAACCATCATCTTCAGCTGTTCGCCGAGCTGCTTACCATCGGCACCCTGCTGCTTGCCGTAATATTCGAGCAGCTTCTGTGTCAGTTCTTCGTTGTCAAAGCGGATCGACAGATTCTTGAGGCTCAGCTGTTCAGCGAGACCGAGAAGAGCGAGGCCAGCTGCGTCTTTTTCTGCATCAGCCTTGGCCATGTTTTCCTGTGTCTTCTGCAGAGCTTCTACGAAAGAAAGATCATAGCCGTCGATAGCAGCGGTCAGATTGATCTTGCCGAGTTCTTCAGCATTGATTTCAAACTGATCCAGCGTCGCATTGCCCGAAGTCGGCAGCCATGTACCCTTCGAGTTGATCGAACCCTTAAGAGCGCTCATATCGAGTGGAGCGAGCGGGTTCTTGCCGTTCTTGTCGAAAGTCGCATCAATATCGGCAATAGTGAGATTGTAGTCGATTTTTTCGGCTTTGTTGGCCGAATTCAGGGTCACTTCCATGCCCTTGATCAGAGCGCCATCTTTGCCTGGTGTGCCCACCGAGAACTCGTCGATCTTCATCTTGTCGTAGAAGACCATCTTGGCGAGCGGGCCTTCGGCTTTCTCGGATGGAAGAATAACGTTCTCCATCGAGATGCCTTTGATTGTGGCTTTATCGTTTTTGTCCGCACCTTCAGGAGCGAAGTCCAAATCTGCAACCGCAACTTTTTCGATGCTATAGCCGCCTTCTGGCGTGTCCTGCACGTTTTCGAGCGTTATATCGCCGACAGGCGTCGCGCGGTCAGAAATGGTAGGCAGCTTGATTGTTGTGCCTTTGAGCAAAATGTTGTCGCCGTCAGCCTTAACTTCGGCGAAGTTCAGCTCTCCGCCCTGCTTTGTATAGAGGGCTTTAACGCGCTCTGCGACTGCATTTGCATCTGCAGCCATTGCCGCACTGCCAAGAACAAGCGAGAGCGCGGTGCTTGCTGCGAAGACGCGCACGGCCTGCTTGCTAACAACGAAAACCTTCATTTATTGGCTCCTGATCATTTGGTAAATTTTAGATAGCCTTCATAAGCCTTTACGCAAGGAAAAACAGCCTGTTTCATTCGTTACGTATAAGTTGTGGAGAAAACCTCTACAATTCCCGTATAGAAGCTAAATGACGGCAACATTGCGACGAATGTACTGGATTGGTTCTCATCCCCACTTGCTGACGAATCGCGCAATTGGTACTGAGAACTATGGGTAAAAGTCTGATTCCGCCGGACGACGGCGACGAACACATCGAACGGGTTGATCTTAAATCGGCCCTCGAGGAACGCTACCTCGCTTATGCGCTGTCCACGATCATGCATCGTGCGCTGCCGGATGTGCGCGACGGTTTGAAGCCGGTTCATCGCCGCATCATGCATGCAATGCGCCTGTTGCGACTCAATCCCGATCAGGCCTATGCAAAATGCGCGCGTATCGTCGGTGACGTTATGGGTAAATTCCACCCACACGGCGACGCCTCGATTTACGACGCACTTGTGCGTCTGGCGCAGGATTTTGCCGTGCGTTATCCGCTCGTGGACGGGCAGGGCAACTTCGGCAACATCGACGGCGATAATGCGGCTGCGATGCGTTATACCGAAGCGCGGATGACCGAGGTCGCAACGCTGCTTCTTGAAGGCATTACCGAAAACGCCATCGACTTCCGCCCGACCTATAATGAAGAGGACGAGGAACCCATCGTCCTTCCGGGCGCGTTCCCGAACCTGCTTGCCAATGGCTCGGCCGGTATTGCGGTCGGCATGGCCACCAATATTCCGCCGCATAATGTGGCGGAGCTGTGCTCGTCGGCGCTCTATCTTATCAATCATCCCGAAGCGACTGTTGAAGAACTCGTCACTTCGCCGGAACAATGGGAAGAGCTGAAGAAGGAAGCGGAAACCGATCCGGCAGCACTATTGAAGTGCAAGGTGCGTGGTCCCGATTTCCCGACCGGCGGCATCCTGGTGGAAGAGCATGCCAACATTCTCGAAGCCTATCGCACCGGGCGTGGTTCTTTCCGCGCACGCGCGCGCTGGGAAAAGGAAGAGGGCAATCGCGGAACCTGGGTGATTGTTGTCACCGAGATCCCATATCAGGTTCAGAAGTCGCGCCTGATCGAGAAGATTGCAGAGCTGCTTCTGGCCAAGAAGCTGCCACTGCTCGACGATATTCGCGACGAGTCTGCTGAAGACATCCGCATCGTTCTGGAGCCGAAGAACCGCACGGTCGATCCTGAACTGCTGATGGAATCGCTTTTCAAGCTGACCGAGCTTGAGAACCGCGTTTCGCTCAACATGAACGTGCTCTCGCACGGCAAAGTGCCGAATGTTCTGTCACTGGGCGGCGTGCTCAAAGAATGGCTTGAACATCGCAAGGAAGTGCTCGTTCGCCGTTCCGAATACCGTCTGGCAGAAATCGAAAAGCGGCTGGAAATCCTTGGCGGTTTCCTGAAGGCCTATCTCAATCTTGATGAAGTCATCCGCATCATTCGTGAAGAGGATGAACCGAAACAGGAGCTGATGCGGTTCTTTGATCTGACGGATAATCAGGCCGAAGCAATCCTCAACATGCGCCTGCGTTCTTTGCGCAAGCTTGAAGAGTTTGAAATTCGCAAAGAATTTGATGGTCTGACTGCTGAAAAGACTGATCTGGAAGGCTTGCTTGCTTCGGGCACGCGCCAGTGGAAGAAGATCAGCACGGAAATCAAAGCCGTCCGTGAGAAGTTTGGGCCTGAAACCAAACTTGGCAAGCGCCGCAGCACCTTTGCCGATGCGCCAAGCCATGATCTCGAAGACATTCATCAGGCGATGATCGAGCGTGAGCCGGTTACGATTGTTGTGTCTGAAAAGGGCTGGCTGCGCGCGATGAAGGGCCATATGGCTGACTTCTCGACGCTGGCCTTCAAGGAAGGCGATAAGCTCAAGCTCGCCTTCCATGCTGAGACGACTGACAAGCTGCTGTTCTTCACGACAGGTGGCAAGTTCTTCACCATTGGTGCGAACACGCTTCCGGGCGGGCGCGGCCATGGCGAACCGATCCGTATCCTCGTTGATATGGAAAATGATCAGGATATCCTGACGGCCTTCGTTCACGATCCACAGGCCAAGCTTCTGCTTGTATCGCATGAAGGCAATGGCTTCATAGTGTCCGAGAATGAAGCGGTCGCCAATACCCGCAAGGGTAAGCAGGTGATGAATGTGAAGGCGCCAGATGAAGCCAAGCTTTGCCAGCGCATTTCGGGCGATCACATTGCGGTCGTGGGCGAGAACCGGAAGATGGTCGTCTTCCCGCTTTCGGACATTCCTGAAATGACACGCGGCAAGGGCGTTCGTTTGCAGAAGTATAAGGACGGCGGCGTGTCCGATGTTCGTACCTTCGCGATCAGCGACGGCCTGTCGTGGCAGGATTCAGCAGATCGCACCTTCAATCGCAGCAAGGAAGAACTTGTCGAGTGGATTGCGGCCCGTGCCTCTGCTGGGCGTCTGGTACCCAAGGGGTTTCCGCGTTCGGGCAAATTCTAAGGTTCTGTTCAAATAAAGAAGGCGGCATGTGCCGCCTTTTTGTTTCTAGCCCTCAAATTTCTGCCAGCCGCGTGGGCCGAGATGCTCCTGCGGCCTGAAGCGCGTCTTATATTGCATCTTGCGCGACCCCTCGACCCAATAGCCGAGATAGACATGGGGAAGGCCAGCAGCGCGTGCGCGCTGGATATGATCAAGGATCATGAAAGTTCCGAGCGAACGCTCGTGCATATGCGGCGTGAAGAATGAATAGACCATAGACAGGCCGTCTGCCATCACGTCGGTAAGGGCTACCGCGATTAGCTCTCCATCGCCTTTCGCGCTGATAAAACTGTCCGGGCCGCGTCTGCGATATTCGATAATCTGCGTGTTGACGTGGGTATCTTCGACCATCATCGCATAATCGAGCACTGTCATATCGGACATGCCACCAGAATGGTGACGGGCATCCAGATAATCGCGGAAAAGGGCATATTGTTCGGTGCTTGGCTGTGCCTTGTGCTGGCGGCCGATCAGATCGCGATTATGGTTCCAGACCCGGCGCATACTCCGGTTCATCTCAAATTCACCGGTCAGGATACGCACAGAAACGCAGGCGCGACAAAGCTCACAGGCCGGGCGATAAGCAATATTCTGAGAACGACGAAAACCGCCCTGTGTAAGCAGGTCATTGATTTCGCTGGCCTTGTCACCCACAAGATGAGTGAAGACCTTCCGTTCCATCTGGCCGTCAAGATACGGGCAGGGCGATGGAGCCGTTAAGAAAAACTGCGGAGACTGTTGCGGTTGATGGGTCATTCAATATCCACGAAACGGCAATACCGAACCATCTCTTTATGCCCTAAAGATTGAGCCGGCTGCACAAAACGTCAATAGACATTTTGTGCAGCCGGCCCTGAATTTTTTTGATGCTTGCTTTAGCGGTCTGAACGAATGACTGCTGTACCAAGCAAGAGGTCGTGCACGGTACGCTTACGGTCGATCACCAGAGTCGCCAAAAGGATGAACGGTGTAAGCACCACATTCAGGCCCCAGAACAGGACAGTGTGGACCAGTGCCAGCATCGGATCGACTGTGCCGCCTTCAAGGCGCACCAGCTTGATGTTCATCATCTGCATACCCTTTGTGGCCTGTTGAGGCCCGCCAAGAGTGCGAGATATGTAAAACAATGCGACTACCGGGAACATGATGGCGTAGAGCGCCCATCCCAGCGAAAGCGTGAGAATTCCAAGGATGAAAATTACGATTGCTGCTGGGATGCAAAGAAAGAAGACAATCATATAGTCGATAAGAAAAGCCATAATACGGCGTGTGCGCACGCCTTCAAAAAATGCGCGGCTTTCAAAACGCGGGCCCATGACTTCGCCGTGCAGAATATGGTCGGACATTTTTCCTTCCAGTCCTTCAAAAGAAGCGTCCGGGAACAACCGTCCGCTGTCCCGCACTGCGCGGAACAGTCTCAAGGTGGTGTATGAAACTGGCTATTTCAAGGAAACAGCGTCTCGGAATTTAGCCCTGGCTTTTCAGCTTCTCAGCAACGTCGAGCGCAAAATAGGTCAGGATGCCGTCGCAGCCTGCGCGTTTGAAAGCCAGCAGGCTTTCCATCATGACTTTTTCTTCGTCGATCCAGCCATTCATGCCTGCAGCTTTGATCATCGAATATTCGCCCGATACCTGATATGCATAAGTCGGCAGGCGGAATGTGTTTTTCAGGCGATGGATGATGTCGAGATAAGGCATCCCAGGCTTAACCATCAGCATGTCAGCGCCTTCAGCCACGTCCTGTTCGGCCTCGCGCACCGCTTCGTCCGGGTTTGCTGGATCAATGTAGTAAGTCTTCTTGTCGCCCTTCAGCAGACCAGCTGTACCGATTGCATCGCGATAGGGGCCATAGAAGGCGGATGCGAATTTGGTCGCATAGGACATGATCGGTACATGGTTGAAGCCATGCGCATCCAGTGCCTGACGAATAGCGCCGATACGGCCATCCATCATGTCGGACGGTGCGATAACGTCTGCACCGGCTTCCGCCTGTGCGAGCGCACCGCGCACGACCATCGCAACCGATTCATCGTTGATAATTTCGCCATTGCGCAAAATGCCGTCATGACCGTGCGTTGTGAACGGATCGAGTGCTGCATCGGTAATGATACCGATTTCCGGCACTTCCTTCTTGATCGCACGTACAGCGCGGTTGATCAGATTGTCCGGACTTGCAACGAAAGCGCCGTCCTCTGTCTTTACTTCTGCCTTTTCGCGCGGGAAAGGCGCAATCGCGGGAATGCCAAGCTTGGCAGCCTTTTCGGCCATGCGTACAGCCATATCGACCGAATAGCGCTCAACGCCCGGCATCGCGTCCACAGGCTCGCTGACATTGGTTCCGTAAGTCAGGAAGAATGGCAGGATCAGATCGTCCACCGTGAGATGTGTTTCCTGAACCAGTCTGCGTGACCAGTCGGCCTTGCGCATTCGGCGCAGACGACGCCCACCGGTCACGTCATCGACGTGCCCTGAAATGTTGGCAGAAGAAATGTTGGACAAACGATCAGTCATATAAATGTTCCCGCGAGAAGAAAGCTTGGGAATCTAACGGTTCGGAAGCTTGTTATCAGATGAGCACGGTTTATCACGGGAAAAGTGGCTAATCCAAGCACAATGGCCTGCGCAGGATTGACGCGGGGCGTTTCACTTTCTACGCATTGAAAGCATTTCCAGCAAAAGTGCAAAGCAGTTTTGCGTAGGACAATGCGTAGATTAAAAGGGCATTTCCAGCAAAAGTGCGAAGCGGTTTTGCGTAGGACAATGCGCAAGAGGGAATGATTATAGCGGTTCCAACGTTCAGCTTTATCTGGAACCGCTTTAATCGCACGGGAGAGACATGATGCAGATCGATTTCGGTGGTGGCGGTGAAATCAGCTTTGAACGCAAGGGAAAAGCGGGCCTCGTGAAGCTGACGCGCTCATCGGCGCTCAATGCTTTGACGCATAAAATGATTCTCGCTCTCGACCGTGCTCTGCAGGCCTGGGAAACCGATCCGGATGTCGCCTGTGTTATTTTGGAAGGCGAAGGCCGGGCGTTCTGCGCCGGTGGCGACGTGGTTGCAGCCTATAAGGCCGGACGCGAAGGCACACCCGCTTTTGATTTTTTCCGCGATGAATATCGACTGAATGCCCGCATCGGGAGATTCCCAAAGCCATATATCTCGCTGCTTAACGGCATTGTCATGGGTGGCGGCGCTGGCATTTCCGTACATGGTTCGCACCGGATCGTGACCGAAAACACGCTTTTTGCGATGCCCGAAACCGGCATCGGCTTCTTCCCGGATGTCGGTGGAAGCGCCTTCCTGCCGCATCTCCATGATAATTTCGGCTATTATCTTGCGCTCACCGGCAACCGAATTCGCTGGGGCGATTGCCTGCAGAGCGGCATCGCGACCCATGCAGTGGCCGCCAGCGATCTTGACGACCTTCGCGATGACCTCGTTGCAAAAGCTGACCTTGATGGGGCTTTGGCCAGTGCTCAGTATCCCGATTTTGAGACGGCCCCCGAAACCCGCAAAGTCATTGCGGAAAGTTTCGCACATGCGACGCTTGCCGAATGCCTCGACGCTTTGGAAAAAGCAGCAGCCACGGGCAATAAACCGGCAACGGATATTCTGAATGTTATCGCCACGCGTTCGCCAACCAGTGTCGCTGTCACATTCCGCCAGATTGCCGATGGTCGCGCACTGGATCTCGACGATTGTATGCGGATGGAATATCGCATCGCGTCGCGTATGCTTGCTGGGCATGATTTCTATGAAGGCGTACGCGCGGTTTTGATTGACAAGGATGGAGCACCTGTCTGGAAGCCAGCTTCGACTGATGAAGTGAAGCCGGAAATGGTCAATGCGTATTTTGCTAATCTTGACGAGAGGGAACTGAGTTTTTGATGCGTCAGGATGAACTGCACCAGCATATACAACCCAGCGGCACTGAATGGTCCTTTGTCTGGTTTATACGGCTGATCGCTTTAGCTGCTCTTGCGAGTGGCGTTTATTACTGGATTAAGCTGATCGGCGTTTATCCAGGCTTGCTGTGGCGTTTCGACCTCATGCCGTGGCAATGGCAGACGGCTTGCGTGGCCCTTGCTCTGCTTATGCCGGTTGCGGCAACCGGGCTGTGGATGCGTGCGCAATGGGGACCGGTGTTGTGGTTCGTGGCGGCTGTCGGTGAGATTGCCATCTATTCTGTCTTTGCGCGCCACTTTGATTACAGGCCCCTTATCGTGGGGTTTAACGCCGTTTGTCTCCTCATTTATGTTGTGTTCCGCGTCCTGCTTTACCTCGAGAAAAGACGACTTTCTCGCGTTCGCATAACGGCCTGAAATCGCGCACCGGTAACAAAACATTAAGTCTAAATCTGCATTTCGCTTGGTAAGCTACTGTTAAGGCTGACTTTTAAGTCGAATTTTATGGATCGCGTCTAAAGTCCTCTCAAGACACGGTGAGAAAATACACCGGACCAACAGGAAAGAGAGTGGCCTCATGTAAGGCTGCTCCGACAGAGAGGCAAAAGAAATGATCAATGCACAGCACAGAATGGATGCATCTGCTCCGCTTTTGAATCCCGAAGCAGCTCTCCGCACACTTTATCTCGAAGCATTGCAGCTGGTTGAACGCCTGCATCGTCGCCTCCTTGATGTCATCAAGGACGAATTCGACCGCGCCGGCCGTAGCGATATCAATGCGACGCAGGCACTGCTCCTGTTCAACATTGGCAATTCTGAACTGACCGCTGGTGAGCTGCGCTCACGCGGTTATTATCTCGGCTCGAATGTTTCCTATAATCTCAAGAAGCTGGTCGAGATGGGTTTTATCCATCACGAACGCTCGAATACGGACCGTCGTTCGGTTCGCGTCAGCCTGACAGACAAGGGCAACGAGATTGCTGATCAGGTACAGGCACTTTACCAGCGCCATATTGCTTCTATCGAGCAGGTTGGTGGTATTCAGGTTGAAGAATTCACCGCGATGAACAAGTCGCTGCAGCGTCTGGACCGCTTCTGGAACGACAGCATTGCTTACAGGCTTTGATATTGCGGATGCCGAAAGGCAGCCGACAACTTAGAAGTTTGTTGCAGAACGGTCACAATTGACCCAGTTTGTATGTTAAAGTTCATTATTGCGAGCTAATTCAGCAAGGCCTGGCTTGAAATCCGGGCTTTGCGACATGAATAAGCCATAAAAACCGACATAAGCGGTTTAATACAGCGCATAAATTAGAGCTATCTGCAGATGCGACGCATCTGGGCGAAACCGGTTAGCCTTTGGGACCAAAACTATGACCAAAACCGACAAGAATGCCGAAGCTTTCAATGTAGGCCGTCGCAGCTTCCTGCGTGGCGCAGCAACGGCCGGTTTGGCTGCTGCTGCAACTGCTATCGCTCCTGCGGCTTTTGCCCAGCAACAGGCTTTGAATGATATTCTTTCGGCGCCACGCCGCGGCAACTGGGATGACCAGTTCGATGCCCGCGCGACCGGCGGTCAGAAAGTGGCAACCAATCAGCCAGTGCTCAGCCAGCAGACTGTGGGAAATCTTCAGTCCGCTATCGCACAATATGCGGATCTGGCAGGTCGCGGCGGCTGGCCACAGGTTCCGGGCAATGCGAAGCTGCAGCTTGGCGTTAATGATCCTTCGGTACAGGCTCTGCGCCAGCGTTTGATCGTTTCGGGTGATCTTCCGCGTGAAGCCGGTGTGTCCGGTGCGTTCGATACCTATGTCGATGCAGCGGTCAAGCGCTTCCAGTCGCGTCATGGCCTTCCGGCTGATGGTGTGATGGGCCAGTTTACCTATGCGGCAATGAATGTGGATGCCAATACGCGTCTTGGCCAGCTGCAGACCAACCTCCAGCGCCTGTCCGGCATGACATCTGCAACACAGTCTGAACAGCGCTTTGTTATGGTCAACATCCCGGCTGCTCGTATTGAAGCAGTGGAAGGCGGCAGCGTTTCGCAGCGCCATACAGCTGTTGTTGGCAAGATCGACCGTCAGACGCCGATCCTTGACTCCAAGATTCACGAAGTCATTCTTAATCCTTACTGGACCGCGCCAAAGTCGATCATCCAGAAGGATATTATTCCGCTGATGCGGAAGAACCCGCAATATCTCGCGAATAACAAGATCCGTCTCTACAACGCTCAGGGACAGGAAGTTCCGCCGGAAAGCGTAGACTGGAATACCGACGATGCTGTGAAGCTGATGTTCCGTCAGGATCCGGGCAAGATCAACGCCATGTCCTCGACAAAGATCAACTTCCACAATCAACATGCCGTTTACATGCACGACACGCCGCAGAAGAGCTATTTCAACAAGCTCATGCGCTTCGATTCGTCGGGCTGTGTCCGCGTGCAGAATGTCCGCGATCTTGATGTCTGGCTGTTGAAGAATACCGCTGGCTGGGATCGCCAAAACATTGAAGGCACCATTGCATCGGGTGTGAATACACCTATTCAGGTTTCCGATCCTGTGCCGCTGCATTTCGTTTACATCACCGCCTGGTCAACAGGCGATGGCGTGGTGCAGTTCCGCGACGATATCTACAAGATGGATGGTGCAACCGCTTTGGCGCTCGGCACCGATACTTGATCCCAATTGACTTACTAAAAAGCCGTCCGAACTCGTTTCGGACGGCTTTTTTGTTTTGGGTGCTGATCCAAGCTACGTCATGCCGCATTTTGGAACATGCTTTTCGCTTAGCGGCCATTGGCCTTGCTAATCGAAGTGTGATACTGCGCCTCATACCATATAGCTATCACCGGCTAACCGGAGGGTGTGAAACATGTCGCAAGCCAATAACGCTTTTTTCAACGCAACTCTTGAAGAAATCGATGCCGATATTTTCGGTGCGATCCGTAATGAACTCGGTCGTCAGCGTCATGAAATCGAGCTGATCGCCTCGGAAAACATCGTTTCTCGTGCGGTTCTTGAAGCTCAGGGTTCCATCCTCACCAACAAATATGCCGAAGGTTATCCGGGCAAGCGCTACTACGGCGGCTGCCAGTATGTTGACGTTGTTGAAGAATTGGCAATTGAACGCGCCAAGAAGCTGTTTGGCGCAGAGTTCGCAAACGTACAGCCTAACTCCGGCAGCCAGATGAATCAGGCCGTGTTTCTTGCGCTTCTGCAGCCAGGCGACACCTTTATGGGCCTCGACCTGAATTCCGGTGGCCACCTGACACATGGTTCGCCAGTCAATATGTCAGGCAAGTGGTTCAACGTTGTTTCCTATGGCGTTCGTGAAGACGATCACCTTCTGGATATGGAAGAAATTGCTCGCCTCGCACGCGAACACAAGCCAAAGCTGATTCTCGCTGGCGGTACCGCTTATTCCCGCATCTGGGATTGGAAGCGCTTCCGTGAGATCGCTGACGAAGTTGGCGCATATCTGATGGTCGATATGGCTCACATTGCTGGTCTGGTCGCCGGTGGCGTACACCCATCGCCAGTTCCACACGCCCATGTCTGCACCACGACGACTCACAAGTCGCTGCGCGGTCCACGCGGCGGTATGATCCTCACCAACGATCCTGATCTGGCGAAGAAGTTCAATTCGGCTGTCTTCCCTGGCCTGCAGGGCGGCCCGCTGATGCATGTGATTGCTGGTAAGGCAGTTGCTTTCGCGGAAGCTCTGAAGCCAGAATTCAAGGTCTATGCTCAGAACGTCGTCGACAATGCGCGTGCGCTTTCGGGCGAACTGAAGTCGCAGGGTCTCGATATCGTTTCCGGCGGCACAGACAACCACCTGATGCTGGTCGATCTGCGTCCGAAGAATGCAACAGGCAAGCGCGCTGAAGCAGCTCTCGGTCGTGCGAACGTGACCTGTAACAAGAACGGCATTCCTTTTGACCCAGAAAAGCCATTCGTAACTTCTGGTGTTCGCCTTGGAACGCCTGCTGGCACGACCCGTGGTTTCGGCAAGGCTGAATTCAAGGAAATCGGCTCGCTGATCGCAGAAGTGCTCGATGGTCTCAAGGTTGCAAATTCCGATGAAGGCAATGCATCGGTTGAAGCAGCGGTTAAGGCAAAGGTCATTGCACTGACCGACCGCTTCCCAATGTACGGCTATCAGGGCTAAAATTGCTCACAATTTGATGAAGCCCCGCTCAACCCTGTTGAGCGGGGCTTTTTCAATTATGCCCTAATTATGCATCAACTTAACGATGGGGTATGATTGTCAGGAATCAGTCAATCTAAGGCGTGCCTTTCAAATCGGCGCGCTTGGAAACAAAGAGTGAAGTGCGTCGCGTAAGCTATATGCAGATGCGCTTTCGTAAGTGAAAGAGTGCCATGCGTTGTCCCTATTGCCAGTCTGAAGATACGCAAGTTAAGGATTCCCGCCCGGCGGAGGATGGTGCCGTTATTCGCAGGCGCCGTGTTTGCTCGGTCTGTGGCGGACGTTTTACCACTTTTGAACGCGTACAGCTTCGCGACCTCATGGTCGTCAAGAAGAGCGGTCGCCGTGTACCTTTCGATCGCGAAAAGCTTGCCCGCTCCATCGATGTGGCATTGCGCAAGCGCGACGTGGATGAGGAGCGCGTAGAACGTGCAATCTCCGGCATCGTGCGCCAGCTCGAGAGTTCGGGTGAGGCGGAAGTCACATCAGACGAAATTGGTCGTCTTGCCATGGATGCTCTCAAGGGCGTCGATGATATTGCCTATATCCGATTTGCTTCCGTTTATCGCAATTTCAGCAAGGCCGTTGATTTCCACAACGTCATTGATGAACTGACGGTAACTGAAACAGATCGTGATCCGGACGCATAAAATGAGCCGAATGGAATTCCGGCACGCAAATGTGACGTCGGATGACGTTCGCTTCATGGAAGCGACCATTCGACTTGCCCGTCGTCACAAAGGCCTCACAGGCACAAACCCGTCAGTGGGCACTATCCTCGTTAAGGACGGTATCATCGTTGGACGTGGCGTCACCGCAATCGGTGGGCGTCCTCATGCGGAGCCGCAAGCGCTCGCAGATGCAGGTGAAGCGGCCCGCGGCGCTACGGCCTATGTCTCGCTGGAGCCCTGCGCTCATCATGGTCGCACCCCGCCATGTGCCGAAGCGCTGGTGCGGGCTGGTGTCGCGCGGGTGGTGGTTGCCGCAACCGATCCGGATGACCGGGTGAGCGGAAAAGGCTTCGCCATATTGCGGGACGCGGGCATTGAAGTGGTGCCGGGTGTTCTGTCGGACAAGGCGGCTGATGACCTTGCAGGCTATCTGAATCGATCTTCTAAAAAACGTCCGGAAGTGATTCTGAAACTTGCACTTTCTGCCGATGGCTATATCGGGAAAAAGGGCGAGGGACAGGTTCCTATTACCGGTCCGATTGCGCGCGCCCAGTCGCATATTCTGCGCTCGCAGACTGATGTGATCCTCATCGGAGTTGATACTGCAATCGCCGATGATCCTATCCTGAATTGCCGTCTTCCGGGGTTGGAACAACGTTCGCCAATTCGCCTCATATTGGACAGCGGATTGAAATTACCGCTCGATTCAAGGCTTATTCGCACTTCGGAAGCCCTTCCTTTGTGGCTTTCCTGTTGTGAAAATGTGGCGCCGGAGAGGCGATACGAGATGCAGGCTGCAGGATGCCGCATCATTGCAGCGGAAAGCGATGAGGGCCGTATCGCTTTGCCGGAGCTGATGGATGATCTTGCAGCACAGGGTATTTCGTCTGTTCTGGTCGAAGGTGGAGCCAGTGTTGCCACAAACTTCCTAAAAGAAAAGCTGGTTGACCGCCTTGTTCTGTTCCATTCGCCTGTGGAAATCGGCGCGACGAATGGGGTTGCCGTCACGGATCTGCAATCCCATATCGATAATGAATTTACAATTTTGCGCAATGCGCAGTACGGCGACGATGCCTGTATCGAGTATGTAAGGAAAGCGTGATGTTTACTGGGATTGTCACCGATATCGGTAAAGTGGATCGTATCAAGCCTTTGAATGAAGGCGTTTTGCTGCGTATTGAAACAGCCTATGATCCTGAAACGATCGAGCTTGGTGCTTCGATTGCCTGCTCTGGTGTGTGTCTGACAGTCGTGGCACTGCCGGAAAAAGGCACAAATGCCCGCTGGTTTGAAGTTGAAGCCTGGGAAGAAGCGCTGCGTCTGACCACGATTTCAAAATGGGAAAACGGCACCCGCATCAATCTTGAGCGCTCGCTCAAGCTTGGCGATGAAATGGGTGGTCATCTCGTTTCCGGTCACATTGACGGGCAAGCTGAAATCGTAGAGCGCAAGGAAGAGGGCGATGCTGTACGTTTTACCCTGCGCGCGCCGGAAGAACTTGCACCCTTTATTGCACAGAAGGGTTCCGTTGCGCTTGATGGCACTTCGCTGACGGTCAATGGCGTTAATGGCAACGAATTTGACGTTCTGCTCATTCGTCATTCGCTGGAAGTGACGACCTGGGGCGATCGCAAGGCTGGTGACAGGATCAATATTGAGATCGATCAGCTCGCACGGTATGCAGCAAGGCTTGCGCAATATCAGAAATAAGCTTAGAGCCTACACTCTAAAGCTATAACAGCATTTTCCGAATTTAGCGTTGACCGCAGGTTTTGCGGTCCGCGATTTCTGCCATGGAGTCTCTCATGTCGAAGCACGAGGCGCACGCGCCGCATTTGCTCATTGTTGAAGCGCGTTTCTATGAAGAACTGTCCGACGCGCTTCTTGACGGCGCGAAGGCTGCTCTCGATGCCGCTGGCGCAACATATGATGTTGTGACGGTACCCGGCGCGCTTGAAGTGCCAGCGACGATTTCTTTCGCACTGGATGGCGCGGAAAATGGTGGCACTTATTACGATGGTTATGTTGCCCTCGGCACAGTTATTCGCGGCGAAACCTATCATTTCGATATCGTTGCCAATGAATCCTGCCGTGCGCTGACTGATCTTTCGGTTGAAGAAGGTCTTGCTATCGGCAACGGCATTCTGACAGTTGAGAATGACGAGCAGGCCTGGGTCCGTGCGCGTCGTGAAGACAAGGACAAGGGCGGCTTCGCTGCCCGCGCTGCGCTCACCATGATTGATCTGCGTAAGAAATTCGGAGCCTGATACGATGACTTCTTCTTCTGAAGGCCGTTCTGCACCGAACGCGCCACGATCTGCAAACAAGCGTGGCGTTGCACGTCTTGCAGCCGTACAGGCGCTCTACCAGATGGATGTCGCCGGTATCGGCGTCATGGAAGTCGTGGCTGAATATGAGGCCCATCGTCTTGGCAAAGAAGTCGATGGCACACAGTATCTTGACGCCGATCCGCAGTGGTTCCGCGCCATTGTCGCGGGCGTTGTCGATAGCCAGCTCAAGCTCGACCCGATGATTCATCAGGCGCTCACAGAAGACTGGCCGCTGTCGCGTCTCGACTCGACACTGCGTGCCATCTTGCGTGCCGGTGCATGGGAATTGCAGACCCGCAAGGACGTGCCGACAGCTGTCATCGTTTCGGAATATGTGGATATCGCAAAGGCGTTCTACACTGAAGATGAGCCAAAGCTTGTTAACGCCGTGCTGGATCGTCTGGCTTTTGAACTGCGCGGCGAAAGCCGTGGTGCAAAGCCGCGTGGCCGATAAACCTTAGCCACTCAGTAAATACTCAAAAAGGCTGCGAGAAATCGCGGCCTTTTTTGCATTCTGGCACAATAAACTACGGCTTGACCTTTGCAGATAGCTTCCGCATGTTGGACATGCGGCATTGAGAATGCTGAAATGCAGAAACATCAGCCAATTATTTGATTTCTGGTCGATGTTTTCAGAATAACAACAAGCCGAAGAAGCCCGGTGAATGGTCGGTTTCAGGCACTTCCATGCCGCTGTTCTTAGGCCCGGGGAGGGGTTTTCGGGCCTTTCATGCGCCGATGTGTGCAGGCAATCGCTACCCTTGTGAGCGGTCTGCTTGTGACTGGCGCGAGCTCATGGGAGTTGGCCTAAATGGGAATTGGAGTTCTTCTTCTCGTCATTGCCTGTGGTGTGCTTTCCGTTCTTTTTGCCGTATGGGCGATCCGCTCTGTACTTGCGGCCGATCAGGGCACACCGCGTATGCAGGAAATCGCTGGTGCCATCCGTGAAGGTGCTGCAGCCTATCTCACCCGACAATATACGACCATTGCCATTGTTGGCGTCGTGGTCTTTCTGGCAGTCTGGTATCTGCTGTCTATTTCTGCCGCCGTGGGCTTCCTCATCGGGGCAGTGCTTTCCGGGCTGACCGGCTTCATCGGTATGCATGTTTCCGTTCGTGCAAATGTGCGCACCGCACAGGCGGCATCCTTGAGCCTCGCAGGTGGTTTGGAAATTGCTTTCAAATCCGGCGCTATCACCGGGATGCTGGTGGCGGGTCTCGCACTGCTGGGCGTCTCAGTCTATTATTTTATCCTGACTGTCTGGCTGGGTTATTCGCCTTCCGACCGCACGGTCATCGATGCCCTTGTGGCACTTGGCTTCGGCGCTTCGCTCATTTCGATCTTTGCGCGCCTTGGCGGCGGCATCTTCACAAAAGGTGCTGATGTCGGTGGCGATCTCGTGGGTAAGGTCGAAGCAGGCATTCCGGAGGATGATCCACGCAATCCTGCAACCATTGCCGATAATGTCGGCGACAATGTTGGTGACTGCGCAGGCATGGCAGCGGACTTGTTCGAGACCTATGCCGTTACAGTCGTTGCAACCATGGTTCTGGGCGCGATTTTCTTCACTGGCTCAGATGTTCTCTCAAGCGTGATGCTCTATCCGCTGGCGATTTGCGGCACTTGTGTCATCACTTCGATTGCTGGCACGTTCTTTGTCAAACTCGGCGTCAATGGCTCGATCATGGGCGCGCTTTACAAAGGCTTGATCGCAACCGGACTTTTGTCCGTGGTGGGTTTGGCAATTGCCAACACGCTTACCATTGGCTGGGGTGAAATCGGCACTGTCGCAGGCATGTCGATCACCGGCACCAATCTCTTCATCTGCGGGCTGATTGGTCTCGTCGTCACCGGTCTGATCGTGGTGATTACCGAATACTACACCGGAACTAACAAGCGTCCGGTCAATTCGATTGCCCAGGCTTCGGTCACTGGCCATGGCACCAATGTCATTCAAGGCTTGGCTGTTTCGCTGGAATCGACTGCTTTGCCAGCAATCGTCATTGTTGGCGGTATCATCGGCACATATCAGCTCGCGGGCCTCTTTGGCACAGCAATTGCTGTTACGGCCATGCTTGGCATTGCCGGTATGATCGTGGCCCTCGACGCTTTTGGCCCGGTTACGGATAATGCTGGCGGTATTGCTGAAATGGCCGGTCTTGATCCGGAAGTGCGTAAATCGACCGATGCTCTCGATGCCGTCGGCAACACGACCAAGGCCGTCACCAAGGGCTATGCAATCGGATCGGCGGGTTTGGGTGCGCTTGTGCTCTTCGCAGCCTATTCAAACGATCTGGCTTATTTTGCCGCCAACGGGCAAACCTATCCATATTTCGCGGATATGGGGCCGGTGTCGTTCGAGCTCTCCAATCCTTATGTGGTTGCCGGTCTGATTTTTGGTGGCCTCATCCCCTATCTCTTTGGCGGTATGGCGATGACGGCTGTTGGTCGTGCGGGCAGTGCGGTGGTGCAGGAAGTGCGTCGTCAGTTCCGCGAGAAGCCGGGCATCATGACGGGCAAGGATCGTCCGGATTATGCGCGAGCTGTCGATCTTCTGACGAGAGCCGCCATTCGGGAAATGATTATTCCGTCGCTTCTGCCGGTTCTGGCGCCGCTTGTCGTCTATTTCGGCGTGTTGCTGATCTCAGGCTCCAAAGCCGCAGCCTTTGCAGCACTCGGTGCCTCGCTGCTGGGCGTTATCATCAACGGCTTGTTCGTGGCCATATCCATGACATCAGGCGGTGGCGCCTGGGATAATGCCAAGAAGAGCTTCGAAGATGGCTTTACGGATGCTGACGGCGTGAAGCATCTCAAGGGATCGGAAGCGCATAAAGCTTCCGTGACCGGCGATACCGTAGGCGATCCTTACAAGGATACGGCAGGTCCAGCCGTTAATCCTGCCATCAAGATCACCAACATCGTGGCACTCTTGCTGCTTGCGGTGCTGGCTCACATGGTTTGATGAAGCACTAACAAAAAAGCCCCTCCAAAAGAGGGGCTTTTTTTAATTCTTTGTATTGGATCAGTTGTTCGCGCCGCCAGCAGCACCCGGCAATGATGTCGGAGCTTTGGAAACACCCTGAATAATCTGACCAATGAAGGTCTGGTCCTTGCCGCCAGTTGGCGTGGTGCGCGATACGAAATCGAACAGCTTGCCGTCCTGTAGGCCGTAATTGGCAATATTGCTGACCTTGCCGTCCTTGTCGAAGTAAACGGCAAGGATATGACGGTCGATAATTTTGGGCTTCATGAACTGAGCCGCACGATAACGCTTCTGCGAAATGTAATAAAACACTTCGTTATCGAAGGTCGCCGTAGTGGATGGCGTACCGAGTGCGAGAAGCACCTGTTCACGGCTGGAGCCAACCGGAACCGAATCAAGTGCCTCCTGATCGAGCACGTAACCCTCTGTAAGTGTTTCCGACGGGTTTAGCGTGGACGCAGTGTTGCATCCGGCGAGAGCCGCCGAAAAGAGAATTGCTGTGCCTGCGAGAAGGGCACGCTGTTTGCGTGCGCTTAGGAAAATTCGCTGCAACAAAGACCTCTCCATACATTCTATATCAGCGCGGCACTTTCGCCGTCGGGAGAACTTCGGTAAACCACCTTGCTTCTGGATGCAACAAGTACGGTCGTACGGGAATGATTCTTCGACTTTTTCGCCGCAAATCTAAAGCAAATGAGACAGTTGTGCTTCGCGTTTACGAGACGATCGTGGCAGCGGCGCGGCAAAAGCGTTTTTATGCACAATTTCAAGTGCCTGATACGCCTCTCGGTCGCTATGAAATGCTCTCAGTTCATATTTTTCTCGCTCTTCATCGCATGAAAGGCGAAAAATCTGCATTATTGCCGCTTGCGCAGGACATTGCAGACGAATTTTTCAAGGATGTCGATCATTCCTTGCGGGAATTGGGAATCGGTGATCAGGGCGTTCCCAAGCGCATGAAAAAGCTTGCACGCATGTTTTATGGTCGTGTCAGCTCTTATGGGACTGCATTGGATGCCGGTGATCGCGACATGCTGGCAACAGCTTTGACACGCAATATCCGCCCGGACCTCGAATTATGGCCGCATTCTCACTATTTGAGTGAATATCTGTTTGCTTGCCGTGATCGGCTGGCAAAAATTGAGGACAGTGCTTTGGCGGCAGGCGACATATCCTTTATGGATGCTGACGAGATGGCGTTTGCGCCAATATAGCATTTCCAGCAAAGGTGCGAAGCGCCTCCGCAGGGAAATCAGTTCGCTGGACTGATTTCTTTTCCTGCTGCGATGCGTCGGATAATGTGTAAAAACAAACAGTTACAGCGGTTAAAACTTAACTGGAACCGCTGCAAATAACGAAACAAAGGCTAAAGAGAATGACTGATAAACCGGCGCTGACCTATCCCGTTCCAGTTCTGCATCTGCCCCCCAAGGGCATAACGGTGAAGATTGGGACCACTGACAAGGAAAGAGCTGCTTTGGCTGCCCAGCATGGCTTAGAGGCCGTGAATTCCTTTGCTGCAGAGTTTTTGCTGACGCCTTGGAAAAAGAGCGGCATTCGTTTGCGCGGAACCGTCAATGCGGAAATCGTGCAGTCATGCGTGGTTACACTTGAACCGCTTAATGCGACGATTGCGGAAGAAGTCGATACGATCTTCGTGCCAGAAAATTCACGCCTTGCGAAAATTCAGCTCGATGAGAGCGGAGAATTGCTGCTGGACGCCGATGGCGCGGATATTCCCGAGACTTTTCCTGGCGACAAAATTGATATTGGCGCTGTGGCTGAAGAGTTTTTCGAACTGGCGCTCGATCCATACCCTCGCAAACCCGGCCTGCCTGACGATGCCGAGCCAGCCGTATTTGGCGATGTTGAAGAGGAAGAGAAGCCTGATTCGCCTTTTGCCGAGCTCTCGGAATGGTCCAAGAAGCCCTGATTTAACCGATGCTTGAGAGAATCTGGTTGTGCGCGACCGGAAAAACACTATTTTCGCGGAAAACCCCTATGTTTATAAAGAAGCAAATGGGGCAGGGATCGCACAGGAATAATCAATAGTGATAAAAATTTCGATTGACGCCATGGGCGGTGATTTTGGCCCTGAAGTGGTCATCCCTGGTGCTGCGAAGGCGCTTGAGCGTCATCCTGATATCCGGTTTATTTTCTTCGGTCTGGCTGGTCAGGTCGAGCCCATACTTGCGCGTTATCCAAAGCTACAAGCTGCTTCCGAGTTCCGCGCCAGTCAGGTTGCGATCAAGATGGATGACAAACCAAGTCAGGCGCTGCGCGCTGGTCGGGGCAAGTCTTCCATGTGGCAGGCGATTGAAGCGGTAAAGACCGGCGACGCCGATGTCTGCGTTTCTGCTGGTAATACCGGCGCACTGATGGCCATGTCCAAATTCTGCTTGCGTATGCTGTCTGATGTCGAGCGTCCGGCAATTGCCGGTATCTGGCCTACACTGCGTGGCGAGAGCATCGTTCTCGACGTTGGCGCAACGATTGGTGCCGATGCACGTCAGCTTGTCGATTACGCGGTTATGGGCGCGGGAATGGCGCGGGCGCTTTTTGAGGTGCGCAAGCCGACTGTAGGTCTCCTCAATGTCGGTACGGAAGAAGTCAAAGGTCTCGACGAGATTAAGGAAGCTGCCCAGATTCTGCGCGATACACCGCTGGAGGGTTTGCAATATACCGGCTTTGTCGAAGGAAATGATATCGGCAAAGGCACGGTCGATGTCGTCGTCACAGAAGGCTTTACCGGCAATATCGCTCTGAAGGCCGCCGAAGGCACTGCTCGTCAGATGGCAACGCTTCTGCGCCAAGCCATGAGCCGTACCTTGCTTGCCAAGATCGGTTATATTTTTGCCAAGGGTGCATTTGATCGTATTCGCGAGAAGATGGACCCGAACAAGGTGAATGGCGGCGTTCTTCTTGGATTGAGCGGTATTGTTATCAAGAGCCATGGCGGCGCAACGGCAGAAGGTTTCTGCTCGGCGGTCGAAGTCGGCTATGACATGGTGCGTAATAAGCTTCTTCAGAAGATTGAAGCGGATCTGGCGCATTTCCACCACAGTCATCCGCATTCTGCGTCTAATGACGGCAACGAAACAGCCAAATGATAATTAACCCATAACAGGGTATGAATTTTGACCGGCAGGCGTGGGTCTGCGATGGTCAGGCTAGGACAGGAAAACAAGATGATAAGATCTGTCGTAAGAGGTATTGGTTCGGCTCTGCCTAAGCGGATCATGAAGAACTCCGATTTTGAGGGCGTGGTTGAAACCTCTGACGAATGGATTGTCCAGCGTACAGGTATTCGTCAGCGTCACATTGCTGGCGAAGGTGAAACGACAGTATCGTTGGGTGCGGCTGCTGCCCGCGCTGCATTGGAAAATGCTGGCCTGCAGGCTTCTGATATCGATCTCGTTTTGGTCGCAACCTCGACGCCAAACCATACGTTTCCTGCAAGCGCAGTCGAAATTCAGCGCGAACTCGGCATCACGACCGGCTTTGCATTCGATCTGCAGGCGGTTTGCAGTGGCTTCATCTATGCCGTTACGACTGCTGACCTCTATATCCGTGGCGGACTTGCACGTCGTGTTCTGGTTATCGGCGCAGAAACCTTCTCGCGCATTCTCGACTGGAATGATCGCACCACCTGCGTTCTGTTTGGCGACGGTGCCGGTGCGCTGGTTCTCGAAGCCGGCGAAGGCAAGGGCTTGACCTCTGATCGCGGTATTTTAGCTGCCAACCTTCGTTCCGACGGCAATCACAAGGAAAAACTCTTTGTGGATGGCGGCCCGTCGACGACACAGACGGTCGGTCATCTGCGCATGGAAGGCCGTGAAGTCTTCAAACATGCCGTGGGCATGATCACAGATGTGATCGAAGCATCCTTTGCTGAAACGGGCCTTAGCGCCGATGACATCGACTGGTTTGTGCCGCATCAGGCCAACAAGCGCATTATCGATGCTTCGGCCAGGAAGCTGAATATAGCTGAGGAAAAGGTCGTTATAACCGTTGATAGACACGGCAACACCTCTGCTGCGTCGGTTCCGTTGGCTCTTGCTACGGCTGTCGCTGACGGTCGTATCAAGAAGGGCGACCTCGTTCTTCTGGAAGCTATGGGCGGTGGATTTACCTGGGGCGCAGTTTTATTGCGCTGGTAATAAAAAAATTGATGGGCCGCGAGGAAACTCGCGGCTTGACCACACCGCTTTTATTTGTGTAACCTCCTGTCACTTAAGGATATTATCTGTTCAAACACTAACCAGGTAGGTTCGGTTATGGGAGGTAAGACGGTCACACGCGCTGATCTGGCAGAGGCTGTTTACCGAAAGGTAGGCCTGTCCAGAACAGAATCGGCGGCTCTGGTCGAGATGATACTCGATGAAGTCTGTGACGCCATCGTCAACGGTGAAACTGTGAAGCTGTCGTCTTTCGCGACATTTCAAGTCCGTGACAAGAATGAGCGCATCGGCCGTAATCCGAAGACTGGCGAGGAAGTTCCTATTCTCCCACGCCGCGTCATGACGTTCAAAGCTTCTAACGTTCTCAAGCAGCGTATTCTGCAGGAACACCAGAAGCGTAGCGCAAAAGGCGCCAAGTAATCACCTCATATAGATAAAGAGAGATTTGTCTCTTTATCTCTTCGTCCTCACTGGACGAAGTATTTCCGCTTGCTTATTTATCCAGTGACATCTGTAAATCCGAAAACTGTGCCTCTTTCTGTAATATATGAAGGGGTGCTTATAAAGTTCTGATATTATATAATCGACGGATAAAGCGAGTCGTTTCGCTAATATAACAGACCGAAAAGTAGGGGCTTTTCATCCCAACTTTTTGTGTTAAACGCCGTTAGATTATTATGATATTATGGCTGGCGCTGATTGATGTGCCGATTGCCATTTGAACTATCTGGACTGGCAGGTTCGCCCAAAAGACGACCAAACCACTGGAAAGGGCAAGCAGATGGACAAAAGCCCTGATGCATTCAGGACTATTAGCGAAGTTGCCGAGGATCTCGATCTCCCTCAGCATGTACTGCGTTTCTGGGAAACGCGTTTCACCCAAATAAAGCCTATGAAGCGAGGCGGTGGTCGCCGCTATTATCGTCCGCTGGATGTTGAGCTTCTAAAGGGTATTCGCCATCTGCTTTATGATCAGGGTTACACCATCAAGGGTGTGCAGCGTCTGCTTCGCGAGAACAACGCACAGTTCATCATTGCCTTGGGTAATGGCGATGTGCAGGCTATTGAAGCGATCACGCGCCAGAAACAGGCTGCGGCAGAAAAGCAGGCAATGGAAAATGCCGCTGATCATGAAATGGCTTTGCCGAACGGCATCAAGGCACCACAACCTGCACGCAAGCTGTTCGGATTGCTGAAGGGTGAAGAAGACGGCCCGATCGGTGCCGATGGCAAGCGGCCATCGAAAGACAATCGGTCGCTCTTGCAGGAAGCACTTTTTGATCTGCTTGAATGTAAGCGACTATTGGATCAGGTTCGCTAGAGCATTTTGCATTTAAGCTGAACCATTCGAAACGCATTATCTTTTTGTTTTACACACGTCTTTGCCCGAAAACTGGTGTCCGGTTTTGAGAGACATGCTCAAAGAACGTAATTGAATTGAGATAATAAAAAGGGAGGCTTTTGCCTCCCTTTCTTTTTGGGTTATGTCGATGAGAGTTTGAGCCCGACGATGCCCGCGAGAATGAGCGAGACGCTTAAAATCCGGAAGAACGTCGCAGCTTCGCCCAGAATGACAATGCCCACCACGAATGCACCCAAGGCACCGATTCCGGTCCAGATTGCATAAGCTGTGCCCAACGGCAGGCTACGCATGGCAATTGAAAGCAGTGCAAAGCTGCCGATCATCGTTACGATGGTGATGATTGTCGGCGTCAGAAGAGAGAATCCTTCTGACTTTTTCATAAAATAGGCCCAGACGATTTCAAGGCCGCCCGCAAGTACGAGATAAATCCATGCCATTATAGTGCTCCTTGGGTATGGGCCGTCCCATATTTGAAGGAACGAAAGGTCGTCCTTTCGCTCTGGTATTGGGTTTCGAGCGCATCACGAAAAGTGTGAAACAGTTTTCAGATGAAGATGCGCGTTAAAGCTCTAGTGAGAAGGATGCAGGGCGTCGTTTAGATACATGCAGCTTAGCATGGTGAAAACATATGCCTGAATGATAGCCATAAGCAATTCGAGTGCGGTAAGTGCGACAGTCATGGCAAGTGGTAGAACTGCCGACAACAAGCCCATCGTGCCCAAACTGCCCAAGCCCACGACAAAGCCCGCAAAGACTTTAAGCGTGATGTGCCCCGCCAGCATGACGGCAAACAAGCGCACCGAATGGCTGATTGGCCGTGAAATATAGGACATCACCTCGATAGGTACGATAATCGGCGCGAGTATCATGGGGACACCTGCCGGCATAAACAGCTTGAAGAATTTAAAGCCGTGGCGGACCAGCCCATAAATAGTCACGGTGAGAAATACCAGCATCGCCAGCGCGAATGTCACAATGATGTGGCTTGTAACCGTAAAGGCATACGGAAACATCCCAATGAGATTTGCAACGAGGATGAACATGAAAAGCGAGAAAACCAGCGGGAAGAACTTCATCCCGTGTTCGCCTGCATTCTCGCGAATCGTTTTGGAAACAAACTCGTAGAGCATTTCGACTGACGACTGCCAGCGGCCAGGCACAACCCGATTCCGGCGTGAGGCTAAAAACAGAAAGCCAGCAGCAACTGTTACAGTCAGCAGCATGTAAAGCGCAGAATTTGTGAAGACAATCTGTTGGCCACCAAGTGTACCAAGCTCGACGATAGGTCGAATCGCAAATTGCTCAATAGGTCCAGCCACGGAACACCCCTCTTATGGGGCCGTCCCCTATGCGAACACAGACGCGGGTCGTCCCGCGCAACTTTCAGATAGAGACATTTTTTGCGGGCCGCAAGTCTCACTTAATTCAGAACCTACGAAAACTTGAATGGGCAGCTCTGGATCGAGACCGTTTTTGCGCTATTTTTAAAGTAACGCAACTCACTCTGGAGACTGATTGATGGCTATCTCACGGCGAAATTTCATTGTTGCTGCTTCTGCTGCGGGGGGCGGGGCAGCTCTGTCGCCATTCGATAGCTCTCAGGCTCAGGCACAAGGTCAGGCTTCGGTGTCAAAGGTCGAGAATCCAGGTTTTCATCGCTTTCAGTTTGGCGATTTTGAAATCACGACGCTTTCCGATGGGCGCAGAGCAGGCGAAGCGCCTGAAAAAACCTATGCAATCAATCAAGACCCGAAGGACGTGGCGGCACTTCTGGAGGAAAATCTCCTGCCGACTGATCGCTTTGTGAATAGTTTTACACCAGTTCTGATCAATACGGGCAAAGAGTTGGTGCTGTTTGATACCGGAATGGGCGCAGGGGCGCGCGAAGCCGGTCAGGGCAAATTAATCAGCGCTCTTGAGGCTTCGGGCTATAAGGCGGACGACGTATCACTCGTTGTGCTCAGCCATTTTCACCCCGATCACATTGGCGGCTTGATGGAAGATGGTAAGCCGGCTTTCGCGAATGCGCGTTACGCTGCCGGTCAGAAGGAATTTGACTTCTGGACAGATCCGGGGCGTCTTGAGACACCGGCTAAAACCGTTGCGCAAATGGTGGAAAAGAACGTGAAGCCATTCGCCGAAAAAACGACTTTCATCGATGATGGCAAGGAGGTCGTCTCGGGCATTCACGCGGTGGGTGCTTATGGCCATACGCCAGGTCACCTGGCGTTCCGAGTGGAATCGGGCGGAAAGTCGCTGATGCTGATTTCCGATACGGCCAATCACTCTGTCATCACCTTACAGCGCCCCGACTGGCATGTTTCTTTTGATATCGACAAGGAAATGGCGGTTGAAACCAGAAAGCGTATCTTCGATATGCTTGCGACGGAACGTCTGCCGTTCATTGGCTACCATATGCCTTTCCCATCCCTTGCTTATCTTCAACGCGCAGGTGAGGGCTATCGTTACGTCCCGGAAACTTACCAGATCCGCGCAAGTTAAGTCCCCTTATCTACGGTGCAGGGCTGTTCATTTCTGCAATTGCAGAAATTAGACCTTGCGCCGTAACAGGTTATATTCTACGGCTTTTTCATGGTCCGGAGCGTAGCGCAGCCCGGTAGCGCACTTGACTGGGGGTCAAGGGGTCGTGGGTTCGAATCCCGCCGCTCCGACCATTAAATCAAGCCAAACAATAGAAGTTTTTATGGTGCTTTTGCTGACGCTTTTCACAAGCTTCGGCTGAGGATTTCCATCATTTTTGAAAATTGTTTTGTAGCCGAAGTGAAGCGCTCAGTGCCGTCTGCAGTCTGCACAAGCACAAAAAAGCCCCTGTATAGAACAGGGGCAATTTTGTTAACCTAATGCAATTTTGGATAAGAATACGTACGGGGGTAATACGATAAACTGATCCATAATGAAGTTAGTAAAAGAAGTTACGAAAATCTATTTCCACGTTAAATGAAAAAATGCCTGGTAATAGTATATCTTGATTAGATCGCAATTTTAGTTATTGAACAACCGCACTTGTTCGCTCACAATTATGAAGTGGGATTGTCTTATATGATGCAAGTTTGGTTGATTGATATTTTCCAAACGAAAAGAAATTTTACCATTTGGTTCAAAATATTTATTTGTATAATGCGGCGCTTCACGAATGTTATATTTAAGAGGAATCGTTCTTTCATTGCTGAAATTATTGCTGTTATCTGATCTCAAGCGGTATTTATTCGTCTTTTTCAGGTTGATGCTTGATGTGCGAGGCATGTAGTGATGAGTTTGATCATTGATTTCGTCAAATACGTTTCAATCGTCGTGATTGGTCTTTTGCCTATTATGAATCCCTTGACGACAATTCCCTTATATATGTCGCTGACCAAGCGCATGAGTGCTGAAAACAAACGTGTTCAGGCGCGAAAAGCATGTATTTATGCATTTTCGATTCTCACAGCATTTCTATTGCTCGGAAACGGGATCATCTCGCTTTTCAGCATATCCATGCCAGGTATTCGCGTCGCTGGCGGGCTGATCATCATGATTTTGGCGTTGCGGATGATTTTCTCGGGGGAGGATTCGTCATCAGAAGTAGATGCAGAGCCCGCCGATATCAAAAAAGCTGATCTGGATTATTCTTTCTCACCACTCGCAATGCCGAGCCTTGCTGGGCCGGGCTCTATTGCGGTTATTATGAGCTTTGGATCGCAGATTCCGTCTGAGCACACAATCATTGGCCATGGGATTGTCATTGTTGGTATCGCCATCACGATCTGCGTTGCTTATCTCGCACTCTCGTCTGCGTCACTGATTGAAAAAGTGCTCGGGGAACACGGTATGCAGGCTGTGACAAAGATCATGGGCTTTCTGCTGACCTGTGTGGCCGTGCAGTTTCTGGCGTCCGGTATCCGCGATTTCTACATCGAGTTCAGCAAAATCAGCTGATCCAATCAGGATCGTGGGACGAAGAGGATGATGCAGGTGCCGACAAAGGCCGTTGCGGCACCAATGATATCCCAGCGGTCTGGACGCATTCCTTCTGCAGCCCAAATCCAAACAATCGAAGCGATGATGTAAATACCGCCATAAGCGGCGTAAGCACGGCCGGCAGCGTCACTTTCAATCAGCGTGAGCAGGTAAGCAAAGAGCCCAAGGCAAACCAGCCCGGGAATAAGCCAGAGCGGCGACTTATCGAGTTTGAGCCACGCCCAGAATGTAAAACAGCCTGCGATTTCGAACAAAGCGGCGGCGACATAGATAAGAAGCTGCAAAGCGATTTTCCTAGAGACAGTTAGTTGCATAAGGCTGAGGTTCAGCAGCTTTGCGCTGATACTTATACTCCAGCCCCGCGCACCCCCAAATAATGCCGAACAGCAAATAGAAATGACGCCAGTGATCGGTATCAATGACATTGCCAATCAGCACATGCCCCAGATAGGCAGCATAGGCGCACATCAGAAATGGCTGCCACGGGCGGTTTCGAAACATCAGTTTGAAACCAATGCCGAGCGTTAGAAAAGTCAGCGTCATAAAGCTTATGAAACCGATCCATCCATAGTCGAGTACCGCTTTTAGCCAGGTATTATGCGTGTCCTCACCAAACATAGGCCCAAACTCAAGCGGTCCAATGCCCAAGGGATGTTCGGTGGCTAACCACATGCCCAGCCAGTGACGCGCAAAGCGGCCCAGCCGCGCGCTATCGTAGCTTTGTTCCAGCTGTGCACGCTCGAGAAAGAAGGAGCGAACATCTGGAATCTGCAGCAGCAGCAGCACAGTGAGAACAATCACGACAACAGAGAGGAGACCAATCGTTATAAGTCGCAGCCGGAACTTGTTGCTTTCACTTTGCAAAAACAGAACTGCGAAAATGCAAATGAAGGAGAGGGGAACCATCCCCCATGCGGCGCGTGAGAACGATACCAATATGCCCAGGACAAGCACGCAACACAGCGGCATGTAAATCAGGAGATCGCGCATATTTCCGCGCATGATACGGTAAAGGCACCATGTAAAAGGCAGGACCAGAAACGGAGCGTAGACGTTAGAATCCTGAAATGCCCCTTTAGCACGATCATAACGCGTGAAGATTTCCGCACCGGGAAAAAGATTGAGATAGCCAGCAATGCCCAATAGCGAAGATACAAGACCAATGAGCAGATAGGCATTGAAGATCGTTTTCAGGCGCCGATAGTCGGCTTCGATAATTGCTGCATAGAAAACCGCTGTGAAGGCCAGGAAGAGCGACACAGCGATGTAAAGCGGCGCATCCTTGGTATCCGCCATCTGCATGACGGAAATCATGCCGCCGAAATTGAACATGGTGAAGATTGCAAGCAGCACCATACTGGTCCGCGTCAACCGCATCCCGAAAAGCAGCGCCACACTAATGAGCGCGACCATATAGAGTTCATACGGCGCAGGCTCGCTCATGACGAACCCAAGCAGAAATACACCGAACCCTATAGCGAAATTACTGATCAGCCTGTTCAGCGCGCGCTTGCCCGCAACATCGGCAGCAGGCAGGCTACGCCGATTTTGAGCCGCATCGTTGACGCTATGGGAAATCGCGCTCAATAAGCATTTTCCGTATTGAGAAGTCGGATCGGCGTGAGAAACAGGATCTTCAGGTCAAACCAAAGCGACCAGTTTTCGATATAAAACAGATCATATTCGGTGCGCATTCTGATCTTGTCGTCATTGTCGATTTCGCCACGCCAGCCATTGATCTGAGCCCAGCCTGTTACGCCTGGTTTCACGCGGTGGCGGGCGAAATAGCCGTCAACCACTTCGTTGTAGAGCACATTGTGCGAGTGAGCAGCCACTGCATGTGGGCGAGGTCCGACCAGGGACAGCGATCCGGTTAGCGAGTTGAAGAACTGCGGCAGCTCATCGATAGACGTTTTGCGGATAAAGCGGCCAACTCGAGTTACGCGTGGATCATTTTTAGTGACGGCATTGCGCGCTGTCGGATCGCTAAGCTCGGTGTACATCGAGCGGAACTTCCAGACATTGATCACTTCGTTGTTAAAGCCATGGCGCTTCTGCTTGAAGATTACAGGTCCCTTGCTGTCGAGCTTGATGGCAATGGCTGTGGCCAGCATGATCGGTGAAAGGAAAATGATGCCAAGCAGACTGAAGGTAATGTCGAAAATACGTTTCGCGACAGAATCCCAATCGTTGATCGGTTTGTCGAAAATATCCAGCATCGGCACGGTGCCGATGTAGGAATAAGCACGGGGACGGAAGCGAAGATGATTGTTGAGAGCCGAAAGACGAATATCGACCGGCAGGACCCAAAGCTTGTTCAGGATCATCAGGATACGCTCTTCAGCACTGATCGGCAGAGAGACGATCAGCATGTCGATATAAGCGATACGTGCAAATTCTATGAGTTCTTTGATATTTCCAAGCTTGGGATAGCCAGCGACGATAGGTGGAGAGCGCTTATCATCGCGATCATCGAAAATGCCGCAAATGCGAATATCATTATCCGGCTGTTGCTCGAGCGAGCGGATCAGCGCTTCAGCGTTAGGGCCGCCACCGACGATTACGGCGCGACGCTCCATGATACCGTTTCGTGCCCAGCGGCGGATGCGCCATGAAACGAACAGACGGCAAATAATGAGAACAATCAGACCGCTCAAGGCCCAGATAAGAAACCAGGCACGCGAAAAGTCGGACGAAACTTTAAACAGAAAGCCAGCGACGGCGACTGTACCAAGAACCGTCGCCCAGCTGATGATGACGCGTTTCAAATGGCGGCTGGGGCTACGCAGAATATTGATCTGATAGCCGTTGTTTATTTCCATCGAAAGCACATACAGGCCACCGCCTGCGGCCATGATCAGGAAATAATAAAGCAAATGAGGAGTGTTGAAGCTTACATAATAAGCGAAACTGAATACGCCCGTCAGAAAAACAATGCCGAACTCAACAAGCCTGATGACCCCGCTCACCATGGTTGGTGACAATGTGTCACGAGCATATTGCTCGGCCATCTGGCGCGCCATCGGGTTCAGTTCTACCCGTTCGTTCTGCTTGGAATCCTTCGCACCGCTGGCATTGCTTGCCTCAAGGCTGTTTGGAGAAGGCGTATTATTATCCCGCACAGTTTTACCCCTACTAATCAAAGTGCCGGGCTATCTTTAAAGGCAAATCCTAAGGAATTGCTGATTAAACGGCCTCCATCACGATAAGATCGTTAGGATCGTGCCTCACGGTAAACCAATTCTATAGAATGTGCCATTGTCTGGAGGCTGAAGCGCTCATGCAAGCGCGAGGCGTCGGGCATGGAAGCCTTGAAGCTGTCTTCGTCGTTCATGATGACAAGCAGCTTAGCTGCCAATTTCTCCACGTCGGGTTCGACAAGAGAAGGAGAGCTGGGGCCGAAGATTTCAGGGATACCACCGACGTTGCTCGCGAGCACAGTCTTTCCAGCAGCCAAAGCTTCGAGAACGATATAGGGAAAAGCTTCTGCACGCGATGGCACGACCATGACTTTCCCGAGCGCAAAAGCTTCGCGTGCTGCCATTCCAGACATAAAACGGATTTGGTCCGCCACTCCCAGCTCATCTGAGAGCGCCAGAAATTCCGGCTTCTCGGCGCCGTCGCCTATGATTGTCGTGGTGAAGCGTTGGTTGTGTTTGTCGCGAAGGTCGGCGAGGGCGCGGATCAACAGATCAGGGCCCTTCAAGGCACGCATGGTTCCGACAAATAGAAAATCGGTGGCGTCTGGTGCGGTTGCCGTATGAACAAACTCTTCATCGGACAAACCATTATAGATGACCGCATGAAGATCATATGGTCGACCGACTTTCTCTTCATATGTTCGCTTCTCAAAATTTGAAACAAACAGAACAGCGTCGGTCAGCGGCGCCAGCAGTTTTTCGATGAGAAAGACAGCGCCACCGCGGCGTGTCTTTCTGTCGAAATGCAGGCTACCGCCATGCGGTGAATAGATACGGGCTACGCGAGACTTAAAAACCCGTAGGACTGAACCGAACAGACGTGCATAAACGCCACCTTTGGCGCCATGACCGTGCAGGATGTCCGGCTGCAATTTCTTGATGATACGATACGCTTTGAATGCTGCTTTGATATCGCCAGTGCCGATATGTCGTTGCATGGCGATACGGTGGATACCAAGCGTAAGGTACGGCTGTAACTCTTCGAGCAACGCTTCTTCACGCGGACCGCCGGTCGTAGCATCGCAGACGATGCCGACCTGATGTCCATTTTGAGCTTGCGTCGCGACGAGATCGCGCACATGGCGGAACAGCCCGCCGGTGGGCTCACGGAAACAATGGACGATCCGAAGTGGGGAAACGCTTTTTTCATCAGACATTTATCGCCATCAGAACAGACGTTCGCGGACATAGACTGTGTCGCCCGGCAGGATCGGATCAGAGATCAGAACCCGACCTGTCACCACTTCGCCGTTAACGGTGCGCGTGATGTCGACATTCTCCTGATTGGCGCGGGGGCTGAAACCGCCCGCCGCAGCAATGGCTTTCTGAACAGTCATGCCCGGCACGTATGAATACTGACCGGAGCCACCGACTTCACCCATGATGAAGATTGGCCGATAGCGATCAACCTCGACACTTACATCTGGATCGCGCAGGTAGCCGCCGCGCAGTTTGGACGCGATAACTCCTTCAAGTTGCTTTACGGTTTTGCCGCTCGCAGGAACGCTGCCAATAAGCGGGAAAGCGATGTAGCCCGACTGATCGACGCTATAATTATTGGTGAGGCTTGCCTGCTCAAATACGGTAACGCGCACGCGATCGCCGGAATTGAGCATATAAGGCTCGTTCAGTGCTGCATGAAAAGCCGGAGGGGCAGGGCGATAGCTTGAACATGCGGAAAGCGTCATCGCCGCGAGGCCGAGCGCGATAAGGACCATGTGGCCCGAGCGCTTTTTATGAGTTTTCTGCATTGTCATTGTTGCCTCGGTCTCTTCCGAAAAGCCTGCCGCATTTAGAGATTCGGATCACGAATATCCGAGTGCTTATGAGTGATGTTATCGTTTGATTAAGGTTAATGGCTGGTAAAGAACCGCCATTCGGATGAAAAATCTTTATACATGGGCAGCTTATACAGGGCGTATTGAATAAAACCCGTTTGTCCTCTGCTAATTCGAGCGGCGATCCGTGCTGCGTCAGCAATTTGAGCCTTGGTATTAACATTGCGATGCGTGTGTTTAACGGTCTGGTTACCTTGTTCGTTTACGTTTCCTTACAAAATTGGCTGTTTGCCTTTGTATGGGTGAGGGCGGTTGCTCGAGAACCGTTGTCTCGCGGAGTGTCGGAATGACTGAAGTCGATAGCCTGTCGAAAGACGCAGATATTGATATCGGTGCGCTCTTTGCGAGCCTGCGCCGAAATTGGCTTTTGATTATCAGTGGTGCAGCCATCATGGCTGTGCTGGCGTGGATTATTTGTCTGCTTATCACCCCGGACTATCGTGCAGAAACGCGCATTCTGATTGAATCGCGCGAGTCCGTTTTTACGCGCCCCAATGGTGAAGCGACGACTGAACGTCCGGTCATGGACCCCGAAGGCGTTAAAAGTCAGGTCGAGGTTCTAACCTCTGGCGATCTTTTGAAGCAGGTCGCAGACAGGCTCAAGCTTACCCAAAACGAGGCATTTACCTCAACGAATATAAGGCCTTGGACGCGTGTCTTGATTCTTCTTGGGATGCGTAACAACCCAGAAAATCTGACGCCTGAAGAGCGTGCGTTGCAGATTCTGCGTCAAAACCTGCAAGTCTTCAATGTCGCTGGTTCACGCGTGATCGTGGTTCAATATACGTCTGCCAGTGCGCAGGAAGCAGCTGATATCGCAAATGCAGTTGCAGACGCATATATCGCGCTTCAAGGTGCTGCAAAACTTCAATCCAATGATGATGCTACCGGTTGGCTCGCGCCTGAAATCGAGGATCTGCGCGGTAAGGTTCGCGATTCAGAAAAGAAAGTCGCTGATTATCGTGCGGCCCAAGGACTTCTGACCGGACAGACGAACACCACCATCGCCGCCCAGCAGCTCACAGAAGTTACAACCGAACTTACGCGTCTGCGCGCCAATCGTGCCGCTTCGGAGGCCCGCGCCGAGAGCGTCCGTCAGGCACTCGCTTCGGGTGTGCCGGTTGATACGCTGCCCGATGTGGTTGCGTCCGGCATGATGCAGCGCCTTGCTGAACGTCGCATTGAACGCAACGCGCAAATTGCCGATCTATCGGTGACGCTGCTTGAAGGTCATCCGCGTATTAAGGCTTTGCGTTCGCAGCTTGCCGATCTGGATCGTCAGATTAATGCGGAAGGTCGCAAATTGCTTGCGAGCCTCAATAATGAGGTGAACGCCGCGAAACTTCGCGAAGATGAGCTTAACCGCGAGCTTAACCGTGTCAAAGCACAGGCCGCACAGGCTGGTGCACAGGAAGTGGAGTTGCGGGCTCTTGAGCGTGAAGCCGCGGCTCAACGTCAGCTTCTGGAAACTTATCTGACGCGTTATCGCGAAGCTGCGTCGCGAACGGATCGCAATTATGTTCCTGCCGATGCGCGCATCTTCTCGCGTGCCGATGCACCTGCGGTTCCTTATTATCCGAAGATCTTGCCTATCGTCAGCGCAACCTTTGTTGCCGGGCTTCTCATTCTTTCAATCTTCGTATTGCTACGTGAGCTGTTCAGCGGTCGGGCATTTGTAACTGCGGATGGAAGGCGCATTGCTTCGGTCGAAGAAATTGAAATGCCGGTCATTGAGGCTGCGACCGATATGGCTTTTGTTCCGCCTTCGGAAAATGAACTAGAAGGCTCTCACAGGCCGGTCCGGCATTGGACATCGCCATTCATGACGGAAGCTTTGGTCGAAATCGACCAGAATGTTCCAGCCGTTCCGGAAAACCCGAATGGTGTGAAAGCGGTTGCCGATAGGCTCGTGGCGAACAAATTGAAGCGCGTTATTGCGGTTTCGCCAGAAGGCGATACGGCTTCCGCGGGCACTGTTCGGTTGCTGCGCGAGCTGGCGGATCGTGGCAAGCGTGCCATTCTGATCGATATGACTGCCTATGGTACGTTGGGGCGGACAATGCTGGATGGCGGCAACCGTGCCGGCATTACAGAGCTTCTCGCGGGAGAACGCCGCTTCAATGACGTCATTCACACCGACCACTATTCTCAGGCGCATGTAATGCCGCTTGGTAAAGTTGAGCCGGAAAGCGCAATGCGTTCGGCTGATCGTCTGCCGTATATTCTTGACGCGCTGGAAACGGTTTATGATTTCGTCGTTGTCGAATGTGGTCCTTCGACCTCACGTCAAATACGCCGTATCGCAGATGGTCCGGCATTGGTTATCATGAATATCGTCGATCCTGACGACAACACTGTCGTTATGGCAGCCCTTGATATGGATCAGGGTGGCTATGAAGACGTCATCATTCTGATGGATAATCCGGCCCATGCTGCGGCTGCTTCCAGTTCTGAAACGCCACGGCCGACAGCCTGATTTCGATTCCCGATCAATGAGATAGCGCTTTCAACTGAATCAGATCGGGAAGCGCTTACCTTGAAATCTCAGCGTAGGGCCAATTTGCTCCGCATGGTCTTGGCTAATTGCCATAGGCGCGGATTACCCTTGATTTTAGCAACCACCTTGCTTCTTGCTGATTGCAATACAGTGAATGCTTTGCCTTTTGCAGTCAGCGGAATGATGGTGTCGTAGATGCTGGATTGGATATCGCACCATTCCCGCTTATAGGGCTCATCGCCGATACCGAAACTATAGATGTCTCGTCCGCTCTCGCAGTTTTTCTTGATATCTTCGTAGAACAAAAACTCGCCGGGGCTGGCGGTCATCAACTCATCATCGGCAATGGCGCTGAACTCGACGGTTGGCCCGGATTTCGAGATGCTCTTGCCAATAAGCGAACGGATTTTGCCGTTCACCTCCAGAACCCGAAGTTCGAAATTTGGAGATTGTTGTTCTGCAGCATGGCTATAAAGCTGTTTAAAGAAGGCCTGAATGTCTGCCTCTGCAAAAGGGTCGCTTATTCCCATTTGTTTAAAACGGTGGGCTTTGAGTGCAAAGAATGCGTCGAGCGCCTGCTCAGATTGCAGACGAGATTCAGGCCTATAAATCCGCCATCCGCCAGCTTCTTCATAACGCCGACCATGCTGACGATGTTTTTTAAGTTTACGCTTGGCGTTGCTGCGCTCCAGCACGCTTTCAAAGCCGCAAGTGATAGATGCCGCAAGAACCGGATTAGGGTTCTCTGCGCTCTTCGTCTGTAACAACGGATTATCGCGCCCGGATAAGGACGGTAGCTGCCGCGTCAGTGAAAGCACATCCACGTCTGGGCGCGCTTTGCGTATAGCTGTCACAAGATTTTCGATTGATTTGTAATCAACCTGACCGTCAAGCCATGGGAAATTGCAATTCGCGTGGCTTCCACCGGGATAGCGCAGAACGCGTGCGCCATTCATTCTGAGAACTTCCAATGGCAATAGCATGATGGGCTCGTTGCCAGTAAAAAGACCCGCTACAAAGCTATCCGCATTAACTTGCCTGCGCCAGCAGTCGATCCAGTCAAAACTTTGAGCATTCCCGTGGACGGCATCCTGTTTTGACCAGATATCGCGCAACTGCTCATAATCGGTGATGAGCCGCGGTGTCAGGCTAACTATTGCCTTGTCAGTCACGTTCGACCCGCCCCCGCAAAATAATCAGTGGCGTTTTTGGCGCGGAGGTTGTGCCATCCACCAGATAATTCCCATGGCTGGCAAAACCCACAAAAGACCTGTGAGAAGGAAGTAGAGCAGATGTACCCATGCCGGTGAATTGGCGAGCTGGGCTACGGCGATGATCGTTGCAAAAACTGCATAGATAATCACAAGGGCTACCAGCAGAAACGTGCCAATGAGTTTTTTCAGCCGAACGGGCATGTCTTTCTCCTCTGTCCTGTCTTCACTAGCTCGTGAGCACGCGCAAAGGAAGCGAAAACGCGTCGGCATGTCGCGTGAACCTGTCTTGTAACCGCTTCGCCTATGCGGCATGTATCCCTGACTAAATATTGAAGGAAGAGATGGCATGGCGGCAGTTACCGTTCGACATGAAGGGCAGGGCGCAACAAGATCCCGCGATGATACAAATCGTCGGTTGATCCGGTATTGGCTCTATGCGGTTTTTGTCGTTCTGATCGCCATTGTCATGGTCGGCGGCGCCACCCGCATGACAGGCTCGGGCCTGTCGATTACCGAGTGGAAGCCGATCCATGGCGTTATTCCGCCACTCAATCATGCAGAATGGCTGGAAGAATTCGATAAGTACCGCCAGATTCCGCAATATCAGCAGATTAACAAGGGCATGGCCCTCGAAGAGTTTCAGTTCATCTTCTGGTGGGAATGGGCGCATCGTATGCTGGCCCGCTTCGTGGGCTTTCTGGTAGCCGTGCCGCTTGCGTTCTTCTGGCTTACGGGCCGTCTTAACACGACACTGAAATATCGTATGCTCGGACTGCTTGCATTGGGCGGTTTTCAGGGCGCAATCGGCTGGTGGATGGTTGCATCTGGCCTGAGCGAGCGCACAAGCGTCAGCCAGTATCGCCTGGCGATCCATCTGACCACAGCCTGCGTCATCATAACGGCAGTGTTCTACATCGCCCGCGGTTTGGTGAAATATACCGAACGCCCGGCGGAACGGTCTATCCAGCGTTTCGCTGGCTGGCTGGTATTTGCGGTGCTGATACAGATTTATCTTGGCGGTCTGGTTGCCGGTCTTCATGCCGGTCTGACTTATAACACCTGGCCATTGATGGACGGCGCGATCATTCCGTCAGATCTGTTCATACAATCGCCTTGGTGGCGTAACCTGTTTGAAAATCCAAAGACCGTGCAGTTCGTTCACCGGATGTTTGCCTATACGGTGCTGGTTCTGGCTGTACTTCACGCCGTGCAGGTCTGGAAAAACGCAGCTGCGACCACCCATGCGCGCCGGACCATCGTTCTGCTGGGTCTGATACTGGTACAGGCAGCCATCGGCATTGCAACACTTCTGATGAGCGTTCCTCTTGATCTCGGTCTCACACACCAGTTTGTTGCGCTGATGGTGCTGGCCTTTGCTGTGGCACATTGGCGCGCAACGAAGGGCGCTTACGAGGGATAGGCTTCGGGCCTATTATGAAGGGGGCCCGAGCCTAAGCCGTCAGGCGCAGGCTTCGTAGCGCGGAGGCTATTTTCAGCTCCCGCGCTTCATCGGCATCATTGCCGTCTTCACGGTGCCACGCCGCCGAAAGGCAGCCATAAGCAAAAGCATAATCCAGAACATAGGCTGGATCGCGTTTGAGAATTGGCGCGAAATGCTCGGCCATGTGCCTTGCGCGTTGAAGATCAAGGCACAGATCATCGCGATCAAGCGGATTGTAGAAGATATTGGCGGCATCGAATGCTGCATCACCTATCAGTCCATGGGGATCTATCACCAGCCAGCCACGCGGCCCCCAAATGACGTTCTCGTGGTGAATGTCACCATGCAGCGGAATGGCGCTATGTGGCGATGACAGAAGGCGTTGGGCTAGGGATGCGGCTTCCGCATAGACCGGGCTTTCATTGGCGACTGCAAACAGACCTGCGAAATGCTTATCCAAAGGCTGCAGATCAGTGGGAACGGCAGCGGGAGAAGGCTGATGCAGTGCAGCCAGAACCTCACCGAAAACTGTCAGGCACTCGCCGTCTTTACCGTTCTTCAGGTGCTGATCAAGATGATAGCTGCCCGCATATTCGAGCAGCATCGACGTGCCCTTGAGATCGTAAAGCTTTGCAGCGCCGTGACCGTCACGCCATGAAAGATAATGCGCGCCACGCAATTCCTCCATTCCTGCAGGCTTCAGCTGCTTGATAACAAAAACCTCGTCTGGATAGTCGTTGCGTTCGACTTTCCAGACGAGGCTTGAATGTGTATCAGCCAGTGGCTCAAAAGAGCCGATATTCCATTCGGCAGGGAATATCGGCCTTTCCGTCATTAGGCTTCTCCAAGCATCAGGTTCATGTTCTGAACAGCGGCACCCGAAGCACCCTTGCCGAGATTGTCGAGCAGCGCCACGAGATTGACCTGATTGTCACCTTCCGTGCCAAACACGAACAGCTTCATGCCATCCTTGCCTGCAAGCTCCTCAGCATCGACGCGCGCAAGCTTGCTGCTTTCATCAAGCGAAACCACTTCCACAATATCCTGACCGGCGTAATGGGCAGTCAGAGCGGCATGAATATCCTTGAGCGATGGAGTGCCTCCAAGCTCGGTAACAAACAGCGGAACCTGAACGATCATACCCTGCGGGAAACGGCCCACGCTTGGGCTGAAAATCGGACGACGATCCAGACGGCCATGCAACTGAAGTTCCGGCACATGCTTGTGGTGCAGCGACAAGCCATAAAGGAAGTTATTGGCTGCGAGATGCTCTGGATGGTTCTTGTCTTCCATCTGCGCGATCATCTGCTTGCCGCCGCCCGTATAGCCGGAAACCGCGTTGACGCTGATCGGATAATCCGCAGCCAGCAGGCCAGCGTCGCGCAATGGGCGCACCAGTGCGATTGCACCCGTCGGATAGCAGCCGGGATTGGCAACGAGCCGTGCCTCAGAGATCCGCTCACGCTGTCCTTTTGCAAGCTCTGCAAAACCATAGGCCCAGTCGGCATGTACCCGATGTGCGGTCGAGGTATCGATGATGCGGGTCGAGTTGTGACCTTCCAGCAGCGTGACAGCTTCCTTGGAAGCATCGTCCGGCAGGCAGAGGATCGCGATATCGGCAGCGCGCAGATAGTCGGCGCGCAAATCCTTGTTGCGTCGCTCGGCTTCCGGGATGGAAATAACTTCAAGATCGTCGCGCTCGGCAAGGCGGCTGCGGATTTGCAGACCAGTTGTGCCGTGTTCGCCGTCGATGAAGATTTTCGGTTTCATGCGCTTTGCCTTTAGATTTCAGAAAGTTACATCAGTATTCGGAATCGATTTTTCAGCTGCTTGAATCAGTTTCTGAGCTTTATCTATCGTCGTCGTGCTTTTTGTTCAGCCAGCAATCCAAGATAATACATTGCGATTGTGGCACCTGCGATTGCCGTTATATCAGCATGATCATAAGCCGGTGCAACCTCAACAACGTCCGCACCCACAAAATCAAGCGAAGTGAGCTTACGAAGCACGGAAAGCATTTTCGCAGACGAAGGGCCACCGGCAACAGGTGTGCCTGTTCCTGGCGCAAAGGCTGGGTCGAGGCAATCAATGTCGAAAGTCAGATAGGTCTTCTTGCCAGCGGTGCGCTTGAGAATTTCGTCAGCAATTGCCTGCGCCGACATATCCTCGACTTCGTGACCATAAATGATCTTGATGCCGCAATCTTCCGGCGCGTGTGTGCGAATACCGACCTGGATCGAATGTTTGGGATCGATAATCCCGTCACGAACGGCACGCGCGACGAAAGAGCCGTGATCGATGCGTTTGCCATCGTCGAACCACGTATCCTGATGTGCGTCAAACTGAACGAGCGCCAGTGGGCCATATTTTGCAGCGTGGGCTTTAAGCAGGGGCCACGTCACGAAATGATCGCCGCCAAGCGTTAGCAAAAATGCATCTGATTTGAGGACTTTTGCGGCTTCCCGCTCGATAGTCGCTGGCGTCTTATAATGATTGCCATAATCAAGCAGGCAATCACCGTAGTCGATGACAGCAAGGTCTTCGAACAGATCGCGCTCGAATGGATATTGCGGATCATTATCGAAAATGGCCGATGCACGCCGAATGGCCTGCGGACCAAACCGTGCGCCCGGACGATTAGAGACCGCCGCATCGAACGGAATACCCCAGACCACGGCTTCAGCACCTTTCAGCGATTTACTGTAAAGACGCCGCATAAACGACAGCACACCCGCATGGGTGGGGTCGGTGGCAGCACTTGTCAGGCTGCGAGCGGTGAAAGCATGGTCAATCGTCTTAGAGGGCATGGCCGGCTCCCGGATGGTGTCTCAACTCTCATAGCGCTTCACGAAGCAAAATGGGAGATTGCTTTATGCGGTTTTAAAGCATGTCGCGGAAAAGTGGGAACCGGTTTTCCGATAACGATATGCTTAAAATCAAAAAAGATGGAGCGATCATGATGATTACGATTAAGTGCGACGCGATCTATCTTCAAACCCGTAAGCACGTTCTACACGCGCAATGCGAACGCAATACGCTTCATACCATTGCTGACGGCCAAGCTTTTGCGCCACAAGATGATCAACGTCGCGCTTCCATGCGCGGATGCTGTCTTCATCCACCCAGAATGAATTGGTGATGCCGAAACCTTCTGCATCGCGCGCACTCTCAACGCCAATATAGCCGGGCTGCTTTGCAGCAAGCTCCGCCATGCGGTCGGCCATTTCACCATAGCCATCATCATCGCCCATGCGTTGCGACGAAAACGAAACAACGAAGTAGGGCGGTTGGGGTGTATGAGCGAAGCGGTCAGATGTGGTCGTGGACATAGGCATAATCCGTTGGCGAAAAATCTCGGGCTTCCTTCTTCATGACGGCAGAGCCGATTGCTTTCAACTGCGGCGAAGACGCGCTCCTGACAAGATATTGCCCCCGCACAACCATGATTGTTGGAACTCAACGGCTCGTAGCTAATGCCTTCTTTTGAAGAGGGACATTATGAAAAAAGTGATTCTACCGGTTTCAATTATATTTGCTTGCTCTGCGGTCTTATCCGGATGTGTGACCGACCAGCGTGCCGCGCGCCTACAGCTTGAGCAGCAAAATGTGAGTGCTGTGAACTGGATGCAACAATCTGGCGAATACGAGGCGCTTGCCTATCAGGCCTTTAACAGTGCGCGCAAAGCGTTCGATACGGCAAAGGTTCGCAAGGGTTACAGGAAAGCCGTGATCGTTGATCTCGATGAGACGATGATCGATAATTCAGCTTATGCGGGATGGCGTATCCAACATAATTTGCCTTACACAGAGAAGACCTGGGCGCGCTGGATGGCTGCTGAACAGGCAAGGCCACTCGCCGGTGCTGTCGAGTTTGCACGTTATGTAAACGCGCATGGTGGCACGATGATTTATGTGACAAACCGTGATGCAAGATCGTTTGAACATACGGCAGAAAACATCAAGAAGCTGGGCTTTCCCGGTGTGTCGGCAAAAACTCTGCTTCTGAATAATGGTCAACCCAACAAACAGGCGCGCTTTGATGCTGTGAAGGCAGCAGGTTTTGATGTCGTGATCTATATCGGCGACAATCTCAACGATTTCGGAACTGCGACTTATCATAAGAGCAATCAGCAGCGCCGCGCATTCGTCGCAGCTAACCGCGAAGCCTTTGGTACAAAGTTCTTCATGTTGCCCAATCCGAGTTATGGTGATTGGGTTTCTGGAATGGCACCCGACTACTACAAACTGCCTGTCGCAAAACAGTTGGACGTCAACCGTAAAGCCATTCGTGCTTGGGCAGGCTAATGCGATTGGCTTTAGCCAACCATCAAAACAAAAAAGCGGACCCGAAGGCCCGCTTTTCTGTAATTCCAAAGCGATAAATATGAATGCTTCGAGAACTGGCCTGAAGCGTATTAACGCTTCGAGAACTGGAACGAACGGCGAGCCTTGGCCTTACCGTACTTCTTACGTTCAACAACGCGGCTATCGCGAGTAAGGAAGCCACCCTTCTTGAGAACCGTGCGAAGGCCTGGTTCGTAGTAGGTGAGTGCCTTGGAGATGCCGTGACGAACAGCACCGGCCTGACCGGAAAGACCGCCGCCAACAACAGTTGCGACAACGTCGAACTGACCAGCGCGGTTCGAAGCAACGATTGGCTGCTGCAGGATCATCTGCAGAACCGGACGTGCGAAGTATGCAGCAAATTCTTTGCCGTTGACTGTGATCTTGCCAGAACCTGGCTTGACCCAAACGCGAGCAATCGCGTCTTTACGCTTGCCGGTCGCATAAGCGCGGCCCTGAGCGTCGATCTTCTGAACGTGAACCGGAGCGGCCTGTTCAGCGGCTACGCTGCCGAGTTCTTCGAGCGAGTTGAGCTGCTCAGCCATGATTATGCATTCCCTTTGTTCTTGCGGTTCAGCGCTGCTACGTCCAGAACTTCTGGCTGCTGAGCTTCATGCTGATGTTCTGCACCTGCGTAAACGCGCAGGTTCTTCATCTGGCGACGGCCAAGAGGACCGCGTGGGATCATGCGCTCGATAGCCTTTTCAAGAACGCGTTCCGGGAAACGGCCTTCGAGAATCTGGCGAGCAGTACGTTCCTTGATGCCACCTGGATGGCCAGTGTGCCAGTAGTAAACCTTGTCGGTGTACTTCTTGCCGGTCAGAACAACCTTGTCTGCATTGATGATGATGACATTGTCGCCATCGTCAACGTGCGGGGTGAAGGTTGCTTTGTGCTTACCGCGCAGGCGATTGGCGACGAGGGATGCGAGACGACCGACGACGAGACCTTCTGCGTCGATCAGAATCCACTTCTTCACCACTTCGGCTGGCTTCTGAGAAAAAGTTGCCATTGAAGTCTTCCTTGACTTAATCCCCGATCTTGCGATCCGGGCTTTTCTTGTTGCTTGTTTTGGTCGTACCAATCGTGACGACGGCCAACCGTAAGAACGTATAAAAGCGGACTTCCATACGTGCTGGGCGGGTCGATACACAAACTCTGGCGGGCCGTCAAGCGCTGTTTTTACAGCAATCTTTTAAAAACTCAATAAAAACAATAAGTTATGATATTGGTATTATAATACCGTATCTTTTTATCGTGGTGGAATGGAATAAGTCGCGGTTGCGTGTGCAATAAGCTCACCTGTTGTGGCGCTTGTCAGGCTTATTTCCAAAACGGCCAAACGCTTTCCGAGTTTGAGAATCCGTGCCACGGCTTCGACTATGCCCGGATCGGCTTTGCGGAGAAAATTGATGTTGAGGTTGGTCGTGACCGCCAGCGCTACAGGCCCGATATGACCTAAAATGGCCGCATAAGCCGCCACATCAGCCAGAGCAAAGAGAGAAGGGCCGGATACAGTGCCGCCCGGGCGTAAATGTTGTTCGTCAGCATGAAGATGCATGATCGCAGCACCTTCACTGACCGAGACGATCTTAAAGCTTTCACCAAGCTGCGGAAATTCGCGCCCCATGAAGGTTTGCAAATCTTCAATGCTCATGACGGGACTCAAGCCGATATGGTGTGCGGTGCTGATGTTCATCTTCTCTCCCTTGCAATAAGAAATAGGGGGAGTGTGGCCGGTCTTGCAAGCCTGTGTTTCTGTATGCTTACAATAAAAGCCGCAATGGCATTGGAGGAACGTTATGCAGATGTCTTCAGATAACGAGATTCGCGATATTCTGCAGTCCGTCAGAACGATTGCTTTGCTTGGTGCTTCGCCAAAACCGGAGCGGCCGAGCAACGGTGTCATGAAGTTTCTGTTGGATCGTGGCTATCACGTCATTCCCGTTAATCCGGGGCAGGTGGGAAAGACCATCCACGGGCAGCAAGTCGTAGCCGAGCTTGCCGACATCAATGAGCCGATTGATATGGTGGACGTGTTTCGCGCGTCCTATTCACTTCCCGGTATTGTGGATGAAATTCTCGCCTTAAAACATCGCCCGGCCGTTCTTTGGACACAGCTTGATGTGGTGCATGAAGAGGCTGCAAAAAAGGCTGAAGAAGCTGGTTTGAAGGTTGTGATGGATCGGTGTCCAGCTATCGAGTACCCGCGTCTGATTGGTTGACCGTAAACCACGGAATTAATTTCTTTAATTGTATCGCTGGGAGCAAATTCCTCCTTTGCTTTCTCTCACGCAAAGCCTAACGTCCGGTCACATTATTTGGCATAGGCTGTCAGGAGGAACTCATGTCTAAGCGCTCACCAGGGATCGAAACACTCGCAGTTCACGCAGGCGCGAAGCCTGACCCAACTACGGGCGCGCGGGCCACGCCGATCTATCAGACCACATCCTTCGTGTTTAACGATGCAGATCATGCCGCATCTCTGTTTGGCCTGCAGGCTTTTGGCAATATCTATACGCGCATCACAAACCCAACTACAGCCGTTCTGGAAGAGCGCATTGCGGCACTTGAAGGTGGTACGGCTGCTGTTGCGACGGCTTCCGGTCATGCTGCACAGCTGCTTGTTTTTCATACACTGCTGCAGCCGGGTGATAATTTCATCGCAGCGCGCCAGCTTTACGGCGGTTCGATCAACCAGTTCGGTCAGTCGTTCAAATCTTTCGGCTGGCAGGTTCGTTGGGCTGATGCGACCAACCCGACCGATTTCGCAAAGCAGATCGATAGCAAGACACGCGCAATCTTCATTGAAAGCTTTGCCAATCCGGGCGGGATCGTCGTCGATATCGAAGCGATTGCCGAAATCGCGCATAAGCATGGCCTGCCACTGATCGTAGATAACACGCTGGCATCGCCTTATCTGGTGCGCCCGATTGAGCATGGCGCGGATATCGTCGTGCATTCGCTGACCAAGTTCATCGGCGGTCATGGCAATTCGATGGGGGGCATTCTGGTTGACGCAGGCACATTTGATTGGGCCAAGTCCGGCAATTATCCGCTTCTGACTGAACCCCGCCCAGACTATGCCGGGCTCGAATTGCATAAGACCTTTGGCAATATCTCGTTTGCCATTGCGGCGCGCGTGCTCGGTCTGCGCGATTTTGGCCCAGCCATTTCACCGTTCAATGCGTTCCAGATACTGACAGGCGTTGAAACATTGCCACTGCGTATGCAGCGCCACGCGGATAACGCATTGAAGGTTGCGTCATGGCTGCATGGGCACGAAAAAGTGTCCTGGGTGAATTATGCGGGACTGCCGCATGACAAATATCATGCGCTGCAGCAGAAATATTCGCCGAAGGGCGCTGGCTCGGTTTTCACCTTCGGTCTGAAGAGCGGTTATGAAGCGGGCGTCAAGTTTGTTGATAGCCTTGAGCTGTTCTCGCTTCTGGCCAATATCGGTGACACGCGTTCGCTGGTTATTCACCCGGCATCAACAACGCATCGTCAGCTGACTGACGAACAGAAGGTTGCTGCGGGCGCAGGCCCTCATGTTGTTCGTCTGTCCATTGGCATCGAAGACGCTGATGACATCATTGCTGATATCGAGCAGGCACTCGCCAAGGTTTGATGCGATGAGCCGATTCCTCAGTTTTGATATCGATGGTGTGGAACCAGAAGAAAGCGCTCCTTTGCCGGAGCGCGTTCTTTTGGGCGATCCGCGGTTTCTTACGTGGAACTTCGAGGAAAGTACCGACGGCAAGCTATTCGCAGGCGTATGGGAGAGCTCACCCGGAAAATGGCGCGTAGAATATGACGAATGGGAGTTTTGTCATATTTTGGCAGGCCACTCGGTTCTGACGGAAGAGGGTGGTGAAGCACGCACGCTTAAAGCAGGCGATAGTTTTGTTATTCAACCGGGTTTCAAAGGTACCTGGGACGTTATTGAAACTACGCGCAAGGAATATGTAATCCGGCTTTGAAAGTACCGCTTGATTGTCTGAAACTGAAAGGCCCGGTCGATCGACCGGGCCTATCTTTTTAAGCGCCGTATGGCACCCAAATGTTTTTGACCTGAACAGCTCTGCGCAAGTAATCGCGACCTTGTGCTTCGCTGGTATTGTTCCAGTTAGGCAGGCGGCCATTATTGACCCAAGTGGCCTTGAGATTTCCGGCAGAAGCCTTTTCAACCATCGCGCTGCCTTCCTTAGAACCGAAGTACCAAAGGGCTGCCACTTCATCATGTTCAGCCAATGTCTTGGCTAAGACATCACGTTCGCCGGTGACAATGTTGATTACACCACCCGGCACATCCGATGTGTCGAGCACCTGATAGAAATCGCCAGCAATCAGCGGATGACGGCTTGATGGCACGACAACTGCGCGATTACCCATCGCAATGGCAGGCAGCACAAGCGAGACCAGCGACAAAAGCGGAGCTTCATCCGGGCAGACGATACCCATCACACCCCATGGCTCGTTCATGGCGAGCGTCACATGGCGCGACTTGGTTGAATGTACCGCGCCGTCGAACTTGTCGGCCTGTGCCGCATAATAGAAAATGCGGCGCAGGGATGCTTCGACTTCTTCAGTAGCTTTCTTTTCGCTGACGCCGGCGCTGTCAACGAGGCGAGCCAAAAATTTGTCGCGGCGTGCATCGAGGTTTTCACCCAGATAGTAAAGCACCTGTGCCCGGTTATGGGCGGTCGCGCTGCCCCAGTTTGATGCTTTGGCTGCCGCCTCAACCGCATTGCGGATATCTTTGCGGTTGCCAATGCCAGCCTGACCTATAACTGCGCCGCCTTTGCCTGTAACCGAATAGCTATAACCACCATCAGGACGAGCCTGCTTGCCGCCAATATAGTTCTTCATCGTACGGTCAATGCCATTGATGACGATCTTGTCTTCACCTGACGGCGCCGCAGACGGTACAAAGCTTTCGACAGCCTTTGGAGAAGTCAGCGTCTTTTCCCAATCGGCTGCAAGATACTCGTAAAGGCCTTCGCGTGCACCTTCACGGCCGTATCCGCTTTCGCGATAACCGCCAAAGCCTGCGCCTGCATCCAGCATATTGGTGCAGTTGATCCAGACAACACCGGCTTTGACGCGGGCTGCGAGGTCGAGCGCAACATTGATGTTTTCCGACCAGATGGATACGGCAAGACCGTAACTCGTATTGTTGGCGAGTGCCACAGCCTCATCTGGCGTACGGAAGGTTGTGGCGGCGGCGATTGGTCCGAAGATTTCCACCTGGCAGACCGTTGCCGCCTGATCGACCTCAGTGAAAAAACCGGGCGCAATGTAATTACCCTTGGCAGGCAGCGGATGAGGCGTCTGCCAGAGTTGTCCACCTTCATCGATACCTTTCTGGATCAGATCGGATATGCGTTTCACCTGAGTAGGCGAGACAATGGCGCCAACATCGGTGGATTTGTCGAGCGGATCACCGACGCGCAGGCTTTCAAGACGCTTTTTCAACTTGGCATAGAAGCGATCGGCAATACCTTCCTGCACCAGAAGGCGTGAACCCGCGCAGCAGACCTCGCCCTGGTTAAACCAGATGGCATCGACAACACCTTCAACAGCGGCATCGAGATCAGCATCTTCAAATACGATGAAGGGCGATTTGCCACCAAGCTCCAGTGAGAGCTTCTTGCCAGAACCTGCAATTTGCTCGCGGATGATGCGGCCCACTTGTGTCGAGCCGGTGAAAGCAACCTTGTCGACGCCGTCATGACCGCAGAGGCTCGCACCCGTTGTGCCATCGCCCTGTACGATATTGACCACACCGGCAGGCAGGCCAACTTCGTGGCAGATTTCTGCAAAGGCAATAGCGGTCAGTGGTGTGAGATCAGCAGGCTTCAGCACCACCGTATTTCCCGCAGCCAAGGCCGGTGCGATCTTCCACGCCAGCATCAACAATGGGAAGTTCCAAGGGATCACCTGACCACAAACGCCAACCGGCGAGAAGCCCTTGAACTCATCTTCAACCATCTCCGCCCAACCGGCATGATGGTAGAAATGACGAACTGCCAGCGGAATATCGATATCGCGTGTTTCGCGCAGCGGTTTGCCATTATCCATGGTTTCCAGAACCGAGAGGAAGCGTTCGCGCTTCTGGATATGGCGGGCAATTGCATAAAGATATTTCGCACGTTCATGGCCGGATAGCTTCGACCATTTGCCAAATGCACCACGCGCAGCTTTCACAGCCTGATCGACGTCTTCCTGCGTTCCAAGTGTAATCTCGGCAAGCTTGTCGCCATTGGCAGGATTGGCCACGGCAATGGTTTTGCGGCCTTCCGGTTTGACGAAAGCGCCGTTGATATAATGACCGAAAAAATGGCCATGCTGTTCCAGCCACTGCTTCACATCGCCGTTTGCTTCAGGGGAAGGTCCATATTCCATGGTCTTCAGAATGTCCTTGATGGGTCGCATTTTATGTTCCTTACGAGCATTTCCAGCAAAACTGCGTGAGCGTTTGCGTAGGAGAATGCGAAATGCCAAGTTTAAGCAGCGGCGTGACGATTGGCGCTTGAATAGCGTCCGGTCACGAAGTGCTCTAATTGTCGTTCAATGTCGCCGAGCATCGATGATGCGCCGATGCGGAAAAGATCGGGTTCAAGCCAGCGATTGCCGAGTTCTTCTTTCATGAGCGTGAGCCAAGCGAGTGCGTCCTTGGCGGTCTTGAGACCACCGGCAGGCTTGAACCCGACGATCTGCCCGGATAGCTCGCCGTAATCCCGCAATGCCCGCACCATGGTAAGGCTGACGGGCAGCGTCGCGTTGACATCTTCCTTGCCGGTTGAGGTCTTGATGAAATCAGAACCCGCCTGCATGGCAACCATCGAAGCGCGATAAACATTGGTGAGCGTGTTGAGATCACCGGTTGCGAGAATGGCCTTCATATGCGCCTCGCCACAGGCTTCGCGCATGGCGGCGATTTCGTCATAAAGCGCCGACCAATTTTGTGTCAGCACATGCTCGCGGGTAATGACTATGTCGATTTCGTGCGCACCCTGCTCAACCGCATAGGTGATTTCTGCAAGGCGCAATGGCAAAGGTGTCAGACCTGCCGGAAAACCTGTTGCCACAGAGGCTACGGGAATGCCGGAGCCATCCAGTGCTTTGACTGCATGGGACACCATGGTTGGATAAACACAGACTGCGCCAGTGGTTATGCCTGCATCGAGCAGGCCGAGGGCTTCAAGAATGTCATCGCGCACGGGGCGGCGCGCTTTGGCACAAAGTCTGCGCACACGTCCGGCAGTATCATCACCGGCGAGCGTCGTCAGGTCGATGCACTGGATTGCACGGATAAGCCATGCTGCCTGATATTCTTTCTTGATCGAACGTCGCGCTGGCAGCGTTGCAGCGCGACGTTCCGAGGCGCTGCGGTTCACGACAACATCTTCAAACCATTCAGGCTTGAGCGGCGTGCCATTATTGCGGGGAAGGGTTTCGGTCATTGTATTGTCCGTCTGTGAGGTTTGTTGACGTTCAAGAGCACTTAGGCGCGTTCGATCAAAGGCGCGTGGTCACGGCAGAACGTTTCAAATTCATCGGCACTGGCATAAGCCTTTTGCGTGCCGGGTCGGGTGATGGAATGAGCGGCATAAAGGGAGGCTTTGCGAAGTGCAGCTTCCACATCGCCGGTCTCTGCATAAAAGCGTGCAAACGAGCCGATAAAAGCATCGCCTGCGCCTGTCGTATCTTTCGGTGTGACTTTGACCGGCGGGATATTGACGATCTCAGTTGCGGTAATCATGCGTGCGCCGCGTCCGCCCAGTGTCACGATGACCGTGCGGATCCCACGCGCAATCAGCGAGCGGGCGGCAACGACAATCTCATCATCCGTGCTGGTTGGAAGGCCAGACAAAAGAGCAAGCTCGCTCTCGTTGGGCACGAGGAAGGTCACTTGCCGGATGCGTTCCGGATCAAGATCAGCCGCCGCAGGTGCGGGGTTCAAAATGGTTTCGATGCCATTTTCAGCGGCAAAAGCGATTGTGTGGTAGACGGTCTCGACCGGCACTTCCATCTGCATGAGGATCAGGCCGCATTCCTTCAAATCATCGGCAGCCTTATCGACTTCGGCGGGCAGGAGGTCTGCATTTGCACCTTTGACGATCAGGATCGAGTTTTCGCCTGAAGGTTCGACGAAGATAGGGGCTACACCGCTCGACTTGCCCGGTACTTTGATAACGTGTCGCGTATCGACGCCAAAGCTATTGAGATTGCGGATCGTATTATCGGCAAAGACGTCATCGCCAACGCGCGTTACCATCATCACGTCGGCACCGAGGCGTGCGGCTGCAACAGCCTGATTTGCCCCTTTGCCGCCGCAGCCAATTTCGAACGTTGGTGCTTCAAGCGTCTCGCCGGGGCCAGGCATACGGTTCACATAGGTGATGAGATCCACCATGTTGGAGCCGACCACTCCGATCTTTCTGGTCATGAGAAGTTCCTTTGAAATTTCAGAGTGCCCTGATCTTGGCTTCAAACTGTTCGGCGGCAGGCTGATCGAGATAGCCAAGGCGCACGGGGAAGATGGCGCGCTCACCCGACGCCAGTATCCGCACATTGTTCTTGGCTTTTTCGGTGAGATAGCCTTCCGGCTCGCAAGTGGATGGCAGGGCAAAGGCTGCAACCTGCGCATCACCGTTGACGAGAATCCAGCGCACGGTTTTCGGGAAAGCCTCAACCGGATAGGAGATCGCAAAGCCGTCGCCATCGGCTAACTGCATCATCTGATGGGTCTTGCCATCGGCATCGGTTGGCAAGCCACGAATATAGAAAACCTGCTCGGGATCGTAGCGTTCCGGCTCATCGAGCACTTCCATCACGGAAGGATCTGCGGCCAGTTCATCAATCAAGGAGAGGTAATCGTCATTGGGTGTCACATGGCCCGGAACGGCCGTGCGAACCTGCACCTGATCTGGTGTAAAGGCGACCGGCTGCACAATGCGCGCGTCTTCGTCATAGGCGAAATTGACGTGGCACATATACATCAGCTCCATCGGAGCCGATGACAGGTTTTCAACATCCATGGTGATGTCGAAGAGCGTTTCCTTCGCATGAAGCCGAACGCTTGGCCGAGCGAGATAATGCGCGCCAAAGCCCATGACATATTCATATTCGCCAGTGACTTCGACAAAGCTGCCATGTTCATCGGCGCCGAATAAAAGCCCCGCCTTGTCCATCTTTGCGCAGGCCATCTCACCATGCAGAAGGTGATTATCCTGCGGCGAAGGGCAACCATTGCGCAAGATTCCGCTGTGAAAAGCAAAGCATCCATAAGTCTCGACGATGGTCGTTGCCGGGCGCGGCATGGAGAAGCTGTTGCCCATGGTAAGGTCAATGCCGTCGAACTCTGCGCCCCATACCATCTGCCCCATGAATGGAAGCACAATGATATTGCCGCGCTCGTTTTCGATCAGCAGAGCTTCGATGCCGCTTGGATAGCGAAATGCCGTAACACTCAGCCCGTCTGCACTGGCAATGACATGCGGTTGTTCGACAAAGTCCTGACGACGAAGATGAAATTCAATATCCTGCATTTGGGATCACCTGCCTTGATTGCGCGAAGCATTGATCGCGATGACGAGGATGAGGAACGCGCCCCAGATGAAGTCGATCAGGTGGTTGGAAAACCGCATCATCTGAAAGCCGGAGGAAAGAAGCATGAGAGCGATCAGCGCGATGGCGATGCCCAGCACGCGCCCCTTGCCACCAGCCGGATTGGTGCCGCCAAGCACGGCGATCAGAACCGCCTGCAGCAGATAGGACGCGCCATAATCGGACTTGGCCGCATTGGTACGTCCCGACAAAATGATGCCCGCAAGAGAGGCAAGAACGCCCGTCAGCATGTAGGAATAAAGGATCATGCGTTCTTTGCGGATGCCGGCAAACACGGCTGCGCGCGGGTTGGTGCCGATCAGCATCAGATTGATACCAAGCGTGGTGCGGGTCAGCAAAACTCCGACGAGAATGCAGACCACGATGAATAGAAGGAAAGGCGTGGCGATGCCCATGATTTTGCCATTGCCTACCCAGTTCCAAGCATCCGGAAAACCAACGATGGCAGGCCCGCCGGTAAGCACCAGCGCCAGTCCCATCAGAACCTGGCCTGTGCCGAGTGTTGCGAGGATCGGCGTAATGCGCAGTTTGGCAATCAGCAATCCATTCACAAGGCCTGATAGAAGCCCGATGAGTATCGCAAGCAGGATGCCAATGACCGTGTAGAACAACATTCCAGAGCCTGAAGTCTGGGCTGCCTGCACCATGGACGAGTGGAAATAGACGCCAGCGACGATACCCGCCAGATTGGCAATGCCGACCACCGAAAGATCAATGCCGCCCGTCAACATCGCAATCATCATGGCGATGGAAAGGATGCCCAGCTCCGGCATGATGTAGCTGATTGATTCAAAATTGTAGTAACGCAGGAATTTGTCCGGGTTCATCCAGGTCATCAGCGCAAACACAAGAACGGTGATCACAACGAGCTGGATGATATTGTTGTCTCCGCCAAGGATGCGGCGCATGTCGAAAGACTGTTTCATGTCGCTTTCTCCCTTCAGGCGATGCTTTTGCGATCGCGCCACGCCGTGATGGCGGTTGCTGCGATGATAATGAGGCCCACAACGACACGCTGCCATGTGGTATCGACCTTCATGATGATGAGCGAGTTTTTGACCATCACGAGCATGAAGACGCCCATGAGTGTGCCAAGCACTGTTCCGCGGCCACCGAAAATCGACGCGCCACCGAGAACCACGGCTGCGATCACATCGAGTTCGAGGCCTACAAAATCACGCGGATTGGCAAGCCAGATCATGGATGAATGCAGCAGTCCCGCAAAACCTGCCAAGGCACCCGCCACGCAATAAACGAAGAAGATCGTGCGGCGCGTGTTGAAGCCGACGCGCTTTGCGGCTTCCGGCGAGCCGCCATAGGCATAAACACTGCGTCCGATCATCGTATGGCTGAGGATCAAGTGGATCAGCAATGCAAGCGTGAGATAGACGAGGAACATCGCCGTCAGGCCAAAGGCTGTGCCGGAGGCCGAGGTGAGCGAAATTACGTCCGTCTTGCCAAACTCGATCAGCTCTTTCGGCATCTTGTTGATATTGACGATGCTGGTCCCGACAAGACCCAGAACAAGGCCGCGCACAATGGAGCCGGTGCCGAGCGTCACGATCAGCGGGATCATCTTGAAACGGTGGATGATGAAGCCGTTAAAGGCACCGAGCAGCAAGCCGATAAGCGTTGCCGCGACAAACGGAATGAACACACCATCATAGCCAAGGTAAACCATAGCGCGGACGGTCAGATACATTGCCGCAATAGCAAAGGCCGTAAACGATACGTCGATGCCGCCGGAAATCATCACCAGCAGAACGCCAAGCGCCATGATGCCGATCACGACATTGGAACGTAGAAGCCCGAAAATATTATCCAGTGACCAGAAGGCGGGGTTGATAAGACCAATGATAATCATTGCGGCGAGAAGCACACAGGCAATGATGAATTCGGTACTGCGAATGAATTTCATGTGCCGGTTCCTCAATTCAACGTCTTGAGCCGGTCATTGACGGCGTCTTCAGTCATGTTTTCACCGGAGAGTTCATCGACGAAACGTCCACGATGCATCACCAGCACACGATTACAGTTCTGAACCAGCTCCGGCACATCATCGGAAATCATCAGAACGGCCAGACCTTCATCTTGTGCGAGTTTGCGGATGATGTTGTGAATCTGAGCCTTTGAACCCACATCCACGCCAACCGTTGGCCCGTTCAGGATCAGGATTTTGGCGCCGGTTAAAAGCCAACGCGCCAATACAACGCGCTGTGCGTTGCCGCCGGAGAGATGATTGACCGGCGTATGCGGGCCGGGCGCAACAATATTCATTGCCGAGAACATATCGCGGGTCGTCGCATCGGCCTTTTTGCGGTTGATGAACAAGCCGCGCACGAATTTTTCAATCGAAGTCACAATGATATTGCGCTCAATCGACTGGGTGAGGAACAGCCCTTCCGTAAGGCGATCTTCCGGCACATAAGCTACGCCGCAGGCAATACCTTCCTGCACGGTTTTGGGGTGAACGGGCTTGCCGTCGATCCGCACATTACCGGTAAAGCCAGGCTTCATTCCAAAGAGAGCCAAGGCAAGCTCGGTACGGCCAGAACCGATCAGGCCGGAAATGCCAACAATCTCGCCTGCATGAAGCGTGAGGCTGGCTTTTTCCACCGAACCGGGAACTGAGAGATTGTCGACCTCAAGGCTCGGGACACTGGTGGTGCCTTCACGGGCAGCCCATTGGTAGCTATGTGCTGTCAGTTCCTGGCCCGTCATGGCGCGGGTGATCGCCGGTTCGTCAAACTCGTTAATCGGGCCTTCCGCGACTTTCTTGCCGTTGCGGAAAACAGTCAGCCGCTCGCTGATTTCCAGCATTTCACGCATCTTGTGGCTGACGAACAGCACAGCGATGCCCTGTGCCTGAATATCGCGCACGATCTTGAACAGCGCGTCGACTTCATGCCGGGTAAGCGCAGTGGTTGGTTCATCCATGATCAGAAGCCGCGCATCAGCCATAACGGCGCGCGCTATTGCTACGATCTGCTTGCCGGATGTTGGCAGGCTATCCACATCGGCATCCAGATCCATCTGAACACCGAGACGATCAAGCGCCTGCTGCGCAAGTTCGCGCACGCGCTTCCAATCGACAGCTTTTCGACCTTCCATGAGAAATGTATTGATCGCGAGATTCTCCGCGACCGTCAGGTTCCCGAACAGCGAGAAATCCTGATAAATCACCTGAATGCCATGATGCACGGATTTGACAGGATCGAGCTTGCCGACTGTCTTACCGTCGATCAGAATTTCACCGTCTTCGGGTGTGTAAACACCGGACATGATCTTGATTACAGTGGATTTGCCAGAGCCGTTTTCGCCAGCTAGGCAGTGAATTTCGCCGGGCTTGATGGCAAAGGACACGTCGTCCAGCGCTTTCACGCCGCCAAAGCGCTTCCCGATATGGCGCAATTCGATCAGATTTTCAGTCATAGAGGCCTCGTGCAAGGCTGCAAATGCAGATGGAATGGGGAGAAAGAGGCGGGGGCCTCTTTCTCCTGTTCAGCAACGATTAGAAGTCGTACTGATCCATGTTTTCCTTGGTCACGCCGACCCAGCCTGCGCCGTAGAGCAGGTTTGGCTTGGAAGCGTCGGGAGCGATCAGGCTTTCATAGCCAGGCAGACCGAGATTAAGGCCAGCCTTGATTTGCTCATTCTTCTTTTCAAGGGCTGCAACGGCCAGCATGTTCATGGCATAGCCCGCGACTGCCGGGTCCCAGAACTGAATATACTGAACATCGTCATTCTTGATGTATTCACCGGCAACCGACACAAGACCGGTGCCAGCGAAGAACACCTTGCCCTTGAGGCCACCTTCAGCAATCAGCCGTCCAGCACCAGCAGAAGTCGGCATTGGCGCGCCCAGAATACCGGTGATGTCCGGATAGGCGGTCATCGCTTCCTTGAGCTTGTTGTAGTCGGTATTTGCATCATCATAGGTTTCGAGACGTTCAGTCGCCTGCGACATTTCCGGGAAGTTGGCCTTCTGATACTCAACGGCACCATCAACCCATTCCATCTGTGACTTCGAGGTCAGGCTGCCAACGGTGGCAACATATTTGCCCTTGCCGCCCATCGACTTGCCGAGTTCCTTCATAAGGTTGGCGCCGTAGGCCTTATTGTCGAAAGCTTCGATGTCATAGTCGACATTCTGAATGTTGGAAGCTTCATGGCTGATAACGACGATGCCGCGTTCACGAGCCTTCTTCAAGACTGGTTCCACAGCCTCAACCGAGAACGGTACGATGGCAATAGCGTCAACGCCCTGAGCGATCAGGTTTTCTACGATCTGAACCTGAGCAGCCGCATCTGCCTGACTTGGACCAACCATCCAGACGTCATTGCCGGTATCGGCCTTGAACTGCTCAACGCCGTCACGCATACGGTCGAACCAGGCAATGCCGTCAACCTTCACAACTGTCGCGATCGTGTATTTCTTGTCGTTTGCCGTCGTGATGAGGTCTTTGTTGATCTTGGATGTATCGACGACGCCTTCCGCAAAAGCATGTGGCACGGCAACAGACATCGTAACAGACGCGGCAATAGCCATGGACGCGATAAACTTCTTCACCGGTATTTCCTCCCTGGAAACGAATAGCCCCCGCCAAAAGCGCTTCCGCGCAGGCGAGAATGGTGACTACTGATTTTTACGCTGATGCTTTGCAGACTGCTGCTGACATCAGTGTCTCCTCCATTGCGACCATCAACGCTGGATAAGTCGCAAATTCCTCTTTCTCGGCGCAGGCTGCCTGAAGCGTTGTGGCCTGCTGCAAATTCCTGTTGTCAGATCCTCCCGATAATGCGAATTATAATGTTACAATCCGATCATTATGTTTGGATCGTTTCATATTTCGGTTTGACCTGTCAAGTATGCACCATCGCAATTGCACCAATTGATGTGGCAAGCTAAACGGGGGTGAACCGCAACCGAAATGGGGAATCAGTGAGCAGGATCAGTCGTAAAGACGAACGGATTGCCGAACTTGCGGCTCTTGTTGAGGAAGCGGGAGTGCTGCGTCTTCGCGATGCGGCCACGCGGCTGGGCGTTTCGGAAATGACAATTCGCCGCGATATCGGGACCGATTCCGGGCCGCTCAATTGTTTGGGTGGTTACATTATTCCTGTGCAGGATAACGGTAACGGTAGCGATTACGTCTTTGATCTTGAAAAAGATTGCCATGCCAATGCAAAAGCGCAAGCCTGCGCGGCAGCTGCAGCACTTATAGAAGCGCATGACACCGTTTTTATCGATTGTGGCACGACAACGCCATATCTCGCGCAGCAAATACCGCAAAACCAGCATATCACCGTGGTCTGTTATTCGCTGAATATCGCCGAGATTCTATCGCGCCGGGATGATGTCCGGCTCATCGTGCTCGGTGGGGTTTACCACCCGGAAGCCGCGTCTTTCTCAAGTGATGAAGGCATCGAAGTTCTCAAGCGCGTCAATATCAACAAGGCTTTCTTATCGGCAGGCGGTGTTGATGAGCAACACGGAGTAACCTGCTCCCATTTTCATGAAGTGCCGGTAAAGCAGATGGCGATGCAGCGCGCGCTCCAGAAACATCTGGTTGTTGATGAAAGCAAGTTCGGCAAAGTCCGCGCTGCACGCTTTGCCGGAATGGTGGATTTCGATTCTATCGTTTCAGGCTGAAATACACGTCCGTCGTCCCGCTGTTAGGAAGCTTTGGTGCAGTTCAAATTTTCGAAATCGGCGCTGGTCATCACGATCATGATCTTCTTTGGTCTTTTGCTGTTGGCGACCGCAGGCGCTGGTCTTGGCTGGATAAGAAGCTTCTTAGGCGATGTTATTGCTGTAATCTTCGTCTACTTTGCATTCCGTACGGTGCTTGACGGAAACCGAGTTTTGTTGGCTCTGGCGGCATTTTTTGTAGGCGTGGCGGTTGAGGCCGGGCAATATCTGTCCAAAGTATTCGGTATTGAAATCAGCAACAGAGCGCTGCGGATCATTCTGGGAGCAACGCCGGATTGGCTCGATGTTCTGGCTTATGGAATCGGTGGGGTGCTGATTATGGCGTGCCTCGGAGCCGGCGCTTTATTGAAGCGGGATCAAAGAATGTGATTTTTCAGCAAGCGGACTTTCTTTGAACACAATGCTCTCTTATACCTCTGTTTATAGGCATTGCTGATGAGCGCTGGAACGCGTCTGTCGCTCGCAATAGCCTTCATCAATTAAAGCTTTTGACCACGGATGTACTGGCACTGGTAGACATTGATGATCAGGAAGGTCGGTGCATTTTTGCCCCGGCCTTTTTTGTTGCGTAAAATTCGATTGAATACGCGCACAGTACTTCAAGGGCGAAGATCGACCAGCTCATCTACCGACGTTGATGCTACGAGCATGTTTGCTTGGATTGTCCGCGCATATGCACGTTCTCAACGAAGAATAGCACGCAAACTACCGGCTAAGGTCGCTTCGCACACTCGACGAATTTTGAGAGAAAAACTTTTTAGAGGATTGTTGGTTTACAGGGCCAGGCGAGGTTTATTGAACCTAAAGTAAACTTCATATTTTCGATCTAAGTGATTGGAAAATATGGTGGGCGATGAGAGACTCGAACTCCCGACATCTTCGGTGTAAACGAAGCGCTCTACCAACTGAGCTAATCGCCCGACTGACTTGTCAGCCGCTGTGAGAGCCGTTTAGGCTGTTCGTTTGGAGAGTGCAAGCGGAAAAATTAGAAAAATGCATTTTTTTAGTTCTCCGGCTAAAATCGATAGGCCCGCTGGGGATAACTCAAATCGGCGCTCTTATAAGAACTACGTGTGAGAGCCTGATTCATGCACTTGATCATGCAACGCGATTCTATTTTCCATTTAATTTGAATGCGTTCGGGCGATACATGCAGAGATGTGGATAAAAGCTCCCCTATAAGAAAGCCCGCAAAATGGGGGCTTTTAAAATAAAATCGAATTTCTTCTTTTTTCTTCAGACCACTCGCTTGACACTCGTGAGAGAACCCCTTAAACGACCGCTCACACCGAACGGAAACGCCGGTGACTGTCCAGCCAAACGGCTGAAAATGAAATGCGCGGGTGTAGCTCAGTTGGTTAGAGTGCCGGCCTGTCACGCCGGAGGTCGCGGGTTCGAGCCCCGTCACTCGCGCCATTTTCTTTCAAGAATTCGATCCTAAAATCTTGAAGAAAATGGCGCTTCTCGCGTTTTTATTCCCATGATGAAACATTCAAATCTTATGCCTCAGTCATGCCTGATCGAGAGCTTTATCTCGCCGCATGCTTAGCCGCGCAAGCGAACTGGCGTCATCATTCATATTGTCAGGGTGGGGCTATTTCGCTTTACGCTTCCAGGAGAGATAGGCGACAGACAAAATCCCGGCCAGAATGACCAGAAAGTCGCCACTTGTGAGCAGATATGTGCTCAAATCTCTCTCCTTTTATTAAGCTCAGACTCTGATGCCGAAGCGATGGGGTGTTCGTACCTGCAGTTTCGTCAGCATTTGATTCTTATGCCAATGCGAAAGCGCTACGATCCTGAGGGGCAATTCTAAAAAATAGTGGCTGATTGCTGAAGGCACGCGAAACCACTCATTGAATCGCTGGCGCTAATTCATTTCAAGAATCGTGGTCATGACGATGAGAATTTTCCGCCGGTAGCGACAGGTCGGCAGAAGTGAGGAGGGGGCTGTTTTGCACTTTATATATAAGTGTGATTTTCACTCTCTATATATATATAAAGAGTGCTTAGCGACTTTTCTGAAGCGAAGCTGCGCCTCAATTTATTCCGCATTCGAAAGCAAGCGAGTGAATCGCATCCCGGTTTGCGCTTCGCAATGAATGTGAGCAATAGAAATGAATCGGAGGCACTTGCGGTGAATGACAGGTGCGAACTTGATTGAAAATCCGCCGCAAGTTTTGTCGCTCGCATCTAAATCGATTGATTCTATTCGCCTCAAAATGGCGAAAGACGGTTTGTCTCTAAATACTCACGAAATTATGATGTTTTCGTGCTATACGAAAATAGGGTGGCATATATGGGCTTGATGTTGCCTCTTATTAAGCATCTTGACCGGACTATACCCGCCTGATCGCGTTGGAGGGCTTGCGCTTGCGCGCATGCTGCGCTAACCGTCCCCGCGAAATGAACTAAGTTCGCACGGCATGCCTTTTGAAGCTGCTTGAGGCGACGAGGTCGCAATAGATGCAATGTGTCGCATGGTGGTAAGCTTCAAAAAGCTTATGACAGGCGGCGCAGCCTCGTATTCAAGCCGGATAAGGATCATGAACGAGCTTTTAAGTTCCTATTTGCCGATTGTCATCTTTCTCGGCATCGCAATGGTAATCGGTGTAGCCCTTCTGGTTGCGCCGTTTCTAGTCGCGTACAGACAGCCCGACCCGGAAAAGCTTTCAGCTTACGAGTGCGGCTTCAATGCCTTTGATGACGCCCGTATGAAATTCGACATCCGTTTCTATCTGGTGTCGATTCTCTTTATCATCTTCGATCTCGAAGTCGCCTTCCTGTTCCCGTGGGCAGTGTCCTTCGGTGCAATCGGCTGGTTTGGTTTCCTGTCGATGATGTTGTTCCTTGGTGTTCTGACCATCGGCTTCATCTATGAATGGAAGAAGGGAGCGCTGGAATGGGATTGACCGGCACAAATCAGTCGTCGGGTTCGACGCTCATTGCTCCGCAGCCAAAGGGTATTCTTGACCCTCGCACGGGCAAGCCTGTTGGCTCCGACGATGCGTTTTTCAACGATCTGAACAGCGAACTGTCTGACAAGGGCTTCATCGTCACATCTGCTGACGCGCTGATCACCTGGGCACGTACTGGCTCGCTGATGTGGATGACCTTCGGTCTCGCATGTTGTGCTGTGGAAATGATGCACATTTCCATGCCGCGCTATGACGCCGAGCGTTTCGGTATCGCGCCGCGCGCATCTCCACGTCAGTCCGATGTTATGATCGTTGCAGGTACGCTGACCAACAAGATGGCTCCGGCTCTCCGCAAGGTCTACGACCAGATGCCTGAGCCACGTTACGTCATTTCGATGGGTTCATGCGCCAACGGCGGCGGCTATTACCACTACTCTTATTCTGTAGTGCGTGGATGCGACCGTGTTGTTCCAGTCGATATTTATGTTCCAGGCTGCCCGCCAACGGCGGAAGCTCTGCTCTACGGCATTCTGATGCTGCAGAAGAAAATACGTCGTACAGGTACGATCGAGCGTTAACAGGGCTTTCGCAGTCCCGTTGGTGCAAGAGGGTTTGTTAGAGTTCGATCCGTTTTCCCAAGGATGGGTCGAAATCTAAAAGAGGAAGTTAGAGATATGAGCGAAGAAGCTCTTGGTGAACTTTCCGGCTATATCAAAGAACGTCTCGGCGATGCGATCGAAGAGGCGAAGCTGGCCTATGGCGAGCTTACTCTTAATGTTCCGGTTACGAGCCTGATCAGCGTTCTGACGTTTCTGCGCGATGACGTGCAGTGCCAGTTCGTGAACCTGACGGATATTTCCGGTGTAGACTATCCGCAGCGCGTTCAGCGCTTCGATGTTGTCTATCAGCTCATGTCTCCACGCCAGAACCTCCGCATTCGTGTGAAGGTTAAAGCCGATGAAGATACGCTGGTCCCTTCAGCTGTCGGCGTTTACGTCGGTGCTGAGTGGTTTGAACGCGAAACATACGACATGTATGGCGTTCTGTTCTCTGGCCACCCGGATCTGCGTCGCATTCTGACCGATTACGGTTTTGAAGGTCATCCGCTGCGCAAGGACTTCCCAACGACTGGTTTTGTTGAAGTTCGCTATAGCGATGAAGCAAAGCGCGTCGTTTATGAGCCTGTCATGCTGCGACAGGAATTCCGCAATTTTGATTTTCTCTCGCCATGGGAAGGGACGGATTACGTCCTGCCGGGCGATGAGAAAGCCAAGACGAACTGAGCGACAGGAAGCTGAACATGGCTGAGACTCAGGTCCGCAACTTTAATATCAACTTCGGTCCGCAGCATCCTGCTGCGCACGGCGTGTTGCGTCTTGTTCTTGAACTCGACGGCGAAGTCGTGGAACGCGTCGATCCGCATATCGGTCTGCTGCATCGCGGCACTGAAAAGCTGATGGAAACGAAGACCTATCTTCAGGCACTTCCTTATCTCGACCGCCTCGACTACGTGGCGCCGATGAACCAGGAACACGCTTATGCTTTGGCTGTTGAGCGTCTGCTCGGTATCACAGTGCCGAAGCGTGGCCAGCTGATCCGCGTTCTCTTTTCGGAAATCGGCCGTATCCTGAACCATATTCTTAACGTAACCACGCAGGCTATGGACGTTGGCGCGCTGACGCCGCCGCTCTGGGGCTTCGAAGAACGCGAAAAGCTGATGGTGTTCTACGAGCGCGCTTGTGGCGCCCGTATGCACGCAGCTTACTTCCGCCCAGGTGGCGTTCATCAGGATCTGCCTGATCAGCTTATCGAGGATATCGGCAAGTGGATTGATCCATTTTTGTCGACGACGCTTACGAACCTCGATGATCTGATTACGCCAAACCGTATTTTCAAGCAGCGTAACGTCGATATTGGCGTTGTTTCGCTCGAAGATGCATGGGCATGGGGCTTCTCGGGCGTCATGGTTCGCGGTTCGGGTGCAGCATGGGATCTGCGCAAGTCGCAGCCTTATGAATGCTACAACGAAATGGAATTCGATATTCCTATCGGCAAGAACGGTGACTGCTATGACCGTTACCTGATCCGTATGGAAGAAATGCGCCAGTCGGCTCGTATCATGCGCCAGTGCGTAGATCTTCTGCTCGGCAAGGAACGCGTCGGTCCTGTTTCGAACACCGACAACAAGATCGTGCCGCCGAAGCGCGGCGAGATGAAGCGCTCGATGGAAGCGCTCATCCATCACTTCAAACTTTACACGGAAGGCTACCATGTGCCTGCCGGTGAAGTTTACGCAGCAGTTGAAGCACCAAAGGGTGAATTTGGCGTCTTCCTCGTATCGGATGGCTCCAACAAGCCTTACCGCTGCAAGCTGCGCGCACCGGGCTTTGCCCATCTTCAGGCTATGGATTTCCTGTGCCGCGGCCACATGTTGGCTGACGTGTCGGCAATTCTTGGCTCGCTCGATATCGTGTTTGGTGAGGTTGACCGCTGATGTCCGTTCGCCGTCTCGCAGATGATGCCGTCCAGCCGGCTGGTTTCGCTTTCAACGCGGAAAACCAGGCGTGGGCGCACAAGACGATCGCAAAATATCCGGAAGGCCGTCAGCAGTCGGCTGTTATTCCGCTGCTCATGCGTGCGCAGGAACAGGATGGCTGGGTCACGAAAGCCGCTATCGAACATGTAGCTGACATGCTCGATATGCCGCTGATCCGCGTTCTCGAAGTTGCGACTTTCTATACGCAGTTCCAGCTCAAGCCAGTTGGCACGCGCGCGCACATTCAGGTTTGCGGCACCACGCCATGCATGTTGCGTGGTTCGGAAGCCCTGATGGATGTTTGCCGTCATAAAATCCACCACGATCCTTTCGAGCTTAATGCCGAAGGCACACTGTCGTGGGAAGAAGTTGAATGCCAGGGCGCTTGCGTCAATGCACCGATGGTCATGATCTTCAAGGACGCCTATGAAGACCTGACGCCAGAACGTCTGGCTGAAATCATCGATACGTTCGAAGCAGGCAAGGGCGACACTGTTAAGCCAGGTCCACAGGATGGCCGCATCACGTCTGAGCCTATGGGCGGACTGACGGCTCTGACCGAAGATCTGGACTACAGAAAAGTTGGTCTGGAAACCCGTAAGGCATCGGATGCCGCAGTTGCCAAAGCCAAGGCGGAAGCCGAAGCAAAGGCAAAGGCGGAAGCTGAAGCCGCAACCAAAGACGGAAGCAGGTGAGACATGCTGGCTGATAAAGATCGCATCTTCACCAATATCTATGGCTTTAAAGACCAGTCGCTGAAAGGCGCCATGTCGCGTGGCCATTGGGATAACACCAAGGGCTTCATCGAAAAGGGCCGCGACTGGATCATCAACGAAATGAAGGCTTCGAACCTTCGTGGACGTGGTGGCGCAGGCTTCCCGACTGGCCTCAAATGGTCGTTCATGCCGAAGGAAGTGACGGATCGTCCGCATTACCTCGTCGTGAATGCCGATGAATCAGAGCCGGGCACTTGTAAGGACCGCGAAATTCTGCGCCACGATCCGCATACGCTGATCGAAGGCTGCGTGATCGCCGGTTGTGCCATGAGCGCCCATACCGCTTACATCTATCTGCGCGGCGAATTCATGCGTGAGCGTGAAGCGCTGCAGGCAGCAATTGATGAGTGCTATGACGCTGGCCTTCTGGGCAAGAACAATAAGTGCGGCTGGGATATGGATATTTTCCTCCATCACGGCGCTGGCGCTTATATCTGCGGTGAAGAAACAGCTCTTCTCGAAAGCCTTGAAGGCAAGAAGGGCCAGCCACGTCTGAAGCCTCCGTTCCCTGCGAACATGGGCCTTTATGGCTGCCCAACGACTGTTAACAACGTTGAATCGATTGCTGTTGCTCCGACAATCTTGCGTCGCGGCGGTGCATGGTTCTCGTCTATTGGTCGTCCGAACAACGTCGGCACCAAGCTGTTCCAGATTTCTGGTCATGTGAACACGCCTTGCACCGTTGAAGAAAGCCTCGGCATTACTTTCCGCGAGCTGATCGAAAAGCACGCTGGCGGTATCCGTGGTGGCTGGGACAATCTGCTCGGTGTTATTCCTGGCGGTGCTTCCTGCCCGATTATCAAGGGCGAAGACATGATGGATGCCATCATGGACTTTGACGGTATGCGCGAAAAGAAATCTTCGTTCGGTACGGGCGGCGTGATCGTCATGGACAAGTCCACTGACGTGATTAAGGCAATTGCCCGTCTTTCAGCTTTCTTCAAGCATGAAAGCTGCGGCCAGTGCACGCCTTGCCGTGAAGGCACGGGCTGGATGTGGCGCGTCATGGAACGCATGGTCAAGGGTAACGCGCAGAAGCGCGAAATCGACATGCTTCTCGACGTAACCAAGCAGATTGAAGGTCACACGATCTGCGCGCTTGGTGATGCTGCTGCATGGCCTATTCAGGGCTTGATCCGCAATTTCCGTCCGGAAATTGAAAAGCGCATTGACGATTATACACGCAACGCTGTTCAGAGCCGCAACATCCGCCTCGAAGCGGCTGAGTAAGCGGAAGAATACGTTGTATGTCCGCCCGGGAAGGGCGGACTTTAGAGTTTGACATCTGGAAGATGCGGCAAGAGCCGCAGGTTTGGATAAGCGATGGCAAATATTAAGGTTGACGGCACAGAGATCGAAGTACCCGATCACTATACGCTCCTTCAGGCTGCCGAAGCCGCGGGGGCTGAAGTCCCGCGTTTTTGTTTCCACGAACGGCTTTCCATCGCTGGAAACTGCCGCATGTGCCTAGTTGAAGTGAAGGGTGGGCCGCCAAAGCCGGCAGCATCCTGCGCTATGGGCGTTCGCGATCTGCGTCCTGGCCCGAACGGCGAAGCACCTGAAATTTTCACCAACACGCCTATGGTCAAGAAGGCCCGCGAAGGCGTGATGGAATTCCTGCTCATCAACCATCCGCTCGATTGCCCGATCTGCGATCAGGCAGGTGAGTGCGATCTGCAGGATCAGGCAATGGCATTTGGTACCGATGGCTCGCGCTATCGCGAAAACAAGCGTGCTGTTGAGAACAAGTATATTGGTCCACTCGTCAAGACGGTGATGACGCGTTGCATTCATTGCACGCGCTGCGTTCGTTTCACGACTGAAGTGGCTGGCATTTCCGAGCTCGGCCTTATCGGTCGCGGTGAAGATGCTGAAATCACCACCTATCTTGAACGCGCAATGACCTCGGAACTGCAGGGCAATGTTATCGACCTTTGCCCGGTTGGTGCTCTGACTTCGCGTCCATATGAATTCCAGGCTCGTCCGTGGGAACTGAACAAGACTGAAACCATCGACGTGATGGATGCTGTCGGTTCGAACATCCGCGTTGATACCCGTGGCCGTGAAGTGATGCGCATCATGCCGCGCGTCAATGAAGCGGTGAACGAAGAGTGGATTTCCGACAAGACCCGCTTCATCTGGGATGGTCTGCGCACCCAGCGCCTTGATCGCCCATATGTTCGCAAGGATGGTCGTCTGGTTGCAGCATCGTGGCCAGAAGCTTTCGCAGCAATCGCTGCCAAGGTTTCCGCTACTTCCGCTGACAAGATCGGTGCAGTCGCTGGCGATCTGGCTTCGGTTGAAGAACTCTATGCTCTGAAAAGCCTCATTGCATCGCTCGGCTCGAAGAATATCGATAGCCGTCAGGATGGCGTAGCACTTGATCCAGCTTTGGGTCGTTCAAGCTATCTTTTTAACACAACGATCGAAGGCATTGAAAATGCTGACGCTCTTCTGATCATCGGCTCCAACCCACGCGTTGAAGCAGCTGTTCTGAACGCTCGTATTCGCAAGCGTCAGCGCATGGGCCATTTCCCGATCGCTCTGATCGGCGAACAGGCCGAACTGCGTTACGATTACGAATATCTGGGTGCAGGCGCAGACACACTCGCAGCAGTTGCTTCGGGCAAGAACGCATTCCGCGACGTGCTGGCAAAAGCTGAACGTCCATTGATCATCATTGGTCAGGGCGCGCTCACCGGCGAAAATGGTGCAGCAGTTCTCGCATCCGCTGCAAAGCTTGCGCAGGATGTTGGTGCAATCAACGCTGAGTGGAACGGTTTCTCGGTTCTTCACACTGCAGCTTCCCGCGTCGGCGCTCTTGATCTCGGTGTTGTTCCGGGTGAGGGCGGTAAGGCTGCTCGCGATATGTTGGGCAATCTCGATGTTGTGTTCCTGCTCGGTGCAGACGAACTCGACATGACGACCAAGGGTTCGAGCTTTGTTGTTTATATCGGTACGCATGGCGATGCCGGTGCACATGCCGCTGACGTTATCCTCCCTGGTGCAGCCTATACCGAAAAGTCGGGTACATGGCTCAACACTGAAGGTCGCGTACAGCTAGGCAACCGTGCTGGTTTCGCACCGGGCGAAGCAAAGGAAGATTGGGCAATCCTGCGCGCTCTTTCCGACACGCTCGGTAAGCGTCTGCCATTTGACAGCCTCGCACAGCTTCGCGCCAAGCTCTATGCAGACTTCCCGCATATGATGGCGATCGACACTATTACGCCTGCTTCGGCTGACGACATCGTCGCGCTGGCTGCAAAGGCATCCAACCTTTCCGGCGGCGCTGCGTTCGTTTCGCCGGTCAAGGATTTCTACCTGACGAACCCAATCGCGCGTGCTTCCGCTGTCATGGCCGAGTGCTCGGCGCTTGCGGCCGGCAGCTTCCAACAGGCAGCTGAGTAAGCGAGAGAGAGACGGAATAATGGACGGAATTTTTGCAGCTTACGTCTTGCCCGCGCTAATCATGGCGCTGAAGTCGGTCGTTCTGCTTGTCGTATTGCTGATCGTCGTGGCTTACCTGCTTTATGCGGATCGTAAGATCTGGGCAGCTGTTCAGCTTCGCCGCGGACCAAACGTTGTTGGTCCATGGGGTCTCTTTCAGGCGTTCGCCGATCTTTTGAAGTTCGTCTTCAAGGAACCAATCATTCCTTCGGGCGCAAACAAGGGCGTGTTCCTTCTTGCACCGTTTGTTTCAGCGGTTCTGGCAATGGCAACCTGGGCAGTCATCCCGGTCAATGAAGGCTGGGCGATTGCTAATATTAATGTCGGCATTCTCTATATCTTCGCCATTTCTTCGCTTGAAGTTTACGGCGTGATCATGGGCGGCTGGGCCTCGAACTCGAAGTACCCATTCCTCGGCGCACTTCGTTCGGCAGCACAGATGGTCTCTTATGAAGTGTCGATCGGTTTCGTGATTGTCACGGTTCTTCTGACGGTTGGCTCGCTCAACCTAACGGATATCGTGCTGTCGCAGAATACGGGTCTCGGTACATCGCTCGGCCTGCCTGCTTCGTTCCTCGACTGGAACTGGCTGGTACTGTTCCCGATGTTCGTGATCTTCTTCATTTCGGCGCTTGCTGAAACGAACCGTCCGCCATTCGATCTTGTCGAAGCTGAATCTGAACTCGTGGCCGGTCACATGATCGAATATTCGTCCACGCCGTTCCTTCTGTTCTTCCTCGGCGAGTATGTGGCGATCACGCTGATGTGCGCCCTGATGACCACACTCTTCCTTGGCGGCTGGTTGCCTCCGGTTGACGTATGGTTCCTCAACTGGGTTCCGGGCATCATCTGGTTCATGCTCAAGCTCTGCTTCTGCTTCTTCATGTTCGCCATGGTGAAGGCTTTCGTACCGCGTTACCGTTACGACCAGCTGATGCGTCTGGGTTGGAAAGTGTTCCTGCCGATTTCGCTGGCAATGGTTGTTCTGACCGCGACCGTCATCAAAGTCTTCGATCTGGTGTAAGGAGAAAGACAAATGGCTTCATTCGCACAAGCCGCGAAATCCCTCCTTCTCAAGGAGTTCGTCGGTGCTTTCTTCCTCTCCATGCGTCAGTTCTTTGCGCCCAAGGCGACACTGAACTACCCGCATGAAAAAGGTCCCGTTTCGCCACGTTTCCGTGGCGAGCACGCGCTGCGTCGTTATCCCAACGGCGAAGAACGCTGCATTGCCTGTAAGCTCTGCGAAGCGATCTGCCCGGCGCAGGCTATCACCATTGAAGCTGGTCCGCGCCGCAACGACGGCACCCGCCGCACGGTGCGTTACGACATTGACATGGTGAAGTGCATTTATTGCGGCTTCTGCCAGGAAGCATGTCCGGTGGATGCCATCGTCGAAGGTCCGAACTTCGAGTTCGCGACCGAGACGCGCGAAGAGCTGTACTACGACAAGGACAAGCTCCTCGCCAATGGTGACCGTTGGGAACGCGAAATCGCGCGCAATATCGCGATGGATGCGCCTTATCGCTGATTGGTTTTGCTGAAACCTTGTTTCGGCATCCGGTTTGAAAAGCGGCAACAAGAAGGGGCGGCCCGTCTTGTTGCTGGAATTTAAGTTTCGCGATTATTCGCGGCAAACAAAGACTAAAGCGGATGAAGCAATCAGGCTTTGTCCACGGAAAGGTGTTGGGGGATCCCCATGCTGACAGGTATTGCGGCAGCGTTCTTCTATCTGTTCGCCTTTATCATGATCGCAAGCGCGTTCATGGTGATTGCGGCACGCAACCCCGTGCATTCGGTGCTGTTTCTGATCCTCGCTTTCTTCAATGCAGCGGCGCTGTTCCTGCTGACGGGGGCCGAGTTCCTCGCCATGATCCTGCTCGTCGTTTATGTCGGTGCTGTGGCGGTTCTCTTCCTCTTCGTCGTCATGATGCTGGATGTTGACTTCTCTGAGTTGAAGCGCGGTGCGCTGCAATATGCGCCGGTTGGCGCTCTGGTTGGTCTCATTCTGCTGGGCGAGCTGATTGTTGTTTTTGCGGGTTCGATGTTCACGCCTAAGCTGGGGCAGGGCGCAGTTCCGATCCCTGATCTTGCTGAACGCACCAACACCGCAGCCCTCGGTGATATTCTTTACACCGACTTCGTCTTCCACTTCCAGATTGCAGGATTGGTCCTTCTCGTAGCCATGATCGGCGCGATCGTTCTGACGCTGCGGCACAAGCCGAATGTTAAGCGCCAGTCGATCCCGGATCAGGTCGCTCGTACGCCTGAGACGGCGATCGAGATCAAGAAGATCGAACCGGGCAAGGGCATCTGAGGATAAGAATATGGAAATCGGTATTTCTCATTATCTGACCGTTTCGGCCATCCTGTTCACCCTTGGCGTTTTCGGTATCTTCTTAAACCGTAAGAACGTCATCGTTATCCTGATGTCTGTCGAATTGATCCTTCTCTCGGTCAATCTCAATTTCGTGGCGTTTTCTTCTGTGCTTGGCGATATGGTCGGACAGGTTTTCGCGCTCTTCGTTCTGACTGTTGCGGCTGCTGAAGCAGCTATCGGTCTGGCAATCCTCGTTGTTTTCTTCCGTAATCGCGGCTCCATCGCGGTGGAAGACGTCAATGTTATGAAAGGTTGACGGGCAAATGCTCTACTACGCGATCGTCTTCCTTCCGCTTATCGGCTTTCTTGTTGCTGGCCTGTTCGGCAACAAGATCGGAGCCAAAGCGAGTGAATACATCACTTCCGGCCTGATGGTGATCGTCGCGATCCTGTCATGGGTCGTGTTCTTCAAGATCCCGCTCGGACACGATGCCGAAACAATTCGTATCCCTGTTCTTCACTGGGTTACGTCCGGTTCGCTGTCGTTTGATTGGGCTCTGCGTGTTGATACGCTGACTGGCGTTATGCTCGTCGTGATCAACTCGGTGTCGGCACTGGTGCACATTTATTCGATCGGATACATGCACCACGATCCACATCGTCCGCGCTTCTTTGCTTATCTTTCGCTCTTCACCTTTGCCATGCTCATGCTGGTAACGTCGGACAATCTGATCCAGATGTTCTTCGGCTGGGAAGGCGTTGGTCTCGCATCCTACCTTCTGATCGGTTTCTGGTTCCAGAAGCCATCGGCAAATGCTGCTGCAATGAAGGCATTCGTGGTCAACCGCGTTGGTGACTTCGGCTTCCTGCTCGGCATCTTCGGTCTGTTCGCACTGTTCCAGTCGGTTGATTACAACACGATCTTCTCAGCCGCGGCGACCTATCTGCCAGCTGAAGGTGCAAGCGATGCCGGTTCGGTTGTTCTTAACTTCCTCGGCTATGAGCTGCACAAGGAAACCGCTCTGACGGTTGTCTGCCTTCTGCTCTTCATGGGTGCTATGGGTAAGTCCGCGCAGTTCCTGCTGCACACCTGGCTTCCTGACGCGATGGAAGGCCCGACGCCTGTGTCCGCGCTTATTCACGCGGCAACGATGGTGACCGCGGGTGTGTTCATGGTTGCGCGCCTGTCGCCGATCTTCGAACTCTCGCACACTGCTCTGCTGATCGTGACGATCATCGGTGCAACGACAGCTTTCTTTGCTGCAACCGTTGCTCTGGTTCAGAACGACATCAAGCGCGTTATCGCTTACTCGACCTGTTCGCAGCTTGGTTACATGTTTGCGGCTCTGGGTGTTGGCGCTTACGGTGCTGCTGTATTCCACCTGTTCACGCACGCTTTCTTCAAGGCTCTTCTGTTCCTTTGCGCAGGCTCGGTTATCCATGCCGTGTCTGAAGAACAGGACATGCGTCGCATGGGTGGTCTGCGTAAGCTGATCCCGATCACCTATTGGATGATGATGATTGGTACTGTTGCGATTACGGGTCTGGGTGTACCAGGCACGATCATCGGTACCGCTGGCTTCTTCTCGAAGGATGCCATCATCGAGTCGGTCTTCGCATCGCACAGCCTCGCATCGGGCTACGCTTTCACGCTCCTCGTGATCGCGGCAATGTTCACCAGCTTCTACTCATGGCGCCTGATTTTCATGACCTTCTATGGCAAGCCACGCGCTTCCGCTGAAGTCATGCATCACGTCCATGAATCGCCTCCGGTGATGCTGGTACCGTTGCTGATCCTCGCTGTCGGCGCTCTGCTTGCAGGTGTCGTATTCAAGGAATTCTTCTTCGGTCACGAATATGCCGAGTTCTGGAAGGGTGCGCTCTTCACGTTGCCAAGCAACGAAATCCTGGAGCATTATCACCATGTTCCACTGTGGGTTAAGTTGTCGCCGTTCATCGCTATGCTGATCGGTCTGGTAACGGCTTGGATTTTCTATATCCGTGCGCCGCACATTCCAAAGGCACTCGCAGAACGTCATCGTGGTCTGTACCAGTTCCTTCTCAACAAGTGGTACTTCGACGAATTGTATGACTTTATCTTCGTGCGTCCTGCTCGTTTCCTCGGCCGCTTCTTCTGGAAGGTCGGTGATGGCAAGATTATCGATGGATACGGTCCTAATGGTGTCGCCGCACGCGTTCTTGATGTTACGGGTCGCGTTGTGAAGATGCAGTCGGGTTACCTTTATCACTACGCATTCGCGATGCTTATCGGCGTCGCCGCGCTCGTCACCTGGATGATGCTCGGGAGCTCTTTCTGATGACCGATTGGCCAATTCTTTCTACGGTCACATTCCTGCCGCTCGTCGGCGCCTTGTTGATCCTTCTCATCAAGGATGACAGCGAAGCCTCGCGTCGCAACATCAAGAATGTTGCGCTGCTGACCACGGTTTTCGTCTTCATTCTATCCCTGGTTATTTGGGCCGGATTTGATAATTCAAATCCAGGCTTCCAGATGGTCGAACAGATCGACTGGCTCGGTGGTGGCATTTCCTACCACATGGGCGTTGACGGCATTTCCATGCTGTTTGTCGTACTCTCCGCTTTCCTCATGCCGTTCTGCATCTTGGCAAGCTGGTTGGCTATCGACAAGCGCGTCAAGGAATACATGATCGCTTTCCTTATTCTGGAAACGCTCATGATCGGCGTGTTCTGCGCGCTCGATCTGTTCCTGTTCTACGTGTTCTTTGAAGCAAGCCTTATCCCGATGTTCATCATCATCGGTGTTTGGGGTGGCAAGCGCCGCGTTTATGCAAGCTTCAAGTTCTTCCTCTACACGCTGCTCGGCTCCGTGCTGATGCTGATCGCGATCATGGCAATGTACTGGCAGGCTGGTACGCTCAATATCGTTGAACTGCTGAAGTACGACTTCCCGGCAGGTATGCAGACGTGGCTGTGGCTGGCGTTCTTGGCGTCCTTCGCGGTCAAGATGCCAATGTGGCCGGTTCATACCTGGTTGCCCGATGCGCACGTTGAAGCGCCGACGGCAGGCTCGGTCATTCTGGCTGGTATTCTTTTGAAGCTCGGTGGCTACGGCTTCCTGCGCTTCTCGCTGCCGATGTTCCCGCTTGCATCTGCCGATTTCGCACCATTCGTCTTTGCATTGTCTGCAATTGCTATCGTCTACACCTCGCTCGTGGCTTTGGTGCAGGAAGATATCAAGAAGCTGATTGCTTACTCGTCGGTAGCGCACATGGGCTATGTGACCATGGGTATCTTCGCAGCCAACGAGCAGGGCGTGCAGGGTGCAATCTTCCAGATGCTCTCGCATGGTATTGTTTCGGGCGCGCTCTTCCTTTGCGTGGGCGTCATCTATGACCGTATGCATACCCGTGAGATTTCGGCCTTTGGCGGTCTCGTCAACAACATGCCGAAATATGCGGTCGCCTTCCTTATCCTGACGATGGCGAATGTGGGTCTTCCGGGTACTTCGGGCTTTGTGGGTGAATTCCTCACGTTGTTCGGTGTCTTCCGCGTCAATACGTGGGTTGCACTGTTCGCGACATCGGGTGTGATCCTGTCGGCAGCCTATGCGCTGTGGCTCTATCGCAACGTGGTGTTTGGTGCGCTGACCAAGGAAAGCCTCAAAGGCCTTCTCGACCTCAGCCCGCGTGAAAAGCTGATCCTGTATCCGCTTGTGATCCTCACTATCTTCTTCGGTGTGTATCCGGTTCCGGTCTTTGATGCGACCGCAAGCGCCGTGCATGCACTGGTTACTAATTACGACGCAGCGCTGGCAAATGCCGCTAGCGCTACGCTGGCGCAGTAAGTAAAGGCGTAGGCTTGATGCAAACCGACCTGATTGCTTCCCTGTCTCTCGCAGCTCCCGAGGTTCTCCTCGCGCTGAGCGGACTGGCATTGCTCATGATCGGCGTGTTCTCCGGAGAGCGCGCCTCAACCCTCGTCAATGGACTTGCAGTCGCTGTTTTGATTGCAGCACTGGCTCTTGTCGTGATCTTCCCGCACAACGGCACTGCTTTCGGCGGTGGCTTTGTAAGCGATGGCTTCGCACGTTTCATGAAGGCGCTGACACTGATCGGCTCCATCGTGACACTCGTTATGTCCGTTGGCTTTGCGCGTGAAGAAAAGTTCGACAAGTTCGAATTCCCAGTGCTGATCGTGCTTTCGACGCTCGGCATGCTCATTATGGTGTCGGCATCGAACATGCTGACGCTTTATATGGGTCTCGAACTGCAGTCGCTTGCACTCTATGTGCTTGCAGCCTTCAATCGTGACAGCGTTCGCTCCACCGAAGCTGGCCTCAAGTACTTCGTGCTGGGTGCGCTTTCGTCGGGTATGCTGCTCTACGGTATCAGCCTTGTTTACGGTTACACCGGCCATATCGGCTTTGCAGAAATCGCAACCGCTATCAGCGGCGGCGAGCGTCAGCTTGGTCTGGTCTTCGGTCTGGTGTTCATTCTGGCAGGTCTCTGCTTCAAGATTTCCGCTGTTCCATTCCATATGTGGACGCCGGACGTTTATGAAGGTTCGCCAACGCCTGTAACCGCATTCTTTGCTGCCGCTCCAAAGATGGCAGCAATGGCTCTGATCGTTCGTGTTGTTGAAGGCGCATTTGCTCCTGTGACCCACGACTGGCAGCAGGTTATCACTTTCGTCGCGATCGCTTCGATGGTGCTGGGTGCTTTCGCCGCTATCGGTCAGCGCAACATCAAGCGCCTGATGGCCTACTCGTCGATCAGCCACATGGGCTATGCTCTCGTTGGTCTGGCTGCCGGTACGGTTGTCGGTGTTAAGGGCGTTGCGCTTTACATGGCGATCTATCTCGTCATGACGCTGGGTAGCTTCGCCTTCATCCTGTCCATGCGGACCAAGGACGGCAATGTTGAGCAGATCGAAGATCTTGCTGGTCTGTCGCGCACCAATCCGGTGATGGCAACCATCATGACCATGATGCTGTTCTCGCTTGCTGGTATTCCGCCGCTCGCTGGCTTCTTCGGTAAGTGGTACACCTTCGTTGCGGCCGTTGAAGTGGGTCTTTATCCGCTGGCAATCATCGGTATCGTCGCTTCGGTGGTTGGTGCATTCTACTACCTGCGCATGATCAAGATCATGTGGTTTGATGAGCCAACAACGACTTTCGTTCCAGCAGCAATTGAGCTGCGTCTCGTACTGCTGGTTTCGGGTGCTTTCGTTCTGTTCTATGGACTGATCGGTGGCTGGCTCGGCGGCTTGGCTGAAACTGCAGCGAAGACGTTCTTCTGAGCATGACAATGAATAAGGCCGCAGGTGATGGCATGGGTTTCACGCTGGCACCTGCGGCTTTAGCAGACGAATACCGACTGGAGTTTTTTCCGGTCGTTGGTTCTACCAATGCAGAGGCGCTTGCACAGGCTAATGCCGGGGATGCAGGGCGCCACTGGTTCGTTTCTCCCAAACAGGAGAGCGGACGAGGGCGTCGTGGCCGTACGTGGACCGCGCCCGAAGGCAATCTTGCCGCCACTCTGCTTCTCGTTGAACGTTTTGATCCCAAAACTGCCGCCACACTGGGCTTTGTCGCAGGTCTCGCCTTGGCGGATGCTGTTGATGCCGTTTTGCCGGAAGCTGTAGCTGCCCGCGTCAATGTCGCGCTCAAATGGCCGAATGATGTGCTGGTTGATGGCGCAAAGCTTTCCGGGATTCTGCTTGAATCAACCATGCTCTCGGATGGACGTTTCGGAATAGCGATTGGCATGGGCACGAATGTCGTTGCAGCGCCTGAGGGCTTGCCTTACGCCGCAACCTCGATCAACGGATTGGGCGGCAATACGGATGCTGCTACGCTGTTTCTGGCACTTTCCGATGCATGGTGCCAATATTACCGCATCTGGGATCAGGGACGGGGATTGAACAATATTCGCGAGCTTTGGCTGAAGCGCGCGCATGGTCTCGGCCAGCCTGTTGCTATGCAGCTCAATGGACGGATTGTTGAAGGCGTTTTTGAAACTATCGATTCGGAGTGTCGGCTGGTCATCCGTGAGGACGATGGAAGACGCGTGCCTGTGACCGCTGGCGATGTCTATTTTGGAACGGCAGCATCTGTTAAAGCCGTTTCCCGAAGCAATATATGTGCACAATAGGCCTCAGTTTGCGCCGTTCCGGGCTTGCAAACTATCGGTAGTCGGTTCAACAGAGGCATAATCAGAGCATCTTCGGTAAAGAATTGTTTTCTCTTCCGGAACAGGATGCGCATTATATCAAAAAGTTAGAGTGTTAAGCTGAATCAATTTGCTAAGAAGGCACTCTAAAACGAAGTTAGAACAGGGAGGCATTATGCCCCGCTCACCATCGACGCAATTTGTCTTCCTGCCGCTCGGCGGTGTCGGCGAAATCGGCATGAACCTCGCCATGTATGGCTTTGGTCCTGAAGACAATCGTGAATGGATCGTGGTCGACATGGGCGTAAGCTTTGCCGGACCGGAACATCCGGGCGCGGACCTTATTCTCCCTGATATTCGTTTTCTCGAAGCTGAAAAGCACAATCTGCGCGGCATCGTCATCACGCATGCGCACGAAGACCACTACGGCGCATTGCTCGATCTCTGGCCGCGTCTGAAGACGCCCGTCTATGCAACGCCATTCACGGCTGGCCTGCTTGAAGCCAAGCGCCAGTCTGAATTCGGTGCGCCGGAAATCCCGATGAATATTTTCAAGGCGGGTGAAAGCTTTGAAATCGGCCCGTTCAAGTTGGAAGCGATTGCAGTTACGCACTCGATCCCTGAACCTGTTTCGCTGGCGATTACCACGCCACTTGGCACGGTCGTTCATACCGGCGACTGGAAGATGGATCCGGACCCTTCAATGGGGCCGTTGATTGATGAAGCACGTTTCCGTGCGCTTGGTGATCAGGGTGTTCTGGCGCTCGTCTGCGACTCCACCAATGCGATGCGCGAAGGGGAATCTCCATCTGAGCGTCAAGTCGGCGAAAGCCTGCGCGAACTCATTGAAAACGCGCGTGGACGCGTTGCCATTACGACTTTCTCGTCGAATGTTGGACGTATTCGCTCGATCACCGAAGCCGCACGCGATGCGGGTCGTCAGCTGCTGGTGGTTGGTCGTTCCATGAAACGCACAATCGCTGTGGCGACCGAGCTTGGCTATATGGAAGGCCTGCCTGAGTTCCTCAGCGAAGACGATTATGGCTATATCCCGCGTGAAAACGTCGTAATGATCCTGACGGGCAGTCAGGGCGAGCCGCGTGCCGCACTCGCAAAACTGGCGCGTGATGAAATGCGCAGCATTGCGCTTTCGGCTGGCGATACGGTTATTTTCTCGTCGCGTCCGATTCCGGGCAACGAAAAGGCCATTCTCGACATCAAGAACAAGCTTATCGATCAGGGTATCAAGCTGATCAGCGATGATGATGCGCTTGTGCATGTTTCAGGCCATCCGCGAAGAGCCGAGTTGAAGCGCATGTATTCATGGGTGCGTCCGAAGATTCTTGTGCCTGTTCATGGTGAAGCCGCGCATCTGGTTGCTCAGGGTTCGCTTGGTGCAATGGAAGGTATCGAAGAGATTGCGCAGGTGCGCGACGGCGATATGCTGCGCCTTGCTCCCGGCAAGGCCGAAATCATCGATGAAGCCCCGATTGGTCGTATATACAAGGACGGCAAGCTGATCGGTGACGAAGACGAAATCGGTATGGTTGAGCGTCGTAAGCTTGCCTATGTCGGCCATGTCGCTGTTTCCGTGCTGCTGGATCGCGATTTTAAGATCATGGACGAGCCTGATCTCGTGGCTTTCGGTCTGCCGGAAGAAGATGCACAGGGCGATCTGATGGAAGATATTCTGCTCGATGCCGCAATTGAAGCTATCGACAGCATTCCGCGCGCCCGCCGCAAGGATCTGGAAGTCGTTCGTGAATCTGTTCGCCGCGCTGTTCGCGCTGCGACAAATGAGGCATGGGGCAAAAAGCCGGTAGTGACGGTGTTTATCAACCGGATAAAGTAGGCTTCAGTTTTCGGGAGGAGGACACTGATGCTTGAACGCCTGAACCATGTCGCAATCGCGGTTCCGGATATAAAGACCGCGTCTGCGCTCTATAGCGCGCAGCTGGGTGCGAAAGTTACAGCGCCACAGGCTTTGCCCGAACATGGTGTGACTGTGGTTTTCATCGACGTCGGCAATACCAAGATCGAGTTGCTTGAGCCTTTGGGCGAGGGATCGCCCATCGCAAGCTTCTTGGAAAAGAACCCTTCCGGCGGTATACATCATCTTTGCTATGAAGTTGCAGATATTATCGCCGCTCGTGACCATCTTAAAGCAGAAGGCGCACGCATTCTCGGTAACGGCGAGCCAAAGATCGGTGCACACGGAAAGCCCGTACTATTTTTGCATCCCAAGGATTTCAATGGGACACTGATCGAGCTTGAGGAGGCATGAAATGACCATCGTTTCCGGCGTCGCAATGTATTTTATCTTCTGGTGGATAACGTTGTTTGCCCTTCTACCCGTTGGTTTGCGCACACAGGCCGAAGAAAAAGAGGTCACATTGGGCACCGTTGCCAGTGCTCCTGCAAAGCCACGCATCGGTCTCGCCTTTCTACGTACGACATTTGTCGCGACCGCTATCTTCTGCCTCTATTATTACATGACGCAGGTCCAGGGTTTTGGGCTTGATGATATTCCGCACTTCTTTCCCGATCTGAAGTAAAAGCGGACACTCTATTTTCAGAAATTTGTAAGATGAAAAAACCAATGCCTATTTTATAGGCATTGGGTTCACGCTAGGTATTTTCGCGGCTTTTGCTGGCTACAGGCTATGAATCTAAAACTCATCAATTCTTTATAACTGTTTGAATCGATAGAAAATTAGCGCTTCTAGAAACTCGCTCTACGATGAAAATCAGCTGTCGATAACATGGTGTTCAAGCCAATAAAAAAGAGCACCCGCCGCTGCGTTTTGCAGTCAGAGAAATAATAAAACTATCAATGGGTTAATTCTGCGGGAGTTGGCTTTTCTATTGCGAGTTATGTAAAGCCAAAAAAAAAGCAAGGCTTTCGCCTTGCTAGTCGAATACGCGTTCGACCCGTTTCCATTTTACTGGCGGCAGCGAGTAATCGCGCCTGGATCCATCCTCCCAAGACTTTGACCGCGTGAACCAACGGTTAATTCCGTTGTTAGGCTTATTGATGAAAAAAATAGCGGACTGCACAGCTTTTGTCACCAAAAATCTTTCACAATGTCATATTTCGTTCGTAATTTTTCCCAGAAGGATGTGCAGTTTAATTAATGTATTGAAATTGAATATAAATCTCGCTGTGTATAGTTTCTTGCGATCTACTTTCATGTTTAGGTGATGTTTGTGGATGGCAAAAACCCATATCAGCAAAGCAGCGGCGGGCGGGTTTTCAACAGCGGCATAACCCGTTATGAAACCGGCAAGTTTGCTTAATTTTTGCCTGATTCTACACGCACTCAGTTGATACTCAGGCAATCTCTCTCTTGATCGGTGGTCACGATGCGTCTGTCGCAGTATTTTTTGCCCATTCTGAAGGAAAACCCAAAAGAGGCAGAAATTGTCTCTCATAGGTTGATGCTGCGCGCGGGTATGATCCGTCAACAGTCGGCAGGCATTTATTCATGGCTCCCGCTTGGTCTGAAAGTGCTCAACAAGGTTTGCAACATCATTCGTGAAGAGCAGAACCGTGCTGGCGCGAATGAAATTCTTATGCCGACGATCCAGTCCGCCGACCTTTGGCGTGAAAGCGGTCGTTATGATGCATACGGCAAAGAAATGCTGCGCATTCAGGACCGTCAGGAGCGTGAAATGCTCTTCGGACCGACGAATGAAGAAATGGTCACGGATATTTTCCGTTCCTACGTGCGTTCCTATAAGGATCTGCCGCTGAACCTCTATCACATTCAGTGGAAATTCCGCGACGAAGTGCGTCCGCGTTTCGGTGTGATGCGCTCGCGTGAGTTCCTTATGAAAGACGCCTATTCGTTCGACCTCGATTATGAGGGCGCGAAGATGGCTTACTACCGCATGTTCGTCTCTTATCTGCGCACCTTTGCTCGCGTCGGTCTGCAGGCAATTCCGATGCGTGCCGATACCGGCCCGATCGGTGGTGATCTCAGCCACGAATTCATCATTCTGGCTGAAACCGGCGAAAGCCAGGTTTATTGCGATAAAGCCTATCTCGATCTCGCCGTTCCGGGCGCAGATACGGATTTCCGAAATGACGAACAGCTGACGGATATCGTCACTCGCTGGACGACGCCTTATGCGGCAACTGACGAAATGCATGATGAAGCGGAATGGTCAGCGGTGAAAGCCGACGATCAGGTTTCCGCGCGTGGCATTGAAGTCGGCCATATCTTCCATTTTGGCACCAAGTATTCCGAGCCAATGGGCGCAAAAGTGCAGGGCCCAGATGGCAAGGAACACCTTGTTTCGATGGGCTCTTACGGTATCGGTCCTTCGCGTCTGGTGGCGGCTGCTATTGAAGCATCCCACGACGAAGCAGGCATCATCTGGCCAAAGGCGATTGCGCCTTTCGGTGTTGGCATTGTCAACATGAAGCCGGGCGCTGAAGGCTGCGATGGCGTGAGCGAAAAGCTCTATGAAGCATTCACCAATGCTGGGATCGATCCGCTTCTCGACGACACGGATAACCGTCCGGGTTCCAAGTTTGCGACAATGGATCTGATCGGCTTGCCTTATCAGGTTATCGTCGGTCCGCGTGGCGTTGCGGCTGGCGAAGTCGAGGTCAAGGACCGTAAGACCGGTGAGCGTCAGAATCTCACCGTCGAAGCAGCAATCAACCTTTTGACGGCTTAAACATGAGCAGTGCGGCGGCAGCAAAATCTGATGGTAAGCAGAAGGCGTCTGATAAGGCGCCTTCTTCTGGCCCATTCTCAGCCTTTGAGCGGATGATCGCATGGCGCTATCTGCGAGCGCGCCGCCGCGAAACGTTTATTTCGGTGATTGCCGGTTTCTCGTTCACCGGTATCATGCTCGGCGTCGCTACACTCATCATCGTTATGGCGGTGATGAATGGTTTCCGCGCTGAGCTTCTGAATAGAATTCTGGGCATCAACGGACATCTCATCATGCAGCCGATAGATCGGCCACTTGATGATTATGCCAGCCTGATTACCCGCATTGATGGCATTTCCGGTGTGAAATTTGCTATTCCTGTCGTCGAAGGACAGGCTTTGGTGCAGGGCAATATCGGCGCCGGCACTGGTGCTCTGGTTCGTGGTCTTCGTGAGGAAGATCTTGCCAAGCTCAAGCTCGTTTCTGACAATATCAAGCAAGGCACTTTGCAGGGCTTTGATCAGGGCGGCGGCGTGGCCATTGGCACACGTATGGCTGAAAACCTTGGCCTTTCTATTGGCGATACGCTGCGCGTTATCTCACCCGATGGCGATGTGACGCCATTTGGCGTCAACCCGCGCGTCAAAGCCTACCCGATTGTCGCGATTTTTGAGATCGGTATGTCGGAATATGATGCGTCCATCGTCATGATGCCGCTATCGGAAGCGCAGCTTTTCTTCAATCAGGAAGGCAAAGTGCAGTCGCTGGAAATCTTTGTCGATAATCCTGATAAAGTAGATGCCATGCGAGCACCCGTTGAGGAAGCTGCAGCGCGTCAAATCTCCATGGTCGATTGGCGTCAGCGCAACCAGACGTTCTTCTCTGCCTTGCAGGTTGAGCGTAACGTCATGTTCATGATCCTGACGCTGATCGTGCTTGTGGCCGCACTCAATATCATTTCCGGCCTTATCATGCTGGTGAAGGATAAAGGGCGCGACATCGCTATCCTTCGAACCATGGGGGCAACGCGTGGCGCGGTCATGCGGATATTCCTGATGACGGGCGCTGCGATTGGCGTGACGGGTACGCTTGCAGGCGTGGTTCTCGGTGTCGTCGTATGTCTTAACGTCGAGCGGATTCGACAGTTCTTCTCGTGGCTTTCGGGCACGACCCTGTTTAATCCGGAGCTTTATTTCCTGAGCACGCTGCCCGCGAAGATGGATGTTGGTGAAACATTCTCCGTCATAGCAATGGCTTTGGTCCTTTCTTTTATTGCCACCATTTTGCCGGCATGGCGCGCAGCCAAGCTCGATCCGGTCGAAGCCCTGAGGTATGAATAATGGCGGCTGAAGTCATTCTGCGTCTGGAAAATGTCAGCCGTGCCTATAAGGAAGCTGATCGCGAACTCGTTATTCTGAAGGACGCGAATTTTACGTTGCGTCGCGGAGAGATGGTGGCACTTGTTGCGCCGTCTGGCGCTGGCAAATCGACCCTGCTGCACACGGCGGGTCTGCTTGAGCGTCCGGATGCAGGCGACGTCATTCTTGATGGCCGTTCATGTGGCGGTCTGTCGGAAGACGAGCGAACTGCTGTTCGTCGCAACGATGTCGGCTTTGTTTATCAGTTTCATCACCTTCTGCCGGAGTTCTCGGCTCTGGAAAATGTGATGATGCCACAGATGATCCGCGGCCTTCCACCGAAAGCTGCAACGGTGCGTGCGCAACAGTTGCTCGACTATATGAAAATCGGCAAGCGTGCTTCGCATCGCCCTGCAGAGCTTTCGGGCGGCGAGCAGCAGCGTGTCGCAATTGCGCGTGCGGTGGCTAACGCACCGCTCGTTCTGCTGGCGGATGAACCAACAGGCAACCTTGACCCGACCACGTCGTCCTACGTCTTTGGGGCGCTTGAGGCGCTCGTGCGGCAGTCGGGACTGGCAGCTCTGATCGCGACCCATAACCATGAGCTCGCTCGTCGTATGGATCGTCGCGTCACCCTTAAAGAGGGCAAGGTCGTCGATGTCTGATGTCCAAAGGGACGTTTAAAAGTATTTCCAGCAAAAGTGCGAAGCGCCTCTGCATGGAAATCAGTTCGTCGGACTGATTTCTTTTCCTGCTGCGATGCGTCGGATAATACATAAAGCCAAATAGTTGCAGCGGTTCCAACGTTCATTCTCAACTGGAACCGCTGTAAAAGCAGCTATAGAGCGCATTTCCAATGGTTCAGTTTAAACCGTGGATGCTTTAGCATTCTGCGTCAGCTGTTCTCCGCATAGATCTCATATTGTTGATCATTGAACGCCGGTGGCCATGCTGCCGGCGATTGCATGTTTATTTTTCATAAACCTTAAATACATGACTGCAGCAGAACGGGTGTTGACTTTAGAACAAAAATGGAACAAAAAATAAACATACGTGAACAAAGAGGAGTTATTCCAATGACCGATCTCGTCTACGACGTTTTGTCTTTCGTCTCCGTCAGCCTGTTCGTTGCTACCTTTGCTATCTGGGTAAGCGTAATCTGAAAGCGTAATGCGGGTTCTTCTGTGAACCCCGATGATAGTAGCGACCGTCACGCTGGACATCGTTGCGGTATTCCCCGAAACTGCCTAAATGGGCGATAAGAGTCGCCCGTTAGAGTGTGCAAATCCATATAGTGATTGGCACGCGGATGGCGCTGAAGGCATGATGTCGTTGTCATGGTATTGCAGTGCGTTTAGCTCTGCAAAGATCGGGGAAATAGCATGAATGATACAGCAAGCATTTTAGCGGGCGAGGGCAAGTCGTCACCTCGTTTCGTTCATCTGCGAGTTCATTCTGCTTACTCCTTGTTGGAAGGCGCGCTGCCTGTCGGCAAGATCATCAAACAGGCGATTGCCGATCAAGCACCGGCCATCGCGATAACTGACAGCAACAACCTTTTCGGCGCTCTCGAGTTTGCACAAAAGGCGTCAAAGGATGGTTTGCAGCCAATCATAGGCTGCCAGCTCGATGTTGCTTTTGGCGATCACAACGATAACAGCCGCAGTGCAAACCGACGATTGGTTCTCGATCTTGCACCTCTGGTTTTCCTCGCTTCGACTGAGGAAGGTTATGCGAACGTTGTCAGGCTTGTCAGCCGTGCGTTTCTTGATACGCAATCGGGAGACCCAGTGCATGTCGATGCAAGCTGGTTATCTGATCTGTCAGAAGACGTGATTGTTCTTTCAGGCGGCCCTCTGGGGCCAATCGGACGCGCATTTGCTGCTGATCGTCCCGATCGCGCTGAAAGCCGTTTGGCCTTTTTGAAAGAAGCATTCGGTGATCGGCTTTATGTCGAGTTGCAGCGGCAGGCGGGCTATGATCGCGCGCTTGAGGCAAAGACCGTCGAGTTAGCATATGCGATGGAACTGCCGCTCGTTGCGACCAATGAAGCTTTCTTTTTGAAAGCCGAGGATTTTGAAGCGCACGACGCGCTTCTTGCCATCGCTGAAGGTCAAATTCTATCCAATGATGATCGCCGTCGCTTGACGCCGGATCATCATTTGAAAAGCCGTTCGGAAATGGCTGCCCTGTTTGCAGACCTGCCCGAAGCGCTCGAAAACACGATTGAAATCGCCGAGCGGTGCAGCTGGTTCACGCAGACACGTCAGCCGATCCTACCGCGTTTCACCGGCGAATCTGATGATCCTGAAGCAGCCATTCAGGCGGAAGCTGACGAGTTGGCACGTCAGGCGCGTGAAGGCCTGCAGATGCGGTTGGAAACAGCAGGTCTTGCTGAAGGCTATACAGAGGAACAATATGCCGAGCGTCTCGACTACGAGATCGGCATTATTACCCGCATGAAGTTCCCGGGTTACTTCCTGATCGTTGCGGACTTTATCAAATGGGCCAAACAACAGGGTATTCCTGTAGGACCGGGGCGTGGTTCTGGTGCGGGTTCGCTCGTCGCTTATGCTTTGACGATTACGGACGTTGACCCGCTGCGCTTCTCGCTTCTGTTCGAACGCTTCCTCAATCCAGATCGCGTATCGATGCCCGACTTCGATATCGACTTCTGTCAGGATCGCCGCGAAGAAGTTATTCGCTACGTTCAGGAGAAATACGGGCGCGATCAGGTCGCGCAGATCATCACCTTCGGTACTTTGCAGGCGCGTGCTGTGCTACGCGACGTGGGCCGTGTTCTCGAAATGCCATACGGTCAGGTTGATCGTCTCTGTAAGCTTGTACCGCAGAACCCGGCCAATCCGGTGTCTCTGGCACAAGCCATCGAGACTGAGCCAAAGATCAATGAAGAGCGTGAGAAGGAGCCCGTTGTTGGCCGTCTTCTCGATATGGCGCTGAAGCTTGAAGGACTGTATCGCCACGCCTCGACCCACGCCGCCGGTATCGTCATCGGCGATCGTCCGCTTTCTGAACTCGTGCCGATGTATCGCGATCCACGTTCCGATATGCCGGTCACTCAGTTCAATATGAAATGGGTCGAGCAAGCCGGGTTGGTCAAGTTCGACTTTCTGGGTCTGAAAACACTGACGGTTCTCGAAACAGCCGTGAAGCTCGTTGCACGCAAGGGCATCGATATAGACCTGTCACGCCTGCCGCTCGATGATGAACTCACCTATGAAATGCTGTCGCGCGGCGAAACGGTCGGCGTGTTCCAGGTGGAAAGTGCCGGTATGCGTAAGGCGCTGCTTGGTATGCGTCCCGACCGGATTGAGGATATTATTGCGCTTGTTGCGCTTTATCGCCCTGGTCCGATGGAAAACATCCCGACCTATAATGCGCGCAAGAACGGTGAGGAGGAAATCGCCTCCATTCACCCAAAAATCGACGATCTGATCAAGGAAACGCAAGGCGTTATCGTTTATCAGGAACAGGTGATGCAGATCGCACAGGTGCTTTCCGGCTATTCGCTCGGTGAAGCTGATCTTCTGCGCCGCGCGATGGGTAAAAAAATCCGCGAAGAAATGGACAAGCAGCGTGTCCGTTTTGTTGATGGTGCGATCGAAGGTGGTGTTGATAAGGCTCAGGCGAATATGATTTTCGACCTGTTGGCTAAGTTCGCTGACTACGGCTTCAACAAGTCGCACGCTGCCGCCTATGCGATTGTCTCCTACCAAACCGCCTATATGAAGGCGCATTATCCAGTTGAGTTTCTAGCGGCATCGATGACCTATGATATGTCGAACGCAGACAAGCTCAATGATTTCCGTCGTGATGCAAATCGTTTGGCAATCGATGTTGTGACACCTTCCGTCATGACATCGTTCCGACCTTTCGAGGTGGGCGAGAAGAAGATTTTCTATTCTCTGGCAGCAATCAAGGGCGTGGGCGAAGCTGCCGTTGATCATATCGTCAGTGTGCGGTCCGAAAAGCCGTTTGAAAGCCTTGAGGATTTCTGTGAGCGGATCGATCCGAAAATCGTCAATCGCCGTGTGACGGAAAGCCTGATCAATGCAGGCGCACTTGATTGCTTTGGTCGCGACCGTGCTGCGATGAGCGCAGGAATGGACCGCATTATGGGCTTCGCGCAGCGCACGCAGGAAAATGCGGCCAGCGGCCAGTCCGATATTTTTGGGCTTTCAGGTGCTCCGAAAGAAACACTTATTCTTCCGCAGGCAGCGCCATGGCTCCCTTCGGAAAAGTTGCATCGCGAGTTTCAGGCAGTTGGCTTTTATTTGTCCGCCCATCCGCTCGATGAATATCGTCAGGTCCTTGACCGGATGCGTGTGCAGAGCTGGGCCGATTTCTCGGCGGCGGTGAAGCGTGGTGCAAATGCAGGTCGTCTTGCCGGAACAGTAACCACCAGACAGGAGCGTAAGACGCGCACAGGCAACAAAATGGGCATTGTGCAGCTGTCGGATGCCACCGGCCAGTTTGAAGCCGTACTTTTCTCGGAAGGTCTCGCGCAGTACCGCGACCTGCTTGAAAGCGGTAAATCGGTGGTGATCACAGTTGCCGCGGAAAACCGTCCAGAAGGGATTGGCCTCAGAATTCAGACGGTGCAGTCGCTCGAGGACGAAGCCTGCCGGATGCAGAAGGCACTCCGGCTCTATCTTCGTTCAGCGGAAGCGGTGAAGCATATTGTTCCGCATTTCAACACGCGTGGCGACGGTCAGGTGAGCCTGATTGTCATTAAGGAAGAAGGTCAGCGCGAAGTCGAGATTGAGCTTCCCCACCGCTATCGCGTCAGTCCGCAAATTGCGAGCGCGATGAAGGCAATTCCAGGTGTCGTTGAAGTTGAACTGGTCTAATAAAAAAAGCCGGCTGGGAATATACAGCCGGCTTTTGTTTTAAGCGGGTGTTCGCATGCTCAAGGCCTTGCGGACTTCCGGCGCAACCTTGGTCCCGAACAGCTCAATTGATTTCATTGTATTTTTGTGCGGCAGATTGCCGAGGGCTGTCTGCAGCAAGAACCGGTCATGCTTGAAATAGCTATGCTGGCTCAAGATTTTGTCGACGATCTGTTGCGGGCTTCCGACGAGCAATGATCCTCGTGGTTGGCACATCGCATCAAATTGCTCACGGGTGGTCGGCGGCCAGCCACGCTCACGCCCGAGTTTGCTCATGACATAGGCGTATGAACTGTAGAATTCGTCGCCAGCTTGTTGAGAGTTTTCAGCAATATAGCCGTGAGAGTTGATTCCAACTTTGAGCTTTTTTGGTGCGTGTCCGGCTTTAAGACCTGCTTCTCGATAGAAATCGGTCAATTGCGCGAAACGCTCCGGATACCCTCCGATAATCGCGATGGCGAGAGGCAGGCCAAGAAGTGCTGCTCGTCCCACTGAAGCGGGCGTACCGCCCACTGCGAGCCAGATTGGTAAGGAATCCGGTAGCGCGCGCGGATAGACACCACGTCCGTCAATTGCTGCGCGCATGGTGCCAGTCCAACTAACCCGCTCATTCTCGCGAATATTAAGCAACAGGTCGAGTTTTTCGGCAAAAAGCGTGTCGTAATCGTCGAGATTATAACCAAAAAGAGGGAAGGACTCGATGAACGAGCCACGACCTGCCATGATTTCAGCACGCCCGTTGGAGATGAGATCAAGCGTTGAAAATTGCTGATAGACCCGCACCGGATCGTCAGACGAAAGAACCGTCACCGCACTGGTCAGCTTAATGTTCTTCGTGCGTGATGCTGCCGCTGCCAGCACGACAGGGGGTGCAGAAATCGCGTAGTCCGGGCGATGATGCTCGCCCAAGCCGAATACATCGAGGCCGACCTGATCGGCGAGTTCAATCTCTTCTATGAGATTGCTGAGCCGTTGTTGCGGTGAAAGGGGGCGATTGGTTTCGGGATCAGGCCCGATATCGCCGAAAGTATAAATACCGAGTTCCATGGCGTTCCATCGATCTGTTGGCTGTTGCGCTTTAATTAAGGCGCTTCATGCCGCTTGTTAAGAACGCACTGAAAGGTGATCGGGTTACCTTGAGGAAACCGGGCGGTTGCCCGCCCGGCAATCGATTGCCTTAGTATGCAGCGGTGAAACGCTTGCCGATGTGCTTGCCCTGTTCTGCTTCATCAACAATCGCAACAGCCAAATCTTCGACGGAGATTTTGCTTTCGCCATTGTCATCAAACACAGGCTCGTCAGCACCAAGACGATATTTTCCGGTGCGTTCGCCCGGCTGAAGAATGATCGCAGGCGAAACGAACGTCCAATCGAGGTCTTTTTCATCACGCAATTCGTGCAATGCCTGACTTGCGCCAAGTGCGCCTTCTTTCCACTCGGCCGGAAATTCAGGTGAATCCACCAGCTGATGGCCATTGATAGCAAGGCTGCCTGCACCGCCGACTGCGATGAGACGCTTAACGCCAGCCTTTTTGGCAGCTTCGTTGATGGAGCGGCTGCCCTTGATATGGTTTTCGCGAATGTTGGCATCGGTCCAGCCGGGGTTGAAGGCCGAAATAACGATGTCGTGGCCTGCAAGTTGTTTGGCGAGCGCGTCAGTGTCGAATACGTCTGTCTTCACTGCTGTAACATTATCGAGTTTCTCAACCTTGTCCGTGTTGCGAACGAGGGCCGTTACGGTATGGCCGCGAGATACGGCTTCCTTGAGGACAGCTGCGCCTACAAAGCCGGTAGCGCCGATCAGTGCAATTTTAGCCATGACATTTTCCTTTTCAGTTAAACCTAGAGAAGTGATATTTAATAATCAGGTTCTTTATGGTAACTAGGTAGTCGAGATGAGAAGCCTTGTGAAGAACGCACTTTTTCATGTTTAAGGTACATGGAAGTAACCGCGTTGCCGGCAAGAGCAGAAATCGCCGATAAAAACTTTAGGTTTTGGCTCGCGCATGACTCCCCCAAACGCAAACCGTCTTTGCGGAAGAGGTGCCTGGAAGCGAAGATTTAAAGCGTGCCGCCTGAACTCGATTAAGCGCGATGCGCTTTAAGGAGTAAGAATGAAAAATACGACCGAGCCAAATGCGAGCTCGCCCTTATTGTCTTCAACACCCGCTTTTCAGGCTGATCCCGAAGGTGAGGGCTCATGCCCTATTCGCGAGGTGCTGGATCGCGTCGGTGATACCTGGAGCATTCTCGTGGTTTTCAATCTGCAAACGGGTTCATTACGTTTCAACGCTTTACGTCGCGCGATTGAGGGCATTTCCCAGCGAATGCTGACCGTTACCCTGCGATCTCTCGAACGCGATGGATTGGTCGCGCGTCATGTACGTCCAACATCTCCACCGGAAGTGACTTATTCACTTACCGAGCTTGGTCATTCGCTGGCCGTGCCGATTGATGTGTTGGGCCAGTGGGCGGTTAAAAATCGCGAGGAAATGCGTAGCGCCCGTTCACGCTTTGATGCAGCTACGGAAGATTAAGGAACCTGATATCGGCGCGCTCGTTGTTCTCTTGAAAAAGGGAGTAGGGATCATGCCAGCAAAATCACAGGCGCAGCAAAAAGCTGCCGGTGCAGCACTCGCTGCCAAGCGCGGTGAAATCAAAAAGAGTGAGCTGATCGGTGCATCGAAAGAAATGTATGAGTCGATGACCGAGAAGGAACTGGAAGAATTTGCGGAAACCAAACGCAAGGGCTTGCCGGAGCATGTTTCAGACAAGAAGAGCAGCTGACTTTTAATCAGCTGCTCTCCAAGATTACAAAACTATAGCCTATTTTGCCCCTTTTCCGGTCGCAAGCTCAATAGCTTTCAGCTTGCCGCCGGTAATTCCACAGCGCAAAGTGATTGTATCCCACTGCGCACCGCTTCTATTGCGCGCTTCTCCCGGAACAGAAATCACCGCAGAAACCTTGCTTGCGTCTTTCGCGCTGAATTTCGATGATTTGTCATTCGTAGTGGCTGCTGCAATGTCCGCTTTGGTGAAGCCAAGGCGGTCGTATTTTTTGCTTTTCTTCACATAGTCATAGGCGCTTGCAATGCAGTCGGCCACCTGCGGCGATGCCTGCTGATCTTTTGCGAGCGTTTGGTAGTTTCCGGTAAAATCTTTCGAGCGCTTAGGTACCGCATCTGCATGGGCTGCGCCCGCAATTCCAAGTGTAAAAATTGCAGAAAGTATAAGTTGGGTCGATTTCATGGATCGCTTCCTTTGAACAGCTACCGCGCAAAGTGCGGTAAGCAAATCGATAATGACGATGCTATTAGAAACGCAGATTGGATTTTTTTGTGTTTTCCCCGTCACCTAGAGCGCATCCCGAAAAGTGCGAAGCGGTTTTCGGAAAAAGATGCGCGTAGAAACAAATGGATAGAGCATTTCCAATAATTCAATCAAAACAGGAAATGCTCTAGCAGAATATCTTACTGGCAGATTCGAGCAAGGCAGGATTTGCCGTGACAGCCCTGATCCAGATGCATGTTTGTGCGATGCGCAGCATCGCCGTCGGGCCCGATCACAGTCATGAAAAGCTTGCAGCTCGCACCATGCACCGCGCGCCAGAAAGTTTTCTCTTTTTCAGACCCATTCCAACCGCTTTCGAGCTCCGTCTTCGAGCCATCTGAAAACTTAAATGACATGATATCAAGCGCATTGGCGAAAGCGTGTTCTGACACTCGCCCCGTCGAAGCACCATTGACCTTGCGGCACTGGTAATCCGAACCGGTGCCGATTTCAGTGATCTTGATGCTGTCGCCGTACACTTTCTTCGCGGCGTCACTGACATCTTTCGACCACTCAGCAAGCGTCACAGCCATGGCGCAATTTGTCGTGACTGCGGTGGCGAATTTCAGCGGCTCGGTTTTTCCTATAGCTGTGAGCGATAGAGGCGAACGAGCGCTGCATTGCGGGCCATCTTCAATCGGTGGCAACAGCTTGCCCTCTACGTCTCCGGCCATCAGTGCAGGACATGACACTTGATAGACACGTTCGGACTTTGCAGGGGGTGCTGGTGCGGGGGGCGGTTCAGCGCTTTCTACCGGTTGCTCTGGTTTTTTATCGGGAAGTGGAGCCTTTTCAGTAGGAGGTGTTTGAGTAGGCTCCGATTGTTCAGGCTGCTTTGCTGTTTCCTCTTCGCGGCGAGGTGATGGCGTCGGTAACGGAATAACCACGGGTGCGGGGGTAGCTGAAGGGCTAGGCGCAGCAGGCAATGCTTTTGATTGCTTTTGTTTGGCTATACGCTTTTTCTTCGGTCGCTTGTGGGAAGATGTGTGTCTGGCGTTACCGTTTAACACCCTTTCGATAAGGTTCTGCGCGTTAGCGCTCGAAAGACTGCCCCAGTTCTCTTGCGGAAACACCACAATCGCGAAAGTAGCGAAGGCGATAATCATCAGCCTTTGAAGGAAAGCGAAGGAAACGGCCATATTCACCTCTTTTGATATCGGGCGCTAACGAGTAATGTTGAAAGGTGATATGTCGTTCCTTCACGCTTGATGGCAGAACGTTGCAATTGGCTTCGATCAGACCCAGTTCGACGTGCTTCTTCTATAAATGATGCCTTGTGCCATTTAAGATCCGCTTTGAACTGGCCAAATGGCTTAAAATCAGGGCTTCAGCCTTGACAAGATGACACTCCAATGACTAAAAGCCGCCATCGCTGGAGCCTAAACGCTCCGGCGTTTCATTTGACGTGTCCCGTGGATGAAGATCGCAGCTGCGCGCTTCATTCTGTCAGTCCTTGAAACCCAAGGGCAGAGGAGGGCGCGTTTCCTGTCTGCGCCGTAAGGTGCACTAACTTTTTAAAGGAAATGCGATGAGCAAGCGCGAATCCGCTAAGTACAAAATTGATCGCCGCCTTGGCGAAAACATTTGGGGCCGTCCGAAGTCCCCTGTAAACCGTCGTGAATATGGCCCAGGCCAGCACGGTCAGCGCCGTAAGGGCAAGCTGTCCGACTTCGGTGTACAGCTCCGCGCAAAGCAGAAGCTCAAGGGCTTCTACGGCGATATCTCGGAAAAGCAGTTCCGCAAGACCTATGACGAAGCAGCTCGCCGCAAGGGCGATACCGGTGAAAACCTCATCGGCCTGCTCGAATCGCGTCTGGACGCTGTTGTGTACCGCGCAAAGTTCGTTCCAACGATCTTCGCTGCACGCCAGTTCATCAACCACGGTCACGTCAACGTAAACGGCCGCCGCGTCAACATTCAGTCCTACCGCCTGAAGGCTGGTGACGTTGTTGAAGTTCGCGAAAAGTCGAAGCAGCTCGTTGTTGTTCTCGAAGCTGTTGCGCTCGCAGAACGCGATGTTCCTGACTACGTTGAAGTCGATCACAACAAGATGGTTGCGACCTTCGCACGCGTTCCAGTTCTCGGCGACGTTCCATACGCCGTTCAGATGGAACCAAACCTCGTCGTCGAATTCTATTCGCGTTAATTTTGAGCCTCTGGCTCATTTAGCTGAAATAAATGGCCGCCCTCGGTTTTCCCGAGGGTGGCTTTTCTGTATGTAAACATAATCTCTCTTATTCGCAGGAAGCATCATGAACGCTTTTGATCCTAACATCGGGTCAGATATCGCAGACGAAAACGGAGGCGATGGCTGCCACCCACTTTTCCGCGATGTGCCAGCCTCGGTTGAGTTCAACAAGCTGCGTAAACGTCTCCTGCGTCATACGCGCCAGGCTATCGAAGACTTTGCCATGGTAAAGCCTGGTGAGCGTTGGATGGTTTGCCTTTCCGGAGGTAAGGATTCCTACGGTCTGTTGGCGCTTCTGCTCGATCTCAAATGGCGCGGTGTGCTGCCGGTGGAATTGCTGGCGGTCAATCTCGATCAGGGTCAGCCAAATTTTCCGAAGCACATTCTGCCGGATTTCCTGAACAGCTACGGTATTAAGCATCGCATCGAGTATCAGGACACCTATTCCATTGTTACTGAAAAGCTGCCTGAAAACAGCACCTATTGCTCCCTTTGCTCGCGTTTGCGCCGCGGCAATCTCTATCGCATAGCGCGAGAAGAAGGCTGCTCGGCCGTTGTTCTTGGCCATCATCGCGAAGACATTCTCGAAACCTTCTTCATGAATCTTTTCCATGGTGGCCGTCTTGCCGCCATGCCGCCGAAGCTTCTCAATGACGAAGGTGATCTCATGGTTTTCCGTCCACTCGCCTATGCGGCGGAAGAGGATATGGAAAAGTTTGCGACTGCGATGCAGTTTCCGATCATTCCTTGCGATCTCTGCGGTAGCCAGGAAGGCCTGCAGCGCAATGCAATGAAGGCGATGCTGACCGATATCGAAAAGCGTATGCCGGGCCGTAAGGACACGATGATCCGCGCCATGACCAATGTGCGCCCGAGCCATCTTCTCGACCGCAAACTGTTCGATTTCGCAGGCCTGATGGCAAATTCCGACGTGGAGAATGATAGTGCAGTTTGATGAAAAGCAGATTGATTGGCTGGCCGATCTTCTGGCAGACGCAGCCAACGAAGAAATCATGCCTCGCTTTCGCCAGCTGGGGCAGGGTGATATTCGACAAAAGACTTCTGCTGCCGATCTCGTCACAGAAGCCGATGTGAATGCCGAGCGCTATATCACGGCGCGCCTCAGTGAACGCTTTCCCAACGCGCTGATCGTGGGGGAAGAGGCTTGTTCTGATGATGAGGCTTTGCTTGATGGGCTCGGTGATGCGGATCTTGCATTCACGATCGATCCAGTCGATGGCACCTTCAATTTTGCTTCAGGTGTTCCCCTGTTCGGCGTAATGCTGGCGGTTGTATCCAAAGGCGAGACAGTTGCCGGCATTATCTATGATCCGGTCGGCAAGGACTGGATTCTTGCTTCAAAGGGTAGTGGCGCGCATATTCGCCATGCCAATGGTTCAACGAGCCGCGTGAGTGTGGCTGAGCCTGTTGATATTTCGCAGATGACCGGTGCGGTTTCCTGGCAATATACTGTCGATCCGATCCGTTCGCGCCTTGCACGCAACCAGACGAAGTTTCTCTCCAAGATCGGCTATCGCTGTGCGGCACATGAATATCGTATTATCGCGACGGGCGGCGCGCATTTCGCAGTCTATAACAAGCTGATGCCTTGGGATCATTTGCCCGGTGCGCTTATCCATCAGGAAGCGGGTGGGTATCTCGCACGCTGGGATGAAAGCGACTATCTGCCGTCGCACACCGGCGGTGGGCTGCTGATTGCACCTGACAAGGAAAGCTGGAAAGCCATTCAGGCAGCTCTTTGGGAAGAATAAGAAAAGCCCGCCATTTGGCGGGCTTTTCAGTTTCTAATCAGATTGGCTTGTTGTGCGGCTTGAACATCTTGCCGCGCTCAGCAATCAAAACGCAGATGAATGCGATGAAGCCCAGCACACAATAGCCTGCGGCGACCGGTGTTGTCGTTCCATCGAATGCCTGACCGATGACTGCGCCGAGTGCTGCGCCGATGACTGTCTGTGCAAAGCCCAAAACGGAAGATGCCGTACCGGCGACTTCGCCCAGAGGCTCCATAGCCAGCGCATTGAAGTTAGCCGTTACAAGGCTGAACGAGAACATGATGGTCATATAGATCGTCATCAGCATCCAGAATGGCACGGGACCACTAAACGTCACAGAAAGCACGACCCAAAGCAGGCTGAAGCCGACAAATACCAGCAGCATTGTTTGTGAAATGCGGCGCATACCGTAGCGACCAACAAGGCGGGAGTTGAGGAACGATGCGAGAGCAAGCGTCATGGCGACGGCAGCAAAGGCCAGCGGAAACAGCGATCCAAGCTTGTAGATATCAACAAAGATCTGCTGCGCCGAGTTGATGTAGCCGAACAGCGCTCCAAGAATGAACGAGGTACCGAGCATGTAGAAGAGCGCTACGCGGTTGGACAGAACGATGCCAAAACCACCGATTACACTCTTGACTGTCAACGGACGACGATGGCTGACGGGCAGCGTTTCGGGCAGGCGCAAATATGCCCATACACCGATTATAACAGCCATAAGCGCCATAGACAGAAAGATCAGATGCCATTCACCGAACAGCATAATCAGCTGACCGGTTGCTGGAGCGACCACTGGCAGGATCATGAAGACCATCATGACGAGCGACATGACTTCAGCCATCTGACGCCCGGCGAACTTATCGCGAACAACTGAAACGGCAATTACACGCGTTGCTGCAGCACCCAGTCCCTGCAATACGCGCAGAACAATAAGTGTTGTGAAATCCGTTGCAACGGCTGCACCAAGTGCTGCGAGTATATAGATCAGCAAACCGCCAAAGAGAGGCAATCTTCTGCCGAAACGGTCGCTCAGCGGACCATAGAACAGCTGCGATACGCCAAAGCCGAGCAGATAGGCCGTAATGACAAACTGTGCGTGATTTTCTGAGAGCACGCCAAGGCTGGCACCAATTTGCGGCAGACCAGGCAGCATAATATCCACTGCCAACGCATTGATTGCCATGATCGCTGCAATGAGAGCGATGAACTCGCCGCGCCCGCGCATGGAAGTCTTCTGGTCCGGAGAACCATTTTGAATGTCGATTGGCATTTGGGTAGTCCTCGATAAACGGCACACCGGTCAGGGGAGTGCCGGTGTAGTAGTCAGAATTTAGAAAACAGCGGCCCGGCAGCAGATGCTGCCTATGATGGCTATGCATCGGGCAATAGAAAAGGCGCCATGAAACGGCGCCTTTTAGAAAAGGTGAGCTTTAAAAGCCGTATGAGGGGTAATTAATCCTCAAGCGGCCTTGGTTGCAATACCCTTATCGGTAAAAAGTGCCTGTAGTTCGCTGGACTGGAACATTTCGCGGATGATGTCGCAACCGCCAACAAATTCGCCCTTTACATAGAGCTGAGGAATGGTTGGCCAGTTGGAGTAATCCTTGATGCCCTGACGGATTTCGTCGGAAGCAAGAACGTTCACGCCCTTATAATCGACGCCGATATAGTCGAGAATCTGAACGACCTGACCGGAGAAACCGCACTGTGGGAAACCTGGTGTGCCCTTCATGAACAGCACGACGTCGTTGGTCTTCACTTCATTGTCGATGAAATCGTTGATTCCGGTCATTTTAGTTCCTTTCAGGATGCCGGTTCAAATCCCGGCCCGCGTAGGGAGAGGTTCTACCCCAATATAGTAAGCTGAGCTTTGGTAATCACCCTCTAAAGGTGAAAGCAAGTCAAATTAGCGCGAAATCCGGCTGTTTTGGGGGCAACATCTTGCCGCAGGAAGAAAATCACCGCCCGGATTGTCGTTTCCAAGTGCCATTGCGTGTATTTCAACACTTGGCTAAAGGCTGGAAAGCTCAACCGAGGGCGGTGTTGGATTAGTTTATTCTGGTACGCTGGTCTGGAGGGCAAGGGCGTGAAGCACGCCGCCCATGTTGCCCTTGAGGGCGTCATAGACCATCTGGTGCTGCTGCACGCGTGACTTGCCACGGAAACTTTCCGCAACAACTTCCGCCGCATAATGATCTCCGTCTCCGGCAAGGTCGCGGATCGTAACCTTTGCGCCGGGAATACCTTCGCGTATCAGTTTTTCGATCTCATGAGCGTCCATAGCCATACAAAATCTCCTGCCTTTTAGGGCTTCTTCTTGTTCGTTTCGAATCGTAACGCATCATCGTGATACGTCAATATTCAACTGTCTAACGTTTAAATTGCCGACAAGCAAACGCCCGGCGCGGTGTTCCCGGCCGGGCGTCAATTGGTAACAGTTCTAACCAATAACGATTAGTTGTCGACTGCAGCTTCTCCACTCATGAAGCCCGGGAACCAGCCTTCAAAAGCATTGTTAAGCTCTGCAATTGCGACATCAACCGTTGCACCGAACTTCAGGCGGTCGCCGCCGACCGTGCCGAGTACACGGAACGGAACGCCAGCACCTTCTGCATTGAGCGCAATGAGTTTCGCCATTTCAGGTGTTGCTGCAACAACATAACGCGACTGATCTTCGCCAAACAGCGCGGCATGTGGCAGGCCGTCGCCCGCATCAAGAACCGCACCCTTGTCGGACTTGATTGCCATTTCAGCAACAGCAACGGCAAGACCACCATCGGAGAGGTCGTGACAGGCTGTCACCTGGCCATTGCGGATCGCCGAACGGACGAACTCGCCGTTACGCTTTTCAAGCGCAAGATCAACCGTTGGAGCAGGGCCATCAGCACGATCAAAAAGATCGCGCAGATAGACTGACTGACCCAAATGGGTGCCGTCGCCGCCCAGCAGAACCAGCGTGTCGCCATCCTGCATTCCGCCGATCTTGGCCATCTGCGACCAGTCAGGAATGAGGCCGACGCCGGCAATGGTCGGAGTTGGCAGGATCGCCTGACCGTTGGTTTCGTTGTAGAGCGATACGTTGCCCGAAACGATTGGGAAATCGAGCGCACGGCAAGCTTCGCCGATACCTTCAATTGCCTTGACCAGCTGGCCCATGATTTCCGGCTTTTCAGGATTGCCGAAGTTGAGATTGTCGGTTGATGCAAGCGGCTCAGCACCGGTTGCGGTAATGTTGCGCCAGCATTCGGCAACAGCCTGCTTGCCGCCTTCAAACGGATCAGCCTCGCAATAGCGTGGTGTTACGTCTGACGAGAAAGCGAGTGCCTTGGTGGCATGACCTTCAACGCGGATCACACCAGCATCGCCACCCGGGAGCTGCAGCGAGTTGCCCTGAATGAGTGTGTCATACTGTTCGTAAACCCAGCGGCGCGATGAACCATCCGGCGAGCCGATAAGCTTGAGCAGCGCATCCGAATAGTCTTCAACCTGCGGCACATTGCTGGCAGGCAGCGGTGCGTGCTTACCCGGTTCCATCCATGGACGATCATACTCAGGAGCTTCGTCACCGAGTTCCTTGATCGGCAGGTTTGCAACTTCTTCACCCTGATGGATGACGCGGAAGCGCAGATCATCAGTGGTCTTGCCGACAATTGCGAAATCGAGGCCCCACTTACGAAAGATTGCCTGTGCTTCGTCTTCCATTTCTGGCTTGAGAACCATGAGCATACGCTCCTGGCTTTCCGACAGCATCATTTCGTAAGCTGTCATGTTTACTTCGCGAACCGGAACATGGTCGAGAATGAGCTCGATACCGAGATCGCCCTTCGCACCCATTTCAACGGCAGAACAGGTGAGACCTGCAGCACCCATATCCTGAATGGCGATAACCGCACCCGAAGCCATCAGCTCAAGGCAGGCTTCCAGAAGGCACTTTTCGGTGAATGGATCGCCAACCTGAACGGTTGGACGCTTTTCTTCGATCGATTCGTCAAATTCAGCCGATGCCATCGTTGCACCGCCAACGCCATCGCGGCCCGTCTTGGCACCGAGATAGACAACCGGGAGGCCAACGCCCTTGGCTTCCGACAGGAAGATGCCGTCATGCTTGGCAAGGCCAGCTGCGAATGCATTGACGAGGATATTGCCGTTATAGCGCTTGTCGAAGTTCACTTCGCCACCAACGGTCGGAACGCCGAAAGCATTGCCATAACCGCCAACGCCGGAAACAACACCGGAAACAAGGTGGCGGGTCTTTGGATGGTCGGGCTCACCGAAACGCAGGGCATTCATGGCTGCAATTGGACGAGCACCCATCGTGAAAACGTCGCGTAGAATACCGCCAACGCCTGTCGCCGCGCCCTGATAAGGCTCGATATACGACGGGTGGTTATGGCTTTCCATCTTGAAGACGACGCAGTCGCCATCGCCAATGTCAACAACGCCAGCGTTTTCACCCGGACCCTGGATAACGCGTGGGCCGGTTGTCGGAAGAGTACGCAGCCACTTCTTCGACGACTTGTAGGAACAATGTTCATTCCACATGGCCGAGAAAATGCCGAGCTCCGTGAAGCTTGGTTCGCGTCCGATCAGGTCGAGAATACGCTGATATTCGTCCGGCTTGAGGCCGTGAGCAGAGATAAGTTCCGGCGTGATGTCGCGCTTATTGGAAATAGTCATCGAGATGAGGGACCCCGTCGCAGGCTGCGGTACCCGGAAACTTCTGCCGAAGGGCGGACACCTAAGGTTTCAAGGGGCCTCTTTAACCTAACTCTGTTGGAAGCGCGACAGGAAAATGCCGATTTCCCGGCTCAAATGCTGCCTTCATAGCCTACTTGTTCATTTTCCAGCAATTGCCGCAAAGTTGCGAAGCCATTTTCGATCAGATTACGATCCGTCGGTGAGGAAAAAGCAATACGAACCCGGTGGTAAGTTCGATCAATGCGCCCGGCTTTGAACTCGTCTTCATCGTCGATCAGTAGTCCGTTTTCATAGGCGGCTGCTTTGAATGTACTGGCAAGCCATGGTTCCGGCAGTTTCAGCCAGAGGATCGGAACATGCGGTGAAGAAACAAAGTCGTAACCGGCGAAGACCTTGCGGGCCAATTGCTCGCGCCATTCGATTTCAGCCGAGCACTTGTCCAGCAGGGCATTCGCCTGACCTGAAAGCACCATCTGTGCGGTAGTTTCAGCGAGCAGAAACGAAACGCCGCCCGTCATCAGCTTGTGGGTCACGCGTAAACGTTGTGCGCAATGCGGCGGGCAGGCCACCCAGCCGCAGCGCAAGCCAGCCGTTACGGCCTTTGAAAGACTGCCGAGAAGAAATGTGCGTTCCGGTGCAATATCGGCAATCTTCGGGATATTTGACCGGGTCATAACCCCGTATGTGTCATCTTCAATAAGCCAGACATTGTGTCGAGCCGCGATATTGGCAATCGCCACTCGGCGCTCATAGGGCATGGTCGCAAGCGTTGGATTGTGGATGCTTGGCATGAGAAACGCCATTGTCGGGTGCTGCTGGTTGCAGACCCGCTCGAATTCTTCCGGGATCATGCCATATTCATCGCTTGCAGCAATCGCGACGCGGCGTCCGGCAATTTTCACGGACCGGCTCACTTGTGTGTAAGTGAGATCTTCAAAAACAATCCTGTCGCCGGGCGAGGTGAAAGCCGTAATCGCCGCAATTGCACCAGCATGTGCGCCGTTGGTGATAACAATATTGCTCGCATCGGCAGGAGCGTTTTCCTGATTGAGCCATTGACGTCCGGCTTCAAGCCAGTGTTGCGGGAAATGTCGCGTGTAGTTGACAACCTCATGCGGGAAATTGCGAATAACAGACGCAATCAGCGGCTCAAGTATCGTATTTTGTCCGACGTCAGGAGCTGCCGTCGTATCGAAGCGCCCCTTGTCGAGTGGTGCGTCCTGAATACGTGTGCCAGCAATGCCATCGCTCGAATAGGCAGGCGGCGCATTCTTGCCGTCGGTCCTGCCAAGCACATAAGTTCCGCGACCAACTTCGCCGGTTACAAGTCCACGCTCATGCGCGAGAGCATAAGCGCGCCCGATTGTACCGATTGTCACCTTCAGATCATAAGCCAGATTGCGTTGCGGCGGTAGCTTCTGTCCCGCAGGCAAAGTTCCAAGGGCGATCGCTTCTTCAATTGCGTCAGCAAGTTGAAGATAGAGTGGGCCGGATTTTCCGGTGAGGTCGGGAAGCCAATTTGTCATGGTCACAATATAAGCATTGTACCGATATTTGAGTCAATTGTATTTACGTTTCACGCATCAGATTGATGCATAATATCGGCTAAGCCCAGTTTAAAAGGCTCTTTGCTATGACATATACGTCAGTTAAGTACGATGAGATAGATACAATTGATACAATCCAGACAAGGGAAAGCGATTTTTGTTACGCTTCTCGTTCTGTCTGGCAGCGTTTCATTGAATGGTGCTCTCTGCGTCTCATGCTGCGCCGCAGCCGCATTGAATTGATTGATCTGACGGACGAGCAGCTTCGCGATATAGGTATTACGCGGAACGAGGCAGATGTGGAATCGCGCAAGGTCCGTTTCCACATCCGTTAAATTTGAACGTCAGCAGCCTTTTTGGCCCGATGCCCAACGATTAATGTCAGCACTGATGCGACTGCTATGACCCTGTTGCATCATCGGGCCAAAAGCTTCAATGCGTGCTGGATTGCCTTCTGCTTGCACAACCAGGAGCGGGCGTCCCGCCAGATTTCGAGCAGGAACCACCAACATACGTGGACGCCCTGAAAAAGAATTAAGTTCCGGCGCAAATGCATAGCCGCGAAAATCCTTATCATTGGATTTGAACCAACAGCTATTCGCTCCCACAGCGATCCGCTCCATGGTTGCCAAGGCTGCTTTGCTAACACTTGTGGGTGTGGGAGGCGTCGGTTTCGGCGTGCAGGCTGCAAAGAGTGCCAGAGCAGGCAGTGCAACGAGCGCAATGGTCTTGTTCTTCAAGGAAGGCTCCATAAGAACGTTTTCGGCAAGACCAACAAAAGAGTGGCTTGCCGATAAACGCGTAGAAACAATGTGTTAAAGCGCATTCTCAAAAATGCGCTTTCTATTGGACGGGATAATTCAGGCAAGCTGCGGCATGAAAGCCTTTAACCCGTCACTCATCTCATTCCATATGAGTTCGAACGCAGGGTCCTGCTTTGCTTTCACCGCATATGTGTCGAATTTTGGGTAAGCAGCCAGTAAATCGTCTTTCCCCGAAAGCTTCTTGAGCGGCTCCATGAGGAAGCGTACTGGCAGCAGCCATGCATCAGCAAGTGTCGGAGCATCGTTGAGTGCAAAATCGTGATCGGTGAGACGTGATTCAACCACGCTCAAGCCTTTGTGGAGCTTGGTAAACAGCCGCTCGATAGTGGCCTCGTCCCTTTCAGGCTTGCTCTGAAGAATGAAGAGTTTCATCGCAGGGCCGAGAACTTCCAGCTCCGTCACACGCGCCAGAAGGCGGATCAGAGCGCGCTCGCGCGGGCTGCCGGGCAGAACGGGAGTATCCGGAAAATGGTCTTCCAGATATTCCGCAATGACGGCTGCTTCAAACAATGTCTCGCCAGAGCCGGTAATCAGCACCGGGACACGCTTTAAAGGTGTCACATGAATGAAGTCTTCGGGAAATGGATAGGGGAGGTTAATAGGTTTGAACGGCAGTTCCTTGAGATAAAGAACACCGCGCACAAAAGCGGAATAGGGGGAGAGTGGGCGTGAATATAACTGCATCGATATCGTTCCCCGATTCGGTTTACTCAGGAAGTATCTATCGATCAAGCTGCCACGATTTTGTGCGTGGCGCTAGAGCGCATTCCGAAAAGTGGGATCGGTTTTCGAAACCAGATGCGCGTAGAAACAAAAATATCGAGAGGTTTCAACGCTTCGATATCAACTGGAACTACTCCAGAGTGTCGTGTGTCTTATTGGATCAGAAAAATCGCTACAAATAACTGTTTTTACAGCATAATTTTATCTTACATCGAGTTAATTTTTAGGAGCTAGGCTCTAGGTCCTGAAAGGACGGTTCGCTTTTGCGGCCTCAATTTTGCATCTGGGTTGGGCAACAAAAAATGGCCTCCGTTATGCAACGAAGGCCATTTAATCTGCTTGGTCGAGCTTTAAAGTTTTAAGCTGCAATACCCAATGCGCCTGCAAAAAGTGCACGGCCGTCATCGCCGCCATGTGCACCTTCGATCAGGTTTTCAGGATGTGGCATCATGCCGAGAACATTGCCGCGCGCATTGACGATGCCCGCAATGTCATTGACCGAACCGTTCGGATTGGTGCCGTCTGCATAACGGAACACAACTTGCCCTTCGCCTTCGACGCGCTTCAGGGTTTCAGCATCAGCAAAATAGTTGCCGTCATGATGGGCAACCGGGCAACGGATGATCTGGCCTGGCTGATAACCGCGCGTGAACGAGGTATTCGCATTGCTGACTTCAAGCTTCACTTCGCGGCAGACGAACTTCAGCGACGTGTTGCGCATCAGCGCACCCGGCAGCATTCCTGCTTCGACGAGAATCTGGAAGCCGTTGCAGACGCCAATAACCATGACGCCCTTGTCGGCCTTCTCGCGAATGGCCTGCATTACCGGCATACGCGCTGCAATTGCACCGCAACGCAGGTAATCGCCATAAGAGAAACCGCCGGGAATCAGGATCAGATCGACATCATCGGGGATGCTCGTGTCTGTCTGCCATACGGTGATTGGTGCCTGACCGGAAATCTTGGTGATGGCCGCAATCATGTCGCGGTCACGGTTGAGGCCCGGAAGAAGAACGACTGCTGCTTTCATGGCGTTTTACGTCTCTTTGAATTTGAGTGCCCTTCAAACCCGCTGTGAAGCGGTGTGAAGGCGCGCAAAAAACTATACTTAAGCCGCAGCGCGTCAGGCGATGACGATTGCGTAATCTTCAATAACCGTGTTGGCGAGCAGCTTCTCGCACATGGCCTTGATTTCGGCTTCAGCTTTCGCCTTGTCCGAGCCTTCGAGTTCGAGATCGAAGACCTTGCCCTGACGGGCGGAATTGATGCCTTCGAAGCCCAGGCTGCCGAGCGCGCCGACAATAGCTTTGCCCTGCGGGTCGAGAACGCCGTTTTTCAGTGTAACGGTGACGCGTGCCTTGATCACTCTGTAGTTCCTGCTGATTTAATTTAACAACAATGAAAACAGCCCGGAACGCGAGTTACCGGGCTGTGCGGATCTTTACTTCACAAGCGTAGGGCCGGAAGGACGGGGCGTGTCGTTCTCGTTCATGATGCCGAGACGGCGCGCTACTTCCTGATAGGCCTCAACCAGCCCGCCCATATCGCGGCGGAAACGGTCCTTATCGAGCTTGTCATTTGTGTTGACATCCCAAAGGCGCGCCGAGTCTGGCGAAATTTCGTCGGCAACGACGATGCGCATCATGTCGCCTTCAAACAGACGTCCGCATTCCATCTTGAAATCAACAAGCTGGATGCCGATGCCCAGGAACAGACCGGTGAGGAAGTCGTTGACGCGGATGGCAAGAGCCATGATGTCGTCGATTTCCTGCGGGCTGGCCCAGCCGAAAGCGGTGATGTGTTCTTCGGTGACCATTGGGTCATCGAGGGCGTCTGCCTTGTAATAGAACTCGATGATCGAGCGGGGCAGAACCGTGCCTTCTTCGAGGCCCAGACGCTTGGACATCGAGCCTGCGGCGACGTTGCGAACAACGACTTCAAGCGGGATGATCTCAACTTCCTTGATCAGCTGCTCACGCATGTTGAGGCGGCGGATGAAGTGGGTTGGAATACCAATGCGGTTCAGCTGGGTGAAAATGTGCTCGGAGATGCGGTTGTTCAACACGCCTTTTCCGTCAACAACTTCATGCTTCTTCGCGTTGAACGCGGTTGCGTCATCTTTGAAGAACTGGACAAGAGTACCGGGTTCAGGGCCTTCATAAAGAATCTTGGCCTTGCCCTCGTAAATACGGCGGCGACGGTTCATGGCTTTTCTCGGATTTCCAAAAATGTGATGATCGGCTTTTGCCGCTATTCTCGCGGGCTACGTATAGCAATTGTGGGCTTTTAACAATCCTGCTTTGTACCCGTTCCCCCGTTTTAAGCGTTTCAGAGCCAGATAAATCAATAAAGTGACTTTTGGCTCTTGTATAATCTTGCGCCCCTTGCCAGCTTTAGGCAAGAGAACGGTTGACGATCTCACATAACTTAAAGTCTTGGGAGTTGTATGAATGGCCACTGGCATGGATGATCGCCGCAACACATTTGAAAGCAAATTCGCACTGGATGCAGAACTTCGCTTCAAGGCAGAGGCTCGCCGTAACAAGATCCTCGGCCTCTGGGCTGCACAGCTTCTTGGCAAGCACGATGCAGACGCTGATGCCTATGCTCGTGAAGTTGTTGCCGCTGACTTTGAAGAAGCTGGCGATGAAGACGTTTTCCGCAAACTACGCGCCGATTTCGATGCGGCAGATGTGAAGGTAACGGACGAAACCATTCGCGAGAAAATGTTTGCTTTCCTTGAGGAAGCGATCCAGCAGGTTCAGAAAGACTAACTCGTAGTATAAAGGGCGGAAATGCAAAATGCGTTTCCGCCCTTAGTTTTTTGTAATGCAGGGGAATAAGCATGTCTTTGTCTTCGCGTCTTCGTGCCGGAGAAACAGTTCTTTCCGCGTGGTCATCTCTACCGGAAGCACTGACAGTTGAAGTTCTGGCGCACAGCTCCTTTGAAGCAGTTACGCTTGATATGCAGCATGGCGGCCATGATGAGCAGAGCGTGTTGCGCAGTCTCGGATTGATCCTCAATGCTGGTAAGCCGCCAGTCGTTCGTATTCCGGTTGGTCGCTTCGATATGGCAAGCCGCGCGCTCGATTTTGGCGCACAGGCCGTGATTGCGCCAATGATCAACTCGGTTGAAGACGCGCGTAAGTTTGCAGCCGCAATGAAATACCCGCCGATTGGCGAGCGTTCATGGGGTGTTTTCCGCGCCAATGCTGATTACGGAGCGCCGGGCTCGAACGATTATCTCGTAACCGCCAATCAGGACACGCTGGCTTTCGCCATGATCGAAACGCGCGATGCCTATGATGCGCTGGATGCGATTCTTGACGTGCGCGGTATCGATGGCGTTTTCGTAGGTCCTGCCGACTTCTCGATTGCCTGGAGCAATGGCCGTGAAGCCAATCCGGATTCCGAAGCGATCATCGAGCCAGTGAGCATCATCGCTCGTAAGGCCGCAGCTGCTGGAAAATTCGCTGGCATTTATTCGCCGTCAGCAGAGTTCGCACGGCGCTACATCCCGCTTGGCTTCCAGTTCCTGACACTTGGAAACGATAGCGGCTATCTGCGTCTTGGCGCAAAAACTCTCGTTGACGCTGTCCGGGCTTAAATAAATAAGCGGCAGATCATTCAATCTGCCGCTTTCAAAACTGTTCTGAATCTATTTGATCAGAAAATTAGATAACTCTTTGATTCAATGCATTTTTGGCGGCTGAAGATTGGTCATAAATTCAGCAAAAACCATAGAGCCTTCCGGCCACGGACCATGTCCGGATTCCGAGTTGATATGCCCTGCATTGCCTGCATCGATGAGCAGCGCACCCCAGTCCTTCACGATATCTTCTGCGGCTTCAAAGCTTGAGAAGGGATCATTGCGGCTGACGACGGTAATCGTCGGAAATGGCAGGCGCTCACGCGGATAAGGGCCGAATGTCATCAGGTGCTTTGGCCGGATCTTTTCGTTCGACACATCGGGAGGCGCTACAAAGAAAGCACCGGCTACCTTGTGTTGAATTTGCGGAAGAGCGTGAAGCGCAGTTGCAACGCCGAGCGAATGCGCAACAAGCACGATCGGCTTCGTCGTCTCATTGGCTGCTTTGACCAGCTGTGCCACCCAATCGTCTTTGACTGGCTTCGACCATTCGGCCTGTTCGACACGTCGTGCCGTCGAGAGTTTATTCTCCCAGCGCGTCTGCCAATGGTCGGGTCCGGAATTGGTGTAGCCGGGGATGATAAGAATATCTGCGTCTTTGACTTTCATGCCCCCTATTTAGAGCCGTTTCAACGCATCTTCAAGCTCAGCTATAGCGCGTCAAAAAGAACTTAGATGTCGCAAATGATGAACAGCTTGTTCGCTGATCGCTATCTTGTGAAACACTCGCTAAATTGTGATCTTTAGCGGGAAGATAATTACGGAGAGGATTTGACGGCCATGACGATAAGCAGAAGAACGATACTTGGTTCTGCAGGTGCTGCCGTCATGAGCAATATTCTTTCCGCGCGCGCAGAAATGCCGCCGAAGGAGAATGAAATGACTGAAACACTGAAGATGGCCGCTGCTGATAAGGGTGGTTCGACCGCTGCCACTGTAAAGAGCGCTCCTTTGCCTTTTGCTATGACGACACCGGTACGTGTGGCGCGCATTGGCTTAAAGGCGCGCGATGCAGAAACTCTGGCTGAGTATTATCGTGATGTGGTGGGCTTGCGTGAAATGACGCGTCGTGGCGCTTCCATTGTATTGGGTGCGGGCGATCGTGAATTGATAGAAATCGAACAGTTTTCGGCTGCCAAGCCTGATGATCCACGCAGCGCTGGTCTCTACCACACGGCTTTCCTGCTGCCGACGCGTGGCGATCTCGCCCGCTGGTCGCGCCGCGCCATCGACAAGCAGCTGCCTGTTGCCGGTGCGTCTGATCATAATGTCAGCGAGGCAATCTATCTGACTGATCCTGAAGGCAACGGTATTGAGATCTATTCCGACCGTCCACACAATACGTGGCAGTGGAATGGTGATCGCGTGAATATGGGCACCGAGGCGCTCGACGTGAAGAACCTTCTCGACCTTATTGATCGTGAAGGTGGTGAATGGAACGGTGCACCGCAGAACACGGTTGTTGGTCACGTTCACTTGCGTGTTGGCAATGCGAAGGATGCGGAATCCTTCTGGCATCAGCAGCTTGGCTTTGACACCGTCCAGACCTATGGCGACAAGGCCGTGTTTCTGTCCACTGGCGGCTATCACCACCACATTGGTGCCAATGCCTGGCAGAGTTCAGGTGCCGGCTTGCGCGATAAGGATCGCACGGGTCTTGCATGGGTCGAAATGGAAGATACACGTGGCGGTAACAACCACGTCTTTGAAGACCCATGGGGCAATGTGATCAATACGATCAAAAAGAGCGCCTAATCCGAAATAATAAAAAGCCCCATGTTTACAGAAACATGGGGCTTTTTGCAGATTCAATTTATCAGCGTTAGTGATTTTGGTTATGGCGTCCGAAAATCGTGGCTTTCGAGAACCGGAGCGCAGCGTACTCAAGGTACGTGATCACCGGAGGCGCTCCGCATAATCCCGAAAAGTTGCAGACTTTTCGGAGAAAATTATGCGGTTTTAAAAAATTCACGCGATTTGCAGGCCGCCAGAGCCTAAATCTCAGCCGAAAACGCGCTTGAAGATCGTATCAACATGCTTGGTGTGGTAGCCAAGATCGAACTTTTCGCGGATCTGTTCTTCGGAAAGTGCTGCACGCACTTCCGCGTCACCGAGCAGTTCTTCGAGGAAGTCTGCACCCTGTTCCCAGACCTTCATGGCATTGCGCTGCACGAGGCGGTAGGAATCTTCACGCGAAACACCAGCCTGTGTGAGTGCGAGCAGAACGCGCTGCGAATGCACAAGACCACGGAACTTGTTCATGTTTTTCAGCATGTTTTCCGGGTAGATCACCAGCTTCTCTACAACGCCAGCCAGACGGTTCAGCGCGAAGTCGAGCGTGATGGTGGTGTCTGGGCCAATTGCGCGTTCAACGCTCGAATGCGAAATATCGCGTTCATGCCAGAGAGCGACGTTTTCCATCGCAGGCACAACCGACATGCGAACCAGACGGGCGAGGCCGGTCAGGTTTTCGGTCAGAACAGGGTTACGCTTGTGCGGCATCGCCGACGAGCCTTTCTGGCCGGGCGAGAAGAACTCTTCAGCTTCCAGAACTTCCGTGCGCTGCATGTGGCGAATTTCGATGGCTACGTTCTCAATCGACGAAGCTATAACGCCAAGCGTTGCAAAGAACATGGCGTGACGGTCGCGTGGAATAACCTGCGTTGAAACTGGCTCTGCTTCGAGACCGAGCTTTTCGCAGACATATTCTTCAACGCGTGGGTCGATATTGGCAAAGGTGCCAACAGCGCCCGATACAGCGCCTGTCGCGATTTCTGCGCGTGCTGCAACGAGACGCGCGCGATTACGTTCCATTTCGGCGTAGAAACGTGCGAAAGTCAGACCCATTGTGGTTGGTTCGGCATGAATGCCATGGCTACGGCCGATACGAACGGTATCCTTGTGTTCAAATGCGCGCTTCTTAAGCGCTGCAAGCACACGGTCCATGTCTGCGAGAAGCAGATCAGCTGCGCGGACCAGCTGCACATTCAGCGTCGTGTCGAGAACGTCCGACGAGGTCATGCCCTGATGCACGAAGCGGCTGTCTGGGCCGATGAATTCTGCCAGATGCGTCAGGAACGCGATGACGTCATGTTTGGTGACAGCTTCGATTTCGTCGATGCGCGCAACGTCGAACTTGGCGGCATCACCCTTTTCCCAGATGGTCTTTGCGGCTTCTTTCGGGATTACGCCGAGTTCGGCAAGCGCCTCACATGCATAGGCCTCAATTTCGAACCAGATGCGGAATTTGGTTTCGGGAGACCAGATGGCGACCATTTCTGGTCGGGAATAGCGCGGGATCATGGGCATATCCTGTTTTGGCGGCCCGTCTGCCGGGCTGCAGGTCTTGGGTAAAGGGAATGCGCGGTGTTTAGCAGAGCCTGATGCTCAGCTCAACGCACTCCCCCGGAAAAGTGGCTTCAGTTTATCGTGCAGCTTCTGCTGCTTCGCGAATGGCTTTGATGTTAGCGGCATAGCTCTCAACCGAGTTGCCTTTGTAAACGGCAGAACCCGCAACGAGAATGTTTGCACCGGCTGCAACAACCGATCCGGCAGTCTCAGGCGTGATGCCGCCATCCACTTCGATATCGATTGGGCGGTCGCCAATCATCTCACGCACTTGGCTGATTTTGTCGAGCATCGGCGCAATGAACTTCTGGCCGCCAAAGCCCGGATTGACCGTCATGACGAGAACGAGATCAACGTCATCAATGACGTTCGTCAATGCTTCGACAGGGGTTGCTGGATTGAGCGCCAGACCAGACTTTTTGCCCAAAGCGCGGATGCTCTGGAGCGAGCGGTGTGTATGTGCGCCAGCTTCTGCGTGGATTGTAATGAGATCGCAGCCAGCATCCGCAAATGGTTCAAGATATGGATCGCAAGGCGCGATCATCAGATGCGTGTCGAAGAAAGCCTTGGTGCGTGGACGAATTGCTTTCACTACCTGCGGACCGAACGTGATGTTCGGCACGAAATGACCATCCATGACGTCGATGTGAATCCAGTCGGCACCGGCTTCAAGCACGGCATCGACTTCTTCTCCCAGACGCGCAAAGTCGGCGGAAAGGATGGATGGGGCGATAGCGATAGGACGCATGGTTGTCTCCCTTGCAGGATGTTTTCACATCATAAAATAAAAATGCGTCCGGCCAGTTTTGACCGAACGCAGATATTGAGTCTCTAGCCCCAACGCTTGTGGAACCACATCCACTGGCCAGGATATTCGCGCACCCATTCCTCAACGGTGTCGTTGAGAAGCTGCGCGGTCGCGGCGATATCGATCTCGCCTTTTTCGTCGCGTGGCAGCTCCATGCGCTCTTTCAGCTCAAGCCGATATCGACCGCCAGGCAGGCGGATACAGCGTGCCGGATAAACATCGCAATCATACTGTCGCGCGAGTTTGGCGAGCAGCGGATTGGTTTTTACCGGGCGATCAAAGAAGGTTGAGGGAACGCCACGCTGGAACTTCTGGTCAACCAGCATTCCGACATTACCGCCAGCATCCAGAACCCGCGCCAGCGACCAAGCGGCACCGGCCTTTGATGGCACCAGATGGCCCATATTTGTTTTGCGTGCTTTGAGAACGGTCTTCGCAATATAGGGATTGTTCGGCGGACGGAAGAGGGCCGTCACATCAAGACCAAACGTACCGGCACAGATCGGCAGAAGCTCGAAATTGCCGGTATGCGCGGTGAAGAAGATATGCGGCTTTGTCTCGTCACGCAGACGCTCGAAAATCGGGATGCCGTCAACTTCGATCAGGCCTGGCTCGGTCGCATTGGGATCAAAATCGAAAATCGCATCGAGGAAGATGTATTCCGCGAAAAGACGCGCCATCGAATCCCACATTTCGACGGCGATCTTTTCAATTTCAGCATCGCTCTTCTCAGGATAGGCAAGGCGCAGATTGTTGGTTGCAACCTTGTGCCGTGGCGTCAGCGGTCCCACCTTGCGCGCGAACCATGCGGAAAAGCGGATTGCGCTTTTCGCAGGCAGGAGACGCAGCAGAGCCAGAGCCATAAAGACGGCCTGCGCCCAAAGCCAGTAGTTGAACTGCTTGAGCTTACGCGACCATTTGAAGAGAAGAAGCTTAATCTTGAACATAAAGGCTTAGTCGATCTGCAACACGATCTTGCCGAACACGTCGCGGCCTTCCATGCGCTTGAGAGCCGTACCGATGTCGTCAAAGCCGACAATGGTGTCGATCACTGGATGAACAACGCCCTGCGCCATTTTCTGCATCGCATCAGCCATGTTTTCCATGCGGCAACCGAAGGAGCCGAGGATTTTAAGCTGCTGCTGGAAGAGCTGCATCAGGTTCATATTGGTTGAAACACCGGAGGTCGAACCACAAGTGACGAGACGCGCACCGCGCTTCATGCAGAGCATTGAGCCTGCCCATGTGTCGGCACCAACATGCTCAAACACAACGTCAACGCCCTTCTTTTTGGTGAGCTTACGCACAACACCTTCAAAGCGGTCAACGCGGTAGTTGATGACGTGATCGGCACCCAGTGCCTTGGCCTTTTCGATCTTGTCGTCGGAGCCAACCGTGGTGATGACGGTGCAGCCCATCTTCTTGGCAAGCTGGATCGCAGCCGAACCAATGCCGGAACCGCCAGCCTGAACCAGAACGGTTTCGCCCGGCTGGAGTTTCGCATTGTCAAACAGCATATGCTCGACCGTACCAAAGGTAACGGGAGCGACTGCTGCACCAATGGCGTCAACGCCGGGAGGTGCTGGAACGAGCAGACGTGCTGGCAGATTGACGGCTTCACAGGCAAAGCCATCGAGATGGAAGCCATGAACGCCGCCTACGTGTTCACACAGATTGTCGCGACCTTCGCGGCAGGCTTTGCAAAGACCACAGGTGCGTGCGCCATAGATCGAAACTAGCTGGCCTGGCAGAACATTCGACACGCCGGGTCCGATTGCATCGACAACGCCGGAAGCTTCCGCACCGATGACCAGTGGCATCTTACGCTTGGCAAATGCCATGCCGCGCCAGCCCCATACGTCGATATGGTTGAGTGCGACGGCCTTGATACGGACCGTAACTTCGCCATTGCCGGGCGCGGCTGGCGGAGCAATATCGGTCATTTCAAGGCGACGATCGTCGAGGAGCTGTAGGGCGCGCATGAATTTATCCTTTTCAAGACATAATCCCGGGCAGCGTTTCGCTGTCCGGGATTACCGAGAATATATAACTGCAGATCCGATTAATTCGGATTTGCCGTCAAAACAAGGCTCGTGTTCTGTCCACCAAAGCCAAATGAGTTGGAAAGCACGGCAGAAACCTGTCCATCACGCTTAACATTTGGCACGACATCCAGCGGAATTGCCGGATCTGGATTGTCGTAATTGATGGTCGGAGGCAATGTGCCGGTTTCAATCGTCAGCAGCGAGAATACGGCTTCAATTGCACCAGCGGCGGTCAGTGTGTGACCGATCATCGACTTGTTGGACGAAACAGGAATCGAAGAAAGCTGCTCACCAAACACGGTTGAAAGGGCAAGATATTCCATCTTGTCATTTTCAGGTGTCGAAGTGCCGTGAGCATTGACATAGGAAAGCTGATCTTCGGTCAGTCCCGCATCTGCAAGTGCTGCGCGTACCGTGCCGATTGCCGGTGAGGCATCCGGCTTGGAGCGGGTGCGATGGAAATCATCAGCCTTTTCACCGCAACCAGCGAGAATGCCGAGCACCTTTGCACCGCGTGCGATGGCGCTTTCAAGCGATTCCATAACCAGAGCGCCGGAGCCTTCAGCCATGGCAAAGCCGTCACGATCCTTGGAGAACGGCTTGGATGCCTTTTCCGGCTTGTCATTCTGGGTAGACAGCGCCGATAGCAGCGAGAAACGGATCAGAGCTTCAGCCGAGACCGATCCGTCGGTGCCGATTGAGAGAACACGATCACTTTCGCCGCGACGAATGGCTTCAACGCCAAGCTGAATCGCGGTTGCGCCCGAAGCACATGCGGTCGACAGTGTCACTGGCAGGCCGCGTGTGCCAAAAGCCTCAGACAGACGCTCGGCAATGTAACCGAACTGCGTCGTATTGAAGAGGGCATCCTGACGGGCACGGCGGCAAGCTTCTAGCAGAAGCTGATAGCTTGCGGGGCCTTCATCCTTGATGCTGGCATCGAGTGCAAAGCGGCTTTTCCAGTCGAGTTCAACCGGAGGAGCTGCGAGGAAAAGCGGTCCGCCAAAATTGGTCACTGAAAGACCGGACTGGGCGAGGGCTTCTTCACCGGCAAGCCGTGCAAGCGCTTCCGAAAGAGGTGATGCACCAACTTCGCTTTCAGGCAGAAAATCAACAGTACCCGCAAAGCGCGTGTTGAGATTATCGGACGGGAAGCGTGTGATTTTATGAATGCCGGAACGTCCACCGGTCAGTGCAGCCCAGTTGTCTTCCTTGCCCTGTCCAAGGGAGGAAACAACACCTGCACCGGTAATTGCAACAATGGGGCGGCCGAGATGGTCTGTATATTTGGTCATCTTATGCTCTCACCAGCTTTGCAGCACCTTCGGCGCGTGTTGCGCCAATGGTGGTGACGATGGCTTCACTGACGGCTCCGTCTACGGCCTTCTCAGATGGGCCCGATGGAGCAAACGCTTCGCCCTTCCAGACCGAAATGGCTGCAAGTGCCAAGGCCAGCGGGAACTGCGCTTCGCGCAGGTGGCCGGTCAGGCTTGCAACGCCGCGATATGCGGCTGAAACGCCTTCAAGAGCTGCTTTTTCAGCGGCCGTTGCTTCATGTGCGCCGGAAGCGCCGGAGACAACATAGCCAGGCTCTGCGCCGCCATTGGCTGCGAGCACCAATTCATGCACGGTTTTGGCAAGATCAGCAGCATCGCGGCGGATCTGCGCGCTTTCGATGCTGGCAATCTCTGCATAGGCGCGTGCACCGCGTTTTTGCGCATGGTCTGCGCTTTCGAGCACGAGGAAAACACCGCCAGAGCCGGAAATCATGCCGCCACCGGCGCTGCCTTCACGTTCCCAGAGCGATGCCCAGCCGTCGTGCTTGAGCAAACCACCAAGCTCGTGACCGAGAATCATGTCGAAATGTTCAGAATTATAAGAGCCGCCGACCAGCGCATGGGTGCTCTGGCCTGAACGAATACGTGCAGCAGCTGTTTCAATCGCCGCGATGCCGGAGCCTTCTTCGCCCATGAAGGTACGGGAAGAACCAGTCACTTTATGGACGATGGAAATGTTGCCTGCCAGCAGATTGGAAAGCTGGGCAAGAAACAGGGTAGGGCGCAGCTCCGTCGACAGCTTTTCGTTGAGCATCACACTGCGATTGTTGCTGGTGCGACCTTCTTCGAGGATCTGCATATCGACAGTAATGTCGCGCTCGCCGCCACCGGCACCCACGATCATATCCATGCTTGCGCAAAGCGCTTCGTCGTCTTTAATACCTGCATCGTCAAGCGCCAGGCCTGCCGCATAGGTTCCAAGTCGCTGCCATGTCTCCATCTGGCGCTGGTCGCCACGCTTGGGGATTTGCAAACCCCAGTCGACTTCGCCAAGCGGATGAACTGTGTAAGGCGCAAAGTTTTCTTTTTCGAGGCGAGGTTCAGTACCTGCCTTGGAGAAAGCGTTCCAATGCGCATCCAGTCCTTCGCCTAGCGAGGAGATGATGCCAATGCCGGTTATGACGACTTTATTGCTCTGCATGGTTCGGTCTGCCCGTAAATGCTGTGCTCAAGAATGCTTGCTTGTTCCAGAAACGGAATCAGGGCGAACACGGATGTTCACCCTTCAATACCGTCAGCTTGCGTGGCTGTTCAGCCCTTCTTGGCTGCGACCAGCTCGTCAATCTTGGCGCAGAGGTTCTTCAGAACGAAGTATTCTTCGGTCGGAGCCTTGCCTTCGTTCACTTCCTGCGTCCACTGTTCCAGCGGAATCTTGATGCCGAAAGCTTTGTCGATAGCGAATACGATGTCGAGGAAGTCGAGGCTGTCAATGCCAAGATCGTCGATGGTATGGCTATCCGGCGTGATGGTGTCACGGTCGATTTCGCTGGTTTCGGCGATGATGTCGGCGACTTTGTCAAAAGTAGAGGACAAGTTTCGATTCCTTTATTCTTGGCGATGCCTCAACAGGCATGCGTCTGAGTATCTGCGCGTGTCTAGCGTGTTTCCGGCGATAGGGAAAGTCATATTGCTTTCACAATAGCCAGAGCGTTAATTGCGCATATAAGGTGCCTGCTACGCGAAGCGCAACATAAAGCGAATTACAAATTTTTGAAATATTGTTGGAAAAGAGTTGTTCACGGTTCGCTTCTTACTCGCTTTATGAAGTACCAAAGCCCGACCGCAGTACAGGCAAGCATTACAATCGCGAGCGCATATTGTACCGGTCCATTGCCGGAAGCAATGGCTGCGAGACCTGATGCCGCACTTCCCAGAGTTCCCAGTGCTTCCGGATGTTTAAGCACAGTCTTAACTGCCGTATCACATTGCTTTGCTTTGGGTGAAGCGTTGGCATTCGGTTTTGCAAATTCTGTTACGGTTGGTGTCGCTGCCAGCATCAATGCGCGTGACCGAACCCGTTCAACCCGGGCCAGCCAGCCCGCGCCAAATGTCGAAGCTGTGGACAATCCTTTAAGCCAGGCGGCACGAGCATCGCAAAGCGCATTGATAACCGCCTCGGGAGAGCGGCCGGAAAGGGCGGAAATCGTTTTGACGCCAATGACCCCATCCTGGGGCATGTTGAGGGTGGCCTGCAATGTTTTGGCAGCTCTTCCGGGGCCGGAGTTCACAGCAAAGTCGAACACAGCATAATCAATACCTGACGGAAGACTGTCACCGTCGATCTTGTTCCAGAATTGCTGTTGGTAGATTTTCGTTGTGGTCGAGCTTGAAAGGCTCTTCACGTCGGCAGCCGAAACTGTATGGCCTTCCCATGCGGAAAGTGTAGACAGAGTAATTCCCATATTCGTGGCGCCGCCGGGATCACGAGGATTGTCAACATAGCCACCTTCTTCACTAAAAATATAGGGTATAACTTTTTGGAAATTTTCCTTCATTGCTAAAATTCCTAATTTATATAATGAAGATAAAGTAAGTATTTTTAATATGGTTAGTTTAAACTATCATGTGACGGAATAATATTTATTTGTTTCTGTATTCCCGAATAAAATCGGGTCGTAATTTGATCCTGGTGAAGCGGGTATCGATAAGATTATTCTTCAAATAGAGATGTTTAACCCCGAGTGGCGATTGAATTTTTTCAAGGCGTGGATAGCGCCAGCATCTTGAGACGCCCTTGGTATAACGCGCTGATTTGATGCACTCAGATCAAAATGCATTCCAAGGGGCAGTGTTGCTGCGAATGCCTCTTGCGCAGGCTCGAATGATACGGCTTGATGCGGCTCTCATAAATGCATCAAAACGGGCGAACAAAGTGACATCGGAAATTTTCGGAAATGCACCGGACGGGCAGGCGGTTCATCGGCTTACGATCGCAAACGGTCCACTTGAAGCAAAAATCATTACATGGGGCGCATCCATACAGGATCTCCGCATGGAAGGGCATGATGCTCCTTTGGTCATAGGTTATCGTGACTTTGCGGATTACCCGGCGCATTCGCCCCATTTAGGCTCGATTGCCGGCCGTTTTTCCAACCGCATCCGCAATGCGCGCTTTGTGCTCGACGGAAAGGTCTATGAGGTAGAGCCGAATTTTCAGGGAATCCACAATCTGCATGGTGGCAGCAAAGGTCTCGGAAATCGTGTCTGGAAAATCACCGGCTCAGGTGCTGAGTTCGTGACACTTGCGACGCTTGCGGCCGATGGCGAGATGGGTTTTCCGGGTAATCTCAACGTGAGCTGCACTTATATGCTCAACGCAAAAGGCACATTGATTGTGCGTTTGGAAGCAGTGACCGATAAGCCAACAGTCTGCAATCTCTTGCATCATAGCTATTTCAACCTCGACGACGGCGGCGAAGGCGATATTCTCGATCACCAGCTCAAGATTGAGGCTGATGCCTATATGCCGGTCGATGAGGCACTGATTCCTGATGGGCGTGTTTTGCCGGTCAAAGGAACGGCTTATGATTTCCGGGATTTCCGCCCTATCCGTTTCGAAGAGGACGGCAAACAGGTCGAGTATGACAGCAATTTCTGCATGACGGCTGCGCGCGGCCCGTTACGGCCATGCGCTTCCGTTAAAGGAGCTCGCTCAGGGATTAGGCTTGATATCGAGACGACAGAACCCGGTGTTCAGTTCTACGCGGGCAATACGATGGCGAATGATTGCATTGGCCTGACCGGAAAGCCTTACGGCAAACATGCAGGTTTTTGCCTTGAGCCGCAGGTCTGGCCCGGTTCTCTCGAATATCCATACGTGCCGCAGGCAATTCTCCGTCCGGGCGAAGTTTACGCCCAGACAAGCCATTTCACTTTTTCGCGGGATTAAATCACGCTGAATAAGCGGCGCGCGCTGTTTCCATGGGAGCAAGCGCGCCGCGGATTTCAACGACCCGAGCCGCAACTGCGTGGGCTTTGTGGGCAGCATCGACAGGTGACAGGCCTTCGAGGCGTGCAGCAAGATAACCGCCGTTAAAGCTGTCGCCAGCGCCTGTCGTATCAACGGCATTGGCTTTCACCGACGGAACAAGCGTTTGTCTGCCATCGGCAATGATGAGCGCAGGTTCGGTGCCGTCTTTGACCACGATTTCCTTCACACCCAATCCGATCAACCGATCAGCGCAGGCTTGAGCGGTTTCATCGCCAAATAGTGCCTGTTCGTCGGGGAAGGTCGGCAGGGCAATATCCGCGATCGTCATTGCTTCGCTGATGATCTTTTTCGCTTCTTCCCGATCTGGCCAAAGCTGGTGACGGAAATTGGGGTCAAAAGCAATAAGCGCGCCTTCCGCGCGGCATTCGCGCAGGGTTTCAAAAAGCGTTTCCCGGTGTTCTGCAAACACAATTGCTACCGAAATGCCGGAGAAATAAATCATGTCGCGCCCGGCAAGGCTGGCCTTCAGCGCCTGACGGTCGCTTGCAAGGCGCTTTGCAGCGGCATCGCTACGCCAATAGGTAAATGAGCGCTCCGCACCATTGAGTGTGATCGCATAAAGCCCGGGGTGTACGCCCTGAATGACCGGGCTTTGCGCAATGCCAATGCCATTGGAAGCAAGGAATGCCCGTTGCTTCTGCGAGAAATCGTCCTCACCGAAGGCACTGACGTAGTCCACGGGGTATGATTGCTCGGTCAGAGCGCGCATGTACCAGGCCGTATTCAGCGTGTCGCCGGCATATCCCATGCGCCATTGATCGCCATCATTGCCTGAAAGCTCGATCATGCACTCACCGATCGACGCAAAACCACCCATAGTCATCTCCTCATTTTTAACCGGACGTAGGCCTATACCAATTTGCCGTGATGTAAAATCCCGATGTCATCCACCCTTTATCGACTTGCCACATTCCGCGTGTAAGCATCGCGCCAAAAGAGGAATCACTATGCGTTACGCGATTTATTTCACGCCGCCGTCGGGCGATGCGCTTCTTAAAGTGGCTGCAAACTGGCTTGGGCGCAGCGCGTTTAGCGGTGAGGCGGTAAAGGTTCCGGCGATTCGCACTCTCGCCGCAGAAGATGTCGCAGCATTGACCGAAGAGCCGCGTCGTTATGGTTTTCATGGGACGCTGAAAGCGCCTTTCCGGCTGGATGAGGCATATCAGGAGAGCGATCTGCTTTCGGCGCTGATGTATTTTGCGTCATCAAGCGCACCGTTTATTATCCCACGTTTGAAACTGCAGGGCATTGGACCGTTCTTCGCACTTGTGCCTGAAGAACCGGTTGCGGAGCTCAATCAGCTCGCCAATGACATCGTAGTCTCATTTGATCGTTTTCGTGCGCCTTTGCGTGACGCGGAAATCGCCAAACGCCGTCCAGAGCGTCTGAGCGAAGCGCAGCGGCAGAATCTTGACCGTTGGGGCTACCCTTATGTGTTCGACGAGTTCCGCTTTCATATGACGCTCACCGGTCCGGTGGATGAGAAGCAGCGCTCACAGGTGGAGCGCACGCTCGACGATTTTTTTGCACCCGTGCTGGAGGATCAGGTCGAGGTAGCCAATCTGGCTTTGTTCGTTGAACCAGAAAAAGGTGCACCGTTCGAGATTCATTCGCTGCATCCGCTGACGGGTGGTAATAAGGTGTCGAAACGGTCTTCGCGGGCCGTGGGGAGGCCTTGAAGAATGACGACGGAAACAGTTCTTAAAAATGCAAATATCGTGTTGCCTGATGAAGTTATCATCGGCACCGTTAAAATCGTTGATGGCATTATTGTCGATATCACGTCTGGTTCGTCCGTATCTGGCGAAGATATGGAAGGCGATTATCTGACACCCGGTCTGGTGGAATTGCACACCGACCATTTGGAAGGCCATTATGCACCGCGCCCGAAGGTGCGTTGGAACCCGATTGCAGCAGTTCAGGCCCACGATGCTCAGATTGCGGCTTCCGGTATTACGACCGTTTTCGATGCATTACGGATCGGCTTTGATCAGGAGGCGCAGACGGGTATCGATGATATGCGCAAGCTATCTTCGGCAATTGCTGAAGGTCGGGAAGCGGGGCGCTTGCGTGCGGATCATTTTCTGCATTTGCGCTGCGAGGTTTCAGCGCCTGATTGTTTGAGCGCATTCGAGCGCTTTGGCGTTCACCCACTGGTCAAGCTTGTGTCGCTGATGGATCATGCACCCGGACAACGCCAGTTCACGGATATCGAGACCTACAAATCTTATTACATGAGTAAGCTCAAGGTCTCGGAAGAAGAGTTCATTCGCTATTGCGAAAAGCGCATGGGGCAATCGCAGCAATATTCGGCATCGACGCGCAAAGCGATTGCCAATGCCTGCACGGAACGTGGCATTGTCCTTGCCAGCCATGACGATGCAACAGTGGATCATGTTGCAGAAGCAACGGAGCAGGGCATTCGCGTGGCTGAGTTTCCGACCACGCATCTGGCCGCAAAGGCATCGAAAGAATCCGGGATGTCTGTTCTGATGGGCGCGCCAAACGTGGTGCGTGGCGGTTCGCATTCCGGCAATGTTTCGGCGCGAGAACTGGCCGAAGCGGGTCATCTCGACATCATTTCTTCGGATTATATTCCGGCAAGCATGATGCAATCGGCGTTTTTCATGGCTGACGTGATGGATGCAATCACGCTCCCACAAGCAATCAAATTCGTTTCAAGCAACCCCGCGAAGGCCGTTGGTCTTCAGGACCGAGGCGAAATTGCTATTGGTAAGCGTGGCGATCTGGTGCGTGTGCAGATTGCCGAGCATGTGCCGATCATCCGTACTGTTTGGCGTGAAGGACGGCGCGTGATCTAGAGCGCATCCCGAAACGTGCGAAGCGGTTTTCGGAACGAGATGCGCGTAAAAACAAATGGATAGAGCATTTCCAATGGTTCAATCAAAACAGGAAATGCTCTAGAGAGCCGTGCGCCCTGTTGGGCGCACAAAGGTCGCTCTTAACGCGCCATTCTCATCATATCAAATAGTGGCGTCTGCCAGCGAAAGTATTCCTGTTTCATCATCTACTGACAGCTTCAACTCTTTATAGCTGTTGATGCTCTTATGCGATGTTTCTGGTGAATGCGGATGTGTGGCAGTCACGACAACGACGCGTGCGCCAGCAGTTTCGCCGGCAACAATGCCCGCAGGCGCATCTTCAAACACAAGACAATTGTGCGGATCGAAGCCAAGCCGCTTGGCACCCAGCTGGAAGCATTCAGGGCTTGGCTTTCCGCGCTGAACATCTTCCGCGGAGACGATTGTTTTTGGCATTGGAAGGCCAGCAGCCTGAAGGCGACGGCGAGCCAGCTCGATTGGCGCAGAGGTTACGATTGCCCAGCGGTCTTCGGGTAGCGAGTTCAGGAAGTCCAGCACGCCTTCAATCGCGACGATACCATCAAGATCTGCCATTTCCGCATCAAGCAGGATTTTAGCTTCCGTATCTGGATCAAGATGTGGCAAGCCGAGCCGACGGACAGTATCGACCGCACGCACGCCATGAATTGTTGGAACAAATGTTACCGGATCAATGCCATGACGGATGGCCCATTGGCCCCAGACGCGCTCGGTTGCAGCAATAGAGCTAAGCACAGTGCCGTCCATATCAAACAGAAAGGCGTCGAACGGCTTATCGAAGGGGGACAGATCGGTCAAAATAAGGTCCTCGGAATTTCATGCCAATTGTGGGCCAAGAATCGGGTGGGTTTGTTCGCCAGAGATCATAATGCGGAAATGCGAGCAAAGTCACAGTATTCGACGGATGAATCGCGTTTGTCATAGCGTGAGTATGAAAAATCAGATGCGCCACCTATATTGAGAGTGCTGGATCTGGCGACAAAACTTGATCATTTGCCATCTTTGTGGCTTTTTGCGCCACCTGACACCACCTCTAAAAGACGAGAACGAATAGCGGCGTGAATCGCATTCTCAGGATTGTTGTTTAAATGACTGAAATAACAGATAAAAATCGCAACTATCCGGATTATCGGTTTTCCGTCGCGCCAATGCTCGACTGGTCGGACAGGCATTGTCGCTATTTTCATCGCCTGTTTTCCAAACATGCGCTGCTTTATACGGAAATGGTTGTGGCTGACGCCGCGATCCACGGCCCGCGCGACCGTCTCATGGGTTTTGATAATACCGAGCATCCTATTGCTTTGCAGCTCGGTGGCTCTGATCCCGTAAAATTGCAGGAAGCGGCACGCATCGGCGAAGGTTTCGGTTACGACGAAATCAATCTGAATGTCGGATGTCCGTCTGATCGCGTTCAATCGGGAACGTTCGGCGCCTGCCTGATGCAGACACCCGATGTCGTTGCGCGTTGCGTTGCGGCCATGAAAGAGGTTGTTTCTGTGCCGGTCACGGTGAAGTGCCGGATTGGCGTTGATGACCAGGATCCAGAAGCTGCACTTGATGCCGTTTCAGATCAGGTGCTTCAAGCGGGCGCAGATGCGCTTTGGGTTCATGCCCGCAAAGCATGGTTGAAAGGCCTGTCACCGAAAGAAAACCGCGATATTCCGCCACTTGATTATGACCGTGTTTATCGCCTCAAGCAGCGCCTCAACACGCCGTTTGTGGGCATCAATGGCGGTATAGGCACTCTGGAAGAAGCTGCTTTGCATCTCAACCATGTAGATGGCGTCATGTTGGGGCGTGCCGCTTATCATAATCCGGTGCTTCTGGCTGACGTTGACCAGCTCATCTATGGTAGCGCCGAAAAGCCGAAAGACATCGCGGAAGTTATTGAAGCCATGTGCGAATATGTCGACCGGCATATTGCCGATGGAGGCAGGCTTTCGCATATAGGTCGCCATATGGTTGGCCTGTTCATGGGGCAACCCGGTGCACGTCGTTGGCGCCAAATATTATCGACCGATGCGACCAAACCCGGTGCAAACAGCGATGTGTTGCGTCAGGCTTATGCGTCCGTCATCGAAGCGTGCAACGAAGCAGCCTGATTAGAGCGCTGATTTGATTCATTCAGATCGAAACGCGCTCTAATCCATCATGATCAGCTGGTCGCCGCGAACGCTGAAACCACCAAGGGTCTGCAGGAAGTTCATGCCGAGCAGGCTGCCGGTCATTAAACCTTCCTGTGTCACCATCGCACGAATATTGTGCCGCTGAATGTCGCCGATCTGTAGGGTCGCGATTGTGATGCTGGCTGCAGTCGCTCTGCCGTTAGCCGTATTGATCGGCACATTATAGGCAAGGGACGATGTGTCGATACCTGCCCGCTCAGCATCTTCCTTGGAAAGCACCACTGACGATGCGCCCGTATCGACAAGGAAATGCACGCGGGCATCGTTGACGCGGCCATTGACTTCAAAATGTCCGTTAGCGGATTTTGCCAGTGTGACTGTCAGTGATCCATCAGATGCACGACCAGAAATCGGGCTGCCTGGAATAAGGCCAGCTGTTATGCGGCTTCCAACATCCTGAAGCTCATAGCGATATTGATAGGCTGCAACGAGACCGAGAATAATGACAGCCCAAACAGCCATGTTGCGCACGAAGTCGGTAAGTTTGATACCGGAGCCGAGCAGACCAGCTGCAAGCACAACACCCCATATGCCCATATAGGCGGCTTGACCGAAGGCGTCATTAGCAATGCCAAGCGTTGTGCCGCTGTCATTATTGGCCATCAATAGCAAAATAACGACTGCAATGGCTGCAATCACAATCCAGAACAAACGCCCCATCAGCCTTCCTTCTTTTCCAGTCTTTCATGTCGCGTCGGTAAAAGCGTCATGATTGCTCGCCGTTCGTCTTGGCCCATGGAGGACCACTCGGCAATTTCATCGAGTGTGCGGGCGCAGCCGAGACAGTATCCTGTCCGACTGTCGATTACGCATACCAGAATACATGGCGATTCGATTGTTGCCGTGTTCATGAAATGAATGTGGTTGCCTCAAAGCGCGCTGACAAGGCCAAGCAGCACTGCAACAACGCCAATCTGTTGAGCGGCACCCAGTGTATCACCTGTTTGCCCGCCAATTTTCGCAGTGCAGAGCTTTGCAAAGCCGAAGATCAATACAATGCTGAAGAGCAGTGCTTTGATAAAACCTGCAAGACCGGCGACCGGAATAGCCGTCACAATAAGGATGCCAAGGCCCAGCGAGCAGGCGCAGACGAGGGTTTCCCAGCTTGGTTGCCCAAGGTTATCGGCGAGTCCACCGGGGCGTGCGGATGGCAACCCATACCAAAGCGAGAGCATGGCAGCGCGGCTTGCAGCTTCTGCACCGATCAGCGCAAGTGTTGCATAGCACGGACCTGCGCGATCGATGATAGCGGCCAGCAGTGCCAACTTGAGGCCTGTCCAGATGATGAGTGTCAGTGCTGCAAAGGTCCCAATGCGTGAGTCCTTCATGATGTCGAGGCGACGTTCTGGGTTGGATGAGCCAAAAAAGCCGTCCGCTGTATCACCCAGCCCGTCTTCGTGCAGTGCGCCGGTCATGGCGGCCAGTGCGCCAACGGCGATTAGGCCCGAAACAACCGAAGGCAGGCCGAGATGATCTGAAACCAGAAGGGCGATACCTGCCAAAAGGCCAAGAACAGCGCCAGCCAAAGGAAACGCGCGCAAGCTTTTCCGGAGCGAATCGCCCATGCTATCTTCAGTTGTGGTCAGCCAGTTTTGAGGCAATGGCAAACGGCTAAGAAAGCCCAGAGAACGAAATGTGTCTCTTATAAAGCTATTTCGCTGCAACTATTTGCTCCGCTTTAAAACTACAACGTCGACTGGGTCGAATATTTGCGGCCAATAAGGCTTGGCGCAAAGAGGTGATTTGAAAATTTGATTAAGTGCTTATAGGACGAGCACAACAGTTTTGCATCCTCCATTGATTGATTGGACTAGACGATATGAGCGCCAGTGGCCTTCCTTTTGACGATTTTCGCGAACTCATCCGCAATCTGCCGGGGCCTGATCTTGGTGCCGAAGCAGCTGTACGAGCACGAGACGCCACTCTGACCAAGCCTGCTGGCTCGCTTGGGCAGCTTGAAGAAATTGTTGCTTGGCTGGCTGCATGGACCGGCAAGTCCATACCGCAGATCAATCGTCCGCTGGTCGCAGTTTTTGCTGGCAACCACGGCGTAACTGCCAAGAACATCACGCCATTTCCATCAAGCGTTACTGCGCAGATGGTGGAGAATTTTGCGGCAGGCGGTGCAGCAATCAATCAGATCTGCATTGCACATGATCTTGGCCTGAAGGTTTTCGATCTCGCACTGGAGCATCCGACCGGCGATATCACTGAAGAAGCTGCAATGGACGAACGCACCTGTGCAGCTACCATGGCATTTGGCATGGAAGGCATCGCGGGCGGGACGGATCTTCTTTGCATCGGTGAAATGGGGATCGGCAACACCACGATTGCCGCTGCAATTTCTCTGGCGCTTTTCGGCGGCACTGCTGAGGATTGGGTCGGGCCGGGCACAGGTTCAACTGGTGAGCTTCTGCAACGCAAACTTGCTGCTGTTCGTGCAGCGGTCAATCTTCATCAGGATCACCTCAAAGACCCGCTGGAAGTGCTGCGCCGTCTGGGTGGCCGCGAAATCGCTGCTATGGCAGGCGCAATCCTTGCTGCACGCATGGAGAAAATTCCGGTTATCGTCGATGGTTTTGTCGCAAGTGCCGCAGCAGCAGTACTTTATGCAGCAAATCCAACGGCTGTCGACCATTGCCTGTTCGGCCATGTATCTGCTGAACCGGGCCACAGGCTGCTCCTGGAGAAAATGGGCAAAAAGTCACTTCTCGATCTTGGGATGCGTCTTGGCGAAGGTACTGGTGCTGCATTGGCTGCAGGGATCGTCAAAGCCGCAGCGCTTTGCCATAGTGGAATGGCAACATTTGAACAAGCTGGTGTCACAAGTTCCACAAAATGAACACAAAAAAGCCCGGAGTTTTCCGGGCTTTTTTGTGGCTATAAGCGTTTAATTGCTCTCTTTATCGAGCACCATGTAGTCGAGCGGCAGCTCAGTCGTGTACTTGATTTGCTCCATCGCGAACGACGAAGAGACGTCACGAATTTCGATCTTACCGATCAGACGCTTGTAGAATGCATCATATGCAGCAATGTCCGGTACCGCCACGCGCAGAAGATAATCAACGTCACCGCTCATGCGGTAAAACTCGATAACTTCAGGAAATTCCTGAACCACTTCCGAGAAGCGCTTGAGCCATTCATTGCTGTGCGAGCTGGTGCGGACAGAGACGAAGACCGTTACGCGCGTGTTGACACGCACTGGGTCGAGAATGGCGACACGGCGTTTAATGACGCCGTCTTCCTCAAGTTTCTGGATGCGGCGCCAGCAAGGGGTCGTGGATAGGCCAACCTTTTTGGCGACATCAGCGACCGCCAAAGTTGCGTCTTCCTGCAGTAAGCGCAGTATTTTTCTATCGAGCCTGTCCATACGTTTTTAATCCCGGTATTAGAAATCGTTTCCCGAAGTGTCCGGATGAGTGAAACTTCATACCTTATCGTTTGCATTCGCCCGAATTTACAGGAAAAAAATTCCATTGAGAACTGAAGTTCTAAAAATTATTTTCCGGGATCAATGAGTTTGCGTATTTTCTGCTGAAGAGCTGGTACGGTTTCCGCATCAAACCACGGATTTCGTTTAAGCCAGCCACTGTTGCGCCACGACGGATGCGGCAGAGGTAGAGCCGTTCGGCCGTCGGCATTTGGAGTTTCCATGAAGCTGCGCCAGTTCTGAACCGTTTCGGTGAGGCTGGTTTTGCGCCATTCAGGCAAATGATAGGCAAGGGCGTATTGCCCGACGACGAGAATGAACTCCAGTTGCGGCATGGCGGCAAATACGCGGTCATGCCACGTCTGCCGGCACTCTCGGCGTGGAGGAAGATCTCCGCCATGTTTGTCATAGCCTGGAAAGCAGAAGCCCATTGGCACAATCGCAAAACGTGCGGGGTCGTAAAACTCTTCTCGTGTGGTACCGAGCCATTGCCGCAGACGGTCACCTGATGGGTCGTTGAAGGGCAGGGAGCTGTTATGCACGCGAATACCCGGCGCCTGTCCGCAAATGGCGATGCGTGCGGTATCCGATATGATGCAGACGGGATTGGGTTCGTGCGGCAAAGGCGGCAGATATTGAGGCGTGTCACGACAAATACGACACGCCTGGATCGAGTGTCTGAGCTCGTCCAGATTTTTCATTATCGCAGTGCCGCTCCGCATCAGAGTGAATTAATAAACGAAAATAGCCGATCTTTGATATAGATGATGGTGCCGCTGATTACATCGGTTGATGGTGCCTCATGGCCTGTTTCGGGTTCAGCATTCGGCTTTTGGTGTTCTCTGCGCCATTGAAAGGGCATTTCAAAGCTGCCAGCCCATATTCCGCGTTTCTCGCGACGGGCGGAAGCTTCAGCGCTGCGATAGTCGCCATAGGAAACCGCCCAGCCTTGTTCCACCATCCACTGGTTGAGATCCGTGTCACCCAGATAGCAACGTCCGAGATCTCGACCATATTTATCAAAGCCTTCTTTTTCACACCGAATCGCGGCTTTGCCGATTCTGATTTTCAGCGCATCGCGGGCATCTCGACCGCAGGCATAGTCACTGCCTTCGATCCGACAGGTCTGCTCCATCTCAGGTGCGTCGATACCGAGAAGGCGGATATGTACCTTATTCAGTATGACTGTATCGCCATCAATGACATAAACTGATCCTGTCGCAGATTCCCGCGGCTGTCGGTTAACCGGTAGGGAAACAATGACGGGCCCAAGAATTAAAAAGATTAGTAAAGTTAAGAGGATGCCGCCAAATCCTCCACCCTTTTTTCGGCTTCTTGGTTGATATGGCCGCTTATAATAGCGCTGCCTTTTGTTCATTGTTTCATGCCCCCAATCGCGCCCCACACTTAACGCATCTGCAGCTTTTTGCGAAGTTCAGCGTATTTTGGATTGAAGATGCACGGCAACTTATTGGGATCAACTCAGAGCGGTTTTGTGTTGATTCAGCAACAGTCTTTACCATTGCTTTAGTCTAAAAAGACGGGACACACATTTTGCCCATTTCCCGCCACAAAGGCACGTCACCGGATAGGAAAGGCAAAAGCTATTAAACACTTCTGGGAAACTTTGGTTCCCTCAGGACAGGCGAAAAATGAAGCAAGGCGCATTGTTATATAACGATCCGTTTTCGAGCAGTGGAAAGACTGCCTCAGCTTCTTTTTCTTATGCGCACAATAGCCGAGCTTTTTTCCGTCAAAATCGGGTCTCAGTGTTGACGAAAAGACAATGCATTCTGTCGTTTATGTCATCAACTTCCAGCCAATGTGAAAGACCAGCGTTGTGATGCGTATCCGCAGTTTTTCATATCCCCTTATCGCTGCGGCACTTGGCTTGGCCATTGTATGCAACAGCGCTTCGGCTTTTGATTTAAACGATGACTCGGAAAAATCACGTAGTCCGTTTGAGCTCTTCAAATTCGGTTTCTCCGCTTACAAAAGCGGCCATAAGGACGAAGCCATCAAAGCTCTTCGTTATGCTGCTGAACGCGGTCATCAGGGCGCTAAGTGGAAACTGGCTCGTATGTATGCCGACGGTGACGGTGTTGCCGAGAATGACTACGAAGCTTACCAGATTTTTGAAAAGATCGTCCGTGACGGTGCAGAACCAGGTTCCGAGAATGAGCCTTATGTTGCTGACGCGCTGGTCGCGCTTGCTGGTTACGTGAAAGTAGGCATCCCGGGTTCCCCGGTGAAGTCCAATCCAAAGTTTGCTCGCGATCTTTATGTGCAGGCAGCGTCGAATTTTGGCGATTCGGCTGCCCAGTATGAGCTCGGCAAGATGCTCCTGGATGGCGAAGGCGGTGAGCGCAACTCGGTTCAGGCTGCTGGTTGGTTCCAGTTGGCTGCCAAAAAGGGCAATGCGAGCGCCCAGGCAATGCTCGGAAACATGCTGTTTCAGGCTGGCAAGACCGTTCGTGGTCTGGCTATGCTGACCGCAGCATTTGAACGCTGCCCCACGGAAGATTGCACATGGATCCGCGATATGCAGGAACAGGCATTCTCAATTGCAGGTGAAGCAGATCGCCGTAATGCCATTGCTCTCGCAGGCGACTATGCCGTCAAGGGCGACTACTAATCATGCTTTATTCCTTGAACTGATCCAAGTTTAAGGAATTATGCTCTATACATTTGTTTTTACGCGCGTCTTGTTCCGATAACCGCTACGCCCTTTTCGGGATTCACTCTAGCGGTGTGATTACACCGCCAATGTGACTGTGACCGGAACATGGTCGGACGGCTTTTCCCACGCTCTGACGTGCTTCTCTATATCCGCAGCAACAAAATGGTTGGCCGCTTCTGGTGAAAGCATCAGATGGTCGATGCGAATGCCATTATTTTTCTGCCAGGCTCCCGCCTGATAATCCCAGAAAGTATAGACGCCATCTTCATCAGTTGAAGCGCGAACAGCTTCCGTGAAACCCAGATTTTCAAGTCGGCGAAACGCCTGACGTGATTGAGGTTGAAACAGCGCATCACCCAGCCACTGCTGCGGGTTCTTCGCATCGTTTGGCTCTGGAATAACGTTATAGTCACCGGCAAGTACTAGCGGTTCTTCGAGCTCAAGCCTGTCTTTGGCCCATGCTTCAAGGCGCTGCATCCACGAAAGCTTGTATGGAAATTTTTCTGTGTCGATCGGATTGCCGTTTGGCAAATAGAGCGAGACCACACGGAGAACGCCCTTATCTGTCGAGAATACCGCCTCGATAAAGCGCGCTTGTTCATCGCTATCGTCGCCCGGCAAGCCACGATTAACCTCGTCAGGCGACTTCTTGGACAGAATCGCAACGCCGTTGAAGCCTTTCTGGCCGTGCGTTTCCACATGATAGCCGAGCGCTTCAATCTCCAGCCGTGGGAACAGTTCGTCCACCGACTTGATTTCCTGAAGGCAAGCGATGTCAGGCGACGATTCCTTCAGCCAATGCTGGAGGTTTTCGATACGCGCCTTGACGCCATTAATGTTCCATGTCGCAATTTTCATCTGTAAATGATTAGGCGGAAGACGAGGCGAGGGCAAGCGCCGCTCACTCTCCATCACAGAATTTCGCCTCGGTCTGATAATTATTCAAATGCCATTTGTATTGCCGCTTTTGCGTTCCTATCTCCATGAAACCGTAGCCAAACAGGAGATTTTAATGTTCGACGCCAAAAAGCTTCTCGATCAGTTTCTGGGATCGCAAATACCGGGCATGTCAGGAAGCGTTCGTGACAAGGCAGGGCAGGCCACTGATCTCGCGAAGAAAAACCCATTGGCTACGGGGGCGATTGCGGCTGCAATCTTAGGCACTAAAACCGGACGTAAGCTTGCAGGTAATGTGGCAACTGCGGGCGGTATCGCTGCAATCGCGGGCCTTGGTTATCTCGCCTACAAAAATTATAAGTCCGGCCAGTCGCCACAGACCGCTGAACAGCCTGTAGCAAAAGAGCCAGAGCTGCTCCCGCCGCCTCCAGCAGATTCTCCATTTCATCCGCAGTCCCCGACGATGAGCAATAGCTTCGCGCTTACACTCATTCAGGCAATGATTGCCGCTGCAAAGGCTGATGGCCATATCGATGACGCTGAACGCGCACATATCATGGAGAAGGTGCAGATTTCGGGTCTCGACAATGAGGCTGAAGCCTTCTTCGAGAAAGAATTGGCTGATCCGATTGATATTGATGCGCTGGTCGCTGCAGCACAGACCGAAGAACAGAAGGTCGAGCTTTATACTGCTTCCCGTCTGACGATTGATCCGGACACCCGTGCGGAGCGCGGTTATCTCGATATGCTGGCCGGTCGTCTTGGCCTTCCGGATGCGCTGGTCGATCATATTGATGCGACCGTTTCATCGGTAAAAGCCTGATAAAATAAAGCGGCTCCAGTCCAACTGGAGCCGCTTTATACAGCTGAATCTTACTTAGGAATTAGAGCGCATCCCGAAAAGTGTGTAATGGTTTTCGGATAAAGATGCGCGTTAAAACAAGTGTTTAGAGCGACAATCTGATTCAATCAGATCGAAACGCGCTCCAAAGTCTGATCAGATCGCGAAGCTTGTGCCGCAACCGCACGATGCAGTCGCGTTCGGGTTGCGTATCTGGAACGATTGCCCCATCAGATCATCAACGAAGTCGATTTCCGATCCATCCATGTACGGCACAGAGATTGAATCAATCAGCACCTTGGCGCCGAGCTTTTCAATAACAATGTCATCGTCGGATTGATCGTCTACGAGGTCGTACTTGTAAGAAAATCCGGAGCAGCCGCCGCCTTCGACCGAAACGCGAAGTGCAGTTTTGCCCGGTTCAGAACCGATAATATTTGCAATCCGCTTGGCTGCGGATTCGGAAACGGTAATGTCTGTCATCTGCCTTGTTCCGCTTGCAATTGCGAGTGTCGAGTTGGAATTGTCTGGATTTACGACAAACGCATACTTGCCTTCATGTTTAGCTGATAGCTATGAACGCAACGTGTGGAAGTCAATGTCCGCAAGATATTTGCGTAATCATATTACAGTGAGGAATGCATCGCAATGTCCGCTGAAGAAATAGGGCAACTGGAAGGAATTGGCTTCGGCTATCGCGAAAGAGCGCCCTATGCCAGTAATCCTGCGCTGAGCCGAGGTCGGCTGGTGCCGGAGCCTGAAAGCGCTACACGAACGCCTTTCCAGCGGGATCGCGATAGAATCATCCATTCCACCGCTTTTCGCCGTCTCAAGCATAAGACACAGGTGTTCATCGCCCATGAGGGGGATCATTATCGAACCCGCCTGACCCACACGATTGAAGTGGCGCAGATTGCCCGTGCTTTGGCGCGCGCTCTGAGGCTTGATGAAGATCTCGCCGAAGCCGTAGCACTCGTGCATGACTTTGGTCACACGCCTTTTGGGCATACCGGCGAAGATGCGCTGAATGAGCGTATGAAAGCCTATGGCGGCTTCGATCATAATGCGCAGTCTTTGCGTATCGTGACCAAGCTTGAACATCGCTATGCAGATTTTGACGGATTAAACCTTTCTTGGGAAACGCTTGAGGGACTGGTCAAACACAACGGCCCCCTTGTTGGTCCGTTCGCCACGCACTCAGATGAGCCGGTCCCGCAACCGATCCTTGATTTCAACGAACGTTATGATCTCGAATTATCGCGATTTGCGAGCCTTGAAGCGCAATGTGCCGCGATTGCCGACGATATTGCCTATAACGCTCATGACATTGACGATGGTCTTCGGTCGGGTTTGCTTAAGCTGGAGGGGCTTGATGAGGTGCCGCTCACAAAACGCCTTCTGGATATCGTGAGGACACGCTATCCAGCGCTTGATGCGGTGCGCACCGGTCACGAACTGGTCCGCCGCCAGATCACCATCATGGTTGAGGACGTAATCGCTGAATCGCAGCGCCGTATTGCGGCAGCCAATCCGCAAAGCGTTGAGGATGTTCAGGCACAACCGTGTGCGCTTGTTGGCTTTTCAGATAAGATGCGGGATGAAGAAAAAGTCCTGAAACGCTTTTTGTTCAAGAACCTCTATTTTCATGACAGCGTCGTTGTTCGCAGGCACGCTGCAGACAAGATCGTTCAGGACCTGTTCGATATCTGCTTCAGTGATCCATCAATCATGCCGTCAGAATGGCAATCAGGCTGCGAAACGCTTGATGATGCAGGGCGCGCGCGCCGCATCGCCGACTATCTTGCGGGGATGACTGACAATTATGCAGTGCGAGAACACCGACGATTGTTTGACCATACACCCGATTTAGCTTAATCGGGGCGGGACGAAGCGGGTCTCGAAGCGCAAATGCCTCCGGGATCGCCGCTATTTTTATGACGAACAGAAGCCGGACAGCAGAAATTAACCGGACGGAAGCCTCACAGGACGAACCATGAATATCTTTGCAGATTTCGACGCGCGTATCAAAAAAACGTTGCAAGATATTGATCTTAAAGCAAAGGACGGTGGCGATCTCGATTTATCTCGTATCACCGTTGAGCCTCCGCGCGATGCAACGCATGGTGACATCGCCACCAATGCCGCGATGGTGCTTTCCAAGGCTGTCGGTCAGAACCCGCGTGAGCTTGCGACAATTATTGCTGATGCGCTGAAGGCTGATGCCGATGTTGCAACGGTCGATGTGGCTGGCCCTGGCTTCATTAATCTCCGTCTGAAAGATGTTTATTGGCAGCGCGAACTCTTTGCGATGCTCAATGAAGCAACCGACTTCGGCCGCTCCAAGCTTGGTGCTGGTACGAAGGTCAATGTCGAGTATGTTTCCGCCAACCCGACAGGACCGATGCATGTTGGTCATTGCCGTGGTGCAGTGGTTGGTGACGTGCTGGCAAATCTGCTGAAATTCGCAGGTTTCGACGTTACTAAAGAATATTACATCAATGATGCTGGTGCGCAGATTGATGTTCTTGCCCGTTCGGCGATCCTTCGCTACCGCGAAGCGCTAGGTGAGAACATTGGCGAGATCCCAGCGGGTCTTTATCCGGGCGATTATCTGGTGCCGGTTGGTGAGGCGCTTGCCAAAGAGTTTGGCAACAAGCTTCTTGAAATGCCGGAAGATGAAGCGCTCGTTATCGTTAAAGATCGCACGATCGATGCCATGATGGGCATGATCCGTGCCGATCTGGAGGCGCTGAACGTTCATCATGACGTTTTCTACTCCGAGCGCACGCTCCATGTTGATCATGCACGCGTCATTCGCGCCGCAATCAACGATCTGACGCTCAAGGGCCATGTTTACAAGGGCAAGCTGCCGCCGCCAAAGGGGCAGTTGCCTGAAGAATGGGAAGACCGCGAGCAGACCTTGTTCCGTTCGACAGAAGTCGGTGACGATATTGATCGCCCGCTGATGAAGTCTGATGGCACTTTCACTTATTTTGCGGCTGACGTTGCTTATTTCAAAGACAAGTATGACCGCGGCTTCAACGAGATGATCTATGTGCTGGGCGCCGACCACGGTGGCTATGTCAAGCGTCTGGAAGCTGTCGCTCGAGCCGTTTCCGACGGTAAGGCCAAGCTGACAGTTCTGCTGTGCCAGCTCGTCAAGCTGTTCCGTGACGGCGAACCAGTTCGTATGTCCAAGCGCTCTGGCGAATTCATCACTCTGCGTGATGTGGTCGATGAGGTTGGTCGTGATCCGGTCCGCTTCATGATGCTTTATCGGAAGAACGATGCGCCGCTCGACTTCGACTTTGCGAAAGTGACTGAGCAGTCGAAAGACAATCCGGTGTTCTACGTGCAGTATGCGTCCGCGCGTTGCCATTCGGTTTTCCGTCAGGCAGTCGACCAGCTTGGTCTGTCGGGTCTTGATCGCGTTTCGATGGCTGAACATTTCGGCAAACTGACCGACGAAAGCGAAATCGCACTCGTTCGTAAGCTTGCAGAATATCCGCGTCTGATCGAATCTGCAGCCACACATCAGGAGCCGCATCGCCTGGCTTTTTACCTCTATGACCTGGCCAGCGCGTTCCATTCGCAATGGAATAAGGGCACTGAGAACCCAGACTTACGTTTTATTAAGGTTAACGATCCAGAATTGTCTCTAGCAAGGCTAGGGCTAGTACAGGTCGTTTCCGATGTGCTGACTTCCGGTTTGACTATAATCGGTGCGGATGCTCCAACGGAAATGCGCTAGGACGGTTTCTATACGCGCAAGTTCAACCAGAGTGTTGAGCGGGTATAGATAAGTCAAAATGATGGAAGATCAGCGAGTATCCAAGTCGTCGATCTTCCTTCAGGCGCAGGAAACTTCCGTCAACTTTTGCCCACATTGCCTCGCTACAACGTAATGTATCGAGACGTCTTGCGGCGTCCAGGGTTTGAGTTAGGAACACACCATGACGGACAGCAGTGCTAATCCCCGTAGTTACGGCGAGCGTCCGCTGCACGAAGACGATCCGCTGATGGAACTTTCACGGATCATGGCTTTCGGCGCGTCTGCAGATAATAACGTTGCTCGAAGCGAATATAGACCCGAACCAAATTTTGATTCTGGCGACAATGACCTTTCGTTCGATCTCGAGCGAGAGTTGCTTGGTGATTTCGGTAATTCAATCGAACCGGAACAGCATTCGGCTCCATATGTGACACCAGCTTACGAGCCGCATTCCTATCAGGACGCAGAACCTGCGGTGCAGGAAGACGCGCTGGCGTCTGCGCTTGAAGAAGAGTTCGATCTTCATCTCGATGCAAACGAGCCGCTTGCTCCTGCTGAATCTTTTGAATTTGTTGAAGCTGATCGTTCCGAGCCTGTGCCTCAGTTCGATTACAACGACTATTCAGAAGCCCGCACGGCTTATGAAGAAACTCATCCGGATGCCTATGCTGCACAAGCGCCTGTAGAGCCGCTGGAGCAGAACTATTCGAACTATAATCCGTCTGCTTATCAGCCGTCGGAAGATCCTTACGACAATACTTATGCGACGGAACCTGCACCGCTGCCGTCCGATGGCAATGATTGGGAATTCCAATCCGCCAAGCCATTCGAGGCCAGCTACGCCGTGGAGCCATCGCATCAGCCGCTTTCGTTAGAAGACGAGCTGGAAAACCTGCTGTTCAGCGACGAGCCTCAGTCTGCTCAGGTCACAGAGACTGCTTACGATGAGCAACCTGAGCCGTTTTCGGCCTATACGCCACGTTATGCTGAACCTGCAGCAGAAGCCCCAACTTCGGCTTATGCAGAGCCTGCTTATCGCGAAGAATCTGACCCTGTGTTTGATGACTTTCAGCTGGATGAGCCAGAGGCTTATGAACCAGTCGAAGCCGCTGTAAACTATGCGCCGGAACCAGTAGAAGAGCCACAGGCTGCTTCACAATCTGCACAGACACCGATCTATCCGCATTACGCACTCAGCAACTTCGCGGCGGGTGCCGCAACGGCTGGCGTCTTGTCGCCAGAACCTACGCAGGCTGCTGCAGAATACGAATCAGAACAAGTCGAACTCGACGATGATTTCTCTTTCGATGACGACTTCACGCTTGAGACCGAACAGTCATTTGCACCTGTCGCGGTTGAAGCAACCGGCGATGAACTTTCCGGCCTTGATGAAATCTCGTTCAATGAAGACGATTTCGGTTTCGAAGCCTCGGGCGATGCATCTTCGCCAGTTGCGGCTGACGATGCGAACCTCTTCACTGAAGAAGACTTCTTCACTGCAGATGATCTCGATCTGAGCGTGGAAGCCGAGAGTGAACAGGTGGAAACACCTTACGCTCACGCTACCTATTCCGAGGAAGAGCAGCATCCTGCCGCTCCGTCCTTCACGAACTACGCCGACCCGCGTTCTTCGTTTGCAGCACTAGCACCCGAAATCGAAACGCTGAGTGTTGCTGACAGCAAGGTGGAGCAGACCCATTCGCTCGATTTGCCGGAAGTCAGCTATGGCGAAGAAGAAAATAATGCAGGTCTGACTGATCTTGAGACTGAGTTTGCAGAAGTCTTCAACACGATTGGAGTTGATGAGACCGCTGCAAAAACAGATGCTCAGAGCGAAGCTGACAAGGCGTTTGAAGATATTTTCCGCGAAAGCGCTTCGTCCTACATGCCAAACGCAGGTGTTGCAGCTGGTACCGCGCTAGGAGTTGGAGCGGCTGCAGCTGCTGCAACAATGGCTTATGGACGTGCCAACCCTACGGCACAACCAGCATCACCGCAGAACCCAAGCGGTAGCAGCGATGATTTCTATAATCACTGGGCCGCGCAGGGTGCGCAGACTATGGAAAGTGGCGAGTTCGGCACTCGTGCTGCAATGCAGCCCGAAGATGATCTCGGTAGCGCTGCGGAAGCCTATCGCAATCGTCCGGTGCGCGGCCGCCGTGGTCTTATCCTCGCAAGTGTTGCTGGTATCGCTGTTCTTATCGGCGGTATTGGCTACCATTTCCTCGGCGGTAGCGGATCGGGTGAGCCGGTTGTGATTCGCGCCGATAATCAGCCAATCAAGGTTCAGCCGGAAAATCCGGGTGGCGCTACGGTTCCTAATCAGGACAAGGCTGTCTATGACCGTGTCGCTGGTACATTGCCAAACAATCCTGAGCAGAAGTCATTGATTTCTGCGGGCGAAGAGCCTGTTGATCTTGGTGCAACACAGGACAATGAAGTTGGCACGGATGGTGCACCTGAGCCTAATCAGGCTGCCGGAAACTCCGCTGAATCCGGTCAAGAATCACCGCTGATTCAGCCTCGTGAAGTTGAAACGATGATCGTTCGTCCTGATGGCACCATTGTTCAGGCCCAGCAGCCTGCGCAGACACCTCCACAGGCCGCTCCAGTAAATACTGCAAACAATTCAGCACCAATCGCGCCTCCAGCGGAAACTGATGAGATTGCAGCTCTTGCTGCAGGTAATGCGCCTCAGGAACCAGTTGCAAACACGCCTGTAACGCAGCCGACACCTGCAACTCAGGCTCCAGCGCCTCAGGTGCGGGCACCTGTCGTGCCTTCACGCCCGGCTGAACAGCCAACCACTATCGTGGGTAATGTTCCGCAGCGTACTCAGGCACAGGCTCCTGCTGCAGCACCTCAGGTTGCTTCTGCAGCCGGTGCAGGCGGTTACTTCATTCAGATCGCTTCGCAGCCATCTGCTGAACTGGCACAGAAGTCTTATGCCAACATGGCGCAGCGTTATGGCAGCGTGATTGGTGGCCGTGCAGTCGATATCAAGCGTGCTGACATTCCGAACAAGGGCACTTACTACCGCGTTCGAGTTCAGGCTGGTTCGAAGGATGATGCATCCGCACTATGTGGTCGTCTCAAGACTGCTGGCGGTAGCTGCTTCGTGACGCAGTAAACGCTTCAAGATTGTGAATTGAGAGAAGGGCGACACCAGTCGCCCTTTTTCGTGTGACTACCATGCTCACTGTTTTTGGGTTAAACCGTTACCGCTGATTTGAAGGCGACGAACAGATCGAAGGAATGCTGCATGAAAGAGTGCAAGGCGTGGATTGCTGGTGTAGCCGGAACGAAGTTGACGCCGGACGAGGTGGCCTTTTTCCGGGATGAAAAGCCTTGGGGTTTTATTCTCTTTGCGCGCAATGTTGAAAGTCTTGAACAGGTTGCCGAGCTCACTGCGCAGTTGCGCGAAGTGACAGACAGGCCTCAGACGCCTGTTTTCATTGATCAGGAAGGTGGTCGTGTTCAGCGTCTTCGTCCGCCACTGGTTCCTAACTATCCAGCCGCAGCTCAAATTGGTGCGATCTATGATCGTGATCCCGAAGCAGGACTTCGTGCTGCTTGGCTTCATGCACGCCTTCATGCTTTCGATCTTTTGAAGGTCGGCGTGAATGCCGATTGCCTGCCGGTTCTCGACGTTCCAATCGAGGGCGCTCATGATGTCATCGGCGCGCGCGCATATTCCAAGAATCCGCACAATGTTGCGGCCATGGGAAGGGCTGCCGCAGAAGGTCTTCTCGCTGGTGGCGTGTTACCTGTGGTGAAACATATGCCGGGGCATGGCCGTGCATTCAGCGATACGCACAAGGAGCTGGCGCGCGTTAATGTGCCGTTGAGCGAGCTGGTAGCCCACGACTTTGTGCCGTTTAAGGCATTGAATGACTTGCCAATGGCGATGACGGCGCATGTGATCTTTGACAGTCTCGATCCCGAACGCCCTTCGACTATGTCGCCTACGGTCATCAACACGGTTATTCGTGACGTTATCCAGTTCGATGGTCTGGTGATTAGCGACGACATTTCGATGAAGGCGCTTTCAGGTGATCTGGGCGATATCGCTGAAGGCATCACAAATGCCGGTTGCGACATCGTTCTTTATTGCGCGGGCGTTATGGAAGAGCTGGTGAAAGTAGCTGCTCGCGTTCCCGTCCTTGACGGAAAGTCGCGCAAACGTGCTGATCTTGCAGAAGTTTATGCAGGCGACCCTGATCTTTCCGATGAAGCGGAATTGCGCGAAGAGTTTGGACAAATGTTCGAACTGATGGCGTAACCGCCAAAACTTGGTAGACTATAAACTCCGGCGCTGTTTACGCGCCGGACAGAATCTACAAACAGGACGAGCGGGTGGCTGAATCTGAAGCGAACACAGGCGGAAAAGACGGTGCTAACGTGCCGATGGATGCTTTGTGGCAAGGTGAAGCCGAGCGTGCAGAAAGCGAACCATCGCTGCTGATCGACGTGCAGGGTTTTGAAGGCCCGCTTGATCTTCTGCTGCATCTGGCCCGCAATCAGCGTGTCGATCTTTCACGGATTTCTGTTCTCGCACTTGCCGAGCAGTATCTCGGTTTTGTGGAGCAGGCACAGGCGCTTCGGCTCGAGCTGGCAGCAGACTATCTGGTTATGGCCGCATGGCTGGCTTACCTTAAATCCAGATTGCTTATTCCCAAGCAACAGGATGATGATGGTGCCACAGGCGAAGAACTGGTTGCTTCGCTGCAATTTCGTCTTAAGCGCCTCGAAGCGATGCGGGATGCTTCCGCAAAGCTTGTAAATCGCAACCGCTTGGGCCGTGACGTTTTCGCCCGCGGTATGCCTGAACTGGTCGTCGTGGATAGATCAAGCCAGTTTGCTGCTTCACTTTATGATCTGTTGACGGCTTATACATCGCAACGCCAGCGACAAGCCGTATCTCATGTGCAGATTGAAAAGCGCGCGGTATGGTCGTTGAGAGAGGCGCGTGTTGCTCTTGTAAGATTGATGGGAGTGAGCGGGGACTGGGTTTCCCTTGATCGCTTTCTTATTGATTATACGTTGTCTCCACAGGAGAGAGCGTCAGCCTTGGCAAGCTCATTTGCCGCAAGTCTGGAGCTTGTTCGTGAGGGTAAGCTGGAGGTGCGACAGAACGCGCCTTTCGCGCCAATCTACATGCGGGCGTCGGGCGAACTGAATGAACTGGATGAGGGCGACAATGTCTGAAGCGGAAGCGGCAATGGATGAATATGAAGACGATGCACAGCATCCGGCTTCGTCGCTGACTTTAGCCGAGCTGGCTCGCATGGTTGAAGCAATAATCTTTGCATCATCCGAGCCCGTGTCCGAGCGTGCATTAGCCGAGAGACTGCCGAATGCGACTGATCTTTCTGCAGCACTTACTCATCTGCAGAAGGTCTATGCGGGACGTGGCGTGCATCTCGTTCAGGTCGGCACAGCATGGGCTTTCCGCACCGCTCCTGATCTCGGCTTTCTTATGAGCCGCGAGAGGGTGCAGCAGCGCAAACTTTCGCGCGCTGCCATGGAAGTGCTTGCAATCATTGCATATCATCAGCCGGTGACGCGCGCGGAACTTGAAGATATTCGCGGTGTGGAAACCTCCAAAGGCACACTTGATGTGCTGATGGAGACGGGCTGGATCAAATTGCGCGGACGTCGGCGCACGCCTGGCCGCCCTGTGACTTACGGCACGACGGACACGTTTCTGGATCATTTCGGTCTGCCGGAAATCCGCGATCTGCCTGGATTGGAAGAACTGCGTGGGGCAGGGCTTTTGTCTGCCCGCATCCCATCCAGTTTCTCGGTTCCGGTTCCAAATGTTGATCCGGATGAATTGACGGATGAGGAAGAGCCACTCGAAGATATCGATCTTGAAGGGCTCGGACTGTTAGCACCACGCGGAGATTGATAAGAAAATTGAGCTACAACAAATAAATTCGTTGTATCTTGGTTCACAGTCATACTTCTGTTTGAAAGATTTGTTGAAAGCGCTTAAATCGTAATCAGCAATACAGGAATAGGCCGTGCTCTAACGGCGATGAGAGGAATGAAATGGGTAGCTTTTCTATTTGGCACTGGCTGATCGTTCTCGCGGTTGTGCTGCTTCTTTTTGGCCGTGGCAAAATTCCAGAACTGATGGGCGACGTCGCCAAGGGCATCAAGAACTTCAAGCAGGGCATGTCTGAAGAAGATGCTGCTAAGGAAGACGCCAAGGCAGATGCACGTACAATTGATGCGCGGGCGGATGAAACCGTCAACGATGTCAAGAGGACGACAAAGTCCTGATGTGATCTAGATGCTGCTGCGTGCAATATTGTGCGCAGCATGTTTTGTCATGACAGCATGATCCCGTGAGTTGAACGCCGGTTTTCGGGACCCATCATGCGCAATAATAACAGGTTGATTGCAGGGCTTTCTCACCAGAGATGCATTTGTAATCTGGATTGCGGTTTTCCGCCGAAAGACGGGACGCGCGCGTCAGAAGCGCGGAGTATCAAATTATGTTCGATATCGGTTGGTCTGAACTGCTGATAATCGCAATCGTGATGATTGTGGTCGTTGGTCCCAAGGATTTGCCGAAGATGCTCAGAGCTTTCGGTAAGGCGACAGCGCGTATGCGCAGCACCGCCAACGAGTTCCGGCATCAGTTCAACGAAGCTTTGAAGGAAGCCGAACTTGAAGATGTGAAAAACATCGTTGATGAAGCTCGCAAGCTTGATCCGCGTTCGAAGCTTACTCAGGTTTTCGATCCGATTCGCAGCGCCGGTGAAGATATTCGTTCCGGTCTCCAGTCCACGACATCAATGTCTCCTGCTGAGCCTGCAAAGGTTGCCGAGGTGACGACACCTGTCGAAGCGAATGGTACGACGGTCCCGGTCGAAGCTCCTGCAGAAAAGCCTGCGCCAAAAGCACAGGCTGCCAAGCCTAAAGCCCCGCGCAAGAAGGCCGCTCCAGCTGTTGAAGCAGAGGTTCCGGCTGCATCCAAGCCTGTCAAAGCTAAGGCAGTGGCTGCAAAACCTAGAGCTGCCGCCAAGGTTGAGCCTGTTGCAAATGCAGTGGCTTCGAAGAAAACTGCTTCGGCAAAGCCAGCAACGCCAAAAGCAGCAGTGCCTGCTGCTAAAAAGACCACCAAAAAGACGACTGAAAAGACAGGAACCAAAGCGTGAAACGGGACGAGGACGAAATTGAACAGAGCGCCGCTCCTCTGCTCGAACACCTGATCGAACTGCGCCGCCGCCTGATTTGGGCGATTCTGGCGTTTTTTGTCGCTTTTGTTATCTGCTTCGCCTTTGCAAAGCATCTCTTCAATATGCTCGTCGTGCCTTACCAGTGGGCTATCGACTGGGCTGGTATGGATCGCTCGAAGGCTGAGCTGATTTATACCGCGCCGCAGGAATTCTTCTTCACGCAGGTCAAGGTCGCGATGTTTGGCGGTCTTGTGCTGGCTTTCCCGATCATCGCCGCACAGATCTACAAGTTTGTGGCGCCGGGCCTGTATAAGCACGAGCGTATGGCATTTTTGCCGTTCCTTATTGCTTCGCCGATCCTGTTTCTGATTGGTGGCGCGCTCGTCTATTTCTTCTTCACGCCGATGGTGATGTGGTTCTTCCTGGCCATGCAGCAAAGTGGCGGCAATGGTGAAGTGCAGATTTCGCTGCTGCCGAAGGTTTCCGAATATCTGAGCCTCATCATGACGCTCATTTTCGCTTTCGGTCTCGTTTTCCAGCTTCCGGTCGTTACAAGCCTTATGGCACGCGTTGGCTTGATTACGTCAGCGGGCCTGAAAGACAAACGCAAGTATGCAATCGTCATTGCCTTTGTGGTGGCAGCGGTTCTGACACCGCCGGATCCGGCAAGCCAGATCGGTCTTGCCATACCGACGATCCTTCTCTACGAGATTTCCATCATATTGGCTCGAATGATTGAGAAGCAGCGCGAAGAAGCTAAGGATGAAGCCGAAGGCGATCCTGATGCTGAAGATAGCGCTCCGACTTCCTGATCCGGACATATGTTAAACAGAGGCTGCGGGATCGCAGCCTCTCTTCTTGTTAAATTTCATGAAACGGCTTTTCCCATGCTCGATATCAAATGGATTCGCGAAAACCCTGAAGCTCTCGACAAGGCGCTTGCAAAGCGCGGAGCAGGGGCACTCTCGTCCGAACTGATCGCGCTGGACGAGAAGCGTCGTGAGCACGTCGGTAAGGTTCAGGCCGCGCAGGAACGCCGCAACGCGGCTTCCAAGGAAATTGGCAAAGCCATGGCTGAGAAGGACGCGGCAACTGCTGAAAAGCTCAAGGCTGAAGTTGGTGAGCTGAAGACCTTTCTGGCTGAAGCTGAGGAAGCAGAACGCCGTCTGGTCAAGGAACTGAACGACGCGCTTTCGAGCCTGCCAAATGTGCCAGCAGATGATGTGCCGCTTGGTAAGGACGAGGCAGATAATGTCGAAGTCCGCCGCATTGGCAATCAGCGTAATTTCTCGTTCCAGCCAAAAGAACATTATGAGCTGGGTGAAGCACTTGGCTACATGGATTTCGAACGCGCGGCAAAGATCGCCGGTGCGCGGTTTACGATTCTCAAAGGCCCGCTCGCCCGTCTTGAACGTGCGCTTGGCCAGTTCATGCTTGATCTGCACACCACCGAAAACGGCTATACTGAAACCATGCCGCCACTGATGGTGCGCGACGAAGCCGTTTATGGCACAGGCCAGCTGCCGAAATTTTCGGAAGACCTGTTCCGCACCACGGATGGTCGTTGGTTGATTCCAACGGCGGAAGTGCCGTTGACCAATCTGGTTGCGGACGAGATTGTCGATCTCAAGTCGCTGCCTCAGCGTTATACCGCGCTGACACCTTGCTTCCGTTCGGAAGCGGGTTCTGCAGGCCGTGACACCCGCGGAATGCTGCGCCAGCATCAATTCATGAAGGTTGAGATGGTTTCTGTCACTGACGCAGACAGCTCGGCTGCTGAACATGAACGCATGACAGCCTGTGCGGAAGAAGTTCTTAAGCGCCTTGGTCTTCCGTTCCGTACTGTTGTTCTGTGCACGGGTGATATGGGCTTTGGCGCGCAGAAGACCTACGACATTGAAGTATGGATGCCTGGACAGAACGCCTATCGCGAAATTTCCAGCTGCTCGGTCTGTGGCGACTTCCAGGGCCGCCGTATGAACGCGCGCTATCGCCCGGAAGGTGAGAAAGCCACGCGTTTTGTTCATACCCTCAACGGTTCGGGTGTTGCTGTTGGTCGCGCTCTGATTGCTGTGATGGAAAATTATCAGCAGGAAGACGGCAGCATTCATATTCCTGAAGCATTGCAGCCATACATGGGCGGCCTCTCGCGCATTGAGAAAGCCGCGTGAACTAAAACATTAATGATGTGAATGAAGGAGAGACGACGTGCGAATTCTGCTGACGAACGATGATGGTATCCACGCTGAAGGCCTCGCAGTTCTGGAGCGTATCGCACGCCAGCTCTCCGATGATGTCTGGGTCGTCGCTCCCGAAACTGACCAGAGCGGCCTTGCACACTCGTTGACGCTGTCAGAGCCTCTGCGCCTGCGCAAGATTGATGATCGTCATTTTGCACTGCGTGGCACGCCGACTGATTGCGTCATCATGGGCGTTCGCCATGTTCTGCCAGAAGCGCCGGACCTCATCCTGTCGGGTGTAAATTCGGGTGCCAATATGGCTGATGACGTGACCTATTCAGGCACGGTCGCCGGTGCAATGGAAGGCACGCTTCTCGGTGTGAAGGCAATCGCGCTGTCACAGGAATATGACTACGAAGATGGTCGCCGTGTTCTGCCTTGGGAAACAGCAGAGGCTCACGCACCTGGGCTTATCAAGAAGCTGGTTGAAGCTGGTTGGCCAGAAGGCGTCCTGCTCAATCTGAATTTCCCGAATTGCGCACCGGATAAAGTCAAAGGCACACGCGTCACTGCACAGGGCAAGTTGAGCCACGATGCACGGCTCGATGAGCGTCGCGACGGTCGCGGTTTCCCTTATTTCTGGCTGCAGTTCGGTCGCACCAAGGCAGAAGTCGCCAGCGATAGCGACATTGCCGCAATCCGCGCTGATTACATCTCGGTGACGCCGCTGCATCTCGACCTGACAGCACAGAAGGTTCGCGCTGAATTGAGCAAGACTCTTGGGGTTGAAGCATGAATCAGGCTGTGTCTGAACGCCCGCAGCTTTCGGACAGGGAAGGATTTGCATCCTTCGTAATGCGTATGAGAGCGCGTGGCATCAATGATGCCCGCCTCTTTGCGGCAATTGAAGCGACCCCGCGACAGAGCTTCATGGGCTCTTCATGGGCGCATCTTGCTTTCAGCCAGCGCACCGCACCGCTTGATTGCGGTGAGTATATTGAAGGTATCGACGATCAGGCGCGGGTTATCTCTGCGCTTAATCTGGAAACGGGACACCGTGTTCTGGAAATCGGTACAGGTTCGGGCTTTACAGCCGCCGTCATGTCTATGCTTTCTGGCCGCGTGACGACAGTTGAACGTTATCGCAAGCTCTGCGACCGTGCCTTGCAGCAATTCGTGACGCTCAAGCGCGAAAATATCATGGTGAAGCACGCGGATGGTCGCCATGGAATGCCGGGTGGGCCATTCGATCGTATCGTGATCTGGCTGGCCTGTGAGGATATTCCGCGCCATTTTGTGGAGCTTCTGGCAACGCATGGCGTTCTCGTTGCGCCAGTGGGGCCGGGCGATGGTATGCAGATGGTAACGCGCATCGCAAAAGTAGGTAGCCGTTTCGAGCAGGAAAACATTATGCCTGTTCGTTATCAGCCGTTTATCGAGGGCATTTCCTCCGTTTTGTGAGGAAGTGGCCCGCGTATTTATCCTTTAAAAGCTCAGGGTTTGTGGAGCATTGCGGGCAATGCCGTGGCACTTTTGTGTGCTTATGGTGTTTAATTGGTGAATATTTTTTCGAAGAAATCTCGATTCTTAACCAGCGAGTAACATTAACGCGTTTTAATGAGTCCTAGTGAGTTTTAGAGTTGGGCGAGTTGAACATGCGTTTTCCAATATTGCAGCATACGTCCGAACGTCTTCTGCGGAATGCAGCGATCGTTCTCATTGCCGGTTTTGGTGCAGGGTGTAGCGCCGATACAATGCGCTTCACGGATGGTCTTTACACAGGCTCCACGTCTAATCAGCGTGTTGTGCAACAACAGCCTGCTGGCGATGTTTACGCATCTGCGCCAGTGGCGGCGGCTCAGCCGGTTTCGAGTGGGTCCGTACAGCGTAACAGCCTGCCTCCTGTGTCGTCTGCACCGGTCGCGGCTGCTGCAACGCAGGCACAAAATCAGGTTTATCAGGCACAAAATAATGCCGCCAATCACGTGAATGGCGCCGTTAACAATGCCGGAACTCAGGTCGCCAGTGCCGCCGGCGCTGCAAATAATGCAGCTGCCAATGCGAAGTCGCAGGTTCTGGGTCAGCTGCCTGCCACCGCAAATGGCGTTCCTCTGCCTGCCGCAAATCATACTGTTGCTCCTGCTCCAGTCGCGAACGCTGCTCCACAACCTGCTGCAGCTGGTGGTGGCTACACGGTTAAGTCAGGTGATTCGCTCTTCTCGATTGCGCAGAAGCACAACGTACCGGTTGAACAGTTAAAGCAGGCAAATGGTCTGACAAACGGAGCAATCCGCGTCGGTCAGAATCTGGCTATCCCATCGGCAGCAGGTGCGGCAACGCAGGTTGCAGCCGCTGCACCTCAGCCAGTGAAACCTGCAGCTCCTGCACCTGTGCAGACCGCTTCAGTTGCACCTGACGCAGCATCGAACGTCAAGCCTTACACGCCGCCTCAGGCGAGCAACAAGGTCATTGAAGATGCTGAAAAGGATCAGTCCGCTGCGCCATCTTCAACCGGTATCTCGCAGATGCGGTGGCCAGTTCGCGGTCGCGTTCTCGCAAGCTTCGGTCAGCGTGACGGCACTTCCGTGAATGATGGCATCGACATTATGGTGCCGGAAGGTACCGCTGTTAAGGCTGCTGAAAACGGCGTCGTTATTTATGCAGGTGACGGTCTGAAAGAATTTGGCCAGACAGTTCTTATCCGCCACGACAATGGTCTGGTTACGGTTTACGGCCACAACAGCCAGATTCTCGTGCAGCGCGGTCAGAAGGTTCGTCGCGGTGAAGATATCGCCAAGTCTGGCATGAGCGGCAACGCAAAGTCGCCAAAGCTGCACTTTGAAGTGCGCAAGAACTCTTCTCCTGTCAATCCGTCCAAGTATCTGGAATCCTGATCGGAATTGGATCATGTAAATAAGAAAGGCGGGTCTCGGACCCGCCTTTTTCTTTAAGCTTTCAGTTACAGTGGTCCAGTTAAGAATGAATCCCTGGACCCGCTTTAACTGCCTGTTTTTATGCATCATCCGACGAACAGCCGCTTCGCACTTTTTCTGGAAACGCTTAAATCGCTTTGCCGAGCCGGCCAGCGAGATCCTGAATATATTGCCAGGCAACACGGCCTGAGCGATTGCCACGCGTGGTCGACCAGGTCAGCGCCTCTGCGTGCATCGCCTGCGGATCGTAATCCAACTTATAATGCGCGGCATAGCCATCAACCATCGCCAGGTAGTCATCCTGACTGCATTTATGGAAACCGAGCCACAGACCAAAACGATCGGACAGCGAAACCTTTTCTTCAATCGCTTCCGATGGATTAACGGCAGTCGAGCGCTCGTTATCGATCATATCGCGCGGCATCAGATGACGGCGATTGGACGTCGCATAGAAAATTACGTTGTCTGGACGGCCTTCAACGCCACCTTCAAGTGCAGCTTTCAGCGACTTATAGGACGTATCATCGTGATCGAACGAAAGATCATCGCAGAACAGAATGAAGCGATAGTCCGTATCCTTGATGATATTCATCAGGGCAGGCAGGCTGTCGATATCTTCGCGGTGGATTTCAACGAGCTTTAGCGGCAGTTTGTCGGCCTGTTCGGCGTTGACGCTGGCTTGAGCAGCCTTGACGAGCGATGATTTGCCCATACCACGAGCGCCCCAGAGCAGGACATTGTTTGCCGGATAACCTTTGGCAAAACGGCGGGTATTGTCGACAAGCTGGTCACGCACCAAATCAACGCCACGAATGAGCGCTATATCGACGCGATTAACACGTTTGACCGGATCAAGTGTCAGTCGCTCCGGTGCCCAGACGAAGCAGTCAGCGGCTTCAAGATCAGGTATGCCTGGTTGTGGTGGTGCAATGCGCTCCAAAGCAGCAATCAGGCGGTCTAGTTTCTGGCTGAGTATATTTTCGGTGGTCATTCCAAGCCCTCAAATAGTGAGGATCAGGGCTTAACATGCCACAGCAGGCGGGAAAAGTGTGTGACCTTGGCGCAGTAGGGCCTTCGCCGGTTGCAATTGTCGCGCTAACCATTGTAATGCCGTAAAGAATTTGTCTTCGAGACTTCAGAGGAGTTCCTAATGTTCGTAACACCGGCTTTTGCACAAGCCTCCGGCGGCGCCGCTGGACCAGACATGCTCATGAGCATCCTGCCTTTCGTCCTGATTTTCGTAATCATGTATTTCCTCATCATTCGCCCTCAGCGTACCCAGATGAAGAAGCGTCAGGAAATGCTGGCAGCAGTTCGTCGCGGCGACACGGTTGTGACCGGTGGCGGCATCGTTGGTAAGGTCCAGAAGGTCCATGACGACGGCGAGCTCGATGTTGAAATCGCTGAAGGCGTTAAGATCCGCGTTCTGCGCAGCGCTCTCTCTGAAGTGCGCGTTAAGGGCGAACCAGTCGCCGACAACAAGAACAAGTAATTTTTACCAGACTAATCGAGCCCCGGTAAGGTTTCCATAACCGGGGCTCGATCATTATCGTGCATGTGCCTTGTCTTTGGATATGGCGCGTTCACAAAGCCGGAGGGCAGTTCGCGAATGCACTCCTCCAGCACGATCTACCCAAGCCGAAACGGATTTGCTGCTCGATGCTTTATTTTTCACGTTGGAAATCGGCTCTGATCTGGTTGGCAATCATTGCCAGCTTCATCATTGCGTCGCCTAATTTTTTCTCGCGTGAAACACTGGCAAATCTGCCCGGATTTTTGCCCACAAAGCAGGTCGCACTCGGCCTTGATCTTTCGGGTGGTTCTCGGCTCGTCCTTCAGGTGCAGAATGCTGCCAGTGGCGATCTTGATCGCACTAAAGACATTATGCGGCAGCGTCTGGAAGAACTTGGCTACGGCAGCCCTATCGTCGAGGAAGAGGGCCGTAATCGGATTCGCGTTGAAGTCCCGGGCCTTTATGACGCCCAGCTTCTGAAAGATATTCTCAGTATTCGTGGCAATCTCTCATTCCGTTCGGTTGATGACAGCATGTCTCCCGACGATGCGATCCGCGGAGAACCACCAGCTGACAGCGCGGTGGTCTATTCCTATGACGATCCACCAGTCGGCTATCTCGTCAAGAACGAGCCAATTTTTACCGGTGAAGATGTCACCGATGCAAAAGCAACCCTTGCCGAAGACGATAACGAACCAGTCATTACGCTGACGCTGGACGAGAAGGGGCGCAGCAGTCTCGCTGCTGCGACCGCTCAGGCCGCTGGCAAGAGCTTCGCAATTGTCATCGACAATCAGGTTGTTTCAGCGCCTGTCGTTGACGGACAGCTTGACACGAATGGGCTTGAAATTTCTGGCGGCTTTGATCTGCAGGCAGCCAATAATATGGCCGTCGTTCTGCGTTCGGGCGCATTGCCAAAGGCTGTTTCGGTTCTTGAAGAACGTACCATCGCTTCGGCTCTGGGTGACGATTATGCAAGTGCAGCGGTATCCGCAGCACTTCTGGCGGCGCTGCTAGTCGGCCTCTTCATGATCCTCTCCTATGGCATCCTCGGCGTGATCGCCATGGTGGCGCTTGTCGTCAACATGATCATTCTGATAGCGATCATATCACTGATTGGAGCATCGATAACGCTTGCCAGCGTTGCGGGTCTGGTGCTGATCATCGGTATGGCCGTTGATGCCAATATTCTGATTTACGAACGTGTGCGGGAAGATCGCCGAAAAGGCTATTCCGTTGTTCAGGCGATGGAATCTGGTTTCTATCGCGCGCTTTCGACCATCGTTGACGCCAACCTCACAACGATGATTGCAGCTCTCGTTCTGTTCCTGCTTGGCTCAGGTCCGGTACATGGCTTTGCGCTCACTGTTACAATCGGTATCCTTACAACACTATTCACGACGCTGACCTTCACGCGTTTGCTGATCGCCCAATGGGTGCGCACGGCAAAGCCGAAAGAAATCCCGAAGCGTCGCCTGAAGCTCGTTCCGACCGTTACGCATATTCCGTTCATGCGTCTTCAGTTCGTGACCCTCGGCATTTCCGTTCTGGCTTCAGCAATCGTTGTCGCTCTCTTCGTCAATATCGGCATCAATTACGGCATCGATTTCCGTGGTGGTTCGATGGTCGAATTGCAGGCTCGCAGCGGTGACGCCAATCTGGCTGACATTGAAGAACGCATGAGCGAACTCAATATTGAGAGCGCGCGCGTGCTGCCTGTCAAATCCCCACGTTCTGCGCTTGTCCTTATTGGTAGCCAGGAAGTGGGCGACGATGCGGAACAGACCGTTGCGGTGAAACTGCGCGGTGAATTCGAGCAGGACTACTCGTTCCAGCGTGTTGAGGTTGTCGGCCCAACCGTTTCGGAACAACTGTCACAGGCCGGTCTTCTTGCGCTGTTCCTGTCGCTTGCCGGTATCTTCGTCTATGTCTGGATCAGGTTCCGTTGGCAGCTGGCGCTTGGCGCTGTTCTTTCGACGCTACACGACGTCATCATTCTGGCGGGTGTCTTCATTGTCTTCCGCATGGAATTCAATCTTTGGAGTGTTGCGGCGGTTCTGACAATCATCGGTTATTCGCTGAATGATACCATCGTGATTTATGACCGCGTGCGTGAAAACTTGAAGCGCTATAACAGTGCGCCGCTGCCCGCAATTATTGATGCCTCCATCAATCAGACCTTGTCGCGTACATTGCCAACAGCCTTTGTGACTTTCATTGCGCATATTCCGCTCTATATGTTTGGTGGAGCAGATATCCGCATGTTTGCACTGGCATTGAGCGTGGGCATCATCGTGGCAACCTATTCTTCGATCTTTATCGCAGCACCTCTGCTCGTACAGTTCGGTCTCAAGCCGCGCGCTGCTGATGGTGACGATGCAATGGGCGATGATCTTGCACAGTCGCTCAATCTGGATAATTAGAGCGCATCCCGAAAAGTGTGAAACGGTTTTCGGATTAAGATGCGCTTAAACAAACAGATAGAGCATTTCTGATGTCTCAATCTAAACTGGAAATGCTCTGAAATGGCAAAAGGCATAGAAATTCGTGAGGCCCACTTTCCGGGCCGCGCACCAATTGATGCATATGGTAATGGCGGTTTCCGCTTCGCCGATATGTCGCATATTGGCTCTATTCTGTGCCTGCCATCCGGCATTCATGGCTGGGAACCGCAGACGCCGCCAATCCTGTCACGCCGTGATCTGGGCGCCATTCTTGAACAGGCGAGCGACATTGAAATCCTGTTGGTGGGAACGGGAATGGATCTTCGCCGCATTCCGGAAGATGTGCGCGCTATGCTGCGCGAGCATCGTATTTCCTCTGATCCAATGAGTACGGGCGCTGCCGTGCGCACATATAATGTGCTGCTCGCCGAAGATCGTGCAGTTGCAGCGGCGCTGATTGCGGTAGACTGATTTCCATGAACCAGAATGAGGCACATTGTCTGGCGCTTCTGCGCGAAGCCGACCGGGATCGTTATCTTTCGGTGCTCTATGCGCCGGAAGAAAAACGCGGCGCGCTTGCTGCGCTTTATGCGTTTAATGCAGAAATTGCTCGGATTCGCGATCTGGTACACGAGCCATTACCCGGTGAAGTCCGTCTTCAATGGTGGCGTGATCTCATCAATGGTGAGGAACGGGGCAGTGCAGATGCCCACCCTGTTGCTGCAGCGCTGATCGATACGATTACCAAATATGATCTGCCGCGCGTGGCTTTCGACAATTATTGCGATGCCCGCATTTTCGATCTCTATGACGACCCGATGCCAAGCCGGAACGATCTGGAAGGCTATTGCGGCGAAACCGCGTCGGCACTTATCCAGCTAGCGGGTTTCATTCTTGATCGTGATGCGGCGCAGGCCCATACCGAGACAGTCGGCCATGCCGGAGTTGCACAGGCTGTGACTGGCCTCTTGCGCCTTATGCCGATTCATCGTCGTCGCGGGCAGCTTTATGTGCCTGCTGATATGCTGCAGGCGGTTGGCGTGACGCGCGAAGCCTTCCTCGGCAACGACGACAAGTCCGCTCATGAGCGCGTCATCACTGTGATGATGGCTCTCGCGCGTGAACATCTGGCAATCTTTGATAAGGCTAAGAAAGATCTGCCCAAAAGCCTCAGCCCTGCATTTCTACCGCTGGCGCTTGTTCCGGCTTATCTCAGCTCTGTTGAACGGCTTGGTAGTAAAGCTGCCGATCAGGTGGCCGACCTTTCAGCCATACGAAAACAATGGCTGATGTTTCGATCTAATTTTTAAAACAGATAGGGCGGTGTTCCTGAATAAGAAAACCGTCTTATCTATTTGAATTAAAACTATAAATATCTTTCGAAGCTTACGCGTTTTTGCCGAGCCATTCCTGGAAATCTGCGAGTGCGCGTGCGGATAGCGCGCGCTTTTTTGCAAGCGTCTTTTCCTTGCCGCGCAGTCGCTTGCCTTCTGGTTTAGGCACTTCGATTGGTGGGAACAGACCAAAATTCACGTTCATTGGCTGGAATGAGCGTTTACCCGGTTCATCGTCGTCAGCAACAATGTGGCCGCCAGTGATATGGCCGAGCAGGGCGCCAAAAGCTGTGGTCTGCGGCGGTGCCACCGGTGTCTTGCCAAGCTTTTCAGCAGCGGTGAAACGTCCGGCCAGCAGTCCGATTGCCGATGATTCGACGTAACCTTCACAGCCGGTAATCTGGCCAGCGAAGCGAAGGTTTTCGCGAGACTTCAACCGCAGCACATTATCGAGCAGCACTGGCGAATTGAGATAGGTGTTGCGGTGCAGGCCGCCGAGACGCGCAAATTCTGCATTCTCAAGGCCGGGGATCATTTTGAAGATGCCGGTCTGCGAGCCGTATTTCAATTTCGTCTGGAAACCGACCATATTGTAGAGTGTGCCAAGCGCATTATCCTGACGCAACTGCACGACCGCATAGGCCTTGACCGTTGGATTGTGCTCATTGGTGAGGCCCATTGGCTTCATCGGGCCATGGCGCAAGGTTTCCGGGCCGCGTTCGGCCATCACTTCGATAGGCAGACAGCCATCGAAATAGGGAGTGCCTTCCCATTCCTTGAAATCGGTCGTGTCGCCTTCGATGAGGGCAGCAACGAAAGCCTCATACTGCTCCTTGTCCATAGGGCAGTTGATGTAGTCCTTACCGGTGCCGCCCGGCCCAACCTTGTCATAGCGCGACTGGAACCAGCACACATCCATATTGATCGAATCAAAATGAATGATCGGCGCGATGGCATCAAAGAAAGCGAGCGCATCAGCACCTGTTTGTACTTGAATCGCTTCTGCAAGAGTCGGCGCAGTCAGTGGGCCGGTCGCAACAATCGTCGTGCCCCAGTCTTCGGGCGGTAGGCCGGTGACTTCTTCGCGCTCAATGGTAATCAGCGGGTGCGCTTCTAGTTTTGCAGTCACTGCCTGCGAAAAGCCTTCACGATCGACCGCAAGTGCGCCACCAGCGGGAACCTGATGTGCGTCGGCACAAGCCATAATCAGCGAGCCTGCAAGGCGCATTTCGGCATGAAGTACGCCGACGGCATTGGTCTCAGCGTCGTCCGAGCGGAAAGAATTCGAGCAGACCAGCTCTGCAAGCTGCTCCGTCTTATGCGCGTCTGTGCCGCGAACGGGGCGCATTTCATGCAAAACCACAGGAACGCCAGCCTGCGCAATTTGCCACGCGGCTTCGGAGCCTGCGAGGCCGCCGCCAACGACATGTACGGGGGAGAGATTGGTATCTTTTGACATGGCAAATCCCTTACCTCCTTTGAATGTCGCCTTCAATGGGAGAAGCGCATCAGAGCAGGGAACCTATACCACAAAAACAAATGGCATCCGGCGCGGGAGGAGGTGCGACGGATGCCATTATTGTCAGACCGGAATTGGGAGGAGGAGAGACCGGTCTTGGTATCGCAAAGCATGGGAGGAGGAGTGCTTTGCGACGAACCGGGCCTGATGGGAGGAGGATTCAGGCCCAGCAAAGTCAAATCTGATTAGCGTCCCTTGGACTGACGTGCGACAAACGGAATGTCTGCGCGGGAAATGCCAAGATCGTTAAGTTCGCGAGTCGAAAGCTGGTTAAGCTCGTTGACAGTATCGCGGTAACGGCGCCAGTTGTTGTATGAGCGAAGCAGGTTCATCGTTTTATTCCTTCATCTTTGAGGAACTGTGGTTCAATTCATCTCGTTGTGTTGCCCATTATATAACTCATTGTTTTCGCTACTTGCAGGCCCGAGTTTGCATAGCTGCTCTGCGGGTTCTGCACGACGGACTAAATCGATTAGACTGTTCAGGCACAAAATTGCCGTAAAGGACCTCGACCTAACTATTTGCCGGCTGGCGAGTTTCTTATATGTTTCCTAGTGGATTGAATTTGACGTTTGGACACGGACCGACATACATGCTGCTCCAAACGTCAAATTCGAAAAATCCACTAGATTCATAATATTGCTGGTGGTTTTTAGGTTCCGATATTTGTTCAACGCGAGTCTCGTCCGGTTACAAATATCGGAATCTAACCACCAGCCACTTGGATTAAGCTTCGTATCAACGGATAGATTGTTCGGGAGTTGTTTTGTCGTTTTCAGTTTCAGTAGAGCGCCTGATCGAGCGATGGCAGCATGATGGCCTTATCGATGCCGACACGGCTTCGCGGCTGAATGCCGATCTTGAAAAACGTGGCCCCCGGTTCAGTCTCGGCTCGGTTCTCGCAACACTTGGCGGGCTGTTGCTTGGCGCCGCGGTCATCATGCTGGTTGCAGCCAACTGGCAGGATATGCCGCGCATCATGCGTATCAGTTTTATCTTCGCATTGATCTGGGTGTGCTATATCGGCGGCGCATGGCGTGAGCTGCGCGGCGACAAGCTGTTACCGCAGGTGCTCTATATAATAGCCGCAGCATCATTCGGCGCAGGCATCGCACTTGTTGGTCAGATGTATCACCTGTCTGGCGATGTTCATTCGGCGGCTGTGGTCTGGGCGGGCGGTGTTCTTGTAGCAGCGTTTCTGCTGCGCTCTCCGGTTCTGGCTGTGTTCGGTGCAGCCGTCGCCTGCTTTTATTTGGGGACCTATGCGTTCAGCAACGAATATGGCGACCTGAATTACCGATGGGTAGGCCCGTTGCTGGTTCTTGTTGGAGCAGTTGCCGCGCGTTTCACGCAATCCCGCCACGCAGCCCACTTGTGGTGCCTGTTCGTTCTCGGCTGGGCGGTGCTTCTTTATTCGGAAAACGAAAGCCGGGCGATTCTTGGCATGATGCTGGTTATCGGTATTGCTTTCATGCTCGCCGACGCCTTTGCCCATGATGCGCTTCAGAAGCTCACACGCTTTGCGCATCCGCTGGCATCCTACGGCCTGCTGCTTGCGCTATTGGCGCTTGGCATTCTGCAAGTCGACAAGATGCTTTCCATCATCTTTGATAAGAACATCACGCAGGATGTCGTTTATGGCATTCTCATTCTGGCGCTATCGATTGGTTCGTTAGCCGTGTGCGGGCGAGACAATGGCAGTTTGCGTTCCATTGCCTATGCAGCTTTCTCGTTTGAAGTGCTTTATCTCGCCTTCTCGACGGTCGGTTCGATGATCGGCACATCCGGTTTCTTCCTGACGGCAGGCGTGCTGGTGCTGCTCCTTGCAGCCTTCGTGCGACGCATGGAGAGCCGGTTCGGGCGAAAGCGCCAAGTGGAGGCAAAACCATGAGCTTATTCAAGAGTAAGTGGCTTTATGCCGGTGCCGTTGTCGCTGCAGTGCTCCAGACAGGCATTCTTTATGCAAGTATTGAGAAACGCGCCTCAGTGCTTCGGTCTGGCAATGAGATCGTGCTGCAGACACGACCGATTGATCCGCGTGATCTGATGCGTGGTGATTACGTTATCCTCGGCTATGACATAACATCGATCAACCGCAACATCATTCAGGGCAAGCCTAGGGACGGTGCCCGCACAGTATATGTAGCGCTGAAGCCCGACGCCCAGGGCTTGTGGCATCTTTCGCGTGCGTCCTTTGAGCTGTTTACTGATCTCGCTTCTGACGAGAAGCAGATTCGCGGCCATTCGGTCTATGCGATTTCTGATTATCCTGATGCGACCATCAGTATGCGTTACGGCATAGAACGCTATTACGTGCCGGAGGGTGAGGGGCGTGCAATTGAGGATAGCCAGCGTGATTTACAGATCACTGCCGTGGTTGCCGTTGACGATACAGGCACGGCTGTCATGAAAGCTTTACGTGATAATGGCGAGCAACTTTATCAGGAGCCGCTCTATTAATCGGCTTCTGAACGAAAAGGGGCTTGGCTAAGACGACAAGATCGCTATATAGGGGCGGAAAGCACGAAAGCGCTTCGGCTTGAAAGAGCTGGCAAATCTATGCCGGTAAAACGGCTTTTTTCCTTTGAACCGGGAAAATTGAATGATATAGAGACGCGCGCTTTCGAGAGGCGGTTCAATATCTGAGGCGAATTTAGTGCGTTCGGTGGAATGCACTTCGGTTCAGAGGCGGATATGGCGAAATTGGTAGACGCACCAGATTTAGGTTCTGGCGGGAGACCGTGGGGGTTCGAGTCCCTCTATCCGCACCAACTGCCTTAAGGCAAAAGAATTTCTCTCCCGCGACGAGGCACAAACGCCGGAAACGGCGGGACAATGACAAGAAGTGAAGGTTTGAACATGCAGGTTACCGAAACGCTCAATGAAGGGCTGAAGCGCGAGATTAAAGTCGTGGTTCCGGCCGGAGATCTCGAAGCCAAGCTCTCTGAGCGGCTCGAAACTGCCCGTGGTCGCGCCAAGATCAATGGCTTCCGTCCAGGCAAGGTGCCAACGGCACACCTGCGCAAGACCTACGGCAAGTCCTTCATGGCTGAAATCGTGAACGAAATCCTCAATGATTCGTCGCGTTCGATTCTTGCTGACCGCAACGAAAAGTCGGCAACACAGCCTGTCGTTTCGATGTCGGAAGACGAAAAAGAAGCTGAACAGGTTCTGGACGGCAAGGCCGATTTCGTTTTCTCGCTGACTTACGAAGTTCTGCCAGCGATCGAAGTCAAGGACTTCTCGAAGATTGCTGTGACCCGTGAAGTCGTGGACATCTCGGACGAAGAAGTTGACGAACAGGTTAAGCGCGTTGCTGCTTCGACCCGCACTTTTGAAGCCAAGAAGGGCAAGGCCGAAAATGAAGATCGCGTAACGATCGACTATCTCGGCAAGCTCGACGGCGAACCATTTGAAGGCGGCGCAGACACCGATGCGCAGCTCGTTCTCGGTTCGGGTCAGTTCATTCCAGGCTTTGAAGAACAGCTCATTGGCCTCAAGGCTGGCGACGAAAAGGTTATCAACGTAACTTTCCCTGCTGAATACGGTGCCGCGCACCTCGCAGGTAAGGAAGCAACCTTCGACATCACCGTTAAGGGTGTTGAAAAGGCTGGCGAACTCGTTCTCGACGACGAAACCGCTAAGAAGCTCGGCATCGAGTCGCTTGAGCGTCTGCGTCAGGTTGTTCGTGAACAGATCGAAAGCCAGTACGGCCAGATCACCCGTCAGAAGGTAAAGCGTCAGATTCTCGACGCACTCGATGGCGATTACCAGTTCGAAACGCCAGAAAAGCTCGTTGAAGCAGAATTCAACAACATCTGGCAGCAGATCAACTTCGATCTGCAGCAGGCTGGCCGCACCTTCGAAGACGAAGAAACCACTGAAGAAGCTGCTCGCGAAGAATACCGCAAGCTTGCTGAGCGCCGCGTTCGCCTCGGTCTGGTTCTCTCCGAAATCGGTGAAAAGGCAGGCGTGGAAGTTTCTGAAGAAGAACTGCAGCGCGCTGTTTACGACCAGGTACGTCGCTACCCAGGTCAGGAAAAGGAAATCTACGAATTCCTGCGCAAGACGCCGGATGCAGTTGCTAACCTCCGCGCACCTATCTTCGAAGAAAAGGTCGTTGACCATCTGCTCGCAAACATCAACGTGACCGACAAGAAGGTCTCGAAAGAAGAGCTGACTGCAGAAGACGAAGATGCAGCTTCGGAAGCAAAGCCAGCCAAGAAGGCTGCTGCGAAGAAGAAGGCCGCTCCTAAGAAGAAGGCAGAAGAAAAGTCCGACGAGGCTTAATTCTTCCAAGTCTGAACTATTCGAGAAGGCCGCGCACTGCGCGGCCTTTTCATTTGAAGCTTAGTTCGTCCGTTGAAGGTGTGACATGAATGGATTGCCATATCTCCATTTGGAGCTGACGATGCAGGAAGAGCCACGCCAACCCGCATGGCCGGCCGATGTAAGTGTGGCTACCTTCTCTGATGAACATGCACGAGCTGCCCATGATTTGCTGCTTCGGGGCTATGCCAGCGGCGGCGGTTCGGTCACTGATTTCGACGACTGGTACAATGGTTTGATAGCCGATAGCGAATATGATCCGGAGCTCGCCGTTTTGGTTCTCAATCAGGCCCGTCGCCCTGTAGCATTTGTGCAGTGTTGGAATAGCGCTTTCGTAAAGGATTTGGTTGTCGATCAAAGCAGGCGGCGGGAAGGGCTCGGCGAAGCGCTTTTGCTTTGTGTTCTTCGGCTTTTCTTTCAACGTAATCAGACGACGGTGAGTTTGAAAGTGGAGCAGAATAATCCCTCTGGAGCCGAAAAGCTTTACAGGCGTATAGGCTTTAGCGAAGTTTCAGTGACGAAACTGCCTATGAAACCTTGAGCAAATTACACTGAAGGGCAGAGAAGGCTTGCCAGTCCTCGCCGTTTGTTTTAGCCAAAGTCAGATAGAATTTTTGCTGCGCATTGCGTCGCACAGGAAGAGATAGACGAGTTACTATGACCCTTATTGATACGCGTACGCCTGAACCAAAACGTTTCATCTCTGGCGCCACCGGCGACTGGGAAATCGTCATTGGCATGGAAGTCCACGCTCAGGTCACGTCCGAGTCCAAGCTATTTTCCGGCGCTTCCACATCCTTCGGTGCAGACCCGAATGCGAATGTGTCTCTGGTGGATGCCGCGATGCCGGGCATGTTGCCTGTAATTAATATTGAATGCGTCAAACAGGCTGTGCGTACCGGCATTGGCCTGAATGCTCAGATCAATCTGAAGTCGGTTTTCGATCGCAAGAATTATTTCTACCCCGATTTGCCGCAGGGCTATCAGATTTCACAGTTCAAGCAGCCAATCGTCGGCGAAGGCAAGATCATGATCTCCGTTGGTCCTGACAATAAGGGCCAATTCGAAGACGTAGAGATCGGTATTGAGCGTTTGCATCTTGAGCAGGATGCGGGCAAGTCGCTGCACGACCAGCATCCAACGATGTCCTATGTCGATCTCAACCGTTCCGGTGTGGCGCTTATGGAAATCGTTTCCAAGCCAGACCTGCGTTCGTCCGACGAAGCCCGCGCTTATCTGACCAAGCTGCGCACGATTGTCCGTTATCTCGGCACTTGTGATGGCAACATGGACGAAGGTTCGATGCGCGCAGACGTCAACGTTTCCGTTCGTCGTCCGGGCGGCGAATTCGGCACCCGTTGCGAAATCAAGAACGTCAACTCGATCCGCTTCGTCGGTCAGGCGATTGAATATGAGGCACGTCGTCAGATCGCTATTCTGGAAGACGGTGGCTCTATTGATCAGGAAACGCGCCTGTTTGATCCTGTGAAGGGCGAAACCCGTTCGATGCGCTCCAAGGAAGAAGCGCACGACTATCGCTATTTCCCTGATCCGGATCTTCTGCCACTCGAATTCGATCAGGCATTCGTTGATGCGCTTGCCGCAGATCTTCCTGAGCTGCCGGATGTCAAGAAAGACCGTCTGGTCGAAAAACTCGGTATCTCGGTTTATGACGCGTCGATTCTGGTCTCGGAAAAGGCAATTGCGGACTATTACGAAGCGGTATCCGATGGTCGTGATGGCAAGCTGGCCGCAAACTGGGTCATCAACGATCTACTTGGTGCGCTGAACAAGACGGGCAAGGACATTGAAACATCGCCTGTTTCACCAGTTCAGCTCGGCGCGATCATCGATCTGATCAAAGACGGTACGATTTCCGGCAAGATCGCTAAGGAACTGTTTGAAATCGTCTGGAATGAAGGTGGCGACCCGAAAAGCCTCGTTGAAGAACGCGGCATGAAGCAGGTTACGGATACCGGTGCGATTGAAAAGGCCGTTGACGATATTATCGCAGCCAACCCGGATAAGGTCGAACAGGCCAAGGCCAAGCCAAGCATGGCTGGCTGGTTTGTCGGTCAGGTGATGAAGGCAACGGGTGGCAAAGCCAATCCGCAGGCTGTCAATGATCTGGTCAAGTCCAAGCTCGGGATTGAAGAATAATGTGGGTTCGCAGCGCCAGTGAGGCAGATCTTAAGGCCGTGCATGAATTGCTGGTCTCGACCTGGCACGCGACTTTCGACGATATTCTTGGCCGGGAAACGGTGAATGCCGTCACCGGCAAATGGCACTCGGTTGCGGCGCTGAAAGCCAATCTCAAGAAGCCGTATTCTGAATTCATCGTTGCAGATAACGGCGAGGGCGGTATCGACGGCATGGCTTTTGCGAGCCAGACCGGAGAGGGCAAGGCCTCGCTCCATCAGCTTTATGTGCGTCCTGAATCGCAGGTGCAGGGCATCGGAACGATGCTTCTGGCAGAAGTCGAAATGGCTTTTCCGGGCGTAAACACGATGCGGCTTGAAGTGATCGAACGCAATGAAAAGTCGGTGCGCTTTTACGAGCGCAAAGGCTATGCCCGCGTGGGCCGCAGTGAAGATTGGGGCGATCCCAATTGCAAGGAGCCCGTGCTGATTATGGAAAAGTCTCTCGAAGGCTGGAGTATGTAGTCTTTTGCTTTAACGCGCATCATATCCGAAAACCACTTCACACTTTTCGGGATGCGCTTCATACTCTTGTGACAGCGGCAACTTGCCCCTTGCCTTGGGCCTTTGATAGGGCCATAAGCGTTGAAAACCCGGCAGTTAATCTGCCTGTGGCAATAACGGATCTGGATAGGTCATGAAGAAATTTCTTACGCAAGTCTTCACCTGGTGGAATGGCCAAACGCTTGGCACCCGCCTTCACACCTGGCGCAAAGGCGAACGGGTCGGCGAAGATGAGTTCGGCAATGTCTACTATCAGGGTGGCAAGGACTCTGAAGGTCGCACCCGCCGCTGGGTCATTTTCAATGGCTATGCGGAAGCAAGCGCTATTCCTCCGGGCTGGCATGGCTGGATGCATCACCGCGTTGATACGCCGCCAAGCAAGGAAGACTACAAGCCGCGTGACTGGCAGAAGCCACACCTGCAGAACCTGACTGGTTCGTCGCTGGCTTATCGTCCGAAGGGATCGATCGCGATTCCGGGAACCACTCCTGCCGAACGTCCACGCGTAACCGGCGAATACGATGCCTGGACACCGGGCAGCTGATTTGAATCTTTAAACCGGCATGGATTTCATGCCGGTTTTTTCTCTTTTGCGGTATGAGAGCACAATTCGACCGGCGTGAATCGGGGTCGATAAGATTATGCTCAACATCAAAAATTTTAGAGCGCCGATTTGATTCATTCAGATCTAAAGCCTGTCTAACGCAAAAGGTTTGAGGATAGTTGGATCACACATACGGTAGCAAAGCATTGCTGCTTGCAGCTGGGCCACGAATCGTCACAATTGACGATTAGGAGTTGTTCCGGCTCATTATTTAACCAGATTAATACGGATATCCGTTTTGACGAAGCATTCCACCGGCACGGCTATTAACGGAAAGAACTGGTTCAAGCAGGCAGCAAAGGTGGCTTTGCTCACTCTGCTCGCCGGCACTTCAAGCTTTAATGCAGCTTATGCTGAACGTATTTCCAATCCTGTTGCAGAGTTTTCGGGTCTCGACAAGATCACCGGCCGTATCACCAGTTTCGATGTTTACATCAATGAAACTGTGCAGTTCGGCGCGCTTCAGGTAACGCCAAAGGTTTGCTATTCGCGCACCGAGAACGAAGCGCCGCGCACAGACGGTTTTGTCGAAGTTGATGAAATTACCCTCGACCGCAAGATTCGCCGTATCTTTACCGGATGGATGTTTGCCGATAGTCCGGGTCTCAACGCTGTTGAACATCCGATTTATGACGTGTGGCTTAAAGACTGCAAGCAGAAGTCCGACGTTCCGCCGCCAGATCAGCGCAAATAATCTTTGATTTCAGAAAATGGCGGTGCCCTGAAGTGCTTCATCGAGAAGCCCTTCATATTTTTTGCGCCTCACTTCGATTGCACCGAAGCGCTCCAGATGGGCTGTCGTGAACTGCGTATCAAGCAGTACAAATCCCTGTCGTTTCAGATGCTCGACCAGATAGGCGAGGCAGACTTTTGACGCGTCGCGCTTGCGTGTAAACATGCTCTCGCCAAAGAAGGCGCGTCCGAGCGTGACGCCATAAAGCCCACCCACGAGCTGACCGTCATGCAATGCTTCGACTGTGTGGCAATGACCAGCGTCAAAGAGTTTCCGATAGGCTTCGCGGATCGGCGCGTTGATCCATGTCCGCGCTCGTTCGCCGGTACCGCTTGCGCAGCCGTCGATAACGCCCTCAAAGTCATTATCGAGCCGGATTTCAAAAACTGCTTGTCTGATGGTTTTCTGCAGGCTTTTCGGAATGTGAAAGCCATCGAGCGGGATGATACCGCGCTTTTCAGGACGAACCCAGAAAATCTCAGGATCGTCTGCTTCTTCGGCCATCGGGAAAACCCCGGTGGCATAGGCCCGCAGGAGCAGCTCCGGTTCGATTGTATAGTCGTCCGGTGAGGCTCCTGCGGTCACTTTATTTATGCACCCATGTTCTTATGTATTTGGAGTTTCTGACTGCTTGGCCAGATACTTTTCTAGCCAATGGATGTCGTAATCACCATTGGCAATGTCCTGATTGGAAATCAGATCCTGGAACAGGGGCAGGGTCGTCTTGACGCCATCGACCACGAACTCATCAAGCGCACGACGCAGACGCATCATGCATTCAACGCGGTTCCGGCCATGTACGATCAGCTTGCCGATGAGGCTGTCATAATATGGCGGAATGCGGTAGCCGGAATAGACGCCCGAATCCACACGGATACCAAGGCCACCTGGCGTATGGTAATGGGTGATCAGGCCCGGTGAAGGCGTGAAGTTACGCGGGTCTTCCGCATTGATGCGGCATTCAATGGCATGGCCATGGAAGCGTACATCTTCCTGCTTGACGGAAAGGCCCAAGCCTGCTGCCACACGGATCTGCTCGTGAACGAGGTCGATGCCAGTGATTGCTTCGGTAACTGGGTGCTCCACCTGAAGACGGGTGTTCATTTCGATGAAATAGAACTCGCCGTTTTCATAAAGGAACTCGATCGTGCCTGCACCGCGATAGCCCATATCAGCAACAGCATTGGCACAAATCATGCCGATCTTGTCGCGTGCTTCGGCATTCAATGCTGGAGAGTTGGCTTCTTCCCAGACCTTCTGGTGACGACGCTGCAACGAGCAATCGCGCTCACCCAGATGGATTGCATTACCTGCACCATCGCCCATGACCTGCACTTCGATGTGGCGCGGCTTTTCGAGATATTTCTCGATGTAAACGGCATCATCACCAAATGCTGCACCAGCCTCGGTACGCGCAGTTGCAAGAGCTACTGCCAGATCGTCTTCAGTGCGGGCAACCTTCATGCCGCGACCACCACCACCGGCGGATGCCTTGATGATGACCGGATAGCCGATTTCTTTTGCGATGCGCTTGGCTTCGTTTTCATCGGTTACGCCACCGTCCGAACCCGGAACGACTGGAATGCCGAGGCGCTTTGCAGTGCGCTTGGCTTCAATCTTGTCGCCCATGGTGCGAATATGCGAAGAGGTCGGTCCGATGAAAGTAATGCCGTGTGCTTCAAGAATTTCAGCAAACTTGGCATTTTCCGAAAGGAAGCCGTAGCCCGGATGGATTGCATCCGCGCCGGTGATTTCGCAAGCAGCAACGATTTGATGAATATTCAGATAGCTGTCGCGTGATGGAGGCGGTCCAATGCAAACGCTTTCGTCCGCAAGGCGAACATGCATCGCATCGGCGTCGGCTGTGGAATGAACTGCGACCGTCTTGATGCCCAGTTCTTTACAAGCCCTGAGCACACGAAGAGCGATTTCGCCACGATTGGCTATGAGTATCTTTTGAAACATTGCGCTTTGCTGCCCGTTCATTGAATAAGCCTGAATTCTACTGACCAATGGGTCGTCTTATTCAATGACGACAAGCGGTTCGCCGAATTCAACAGGCGCTGCATCTTCAACCAGAATAGCCTTGACCGTACCGGCGCGAGGCGCGGAAATCTGGTTCATGGTCTTCATGGCTTCGATGATGAGAAGGGTCTGGCCTTCCTTGACCTGTGTGCCAACTTCGATGAAGTTGCGTGCGCCAGGAGCAGGGGCGAGATAGGCGGTACCGACCATTGGCGAAGGAACAGCATTCTTGCTGAGTTCTGCCTTTGTTGGTTCTGCTGCAACAGCAGCAGCCACCGGCGCTGCAACTGCGGCTGGTGCAGCCTGCATCACAGTAGCCGCAGCCTGAACCGTTACATTGCGCGAAACGCGGATGCGCAATTCACCATGTTCGACTTCGATGTCGGTCAGGTCGGTTTCATTGAGAATGTTCGCTAGATCGCGAATGGTTTCTTTGTCGATGACGGAATTTTTGCTGGACATATAAAGGCCCCTTTACGCTTGCCCGTTGTTTTCTTCTTCTTTGGCAATTGCCGCGAGTGCGCGCAGGCCGAGCAGGTATCCTTCCGCGCCAAAGCCGCAGATGACGCCTTTGGCGACTGCGGAGACATAGGAGTGATGCCGGAAAGCTTCACGCGCATGAATGTTCGACAGATGCACTTCCACGACCGTAACTTTGGCCGAACGGATGGCATCATGAATAGCAACCGAAGTGTGGCTGTAAGCTGCGGGATTGATCAGAACATAGGCGTTTTTATCGCCCGCTTCCTGAATCCAGCTAACCAGATCACCTTCGTAATTAGTCTGGCGAAAATCGACAGCAAGGCCCAATTGTTCAGCCTCGCGCTTGCAGCCCGCTTCGATATCTTCGAGCGTTGCCACACCGTAGATGCCCGGCTCGCGCTTCCCAAGAAGATTGAGATTGGGGCCGTTCAGAACAAAAACCGTTTTCACCATATTCGTCCGTGATCGATAACGGGCCTATTACGAAAATTCAATTACACTTCGCATTTCATATAGAGGGCTTGGACGCAAGTCGAAACCCTCTAAATTAAAGCTAATGTTTCACCACAGCGTTTTTCCCGCTATTCTTTGTGGAATGAACGCTATTTGTGGCAAAAATAGTCATTTATCACTTCTGATTTATTGAATGTACCTTGCCAATAATCAACAAGACGCGATCTCAATCAGATCAGCTTTTTTTGGCTGAGCGCGCTGCAGCGATTCTTTCAATCAGGCCTTCTGCGCCGATTGCACCGGGAACGAGGTCGTTTCCGATGATGTAGGACGGCGTGCCGGTGATGTTGAGCTTCTGGGCGAGCTGATAGGTTTCCTGGAAGGCATTGGTGATTGCGGGGTCTTTCATCTTCTCGCGAAGTTGTGCTTCATCTGCGCCGAGCTTGACCGCATCAGCAATAGCCGAAGCTTCTGTTGCGCGTTCCTGCGCACCGAGAAGAACTTCATGATACTCGGCATATTTCTCCGGCATAAGGGCTTTAAACGCCTGCGCTACAATGTGGGCGCGCATGGAGTCCGGTCCGAGGATCGGGAATTCCTTCATAACGAAACGGACGTTTGGATCGTTCTTCAGGATTGCTTCCATGTCTGGAAGCGCGCGCTTGCAGTAGCCGCAATTGTAATCGAAGAACTCGTAAACGGTGACATCGCCGTTTGGATTGCCGAAGACAGCATCGTGTGACGGATTGAAAAGCTGATCCTGACTTGATGCCAGAACCTGCTTGACCTGTTCTTGAGCAGCTTCTGCCTGTTTGGTTTCAAGTGCGGTCTGCACCTCAACCATGATCTCTGGGTTCTTCAGCAGATAATTGCGAACGATTGTCTCTACCGCCTGCTGGTCCAATTGCGGCGCTGCAGCCATTTCCACAGGTGCAACTATAGGGGCCACGGGCGCTGGCTGATGTGCGGTGCCGGCATAATAGCCGAGTGCAAGCGCAGCTGCACCGACGACGGCACCACCGATTGAACCAAGAATGACGTTCTTCATAGCAATCACTTTCATACGTTCTGAAATCTCACTTAAAGTGCGGCTTGGGTGGCCTCTTAAGTGGCTTACTTTTTAGCTTTGGCGTTGATGATGTCCTGCGCACGCAGCCAGTCGGGAGTTCCTGACTTCATTTGCTTTTGCGCGCGAATGGCAAATATCTGGGCCTGCTGCAGCTTTCCGGAATAGTAGTTCATGTCGGCTGTGGCAAGGTCAGCGCGGGCCATATCGCCAGACTGGCCATAGGCTTGCGCTAGATATCCATATCCGCCGGGAAACTCTGGGTCGGCCGCAATACCTGCTTTCAGCTCCTTGATAGCATTGGGCATATTGGCCTTGGTGCCAGTAAGCATCAAGGCGCGGCCGTAGCTCATGCGCAGCAGTGGAGACTTGCGCGTATCAAGAGAAACTGCACGTTGGAAAGCTTTTGCAGCACCTTGTGGGTTGTTAGCCTTAATCAGCACTTCGCCCATCATTTCCTGGAAATATGGATTCTTTGGCTGTTCTTTGATGAGTGCCTCAAACTTCGGCAGTGCGGCGCGGGCAGAGCCATTCAGATAAGTTGTGATTGCGCTGCCATAACGGGCCGGCAGGCCTCCGGGATTACCGCGGAACATACGCTGCAAAGCGCCCATATTGTTGGAGTTGGCTGCGATCTTGGCGCGTGCCATATCATGTCGGAGTTGCAGCGCTGCGGAATCCGTCTTGTTATAGTTCGGGCTTTTTTTGGCCAGTTCTTCAAGGTTGGAAATTCGCTCGCGTGGCAACGGATGGCTGATACGATACTGATCGATCTGGGTGCCGGACAGCGAAAGTGCCGACGCGAAGCGCTGGAACGTATCAAGCATTCCTTTTGTCGACTGGCCGGTGGCATTGAGATAATTAACAGCCAGACGGTCGGCGGTCATTTCTTCGGTACGCTGATAGCTGAGCAGGCTGCGCATTGCCATTTCCGTACTGCCCATTGCAATGCCGCCACCTGCACCCGCAGCAGCACCGCTGCCTGAAGCTGCACCGGCAACGCCTGCGCCAACGCCCAGAAGCATACCAATAACTGCCATGGTGCGTGCGCGGCTCAACTGTTCACGCAAGCGATCCTGATGCCCGCCAGCGATATGACCAGCTTCATGCGCAATGACGCCGATGATTTCGTTCGGTGTTTCTGCCTGCATGATGGCGCCTGTATTAATGAAAATACGACGGCCATCGACAAAGGCGTTGAAGCTCTGGGAATTGACGAGAATAACGCGGACACCACGTCCGCCTAATCCGGCGACTTTGAGGATCGGAGCTGCATAATCGGCGACAAGCGCTTCGATTTCAGCATCGCGTACGATTGGAACGCCGCCACCGCCACGCGATTGCGCCTGTGCAGGCAGGACGCCTGTAACGGCAACAGCTAGGGCTGCAAAGGCAGCAACTGAACGGCGCATCACATTCTGAAAAGAAAACGCTTTGGTCGTGAAAGTTGCAGTCATGCTCCCCATAGTGCTCCTCATCCTGCTCAAACGAAACAAAAGCGAATCTTACAAATCCGGCCTAGTTTAAGGGCTTTATATCAATCTTCATCGCTGTTTTTACTACAGCGCTGTTGCTTTACCAATCCGGCGATTATAGGGCGGGTGAGTTGCATTGCATTCCCCGCTTTTCTGGAGGCTAAGTTGAATACTCTTTCCAACCGTAGCGCAGTCGAACCGTTTCACGCCATGGATGTTCTGGCAGAGGCCAATCGTCGTCGCGCTGCGGGCCATCCAATCATTTCGATGGCAGTCGGGCAACCGGCAGACCCGGCACCGCAAATCGTGCGGCTGGCTGCGGAACGCGCCCTGAAAGATGGCCGTATCGGTTATACCGATGCTCTAGGGCTGATAGAGCTGCGCGAAGCAATTGCCGCGCATTATGCTGACAACTATGGCGTAACCGTCTCGCCGGAACGCATTGCGATTACGACAGGGTCATCGGCCGCGTTCAATCTGGCGTTTCTTGTCTATTTCGATCCAGGCGATCGCGTTGCAATCACGCGCCCGGGCTATCCAGCCTATCGCAATATTCTGACAGCGCTTGGCCTCGAAGTGGTTGAAATCGCCAATGAAGGCGGCGCATCAGGTGCACTGACCGCTCAGGCATTGGCTGCCGCTCATGCCGAGAAACCGTTGAAGGGCGTACTTTTTGCAAGTCCCGCCAATCCAACCGGCGCTGTGATTGACAAGCCGGAACTCAAGGCCATCATTGAAACTGCGCGCGATCTTGGTATCCGCGTAATTTCTGACGAAATCTATCACCGTCTTTCATATGAGAGCGAAGATGTGACGGCACTGCAGATCTCGGACGATGTCACCATCATCAATTCATTCTCAAAATACTACTGCATGACCGGCTGGCGTATTGGCTGGATGGTTCTGCCAAGTGCTGATGTGCGTGCCATCGAACGCCTCGGCCAGAGCCTTTATATTTCCGCGCCTGAACTTTCGCAGCGCGCGGCAATTGAAGCGTTTCACGCCACCGCAGAGCTGGAACGCGTGAAAGACCGCTATCGGCAGAACCGACAAATCCTGCTCGAACACCTGCCGCGCATAGGGCCAAGCCTCGCCGCGCCCATGGACGGCGCGTTCTATGCCTATTGCGATGTTTCGCGCTTTACCAATGACAGCATGGAATTTGCGCGACGCATGATTGCCGAAACCAACATTGCGGCTACTCCGGGACGGGATTTTGATCCGATCGACGGGCACCGCACCATGCGCTTTTCTTATGCAGGCAGCATAGAAGAAATTGAGGAAGTGGTTCGCCGTCTTGAAGAGTGGCTTCCACAACAGCGCGCCTGATAGCTAGAGCATTTCCTGTTTTAATTGAGTCATTGGAAATGCTCTATCTATTTGTTTTTGCGCGCATCTTGTTCCGAAAACCGCTTCGCACTTTTCGGGATGCGCTCTAGAGCGGTCCCAGTTAATATTGAATCGTGGAACCGCTCTATGTTTCTGTTTTTACGCAAAGCCGCTTCGCACTCTTGCTGGAAATGCTTTAATTACTAAAACAAAAAGAAAACCGGCGTTTCCGCCGGTTTTCTTATATTCTACATCAGAAGTGAGCAGGGCTTAGAAAAAGCCCTTCTTCTGCCACCAGCCGCCGCGCTTCGGCTTCTGCTCTTCCGTATCGCTGGAGGTGACGACAGGCTCGGTAACCTTCTGCGCTTCTGCAACAGGGGCTACCTCTGGCTCCACCGCAACTTCCTCAACTTCCGGCTTTACAGCAGTCTTGCGTGTACGACGCTTAGGCTTTGCGGCTTCTGCTTCTTCAGCAGGAGCTGCAACTTCTTCCTCAGCAGCCTTCTTGCGCGAACGTGTCTTGCGAGCAGGCTTCGCAGGTTCTTCTGCTGGCTCTGCAACGACGACATCGTCATTCGCCGCTTCTTCGCTCTTTGCAGTCTTACGACCGCGTGGCTTGCGCGCTGGCTTCGCAGGCTTTTCGTCTGCAACTGTTTCAGCAGCCGGAGCAGCTTCAGTCGCTTCAACAGTGACGGTTTCAACCGCAACGGCCTCAGCAACAACCACATCAACAGGCTGTTTTTCTACCTTCGCAGGAATGACAGGCGTGTAACCGACGAACTCAGGATCAGGTACTTTGTTGAACTGAATATCGTCTTCACGACGGTTCTTGCGACCGCCACGACGACCACGACGACGCTTCTTGCGACGATCTTCATCGCTCTGCGAGGCATTGCTCGAAGATGCGTTGTCTTCTTCATCGTCTTCGTCTGAATCGTCAGAGCCTGCTTCAACCTGCTCAGTCTGTTCGCGATTGTCGCGATCACGACCACCACGACGGCGACGGCGACGACGGCGCTTGCGATCGCCTTCTTCGCTGCTTTCTTCGCGAGCAGGGGCTTCAGCCTTGATTTCTTCTTCGGCGTCGTCGTCCTCAAGTGGAATCTCAGGATCTTCGATATCGTCTTCGTAAATCATCGGCTGTACAGGCTGGATGGTTACTGGACGTGTCGAAGGCGCACCCTTGTCGATGACAAAATGCTGATGTCCGACGCTTTCATCGGCATCGATGCTAATATTGGCGCCGAAACGGCCTTCCAGATCAGCAAGCAGCTGGCGCTTGTGATTGAGGACATAGAGAGCCGACGCTGCAGGCGTGCGAACGACAATGTCGTAGCCCGAATGACGCAGCAGATAGTCTTCGATGCCACGGATGATATGGAGCGCCATGGACGAGTCGGAACGGATATGACCGGTGCCGCCGCAATGCTGGCAAACCTGCATCGTGCTTTCGAGAACGGATGCGCGAATACGCTGACGCGACATTTCCAGAAGGCCGAAATGCGAGATACGGCCGACCTGAATGCGGGCACGGTCGTCCTTCAGGCAATCCTTCATCTTCTTTTCGACAGCGCGATTGTTGCGCTTTTCTTCCATGTCGATGAAGTCAACGACGATAAGACCTGCAAGGTCGCGCAGACGCAGCTGGCGCGCAACTTCTTCAGCTGCTTCCAGATTTGTCTGCAGTGCAGTGTCTTCAATCGAATGCTCACGGGTCGAACGCCCGGAGTTCACGTCGATTGCAACCAGAGCTTCGGTCTGGTTGATGATGAGATAACCGCCGGATTTCAGCGTTACCTGTGGCAGAAGCATACGATCAAGCTGTGCTTCCAGACCATAGCGCGTGAAGACTGGCACCTGTTCGCGGTAAGGCTGAACGACCTTGGCGTGGCTCGGCATGAGCATACGCATGAAGTCCTTCGCTTCGCGATAACCGGTTTCACCTGATACGAGAATCTCGGTGATGTCTTTGTTATAAAGATCGCGGATCGAGCGCTTGATCAGGCTGCCTTCTTCATAGACGAGGGAAGGCGCTGTCGACTGCAATGTCAGCGTGCGGACATTTTCCCACATGCGCATCAGATATTCGTAGTCGCGCTTAACTTCCGCCTTGGTGCGGTTTGCCCCAGCGGTACGAAGGATCACGCCCATGCCCTGCGGCACTTCGAGTTCCTTGACGATTTCCTTCAGGCGCTTGCGATCCTGCGGATTGGTGATCTTGCGCGAAATGCCGCCACCGCGCGCGGTGTTTGGCATCAGAACCGAGTAACGGCCAGCTAGCGACAGATACGTGGTGAGAGCTGCGCCCTTATTGCCGCGCTCTTCCTTAACGACCTGAACGAGAATGATCTGGCGGCGCTTGATGACTTCCTGAATATTGTACTGACGACGGCTGGTGCGGCCATGCGAAGGAAGTTCTTCCATCGCATCTTCCGAGCCTACCGATTCAACGATGTCTTCTTCGTTCTCAACATCATTGTCGTCATCATCGTCACCATTGTCGGTGTCGATTGCTTCGGAAATGACATGTCCAGCTTGCTTCATCAATACGATGGCAGGAGTGCCAGGAACGTAATTTTCAAAAGCCGGTCCGACAGGTTCCGCTGCAGGCAAGCCGCTGTTCGAACCGCCTGAATGCGAATCACCGTTCTGGCCATCACGACGTCCGCGACGGCGATGACGGCGCGAACGGTCGTTCTTTGCCTTCGGCTCTTCGTCTTCATCTTCTGCGCGCGCAGCTTTTGCTTCCGCTTCGAGCAGGGCCAGACGATCGGCAACCGGGATCTGGTAATAATCCGGATGAATTTCAGAGAATGCGAGGAAGCCGTGGCGATTGCCGCCATATTCCACGAACGCAGCCTGAAGAGATGGTTCGACGCGGGTAACGCGTGCGAGATAGATATTACCCTTCAGCTGCTTCTTATGTTCCGACTCGAAGTCGAATTCTTCAATCTTGTTCCCACGCGTTACGATAACGCGCGTCTCCTCCGGGTGGGAGGCATCTATAAGCATTTTGTTGGACATTATTGTCTTTCCTGCCGGCGCTAAGACGCAAGCCGCGTGCGCCGGACGAAACCCTGAAGGCTGTCGTCCTGGCTGGGATGCGTCTGCCGGATGATAATGGGTTCGTCGGAATAAAAGCTGCTGTCCTTGCGCGCGATGGCCTCATGGCGATCACGGTCTTCAGGCTTGCGATGGTCAGTCTTGCTTGACCCATAGCTGTTCCGAACGAAACGACCTCATATATGACCCGAAAAAGCCGGGCCGACCTCTTTGCTCTTTTCAGAGCACTGGCGACAGCGCGTATCAGTACGCAGTCGGCCGATTAAAAAACGGAGGCGGCAGGGGAGCCGTATTCCGTTGAATTCTGTGCGGGCTATTGGAGCAACAAACGTATATGCCACTGTTTTCGCTGCTTTTAGTAACGGTTCAAATTGAGAACCGGCAAACGATTCTGGCAGCTGCTCCATAACCTAACTAAGCTTTTATGGCGTCAATTGAACTATGACAAGTACGAATATCAGTTGACACCTTCATCGTAATTTTGCCGAAAGATGATTATAGGGCTCAAAATGCCCTGCTAGTGGTCTGATTTCGACATTTGCGTCCCTCTGATACAGGCGCCGAGCAAATGTCGGAATCGCAAAGATCACTAGTAACTTTAAGCATCTACTGGATTTTTCGCATTTGACGTTTGAAGCAGCATCTCATTCAGTCGGGATTCAAGCGTCAAATTCAATCCAATAGAGCCATCAGATGCGAGCGGAAAAGTGTTCATTAACTATAATTTTGTACGGGTAGATTTATGAAGTGCGCGCAATCATAGGTCTTGGCTGAAATGTCAGGATTTGAGATTATTCGATAATATCTGGATCGCGATTACGGATGCATTGTCTGAGCTTTAAAAACGCAGCAAACAAAATTTCGGCAGTTCGAAGCACGCTCGCGCTTCTGGCGATGGTTTTCGCCGCTATTTTCCATGTCGGTTCGGCCGTTGCTGCTGACGAAGCGCCACTTTCTGCTCTTACATATCGTATGGCGGGGGACGATCTGCGAATGCGGGTCGTTGTGATGTTTGATCGTAAGCCCGAAGTTTCGACGTTGCTGCTCGACAATCCGCATCGCCTGGTCTTTGATCTTCCAGAAACGCGTTTCGGCTTTGATGAAAAAAGCCTGGAGGCGAGGGGAATTGTATCGCGCGTGCGCTATGGCCTGGTTGGAAAAAGCCGGTCACGTCTTATTCTCACCTTGCGTGGACCATTCAACGTCGAAAACGTTCAGGTGATCCAAAACGAAACAACGTCGGGTTATCGGCTTGTCGCGGATATCATTGCGTCCTCTGATCGCGAGTTTTCTGAAAGGCTCAAGTCGCAGCATGAGGTTACTGGCTCAACTGAGCGTAAGTCCGCAACGGCTGCTAAGGCACTTGCATCTGAATCCGGCGGGGCGCGGCCATTCATCGTGATGTTAGATCCCGGCCATGGTGGTATCGATAGCGGTGCTGAAAGCCTGAGTGGTATTAAAGAAAAAGATCTGACACTTGCCTTTGGTCAGGAGCTGCGCGATCGGCTGGGTAAGGAGAAGAATATCAAAGTCATGATGACGCGAGATGACGACACATTCCTGCGTCTCTCAGAGCGCGTGCGACTGGCTCGCCAGTACGAGGCTGATCTTTTCATTTCCATCCATGCAGATACGATCAATCAGGGCGATATACGCGGGGCGACGGTATATACAATTTCCGACAAAGCCTCTGACTCCGTTGCGCGAGCCATGGCTGAACGTGAAAATAAGTCGGATAGCGTTGCGGGCGCCGTTCCAGAAGAACTCCCGGAAGTTGCCGATATTTTGCTTGATCTGACTCGCCGGGAAACACATACATTTTCGTTGAGCTTTGCCGAGAAGGTCATCAGTTCCCTGCAGGGTGAGGTAAACCTCATCAATAATCCGCATCGCTTTGCCGGTTTTCAGGTTCTGCGTGCGCCTGATGTGCCATCAGTGCTTATCGAAATCGGATACCTCTCCAATGCTGAAGACGAAAAACTAATCAGTAATCCTGAGTGGCGTCGCAAATTGGCTGACCGTATTGCCCGGGCGGTAAAAGCGTTCGAAATCCAAAAACATCCGGACACTTTGTCAAAAGGCTAGAATTATGTAATGTTTAGTGGGGGCTCATATTCATCCCTGCTGATAAGATGCATGGTTGCAACAGTTTCTTGGATTTTTGTCGCTGCCCGGCATTTGCATGCGTTAAATTGGTAAAAACATAGAAACGATCTTGCCTTTGACGCATTTGATGGTCACTAAACCAGCTTGTTGCCAATGCGGCATAGGTCGACGGGTGCTCGTTTTGATTGCCCCTAAATATATGCGAATGATCTGAAGGCAGGATCCCGGATTTATGGTAAGGCTTATCGGATATTTCTTCGGAATTGGTACGGTTCTGGCACTTTTGGTTGCTGGCGGCGTTGCCGTCTATATCGGTAGCGTCACAAAGGAACTGCCTGATTACGAAGTGCTCGCAAAGTACGAGCCTCCTGTCATGACGCGTGTTCATGCATCTGACGGTAGTCTGATGTCGGAATTTGCGCGTGAACGCCGCATGTATTTGCCGATTCAGGCCGTGCCAAATCGTGTCAAAGCTGCTTTCATTTCTGCTGAAGACAAAACATTCTACGAACACCATGGTCTCGATTTTGGTGGTCTCGCGCGGGCAGTGCTGACGAATGTTAAGAACATGGGTTCTGGCCGTCGCCCGGTTGGCGCATCGACCATCACGCAGCAGGTCGCAAAGAACTTCCTTCTAAGCTCTAACCAGACCTATGACCGCAAGATCAAAGAAGCGATTCTTGCGATGCGCATTGAGCAGGCCTATTCCAAAGACCGTATTCTTGAGCTCTATCTCAATGAAATCTTTTTCGGTCTCGGTTCCTACGGCATCGCCAGCGCTGCACTCACTTATTTCGACAAGTCTGTTGGTGAGTTGAGCATTGCTGATAGTGCGTATCTCGCCGCACTGCCAAAAGGTCCAAACAACTATCATCCGTTCCGCTACCCAGATCGCGCGATCGAACGCCGCAACTGGGTTATCGATCGTATGGCCGAAAACGGCTACATCACGATGCAGGAAGCGGATGAAGCGAAGAAAGAACCGCTCGGCGTAAAGACCCGTACTGCTACCCATTATCTGTTTGCTTCGGAATACTTCAGTGAAGAAGTGCGCCGCCAGATCATCCAGAAATATGGCGTCGATGCCCTTTATGAGGGTGGTCTTTCGGTTCGTACAACTCTTAACCCAACCATGCAGGTCGAAGCGCGCAAGGCGCTGCAGGCAGCTCTGCTCCGTTACGACGAAGCACGCGGCTGGCGCGGCCCTGTAAAGCACGCCGAGCTTGGTAGCGACTGGGCTTCTGCCTTCGGTGATTTGCAGGCGTATCCCGATGTGCCTGAATGGCAGCTCGCAGTTGTACTCAATGTATCCGCTGCAGGCGCTGATATCGGGCTTCAGCCTGAAGTCGAAGGTTCTGGTTCCCGCAGCAAAGAGCGCACACGTGCCTTTATTGCGGCTGATGACATGAAATGGGCAATGCGGGTCACCAATATCGGTGGCAAGCGCAGCAGCGCCAAGTCGCCGGAAGGTGTGTTGAACACTGGCGATATTATCTATGTATCCAAGGTCGGTGACGGCGGTTCGCGTTTCCGTCTGCAACAGCCGCCAAAGCTACAGGGCGCGCTTGTCGCGATGGACCCTCATACCGGTCGTGTGCTGTCGATGGTTGGCGGATTCTCATTTGGTGAATCTGAATTCAACCGCGCGACACAGGCCTATCGCCAGCCAGGCTCATCGTTCAAGCCGTTCGTCTATGCTGCTGCACTCGACAATGGTTATACCCCGGCTTCCGTTGTGCTGGATGGTCCGTTGGAAGTTAATCAGGGTGGCGCACTCGGTGTGTGGGCTCCGAAAAACTACTCCGGTAAGTTCTCCGGCCCCTCGACGCTCCGCTACGGTATTGAACAGTCGCGTAACGTCATGACCGTGCGCCTCGCGCAGGACATGGGCATGAAGACGGTTGCAGAATATGCAGAACGCTTCGGTGTTTACGACAAGATGTTGCCGGTTCTGTCGATGTCGCTCGGCGCTGGTGAAACAACGGTTCTGCGGATGGTTACGGCCTATTCTGTGATCGCAAATGGCGGACAGAGCATCACACCTTCGATGATTGACCGTATTCAGGATCGCTACGGCAAGACGGTGTTTAAGCACGATGGACGCCAGTGCGAAGGCTGCAATGCCCAGCAATGGTCCAATCAGGAAGAGCCAACTCTGATCGATAATCGCGATCAGGTGCTTGATCCGATGACCGCTTACCAGATCACATCCATGATGGAAGGTGTCGTTCAGCGCGGTACTGCTCAGCTTCTTAAGAGCCTTGATCGTCCACTTGCCGGTAAGACCGGTACGACCAACGACGAAAAAGACGCCTGGTTTGTCGGCTTCACGCCTGACCTGGTTGTCGGTGTATTCATGGGTTATGACACGCCAACTCCGCTTGGTCGCGGGGGTACTGGTGGCGGTCTCGCTGCTCCGGTCTTCAAGGAGTTTATGGGGCAGGCTCTGGCTGGAACGCCGAAGGTTGATTTCCGTGTCCCTGAAGGCATGACGCTGATTGCGATCAACCGTAAAACCGGTATGCGCACGAATAAGGGCGATCCGAACCTGATCATGGAAGCCTTCAAGCCTGGGACGGGACCGTCTGATACCTATTCGGTCATTGGTATGGATCAGTTCCGCGAAGGATCACCGGTTCAGCCGCAGTCGCCACAGGCAACCCGCGCTATCAATTCGGGTTCAGGCGGACTTTACTGACGTCAGCCTCTTTACACTGCGCCGCGTGCTAATTATGGTCCGCGGCGCTTGAATGGTTTTAACTTTAGCCATTCTGCGTTGAGGCAGAGCGCATCGCTTTGGTGGGATGCGCTTCAGAACAAAGCGGCTCGCTTCGAGCCTCTGTTCTCTCCATCCACGACTGAATTATTGAAGGAACGATTTGCCCATGCGCGCGGAAATCGAGACGCTGGTTGACGAAATCCAGCAGGCCATAAGCCTGCTGAGGAGGCATCTTTGACTGGGATCAGGCAATCAAACGTCTGGGCTATCTGAATCAGAGAGCTGAAGATCCGACCCTTTGGAATGATGCACAGGAAGCCCAGAAGCTGATGCGTGAGCGGCAGCAACTGGAAGACAGCATCAACGGCATTAACGGCCTGAAGCAGACGCTTAACGACAGTATCGAACTCATCGCCATGGGCGAAGAAGAAGATGACAAGTCGATTATCGCGGATGCTGAAAACACCATTCGCGATCTGAAGAAGGAAGTCGACAGCCGACAGATCGATATGCTGCTTTCAGGTGAAGCGGATGCCAACGACACCTATCTTGAAGTCCATGCTGGCGCAGGCGGCACGGAAAGTCAGGATTGGGCGTCGATGCTTCTGCGCATGTACACACGCTGGGCCGAACGCAGCGGACGTAAAGTTGAAGTGATGGAAGTGCATTACGGGGAAGAAGCAGGCATCAAGTCTGCAACGATCCTGATCAAGGGCCATAATTCATACGGTATGGCGAAGACGGAATCCGGCGTGCACCGTCTGGTTCGTATTTCGCCTTACGATTCGAATGCCCGTCGTCACACTTCGTTTGCGAGTATCTGGGTTTATCCGGTCATTGATGACAACATCGATGTGCAGGTAACGGAAGCGGATGTCCGTATCGATACCTACCGTGCATCGGGTGCCGGTGGTCAGCACGTCAATACGACTGACTCGGCCGTGCGTATTACGCACATTGCGTCGGGTATCGTGGTGCAGTGTCAGGCCGAACGTTCGCAGCACAAGAACCGCGAAAAGGCTTGGTCGATGTTGCGTGCGCGTCTTTACGAGGAAGAACTCAAGAAGCGCGAAGAAGCAACTGACGCAGCCAACGCCACCAAAACCGATATCGGTTGGGGGCATCAGATCCGCTCTTACGTGCTTCAGCCGTATCAGCTCGTTAAAGACCTTCGTACGGGCGTTGAAAGCACAAACCCGCAAGAAGTGCTTGATGGCGCGGTCACACCGTTCATGGAAGCAGCCCTCGCACATCGCATTCAGGGCGGTGGCGAAGCAATCGAAGATATTGATTGATCGCTTCCCGATAACGTTAAATAGAAAACCCGGCCTTGTGCCGGGTTTTTTGCATATGCATGTCAGATTATGCCGGAGAAATTTGCGGCCCTTACTAAGCGTCAGGAATCTTTTGACGCCGTGCGCTTGATCTCAGCTCTTGGCTTATAGGCCCGCGGACCAGTGATAATGGGATCAATGCCCTGAACATTTGGCGCATTATCGGGAATAAGCAGCTCTTGCTGCGCAGAAATATTCGGCATGGGCTCAGATGGCATTTCTGGCAACGGCTGCATCGCCGAAGAACCTTTTAACAGCGACGCGAGCTTGCTGTTCTGCGGTTTATCCGAATTGCCACCATCAGTATTGAGATAGATACCAACGCCAAAGCAAAGGGCGAACGTAACAGCGCCAAATCCAAGGACTTTAGATCGAATTCCGAACATGCCGATTGCTTTGCTTTCCATGCTTTCGAATCAACGAAATTCTATCATGGTTAACAAAGCTTATCCGAAGCTTTTGTGGTTAGATCGAAACAGGTGACAAGTTGCGATAAATGCGTGCGCCAGTTCATTGAACGGCGGCTTGAGGTCACTCGCGGAAATTGCTCTGATGGCATTCCCCGCGCAGAGACGGTTCAAACCTTTGCTTTTCAGAGTGCGCGCGCTGCCTCAAGAACGGCTTCAGCGTGACCTGCGACTTTTACTTTTTCCCAGACGTGGGCGACGCGGCCATCTGCATCAATAAGAAAAGTGGCGCGTTCAACGCCCATGTATTTACGGCCATACATGCTCTTTTCTACCCAAACACCGTAGGCTTCCAAAGCGGTTCGGTCTTCATCTGCTGCAAGCTCGACCGTCAGGTCATGCTTTTTGCGAAATTTGGCATGTTTTTCCGCGCTGTCGGGCGACAGGCCAATGATGCGAGCGCCGATTTTGTCGAATTCAGGCTTTAGCTGCGAAAACGCAATCGCCTCTTTGGTGCAGCCGGATGTGTCGTCTTTCGGATAGAAATAAACGACGACTGGTCCGCCTTTAAGTGAAGACAACGAGATTGCACCATTATCGGATGGCAATGAAAAATCCGGTGCCAGATCTCCAACTTGGGGACGAGCCATATCTAGGCCTTTCTTTTATGGATAAACGGGGAAACTGCCTGTTACACTCAAATCTATCGCATTCAGGGTAAGCTCATGCAACCGTTCAAGTGCAGCTTGCAGAGACCTTTGACGGGTGTTGATAATTCATCGGATTCGATCAAGAATGTTTCGGATGCGATGAGGAAGTGAAATAAAAACAGAAAGTTATTGAGCTCTTATAAACCGTCTCGTGAGGTCTTCCATTTGCGGAAATATGTAGTTCGGCTGGAATATTGACAGATAAACCGCGCCAGATCCGCTTTACAAAGCGGGAGATGAAAAGAATCGAACGCCTCGCAGCTGAAGGCGAGGATTGTGCTGCGCTTGGACTAACGCGGCCTCGGCGCTCGTTTGTCACCTGGTGTTCTCACGCTTTTCTTTCTTTGTGCATCGTGCTCGTCCTCATCGGTGGCGCAGGATTTGTCATTTTACGTGGCGGCGTAAACAGCGATCTCTTGCGCGACGAAGCGCAAAAGAGCCTTAGCGGAATTCTCGGTGAAGAAGCATCGGCTTCCATTGCGAGTGCGGGTTTGTCGCTTGACCAAAACAGTCTGGTTGCACTTGAAGCGCGGGGCGTGTCGATTTCTGAGCCAAAGCAGGGGCTGGAAATCAAAGATATCAGATCGGTAAGATTGGGACTGGCCCCACTGCCGCTGTTGACGGGCAAGGTCCGCGTTGCAGAGCTTGAAATCGACGGTGCGAGTTTCGACCTGCCTGAGCAGAAGGGCGCAGGTTTCTGGAAGTCCCTGCCTTACGACAACAACGGCTATATAGATTTTGATGCGGTTTCAAACGAGTTGTTCTCGACAATGCGCCGCAATCTCGAATTGCTGAGGAATCAGAATACTCAGGCAATTGGCCTTCTGAATACAACAATCCGATTTAAGACAGGCGACACGCAGCAAAGTGTTGAAGTTAAGAAGCTTCGACTGGTCGAAAACAATGGCAAGATTTCAATCGAAGGCAGTGTTGTCTGGCAAAATAAAACCATAGCAATTGATGGGAATATTGATCGCAAAGGGCAGGAAAATGATCTTGACGCTTTCCAGATCAAGGTCAGCAACCTGCCGATTGACCTTGGTTCGCCCGAAGAAGTGGCGCCAATAATTGATGGAAATCGGGTTAATCCAGCTCATTTCGATTTGCAGGGTAAGGCGAGCCTCGCCCTGTCAGGCAAGGCAGCGAATGGTGAGAATCCAGAACGCGTAACCGCCGATCTCGCCGTTGATGGCATCGAGATGGAAATTGGTCGCGTGAATGATGTGCTCGGTAAAGCGGCTCTCCGCATTGAGCATTCTGTTGGGAGTGGCAAACTTGAAATCAAGCCGTCCCGAATCCAGCTTGGCGGAATGAACGCGTCGTTTAACGGAGCGTTTGGACCAGACCCTGATTCTGAAAACAATGCGGGTGGTCCGAGCTATCGTTTTGAAGTCGTGACAAGTTCAGCCACCAGTATGCCAGCCGAATCGAGCGATCCTGAATTGCCGTTTGGTGTTAAAATTGCGGGTCGGTTTCTTGCCAATCAGCAACGACTGCAGTTCTCCAATCTGGATGTTAAGACTGAAACAGGGGAACTTTACGGGCAGGGCAGCATGGCCTTCGGCAATGGTTCGCCCGAGATGATTTTCATGCTGCGCATTCCAGAAATGCCTGTAGCGGACGCAAAACATCTCTGGCCGATTGATGTCGCTGACGGCGCGCGCGAATGGGTACTGAAGAACCTCTACGGCGGCATTCTGAAAGACAGCCGCATTGATATTTCTTTGGCGGGTGGACGTTTTAACGGTCCAGGCTTACCGCCTCCATTGACCGGCGAAGAGATCAAAGCAGACTTCAATGTGTCGGATACGCGCTTTGATGTGATCGGTGAGTTGCCGCCCGTTCGCGATGTTACGGGGAACATCTCAGTGCGCGGTGCGCATACGACGATCAAGCTGGAAAAGGGTGTTGCCTACACACCGGATAATCGCAAGGCATCCGTTTCGGACGGCACGCTGATTATCCCATGGGGACCACAGCGCCCGGTTATTGCTGATCTTGATCTGTTGGTATCTGGGGATGCAGCGGCAATTGCTGAGATTGCAGGCAAAAAGCCGATTGATGTGCTGAAAAGCGTGCCGTTTGTGCCAGAAGATGTGACCGGCGATGTCAAGGCAAAGGTGAAAGTCGGGTTTGCTGTTTCCAAGGGCGCTCCTCCCGGAACATTGACATGGAATGCCGATATAGGATTCACCGACCTTGCGATTGCCAAGCCCGTTGGCGGCTCCAATGTGAGCGATGCGACGGGCAGCATCAAAGTTGATCAATCTGCTGCGCTCATAACAGCAGATGCAAAGCTTGATGGCGTCCCTGCCAAGATATCGATGACTGAGCCGGTGGATCGTTCTGGCCCCGTCAAGCGCGAGCAGAAGATTAAGCTTGAGCTCGATGATAGCTCCCGGGACAAGCTTTTGCCCGGATTAAAAGATCTCTTCTCTGGCCCGATATCCGTTGATCTCGGTATGGAGAATAACGGCCAAAGACGCGTTTCTGCGGATTTGGACAAGACACAAATAAGCTTGCCCTGGCTTGGTTGGCGCAAAGGTAGCGGCGTTCCGGCTAAGGCGACATTCGATCTGGTAAAAGCCAGCGGCACTGACGGCAAGCTTGATATCCGCAATTTGGTTCTGACGGGCGATGCATTCGGCGCGAAGGGCAATCTTTCGATATTGGGCGGCGATTTCCAGTCGGCTGACTTCAGCGAAATTCGACTAACGCGTTCGGACCGAATGAGTGTAAAAGCCACCAAAAGCTCCGGCGGCTATCGTGTGACCGTTCGCGGCTCGCAGTTCGATGCTCGTTCAATCATCAAACAGATATCTGATATCCAGAAGAAGAGCGAAAGTTCGGGGGGTAAAAGCCCACGCATTGTCGTCAGCGCCCAGGTTGATGAAGTGAGCGGGTTCAACGATGAAAAACTTCGTAACGTAGCTGTTTCTTATGAGAATGCAGGCAACAAGATTTCCGGCGTTTCCGTGAATGCCGTTACCTCATCTGGTGCAGCTTTCGTTGCGACAAACAACGATCAGGGTGATGCCCGTTCGGTCTCGCTGCAATCCAATGATGCCGGTGCAGTTCTGCGCTTTTTCGATTTTTATGACAAAATGCGCGGCGGGAAAATTACCGTTGGTCTTGCCGGCCAGGGCAATGGACCATTGAGTGGGCAGATTGATGCGCGTAATTTCGCGATTATCAATGAGCCGCGATTGGCCAAGATCGTTTCCAGCTCTCCTTCAAGCGGTGGCACCAGCCTCAATCAGGCAGTTAAGCGGGATATCGACGTCTCACGGGTTGACGTTGAACGTGGGTTCTCTCTGATCGAAAAAGGTGAGGGTTATCTCAAGCTTTCCAAGGGTGTGGTACGCGGCCCATCTGTAGGGACGACCTTCCAAGGCACGCTTTATGATCAACGTGGCAATATGTCGATCACCGGCACATTCATGCCCGCTTATGGCGTGAATCGTATTTTTGGTGAGGTTCCAATCTTCGGCGCGCTGCTTGGCAATGGCCGTGATCGTGGACTTCTCGGCATTACCTTCAAGCTTGAAGGCAGCGCTAAACAGCCGCAAGTAATGGTCAATCCAATCTCGATTATTGCACCGGGCATTTTCCGCTCGATCTTCGAGTTCTAAAGCGCATCCCGAAAAGTGCTAAGCGGTTTTCGGAACAAGATGCGCGTAAAGACAAATGTATAGAGCATTTCCAATGACTCAATCAAAACAGGAAATGCTCTAAGAGAGACCAAATCAGAGCATAAAAAAAGCCGGGCTTAGCCCGGCTTTTTTCGTTATGCGATAAGCCCTTACGCTGGGCGGATCAGAACGTGACGCTTCTTGCCGAGCGATACCTTGATAACGCCCTGATCGTTGAGAGCGGAAGCGTTGATCGTCAGGCGCGGATCGGTAACAGGCTCGTCATTGATACGAACTGCGCCACCTTCGATGTGACGACGTGCTTCGCCGTTGGTTGCGCAGAGTTCTGCAAGAACCATGAGCGCCAACACACCAATACCGGCATTTAGCGTTGCTTTGTGGACGCCAACCGTTGGAAGATTTTCCGACAGTTCACCGTCTTCAAAGGTCTTGCGTGCGGTTTCCGCAGCTTCTTCAGCAGCAGTACGGCCATGCAGGATTGCGGTAATCTCGGTTGCAAGGATCTTCTTTGCTTCGTTGATTTCCGAACCACCCAGTGCTGCAAGCTTTGCAATCTCATCCATAGGCAGCGTCGTGTAGAGCTTCAGGAAGCGTTCTACGTCTGCATCTTCCGTATTGCGCCAGTATTGCCAGAAATCGTAGGCGCTGAGCATATCGGCGTTAAGCCAGATCGCACCACCCAGCGACTTACCCATCTTCTGGCCGGAAGCCGTGGTGAGCAAAGGCGAGGTCAGAGCGTAAAGCTGTGGTGTGCCCATGCGGTGGCCGAGGTCAATACCGTTGATGATATTGCCCCATTGATCCGAACCGCCCATCTGCAGGCGAATGCCATGACGCTTGTTCAGTTCTACGAAGTCGTAGGCCTGAAGGATCATGTAGTTGAATTCGAGGAACGACAGCGACTGCTCGCGATCAAGACGTGTCTTTACCGAATCAAACGACAACATGCGGTTGACCGAGAAATGACGGCCGACATCGCGCAGGAATTCGAGGTAGTTGATGTTGCGCAACCAGTCGGCATTGTTGACCATCATGGCGTCGTTTGGACCGTCACCGAAGGTCAGGTAATTTGCGAAAACGCGTTTGATGCCAGCAATGTTCTCGGCAATCGTGTCTTCGGTCATCAGCTTGCGTGCTTCATCCTTGAAGGATGGATCGCCAACCATGCCTGTACCGCCGCCCATAAGGGCTACGGCGCGATGACCCGTCTGCTGGAACCAGTGCAGCATCATGATCTGGATAAGACCGCCAGCGTGAAGGCTTGGCGCTGTAGGATCGAAGCCAATATAGGCCGTCACGGTTTCCTTGGCCAACAATTCGTCGAGGCCGCTTTCATCGGAAATCTGATGAATAAAGCCGCGCTTGGAAAGTGTGCGAAGAAAATCGGATTTAAAACCGGACATGCCCTTTTCCTGACTGATTAGGCGAGAATGGAAACAACAGTAATCAAGTGCTTACCGCCTTATGATATTTTGCCTTTAGCATCATTCAAGCGGGAATAACAAGGAAAGTCCGGTATGGCCGATTTGAAACGCGCAATAGGACTGATGAGCGGTACTTCGATGGATGGTATCGATATTGCGCTTCTGACCACTGATGGCGAAAATTGGGTCGAGCGTGGACCTTCCAGTGCTGTGTCTTATTCGGAAGGGTTTCGTGGGCGCTTGAAGGCAGCGCTGGTTGATGCACGCAGTATCAACAAACGCAGTGAACGCCCCGGTGTTCTTAAACAGCTTGAGCACGACCAGACCCTTCTTCATGCGATAGCGATTCAGGATTTCCTATACGCGCATTCGTTAAGGCCTGATGAGATCGATGTGATCGGTTTCCATGGTCAAACCGTGCTGCATCGTCCACGTGAGGCGCTGACTATTCAGATAGGCGATGGGCGGCTACTGGCTGAAGAGACGGGCATTCCCGTCGTCTATGATATGCGTGCCGAAGATATGCGGCACGGCGGCGAGGGTGCCCCTCTGATTCCGGCCTATCACGCAGCTTTAGCGGCCAATCTTCCGTTTGGCCTCGATGGGCCGGTGGTCTTCGTCAATATCGGCGGCATATCCAACCTGACCTATGTTGGCGAGGGCGGTGCGCTGATGGCCTATGACAGTGGGCCGGGCAATATGCTGATCGATCAGTGGATGGAGCTGCATGAACAGGGAAGCTTTGATCCAGGCGGCATCACGGCGATGAGTGGCACTGTGGATGAGACCTTGGCTTTGAAATATCTCGATCACGAGTTTTTCAAAGGGAATCATCGTCGTTCTTTGGATCGGGGTGATTTTGTCGTTCCTGCGAAAGATGAAGCGAACTTGGCAACAGGCGCACGCACGCTTGCTTATGTCAGTGCGGCCGCCATTCTGCGGTCGGCTTCGCATCTGCCGTCGAAGCCTCGAACCTATGTCGTCAGTGGCGGTGGACGTAAGAATGCAGCGATCATGGCTGAACTGAGTGCGCTTGCAGAGCGTGAAGGCGCACGCGTTTTGGATGCTGATAATGCGGGTTTTGATGGCGATGCCATGGAAGCGGAAGCCTGGGCCTATCTCGCTGTGCGCTCAATGCGTGGGTTGCCGCTCACCTATCCGACGACAACGGGCTGCGATAAGCCTGTTTCCGGCGGTGTTCTTGCACTTCCGCCAAAATAAAAGCCCGGTGAATATTCTCACCGGGCTTCAGTAGGATCAGCCTTTTAAGGCTTTTAGCGCAGACGCTTCTGGCGGACTTCAACCAGTTCGCCAGCAAGACGGCGCTCCAGATATTCCGAGCATTCGTCGATCAGCTGATCGCCCATGCCGGTGAAGAAGTGGTTCGCACCCGGAATGGTATTCTGGGTAATGGTGATACCCTTCTGCGTCTTGAGCTTATCAACGAGCCCCTGAACATCCTTTGGCGGTGCAACCTTATCCTGATCGCCATGAATGATCAGGCCCGAGGACGGGCAAGGCGCTAGGAACGCAAAGTCGTAGGTGTTTGGCTGCGGCGCGACCGAGATAAAGCCTTCGATTTCCGGACGGCGCATGAGAAGCTGCATACCGATCCACGAACCAAACGAATAACCGGCGACCCAGCAATTCTTCGAATCCGGATGCAGAGCCTGCACCCAGTCGAGCGCGCTTGCCGCATCCGACAATTCACCTGCGCCGTGGTCGAACTCGCCCTGACTGCGGCCAATGCCACGGAAGTTGAAGCGAAGCGTTGTAAAACCGCGCTGTTGGAACATGTAGAACAGATCATAGACGATCTTGTTGTTCATCGTTCCACCGAACTGCGGGTGCGGATGCAGGATAAGGGCTATAGGCGCATTCTTTTCCCGTGAAGGCTGATAGCGGCCTTCAAGGCGTCCGGCAGGGCCGTTGAAAATGACTTCTGGCATGTGTACTCCGCTGGTGATCGGAAGATCGGCTTCAGGGTGGCGAACTTGACGTGGGGGTGCGCCGCTTCTAGAACCGATTTGAAATTTCGTTAGACTGGACCGTAGTTCAGTACCTAATGTGGCTTAATAGGCTTTTCCTGATTGAAAATTCAAGAAAATTGCGCTTCTGGCCACTTTATGGTGTCGCTTAGGAGATAGTATCGGTGATCGGAACCGGCAAGAGGCTCTATCTGGACTATAATGCCAGTGCGCCTTTGCTTGATGAAGCGCGCAATGCAGTCATCGAGGCATTAGGCATAACCGGCAACCCTTCATCCGTGCATCGCGAGGGTAGGGCTGCCCGCGCGCTGGTCGAATCGGCTCGCCGTAGTGTGGCAGCACTCGTGAATGCCAAGCCAGAGCATGTCTTTTTCACATCTGGCGCCACCGAAGCCGCATCCACCTTGTTGACGCCGATCTATATGATGGGGCGTTCGCCGGTGCGTCTGTCGCATCTTTACGTAAGTGCAACTGAGCACCCCTGTATGTTGGCGGGCGGACAATTTGCTCCAGACAACATCACGGTTCTTCCGGTCGATGAAAATGGTATCCTTCGTCTGGATGCGCTTGAACAAGCGCTGAAAGCGCACGACAAGAGCGCGGGCTTGCCGCTAGTTGCTGTGCAGGCCGCCAATAATGAAACCGGAGTAATTCAGCCCATTCGCGAGATCGCAGCACTCGTCAAAACGTCAGGCGGTATCTTCGTTGTCGATGCGGTACAGGCAGCTGGACGTATTAAGATCGATATTACAGAGGGTTGTGGCGATTATCTCATAATCTCTTCACATAAGATCGGTGGTCCGAAGGGTGTTGGTGCCGTGATCGCAATCTCCGATCTCATGATGCCGAAGGCGCTGGTCCGGGGTGGCGGTCAGGAAAAGGGACATCGCGCAGGCACAGAAGCGCTTCCATTGATTGCAGGCTTTGGTGCGGCTGCGGATGTTGCAGCCACCCGACTGAATGGCAATGGCTGGTCTTTCGAAGCGCGTGACCGGCTTGAAACCGGTCTCATGGAGATTGCACCAAGTGCCACGATCCACGGTAAATCCGTTGATCGTCTCCCCAACACGACCTTCTTCTCGCTGGATGGACAAAAAGCTGAAACCGTTCAAATCGCATTTGACCTTGGCGGAATAGCTCTGTCGGCAGGATCAGCCTGTTCTTCGGGAAAGGTCGGACCAAGTCATGTGCTGGCTGCAATGGGCCTTGAGGAAGGGCCGGGCGCGATCCGTGTTTCGCTCGAACCAAACGCTCCAATAGAATCTGTTGATCAGTTTCTTGACGTTTTGCGCAAAATCGTTGCCCGTCACGAGCGCTCAAAGGCCAGTTAAACGCCTAATCGGGCCTAACCTCGTAAATTATTCTTGAATTTTACCAGCAAATTTAAAGCCGGGCTTGAAATTTAGTTTAGAGAGGTTTTAAAGAAGCGTCACGCACACTATATTGTGGCGAGGATAGCGACTATCATCGCCCTGACGTTTGCAACTGTCGAACCTTGAATTCGACGAGGATGGAGAACGCCAATGCCTGCAGTGCAGGAGACCATTGATCAGGTTCGCGGCTTGGACGTGGACCAGTATAAGTACGGTTTCGAAACAACGATCGAATCCGAGAAGGCCCCAAAGGGTCTTAATGAAGATATCATTCGCTTCATTTCCGCTAAAAAAGAAGAGCCGGAATGGATGCTTGAGTGGCGTCTGAAGGCCTATGAACGCTGGCTCACCATGGAAGAGCCATCATGGGCGCGCGTGGATTATCCAAAGATCGATTTCCAGGATGCGTATTATTACGCAGCCCCAAAGAATCAGACAGGCCCGAAATCGCTGGATGAAGTCGATCCGGAATTGCTTCGCACATATGAAAAGCTTGGTATTCCCCTGCGTGAGCAGGAAATCCTCGCTGGCGTGCGCAAGCAGGGCGATCCAAGCGAAATCGACGGCAATCCATCGGACAACGTTTATGCATCGGGCCGCGTGGCTGTTGATGCTGTGTTCGACAGTGTTTCCGTTGTCACGACCTTTAAGGCAGAGCTTGCCAAAGCGGGCGTGATCTTCTGCTCGATTTCGGAAGCCATTCGCGAGCATCCCGAACTGGTTCAGAAGTATCTCGCTTCGGTTGTTCCGGTTTCGGACAATTATTATGCGACGCTGAACTCGGCTGTCTTCACCGATGGTTCGTTCGTCTATGTACCAAAGGGCGTTCGCTGCCCGATGGAGCTTTCGACCTATTTCCGTATCAATGAAAAGAATACGGGCCAGTTCGAGCGCACGCTGATCATCGCGGAAGAAGGCGCTTACGTCTCCTATCTCGAAGGCTGCACCGCACCACAGCGCGACGAAAACCAGCTCCACGCAGCAGTCGTTGAACTGATCGCGCTCGATAATGCCGAGATCAAGTATTCGACCGTTCAGAACTGGTATCCGGGCGATAGCAGCGGCAAGGGCGGTATCTATAACTTCGTTACCAAGCGTGGCGATTGCCGTGGTGATAATTCCAAGATTTCGTGGACGCAGGTTGAAACCGGCTCCGCTGTAACGTGGAAATATCCTTCCTGCATTCTGCGCGGCGACAATTCGCGTGGCGAATTCTACTCGATTGCCGTTTCCAACGGCTATCAGCAGATCGACAGCGGCACCAAGATGATCCACCTCGGCAAAAACACGTCGAGCCGCATCATCTCCAAGGGTATTTCGGCAGGCAATTCCAACAATACCTATCGCGGTCAGGTTTCAGCCCATCGTAAGGCTGAAAATGCCCGCAACTTCACCCAGTGCGACTCGCTCCTGATCGGCAACGATTGCGGTGCGCATACCGTGCCATATATCGAGGCAAAGAACGCCACGGCACAGTTTGAGCACGAGGCAACCACCTCCAAGATTTCCGAAGACCAGCTGTTCTACGTTATGCAGCGCGGCATTCCGGAAGAGGAGGCTATCGCCCTCATCGTCAATGGTTTTGTGAAGGAAGTTATTCAGGAACTGCCAATGGAATTCGCCGTCGAGGCGCAGAAGCTCATTGGCATTTCGCTTGAAGGCAGCGTCGGTTAATCCGGCGCGCTTTACTGCCTTAAAACATCCGATTTTCTGGCCAGCCCTTTAACTGGCATAAGCAGCTCTTCGTGAGCCTGCGCTGAGAGACAAGGTTTATACCCATGCTTGAGATCAAGAACCTTCATGCAAAGATCGCTGACACGGACACAGAAATTATCCGTGGTCTGAACCTCACTGTGAACAAGGGTGAAGTTGCCGCCATCATGGGCCCGAACGGCTCGGGCAAGTCGACGCTGTCCTACATCCTTGCAGGTCGCGATGATTATGAAGTGACCGAAGGCGACATTCTTTACAACGGCGAGTCGATCCTCGAGCTCGATCCGGCTGAACGCGCTGCCAAGGGCATCTTCCTGGCGTTCCAGTATCCGATGGAAATCCCAGGCGTTGCCACGATGGAGTTCCTGAAGGTTGCGATGAACAGCCAGCGCAAGGCGCGTGGCGAAGCGGAACTGAAGATTCCTGAATTCATCAAGCGCGTGAAGGAAGCCGCTGGCGGCCTTAACATCGACATGGACATGCTGAAGCGTCCGCTCAATGTTGGCTTCTCGGGCGGCGAAAAGAAGCGTGCTGAAATTCTTCAGATGCAGCTTCTCGAACCAAGCCTCTGCGTTCTCGACGAAACCGACTCCGGTCTCGACATCGATGCGCTGAAGATCGTTTCGGATGGTGTGAATGCTCTGCGTTCGCCAGACCGCGCTGTGATCGTGATTACTCACTATCAGCGTCTGCTCGATTACATTGTACCTGATAGCGTCCATGTTCTTTACAAAGGACAGGTCATCAAGTCGGGCGACAAGACCCTCGCAAACCACCTTGAAGAAAATGGCTATGCCGACATTATCGGCGAAGTAGCCTGAGGAGCGGATTATGAACATCCAGACCTCTAAACCAAGGACACCAGCTGAAAGCGCACTGATTGACAGCTTCGCCACTCGTATGGGCGAACTGCCGGGCAATGGCGATGTCGTCGTTGCACGCGACAACGCCCTGGAATCGCTGAAAGTGCATGGTCTTCCGTCACGCCGCATTGAAAGCTGGCACTACACGGATTTCCGTACGCTGCTTAAAGGCGTTGCTGACTTCAATCCGACTGCTGGAACCAATGCGCTTCCTGCACTGCTCGCAGGCTCGTCCATCATTGCTGCAAGCAATGGTGCAGCACTTGACGCAAAGGCTCCGGAAGGTGTGACCTTGACTGCTGTGCGCGACGCACTTGCTGACGGCTCGCTCGTTCCACAGCTTACCGTTCGGGGAACCGATGACACGATCGGCCAGATCAACGCTGCTTATGTAAGTGATGGCTGGGCATTATCGATTGCCGATGACGTTGAGCTGGAAGCACCGCTTGAGCTGCAGAACATCCAGAAAACCGGGCAGGGCCACACGCGCTTCCCAGTCGAAATCGGTTCAAACGTCAAGGCAACGATCATTGAGCGTCAGTCAGGCGGTGAAGGCGATGCTTTCTCGACCTCTGTAAGCCATGTGAGCGTTGGCGATGGCGCCGATGTCATCTGGGTTATCCTGCGTGATTTTGGTCAGGCAACGCAGCTTGCCCAGTTCAACGCAACGATTGGCGCAGGATCGAAGCTTACGCTTTACATCGTCAATGCTGGTGGCAAGCTGGTTCGTCAGGAAGTGCATCTGACTGTTGCAGGTGAAGATTCAGACTTTGAACTTCGCGGCCTCAATCTTCTGTCTGACGATTCCCACACCGACATTACAATGACGGTGGCGCATCTGGTCGAAAATACACGTTCGACCCAGATCATCCGCAACGTCGTCAAGGATCGTGCGCGTGGTGTATTCCAGGGGATGATCCGTGTCGCACAGATCGCCCAGAAGACCGACGCCCGCATGGCCTGCAACACGCTGCTGCTGTCTGACGATGGCGAGTTTGATGCGAAGCCGGAGCTGGAAATCTTTGCGGATGACGTGGCTTGCGGCCACGGTGCCACGGTTACTGAGCTGTCGAAAGACTATCTCTTCTATCTGATGGCACGCGGTGTTCCTGAAAACGAAGCCCGCGGCCTGCTGATCAAGGCTTTCATCGCCGAGATTATTGAAGAGCTGGAAAACGAAGCTCTCGTTGAAGCACTGGAAGAAGTGCTCTCGAACTGGCTCGCAGCCCACGCTTGAGTAAATAAGGCGGAGTAATAATTGCTCCGCCTTTTCTGCCTGAAGGGTAGAAGGAGCGATCATGGATCAGAAGAATCCAATTGTTGCGGCTTACGATGTCGAAGCGATCCGCAGAGACTTCCCCATCCTGTCACGACAGGTTCATGGCAAGCCGCTCGTTTATCTCGATAATGGCGCGTCTGCGCAAAAGCCGCAAAGCGTCATCGACGCTGTTACGCATGCCTATGCGAATGAATATGCCAATGTCCATCGCGGCCTGCATTTTCTTTCCAATGCTGCAACAGATGCCTACGAAAAGTCGCGCGAAACGGTTCGTCGCTTTCTGAATGCCGGTTCCGTTGACGAAATCGTCTTCACCAAGAATGCGACTGAAGCGATCAATACGGTCGCTTACGGTTACGGTATGCCAAATATCGGCGAGGGTGATGAAATCCTTCTGTCGATCATGGAGCATCACTCCAATATTGTTCCGTGGCACTTCATCCGCGAGCGGCAGGGCGCAAAGCTTGTCTTTACACCGGTCGATGACGAAGGCGTGTTCCATATCGAGGAATTCGAAAAGCGTCTGACCGAGCGTACGAAGCTTGTTGCAATCACCCACATGTCCAACGCGCTTGGCACAGTCACTCCGATCAAGAAGATCGTTGAACTGGCTCATGCGCGCGGCATTCCGGTGCTGGTTGATGGCAGCCAGGGCGCTGTCCACCTGCCGGTTGACGTGCAGGATCTCGGCTGTGACTGGTATGTCTTTACCGGCCATAAAGTCTATGGCCCGTCAGGCATCGGCGTTCTTTATGGTCGCGCTGAAATGCTCGAAAAGATGCGCCCGTTTCAGGGTGGTGGCGAAATGATCGAGGAAGTGACAGAAGAAAACGTCACTTACAATCACCCGCCACATCGCTTTGAAGCTGGCACACCGCCGATCGTTCAAGCGATTGGCCTTGGCGCTGCGCTTGAATATATGGAAAAGATCGGTCGTCATGCGATCGCGGCCCACGAAGAAGACTTGCGTATTTATGCGCATGAACAACTGGGCAAGATCAACAGCTTGCGCATTTACGGCAATGCTCCGGACAAGGGGGCGATCATCTCGTTTGCGCTTGATGGTATTCACGCGCATGACGTATCAATGGTCATTGACCGGGCAGGGGTTGCCGTGCGTGCTGGCACGCATTGCGCACAACCGCTCTTGAAACGCTTTGGTGTCACCTCTACATGCCGTGCATCTTTTGGGATGTATAACACCCGTGCTGAAGTGGACGCGCTGGCAGAAGCCTTGGAAAAGGCAAGGAAGTTTTTCGGATGACCGAGATCGAACAAAAAGTTCAGGAACAGACTGAAACCAAGACGGACGATGCAAGCGCATCGGCAGATGGAAAGTCTGTTTTCTCTGCCTCTGCTATTCCGCAGGAAGAGCTGCTTCGGCTGACCGATGATATCATCAGCGCGTTGAAGACTGTTTATGATCCTGAAATACCAGCGGATATTTACGAGCTCGGTCTGATCTACAAGATCGACATCGAAGATGATCGCACGGTCAAAATCGAAATGACGCTGACTGCCCCTGGTTGCCCTGTTGCTGGCGAAATGCCGGGCTGGGTCGAGAATGCCGTTGGTGCAGTCGAAGGTGTTTCGATGGTTGAAGTAACCATGACATTTGATCCGCCGTGGTCCGCTGATCGCATGTCAGAAGAAGCGCAGGTCGCTGTCGGCTGGTACTAAGAACGAAAAAGCCCCGCACAATGCGGGGCTTTTTATTTGTTCAGAAGCCTGTCGTGTTCGCGTAGTGCAGGGAATTCTTTCCGATACTTCCCTGTATGAGGCCAACTAGCCCGCCTAGCGCCGTGGCCGCTGATACGAGCCCTTGGCCGCCTCGGAAAGATATAGACAGTACGGCACCCATAAATTTGAGTGCACGGCCTACGATCTTCATTGGCAATTTTTTCAATGTCTTGTTCGGGTTTTCGCGATAACGAGCGCCGAACTCTGTGATGTTGTGGTCACGGTTGCGACGATAATGATAGCTCAGCGTCAGTCGAGACGACGGCACTGTTTCATAGACGATCGCATCGCAAGCCCAGCCGGTTCTTGCGCCAAGCGATTTTGCTTTCGCCCAGAGGTTCCAGTCTTCACCCCCGGTCAGCCCGAAATGGGAATCGAAACGCAGTCCGGTGTTGCGGAAGAAATCTAGTCGTCCCATCCAGCTGCCTGTGGCAACTTTGATGGAGTCACCGCGACCTGCAGCACATTTGCGGCGGCATCTTTTCTCAGCGTTATAACCACTGCGTTTAATACCCGACCAGACAAGCTTTTGAAGAATTGTCAGGTTTTCATCAAAAGGTTTTGGTCTTACCGGGGAGCCTATAATATCGAGCTCCAGTCGATCTCGTTCTGCGAGCAATGTCGCAAGCCAGTTCGGCTCAACAAATTCATCGTCATCAACGTAGACTAGGAAGTCAAAACCCTGTTCGATTGCGTGATTCAACGCTCGATTTCGTGCCGAAGAAATGCCTAAAACACCTTCCACGATATAATCGATATGATCGCCTGGCATTTGCGCGCGAAACGTTTCGACGGTCTCATCAAGCGTCGGTGAAAAGTTATTCTCGACAATGAGAAATGAAACGTTGACGTTGTTAGGCTTCTGAATGGAAGCAAGTGATGAAAAAAGGTTGCAGAGCATTTTCGGTCTGCTGCGAGTTACGACGGAAACACAAATGCGCCGTTGACACATGATATATTAAACCAAAAAAGTTTATTTGCGATATTATGCAAGCTTAATATGTATTTGTTATGAATGCAATAGTTGTAAAAAAGCAACGTTGCAACCGCAGGAAAGAGAACGCAGTCTCTTATTCTTGCAGCTATTTGAATTTGTAAGGGAAAAAACGAGCGCTTGATAAATGCGCTAGTGGTGCCCCCAGAGAGACTCGAACTCCCGACCCCCTGATTACAAATCAGGTGCTCTACCAACTGAGCTATAAGGGCAGCACAGGCGTGGAATTAGCATAATTTTCAGCCGTGTAAAGCGAAAATTCACATTCAGCGGGTGATGGTAAGCAGGTTTTGCATATGATAGCCATCATGTCTGTGGAAAATGCACGCTTTGGCTCGCTGGAACGGATAAAAATGAACGATACATCCTTGGCGCTTCACTTCGTTTCTTCAGGGACAGAAGAATCACTCGCAGCTCAGAAAGAGCTGGTGAAGCGTTATGGTCATGTTGCTGCAGAAGATGCCGACACAGTTGTCGCGCTGGGTGGCGATGGTACAATGCTGCAGGCCTTGCGGGATTTCATGAACAGCGGTATTCCCGTTTACGGTATGAACCGTGGTTCAGTGGGCTTTCTGATGAACGAGTTCAGCGTCGAAGATTTGCCTGCGCGCATTCATGCAGCGCAGAAAGAAACAATTCGCCCTCTGGAAATGATTGCGGAAACGGAATCTGCTCCGCCATTCAAGGCTTTGGCAATAAATGAGGTTTCGCTTTTCAGGCAGTCCTATCAGGCCGCCAAGGTGCGGATCACCATTGATGGTAAGGTTCGGCTGGAGGAGCTCGTTTGTGACGGTGTGATGGTCGCGACGCCTGCAGGGTCCACCGCCTATAATCTTTCGGCGCAGGGGCCAATCCTTCCGCTGGAAGCGCCACTTCTAGCTTTGACGCCCGTAAGCCCTTTTCGACCGAGGCGATGGGGTGGGGCACTTTTGCCAAAGCATGTAACTCTGCGCATGGACTTGCTTGAAACTGAAAAGCGACCAGTGAATGCAGTTGCTGACAATAACGAAGTTAAATCCGTGAAGGCAGTTACTGTGCGTGAAGACCCGGATAGTCGGGTTGCTATCTTGTTTGATCAAAATCATTCATGGGACGAGCGCATTCTGACAGAACAGTTTAGACATTAGTTGGCTATGAATTTAGTAGTTTCACGCTTTAGTGTTCGGCGAAACCTAATAAAATACAAATAAATAAGCATTTTTATATTCTCTCCGGGTATTTTAGTTGACTTTTGCACGTTCTGGACGTAGGCGATGCTGCAAGAAAACGCGTATAGCGTTGCAGATGCCTTTTCTGCCTTGGTTCCTGCGCCGGATGACGCGGCTGCAATGACAGGATGGGTGGAACTCACTTCCAAACAGAGAGCTGCGCCTCCATTGACAACATTTGCCGAACTCGGTCTTTCCCCGAAAGTGCTCGCTGCTGTTGAAGCCGCGGGATACACCGCGCCTACGCCTATCCAAGCGGGAGCAATTCCTCCAGCGCTCGAGCGTAAGGATGTGCTTGGTATTGCACAGACGGGCACCGGAAAGACTGCATCTTTCGTTCTGCCTATGCTCACGCTTTTGGAAAAAGGCCGTGCTCGCGCTCGTATGCCTCGCACACTCATTCTCGAACCAACGCGCGAACTCGCAGCACAGGTCGAAGAAAACTTTGTGAAATATGGCATTAATCAGCGTTTGAATGTTGCTCTGCTCATCGGCGGTGTTTCGTTTGACGAGCAGGAACGCAAGCTTGAACGCGGCGCAGATGTGCTGATCGCCACGCCTGGTCGTCTTCTCGACCATTTTGAGCGCGGCAAATTGCTGCTGACAGGTGTTGAAATTCTCGTCATCGACGAAGCTGACCGTATGCTCGACATGGGTTTCATTCCCGACATCGAGCGTATCTGCAAGCTGATCCCGTTTACCCGTCAGACGCTGTTTTTCTCGGCAACCATGCCGCCGGAAATTACCAAGTTGACCGAACAGTTCCTGCATTCGCCAACGCGTATCGAAGTTGCCAAGGCTTCTTCAACCGCAAAGACTGTGACGCAGCGTCTGGTCAAGTCGGGTAAGAAGGACTGGGACAAGCGCGCAGCTCTGCGTGATCTGATCCGCAGCGAACAAGATTCGCTCAAGAACGCGATCATCTTCTGTAATCGTAAGAAAGATGTGTCCGAGCTGTTCCGTTCGCTTGTTCGTCATGAGTTCAATGCAGGCGCTTTGCATGGTGATATGGATCAGCGCGCACGCATGACGATGTTGGCAAACTTCAAGGAAGGCAAGTTGCAGTTGCTGGTTGCCTCTGATGTTGCTGCACGCGGCCTTGATATTCCTGATGTGAGCCACGTCTTCAATTACGATATTCCGATTCATTCGGAGGACTATGTCCATCGTATTGGTCGTACTGGTCGTGCCGGTCGTTCAGGCAAAGCATTTACGCTGGTAACCACTGCGGACACGAAGTATCTGACCGCAATCGAATCCATGATTGGTGAAAAGATCGAATGGGTGGACGGTGATCTTTCTACATTGCCAGCGGCTGACGAATCTGAAGATACGTCACGCAAGGGCAAGAATGCCCGAGGTAAAGGCAAAGATGCCAAGGGTAAGTCGAAAGACAAACAGAAGGTCGAGGCACCTGTGATCGTTCAGGCCGATGAACCGCAACCAGTTATCAATGAAATAAAAGATCGCCGCGATGCAATCCGTCATTCAAATGACGACCGTCGCGGCAAGCCGCAGCACGATAATCATAAGCGTCGCCGTGATCGCGATGATGATGATGGTCCAGTGCCGATTGGCTTCGGTAACGACATTCCAGCATTCATGCTGATCCCAACAGGGATACTGGCGTAACGCTTAGAAGAAACAAAAAGCCGCTCTTTCAGTGAGCGGCTTTTATTTTTTGGCTTCTGATCTGAGGCTGGCTGCAAATGCAAGTCGCGCCCATTCGGTCATGATTTCTGGATCATCATAAGCTTCGTCCGGCACACTCCAATAGGGCATTGCAATGGTTTTTCCGTTCTTGCGGCCGTCGTAAGTCCACTGTGTTGATCCCGCAGCGATGAAAGCCGGTGCGCTTTCCTGATCTGCCTTTAAAAGCAACTCATCCTGAACAACAAGCGCTACGATCAAACCCTGATGGTAGATACCTTTGCCGCCAAACATGCGGCGGATGCTAATCGTCCCTAAGCCTTCAAAAAGGTCTCGTAGAGATTGATCATCCATGGAATGGGTAATCCTGAACGGTTAAGCAGCGCCCTGCATCTGGCGAAGGCTTTCTGGTGACGCTGCTGTGAGCTCGACAGACTCACCGCAACCGCAAGCCGATGTCTGGTTTGGATTATTGAAAACAAAACCAGTGCGCAACGTGGTCACTTCGAAATCCATTTGAGTGCCAAGCAGGAATAACACGGCTTCTGGAGCGATATAGACCTTAGCTCCGTTCTTTTCGACGGAATCATCACCGGCCTTTGGCTCAGTGACGAGATCAATCGTATATTCCATGCCAGCGCAGCCGCCTTTTTTTACGCCTACGCGGATACCGAGGGCACCGTCACGGGAAGCCATGATTTCATTAACGCGCGCTGCGGCTGCATCGGTAAGCGTCAAGACTGAGAAACGGCCCATGTTCATCTCTTCCGGTGTTATGCTGGTTTGTGACTGAAGAATCATCCAGTCTGTTCGCAACGTTGCGCTTTTCTGCGCGATTGCCACGTTTTTACTATAGTTAGTGTTGTAACATCATTACTGCAAGACACCAAATCAGTCGTTGTCCTGGCTGGCAAACACATCTTGGTGTGCTGCAACCAAAGAATTGCTGGAAGAGGAGACGCGTATGTTGATTGAACGCATGAAGCCTTTGATGCTTGCCGGGATTGCTGGCGTTTTCAGCACGATGATTTTGGTCTCTGGCACGCAAGCGCAGGAAGCGCCTAAGAAAGCAGCTTCTGAGCAGGAACAGACCAAGCCGGTCGAAGAGACAAAACCGTCTGAGCAGACGCAGGACGCGTCTGTTGGCGTTACGGTGCCTGATTATCGCGATGATAGGTCCACGCCGCAGGCGCTAATGGAATCCTATTATAATGCGATCAACCGCAAGGAATATGCTCGCGCTTATAGCTATTACTCGGAAGAAGGACGTGAACCGGACTTTAAGGTCTTCGTTAAAGGTTATGAAAAAACCAAGAGCGTGAAGGTTGCAGTTCGTAAGACTGATCCAGATCCGGGGGCAGGGCAGATTTACTGGAGTCTTCCGATTGCAATCGAATCCGAAAGCGATGATGGCAAGAAGGAAGTTTATACCGGCTGCTATACAATTCGCCTTACCAATCCCGGTATGCAGGAAGAGCCACCATATAAGCCCATGCAGATTATGACTGGTTCGCTCACCAAGTCGCCGCTTGAAATTGAGAAAAGCGTTCCGGAAAGCTGCGAAGCGCCATAATGAAAGATGTTGCTTGACCTTACCACGATGGGAAGCTGCATTGTGGGTATAGTGAAAGCAAGGAGTGATTTGATGGTTACGTTTTCAATTCCCAAGATGAAATGTGGCGGTTGTGCTGAGAGCGTTACAAATGCACTGCACAAGATCGATGGAGCATCCACGGTGGATATTGATCTCGATAAGAAAGAGGTCAAATTCGTAAGCAATGCTTCAAATGACGATGCACTCAACGCACTTGCTGCAGCGGGCTATCCAGCAACGATCACGCAATAATGTGATCAACCTCACAAGCGTTTTGATAATGCATGACTTGTAAGACGCTTATCCAAAGCCTAAGTGCCGGACGCAGATGCGCCCGGCATTTTTGTTTTGATAGAATGATATACGGTGCGGAGAGGCGACCAAGTGCTGCAGCTAGGCCTGCAAAACTTGTGTTTGATTGACTGGAAGGCCGATTTTTGCCACATCAGCGGCAAATCTCGTTTATGGTGCCCCGTAACGACAGCGAACTGAGATGATAGCATTGGGTGCGTTATCCAGGCTCTGTTCATAAAGGGTGCCAGAAGGCATAATCATCGCGTTATCGCGATATAGAAGGATGTAGGGCATGGCTATGGCAGCCGATTTCCAGGATCTTCGCACGAAGATGGTCGATAACCAGATCCGTACCACGGATGTAACGGACCTTCGGGTCATCGACGCTTTTCTGACCGTTCCGCGCGAAGTTTTTGTTCCGGCAAACCGTCAGGTGCTTGCCTATATCGACGAAGACCAGCTTCTCGAAGGCGAGGGCACTGCGCCACGCTATCTGATGGAGCCGTCACCTTTTGCAAAGCTTATTCAGCTCGCAAAGGTAAATAAGAACGACGTCGTTCTCGATATCGGCTGTGGCACAGGTTATTCTTCGGCCATCCTTTCTGAGCTGGCAGGTTCGGTTATTGGTCTTGAAAGTGATTCCTCTTTGTCAGCTATTGCAGCGGCTCGTTTGCAGGAATTGAGCCATGACAATGTTGTGATCGTTTCAGGCGATTTGAAAGCAGGCTACCCTTCAGAAGCGCCTTACGATGTGATTTTCATCGAGGGTGCAGTTGATTTTGTACCGGAAGTACTTTTCAATCAGCTAAAGGAAGGTGGTCGTTTGATCGCCGTCGAAGGCCGTGGAAACGCCGGAGTTGCAAGGATTTACGTGAAAGAAAACGGCGTGGCTTCTGGTCGTAGCGTTTTCAACACTGCAGTTCGTCCGCTTCCAGGTTTTGAGCGTGTTGAGCAGTTCGAGTTCTAATCCAGAGCATGGGGCAATTCTGCAACGATGCGGAAATTGTTTGTGAAAGCACTGGCGGGAAAGATGGAAATAGCGGAATTTACACGTTATTAAGTCTTCCCGAACCGATCGGTTCGATTATAGATTCGTTTGTTCTTATATGAGGTATACGGTGTTCAAAGCGTGCAAAGGACTTATGGCGGCGGCAATACTCCTGTCGGGCACCGTTTTATCGGGCCAGGCCGCTTTGTCAGAGACGCTGAACGGCGCTCTCATGAAGGCGTATAAGAACAATGCTACCCTGAACTCATCGCGGGCAGGTGTGCGTATTCAGGACGAAAATGTTGCGATTGCAAAATCCGGCTATCGTCCACAGATCACCGGTAGCTATAACGTAGCTCGTGGCAAGTCGCCTACCTCTGATTATAGAACGACCGGCACTTACGGCATTGAGCTGAACCAGATGTTGTTCGATGGTTTTCAGACCAAGAACAACGTTGCTTCAGCAGAAACCACAGTTTTTGCTCAGCGCGAGAATCTCCGAAATGACGAACAGAACACGCTCCTAGAGGCCGTTCAGGCCTATATGAACGTGTATCAGCTTCGCCAGATTGCGGCTTTGCGCGAGAAAAACCTGGCCGCTATGAATGAGCAGGTGCGCGCCTCGCGTGCTCGCCTTGACGTCGGTGAAGGCACTCGTACCGATGTTGCTCAGTCAGAATCGCAGCGTTCTACTGCAATCGCGCAACTCAACTCTGCTCGTGCAGACGTTAAGTCTGCCGAAGCGACCTATGTTCAGGTTATCGGCTCACAGCCAGATCGCCTTTCTACGGCACCAGCTGCAAAAAATCTGCCACGTTCACCAGACCAAGCCTACGCGAATGCAGTGACCGTGCATCCTGGTATTCTTGCCACTCAATATGCAGTTAATGCGCAGGGCTTTAACGTCAAGGCCAAGGAAGGCGCTTTGCTGCCGACTGTCGGTCTGACGGCAAGTGCCAGCCACCTCGACACCTATGCCGGTACGAGTGTAGGCGACGGTAACTCTGCTTCGGTCGGTGTAGGTGTAAGCATTCCAATCTATACCGGTGGCCGCACCTCTGCACAGGTCCGCCAGGCAAAGGAACAGCTCGGTCAGGCACGTATCGAAGTCGATATCGTTCAGGATAAAGTTCGTCAGGCAATCAGCTCTGCTTGGTCGCAGCTTGAAGCAGCTCGTGCATCCGTGAAGGCGAACCGCGATGGCATCGCAGCAGCTCAGCTTGCTCTCGATGGTGTGATTGAAGAGCGTAAAGTTGGTCAGCGCACGACGCTAGACGTATTGAATGCTCAGAATGATCTCGTCAGCGTACAGATCGCACTCGTTCAGGCTGAACATGACTCGATTGTTGCAAGCTATGCGCTTCTAAATGCCAGTGGACGTATGACGGCACAGGACATGCAGTTGCAGGTCGCTCAGTACAAGCCTGAAGAACATTACAATGCGGTCAAGGACAAATGGTTCGGTTTGCGTACACCAGATGGTCGCTGAGCCCTATCATAAGCATTAATAAAAACGGCGCCCTCATCGGCGCCGTTTTTGTATGATTCGTCTTTCGGTTCGTAAATCTTAATAAAATGATAAAGCTGTGGGTTCGGATCACACATACCTGTGCAGGGATTCTCAAATCGCTGCATGTCCGATACCCTTAATCCATTGATTCTCTGCCTGTGTGAGTAATTGGCAAAAAGGGAAAGACGGACAGCTATGGCACAAACATCCAGCGCAGCACGCGAACCGTCGATGGAAGAAATCTTGGCTTCCATTCGCCGGATTATCGAAGATAGCGATGTTACGCGTCATCCGGCGCCTGCCGCATCCGCATTTCCTTCTCGTGGTGAGGTCGCCAAATTCCGCCGACCTGCAACGATAGAAGAGCAACAGCCTGAAGCAGTGGAGAAGCCGGTGGCAAAAGCCCCGATTTTCTCTGAGGAACCAATCCTGCGCGGCCCGATTGTCGAACCTGCAAAAGAGGTTGCTGTTGCTGACGAAACTGTCGATGCCGACGAAGAAGAGGCTGACTTCATTCCTGACGCGCAAAACGATGACAATCGTAGCGGAATCGTCGAAACTACTGGCGAGATAGACAATACCGTGTCGGCTGAAGCTCAAGTTGACGATAAGATCAGTGCGTCATGGACCGAAGACGTGTCAGAACCAGAGGCTGAAGTGGCTCCAGTTGCTGAGGCGCAGCTTGCTGACTTGAAAGCGCAGGGCGCAGCACATATTTTGTCGGAAGGCACAGGACGTAAAGTAGCTGCAGCATTTCAGGATTTGAATCACGCTGTTCATTCCGAACCGCGCCGTTCCTTTGATGAAATCGCATCAGATCTTTTGCGTCCAATGCTACAGAATTGGCTCGATACCAATCTGCCTCCGCTTGTCGAGCGACTTGTTCGCGAAGAAATCGAACGTGTGGTGAGAGGCGAACGCTAACCGTCGCACGTCAGATTGGACTCTTTAACCCGTCTGTCATGCAGGCGGGTTTTCACTTTTAGGGTGATTTGTCGGCTGTTAGTTGCTATTCACCCGTCAATCAATTCATTCCGCATAAAGACCGGACGTTTCCATGCTTGAGAAGACTTATGACGCCGCGGCCGTAGAGCCGAAAATCGCTGAACGCTGGGAAGAAGCTGGCGCATTCAAGGCGGGTGCAGGTTCAAAGCCTGGCGCCGATCCATTTGCTGTGGTTATTCCTCCGCCGAATGTGACGGGGTCGCTTCACATGGGCCACGCGCTCAACAATACGATTCAGGACATCATGGTCCGCTTTGAACGTATGCGCGGCAAGAACGTTCTTTGGCAGCCAGGTATGGACCATGCGGGTATTGCCACGCAGATGGTTGTTGAGCGCCAGCTCGCTGAGCGTCAGGAACCAAACCGTCATGCCATGGGCCGCGAAAAGTTTATCGAACGCATCTGGCAGTGGAAGTCGGAATCCGGAGGCTTGATTTCCAATCAGCTTCGTCGCCTCGGCGCATCATGCGATTGGTCGCGTGAACGTTTTACGATGGACGAGGGGCTGTCACGCGCTGTTCTTGAAGTGTTTGTCTCTCTTTACAAGCAGGGACTGATTTATCGCGACAAGCGCTTGGTCAACTGGGATCCGAAGTTGCTTACCGCAATTTCCGATATTGAAGTCGAATCCCGCGAGATCAAAGGCCATCTGTGGCATTTGCGTTATCCGCTGGAAAACATTCCTTTCGATCCAGAAAACCCACATACATTCATTGTTGTCGCCACCACGCGGCCTGAAACAATGCTTGGTGATACGGGTGTTGCTGTTAATCCGAAGGATGAGCGTTATCACGCTTCAATTGGCAACAATATCGTACTGCCACTCGTTGGCCGCCGTATTCCGATTGTTGCGGATGATTATGCTGACCCGGAAGCAGGTTCCGGTGCGGTTAAAATTACGCCTGCTCATGACTTCAACGACTTTGAAGTTGGCAAGCGTAATGACCTGCGTGTCATCAATATTCTCACGCCTTCTGCTGCGATCACTCTCAAGGGCAACGTTGATTTCCTTGAAGGTCTGGAAGTAACGCCTGAGCTCAATGCGCTTATCAACGAGTTTGAAGGACTAGACCGTTTTGCTGCGCGCAAACGTCTTGTCGAAACGCTTGAAGAGCGGGGTTATCTCGAAAAGATCGAGGATCACACGCATGCGGTTCCGCATGGTGATCGCGGTGGCGTACCGATTGAGCCTTACCTGACCGACCAGTGGTATGTGAATGCGGCTGAACTTGCAAAGCCAGCTATGGCTGCGGTTCGTGATGGGCGCACGCAGATTGTGCCGAAGAACTGGGAAAAGACCTACTTTGACTGGATGGAAAACATTCAGCCATGGTGTGTTTCGCGTCAGCTCTGGTGGGGTCATCAGATCCCGGCATGGTATGGACCAGATGGAAAGTGGTTCGTCGAGAAGAGTGAAGAGGAAGCCAAAGCTGCGGCTCTCGCACATTACGGCGAAAACGTTGCTCTGGAACGCGATACGGACGTTCTGGATACCTGGTTCTCATCAGGTCTCTGGCCGTTCTCCACACTCGGCTGGCCTGACAAGACACCTGAACTCGCGGCCTATTATCCAACCAGCGTTCTGGTAACTGGTTTCGATATTCTGTTCTTCTGGGTTGCCCGCATGATGATGATGGGCATGCAATTCATGGAGGAGATTCCGTTCCACACGGTTTATCTCCACGCACTCGTGCGCGATAAGCACGGCGCAAAGATGTCGAAGTCCAAGGGCAATGTTATCGATCCGCTTGAGCTGATGGATGAGTATGGCGCAGATGCTCTGCGCTTCACACTTGCGATCATGGCGGCTCAGGGACGCGACGTGAAGCTCGATCCAGCGCGTATTGCTGGCTATCGTAACTTCGGCACCAAGCTCTGGAATGCAACACGTTTCGCGCAGATGAATGGTGTTAAGCTCGACCCGAACTTCAAGCCTGATGATGCGAAACTCGCTGTTAATCGCTGGATTCTGACTGAGCTTACGAAAGCAACAAGCGCAGTTACTGACGGCATTGCGAACTATCGTTTCAACGAAGCAGCAAGCGCTGCCTATCGTTTTGTCTGGAACCAGTTCTGCGATTGGTATCTGGAACTGCTCAAGCCGATCTTTATGGGCGATGATGAGGCTGCCAAGGCAGAAGCACAGGCAACGGCTGCTTACTGTCTGGATGAGATCTATAAAATCCTGCATCCATTCATGCCGTTCATGACCGAAGAGCTTTGGACGTTGACCGCAGGCGAAGATGCAAAGCGCGATACAGTTCTTGCTTTGGCAGAATGGCCAGAACTGTCGTTTGAGGATGAAGAGTCCGCCGCAGATATCAACTGGCTGGTTGATCTTGTCATGGGCATTCGTTCTGTTCGTGCGGAGATGAATGTTCCGGCAGGTGCTGTTGCACCGATTGTTGTTCTCGAAGCGAATGAAACAACCATTGATCGTTTCGCGCGTCATGATGCTGCTATCAAGCGTCTTGCGCGTGTGGAATCGGTTTCCTTTGCTAATGAAGCACCAAAAGGCTCTGCTCAGCTGGTGCATGGCGAAGCCACGATTTGTCTTCCTTTGGGCAGTCTGATTGATCTGAAAGCTGAAGCCGCTCGCATGGCGAAGGAAGCAGGTAAGATCGCGGCCGAAATGGAAAAAATCGAGAAGAAGCTCTCAAACGAAAAGTTCGTGGAGAACGCCAAGGAAGAAGTTGTTCAGGCAGAACGTGAACGGCTCGCTGAGCTCAAAGATGCGGCTGCACGCGTTGCAACCGCCGAAGCACGTATCCGTGAAGCAGGCTGATTTCGGCAGTTAGCAACAGCTTTACCTCGAATCACAAGCCCGGCAATTTCGCATTGCCGGGCTTTTCTGCGTCGGTGGGTCACAATTAGCTTGTTTCAAGGCGCTCTAAAGTTCATCGAACCGCCGTTTCGATTGTTTTTCCGCGCTGTTGCGCTTTAGCAACAAGGCGTGATTTGGGCCGAAAAGTGGCTAAAATTGGCGTTTTAAAGAAGGTTAGAACCAAGAAATTTAGAAGAATTCGCAATTAGCATGCTAATTTTGTGCTTTTCGCCAAAACACATCTTCGCTACTCGCTGTTCTCCCAATTTATCTATCTTGCGGGCTGAATCCTTCCTGATTTACGTTTGCGTCAAAGTAAATTGCTGAAGTTCATTGCATTCTGTTTGGGAGGACACTTTATGAAACTGCAGCGCATGAAAGCTGTCGGAATCGCAGCCGGTCTGTTGGGGAGTGCCGTAAGTGCACATGCAGGCGGTTTGGAGCGTAGCTCGCAGGATTTTGATATCCTGTTTGAGCAGGGAACCGTGATCGACACGACGGGGACTTTCGTTTCGCCACAGCGTAAGCTGAAGAACATTCGTGGTCCAATTGGCGACAGAACCGGCAACATCAACCCGTTGAGCGGTCGTCCTTATTCCTCTGACGTCGATGAGGCCAAGAGCTATTGGGTTCCGAAGTTTTCGGCAAAGGTTGATCTTACTGACGATCTCGCTTGTGCGGCCCAGTACCGTCAGCCTTGGGGTATTCATACGGATGTAGGTACAGACAACCTTCGTATGTTTACGGCTATCGAGCAGAAGATTTCCTCCAACGATTACGGCCTGAACTGTTCTTATCGGTTCAATGCGGGGGAAAAGGGTTACTTCCGCCTTCTCGGTGGCGTTAGCTATCAGGAGCTGAAGGGTGAGCAGACCCGTATGATCCCTCCGGGTTCAGCTTTCGGTGGTACGTTCCGTGTCGCTTCGCTTGATGTTGAAGACAAAGCTTTTGGCTGGCGTATCGGTGCTGCCTACGAACTTCCTGAATACGCAATTCGTGCAAGCGTCGTGTATCAGTCTGAAGTCAAGTACAATCTGGAAGGCACTATTGATAACCTGGCTCTGAGCCCGCTCACTGGGCGCTCGCTTCCAATCGCTGTCGCAGGTGATGTTGCTACGCCGCAGTCTGTAGAGTTCAAGTTCCAGACGGGTATTGCTCCTGACTGGCTCGCATTCGGTTCGGTCAAGTGGACCGATTGGTCGAGTGTTGAAACTGTTGCGTTCGACTCTTCTGCCAATCTTCAGCTGGCACCTGGTGTAATTGTTCCTAAGGGAACGAACATCACAAACCTGAACCTCTACTATCAGGATGGCTGGACTGTCAGTGGCGGTGTTGGTCACAAGTTCAACGAACAGTGGTCTGCTGCTGCAACCGTTACCTGGGATCGCGGAACGACAACCGGTTTGACATCGCAGACCGACCTCTGGCTCTTTGGTCTGGGCACAAACTACAAGGCAACGGAAAACTTTGAAATCCGTCTCGCTGGCGCTGCTGGCTGGCTCACGTCGGGCGAAATGGACGATACCATCGTGAACGGTAAGCCAAACGCTACCGGCTCGAAGGGTGAGTTTGGTAATGATTTCGTCGGCGGTCTGTCGCTGACGGCCAAAGTTAAGTTCTGATCGTCTGAACACCACAATGAAAAGCCCGGCTTCGAGCCGGGCTTTTTTGTTTCAAGCTTAGTATCTTATTGCTCAAGTCGAGCGAGCAGAGAGGAGGTATCCCAGCGACCGCCGCCGATCTTCTGCACTTCCTTATAGAACTGATCAACAAGGGCTGTTACCGGAAGAAGCGCGCCGTTGCGGTTGGCTTCCTCAAGGCAAATCCCAAGATCCTTGCGCATCCAGTCAACGGCGAATCCAAACTCATATTTGCCTTGGTTCATCGTGTTATGACGATTTTCCATCTGCCAGGAGCCTGCAGCTCCTTTGGAAATAACGGCAACCAGTTTCTCGATATCGAGACCAGCTTTTTTGCCAAAGTGAATACCTTCCGCCAGTCCTTGCACCAGACCTGCGATGCAAATCTGATTGACCATCTTGGCAAGTTGTCCAGAACCAACAGGCCCCATAAGCCCGACCGAGCGCGCATAGGATTCAATGATCGGCTTTGCTTTTTCAAAGACCGCCTCTGATGCGCCGACCATGACGGTAAGGACGCCGTTTTCAGCTCCAGCTTGACCGCCGGAAACTGGCGCATCTATGAAGTGAAAACCGCGCTTTTGCGCTTCCGCGTCAAGCTCGCGTGCAACTTCGGCTGAAGCTGTCGTGTTATCGATGAACACGGCATTCTTTTTCATTGTTGCAAAGGCGCCGTTCGGCCCGGTTGTCACTTCACGCAGATCGTCGTCGTTGCCCACGCAGCTGAAAACAAAATCTGCATCACGAGCTGCTTCCGCCGGGGTGCCCGCATGATTTCCACCAAACTGTTCTGCCCACTTGGAAGCTTTTGCACTTGTTCGATTATAAACGGTAACGTCGTAGCCGCCCTTGGTTTTCAGGTGACCAGCCATTGGATAGCCCATCACGCCGAGGCCGAGGAAGGCCACTTTAATTGCTGTCATTGTCAGATACCTCCGGAGGGAATGCGTAGAAACATCGATTAGGTGAGGGGTGTCATCACTGCCTTACGATAGGCTGCACGCTGCGTAAGACGCTGATACCAGCCTTCAAGGCGCGGCATTGAGGGGCGTGTGATGGGTAATCCGAACCAAGCATAGGCATAGCAACCAAGTGGAATATCACCTATGCCGAAATTTTCGCCGGAAAACCACGGCTGTACGGCAAGTGCTTCTTCCGCAATTTGGAGCGATCGAGTCATGCCTTCAATGCCGCGCTGCAAAATCGCTGGATCGCGCTTGTCTTCAGGTAAACGGATCAGATGCATCATCACATCTCGGAAATCGCCAAACAGGGTGGTCGACGACCAATCCATCCACTTTTCAGCTTGGGCGCGCTTGGCAGGATTTTCGATCCATAAGCTGCCATTGGCGCGGCTAGCTGCAAGATAGCGTACAATGACGTTGGATTCCCAAAGTGTTGTGTCACCATCCTGTAAAAGTGGAATGAGTCCGTTGGGGTTTAGCGCCAGAAAGTCGGTATCCTGTAAGCCGCCAAATGAACCGCCAATGTTGACCTGTTCATATTCAAGGCCAAGCTCTTCAGCCGCCCAAAGCGCTTTTCTTACATTGGTGGAATTAATTCGACCCCAGATTTTCAGCATGATGTAGCCTATCGCATTGCTATGAAAACGCGCGGGCAGCGCATTTGAATAAGTATGCATTTAAAGCAGATCGCCCCCGGTAGCTGCAAGGCTAACGGGGGCGATAAATTTTCTTTTGTTTCGATGATTAGCGGACCAAATGTCTTGTCAGTCGCCGTTCAATGAAATCCCATATATGTCGCAAACACTCGACGATCAGCAGATAAATAACTGCCGCCCAGAGGTAGGTCTGGAAGTCGAATGTGCGCGAATAAGCACGGCGCGTTTCACCCATCAGATCGAGGATCGTGATGATCGAGACAATCGCAGAACCTTTAATCATCAGAATGATTTCATTGCCGTAAGGACGCAGAGCCACGATCAGTGCCTGAGGCAGAATGACCTTCCAGAATGTTACGCGTTTGGAAATACCAAGCGCTGCTGCACCTTCCCATTGCCCGAGAGCCACACTCTGAATCGCACCGCGAAGAATTTCGGCCTGATAGGCAGCTGTATTGAGCGAGAATGCGAGGATAGCGCAATTCCAAGCGTCCCGGAAAAACACCCAGAGACCAATGCTTTCAAGAAACGGACGGAACGTACCGAAGCCGTAATAGATCAAGAATGTCTGCGCGAGCAGTGGCGTGCCGCGGAAGAAGTAGACATAGCCAAACGCAATGCCACGCAACCAGCGATTATTGGACATACGCGCTGCGGTAATTGGCAGGGAAAGCAGCGCACCGATGACGATAGACACTGCAACCAGTTGCAGCGTCGTCAGCAGACCCGACCAATAACGCGGCGCATAGGTTTCAAAAAGATCGATGCGCCACGTATTATAAAGATAAATGGCAAGTCCTGCGAAAAGCAGAGCCCAGAAGGCTACGATGAGGTGGCCAGCGATGCGGATGCCTGTCCAGCTTTTAACGACTGGCGGCGGTGCGAGAACTTCTGCTGCGCCTCGTGATGTGATCTCACTCATGATCATGCACCCCGCGACGCATTGTTGCCGGCATCAGCCCAACGAGCGATGCGGTTGATGAAGTAGGACGAAATGATCGCAAGGCCGAGATAGAGAAGACAAGCCACGCCGAAGAACAGGAATGGCTCTTTCGTAACGCGTGCTGCAATCGAAGTCTGGCGCAAGATGTCTGACAAAGTGATCACGGATACCAGAGACGTATCCTTCAGCAGAACGAGCCAGAGATTGGCGAGACCCGGAAGGGCGATACGGATCAGCTGTGGAAGCACGACTTTGCGCATGGTCTGCCAATGGGAAAGACCGACAGCATAGCCGCCCTCATATTGACCGCGCGGGATCGCACGAAATGCGGACAGGAAGACTTCACTCGAATAGGATGAGAACACGAAACCAAGCGCCACCATACCGGCGGCAAAAGCATTGATTTCAACATTTGCATCAACGCCAAACAGACTAAGTAGGCGCTGCAAGCCCAAAGATGCACCAAAATAAACCAGGAAGAGCGTCAGAAGCTCAGGCAGTCCGCGGAAAATGGTGGTGTAGATATTGCTGGCGAGTCGGATGGATGGTTCTTGTGATTGTTTGCCCAAGGCAACAAGAAATCCGAGCGCGAGGCCGACTGGCAGAGTTGCTATTGCCAAAGATATCGTGACCAGAAGGCCCCAGGCAATACTCATCCCCCAACCGTCGGGACCGAAACTTAACAAGGTGGCGTAGTGTTCCATGCGCCTAATCTCTTCCTAGGGCTTCTCAGGTCTGCGAGTAGCAAAGCCCGATAACTTTTGAAGTTTCTCTTTATAGCCCAAATAGTTACGCCGGCTTACTTGTGAGTAAACCGGCGTTTTGATGTTAAAATATCTTAGTTTTCTGCACCGTAAGCGTCGAAATCAAAGTACTTGTCGTTGACTTCCTTGTACTTACCGTTTGCGCGGATCGCTTTGATTGCTTCGTTGAACTTTTCAATCAGCTCAGGGCGACCCTTTTTGAAGGCAACGCCGGCACCAGGACCGTGAATCTCGATCACTGGAGGGAAGGTGCCAACCATCTTACAGCAAGCGCCATCTGGCGTCTTCAGCCATTCAGCCAAAGTCACGCTATCATCGTTGACGGCATCGAGACGACCGTTCGCGAGATCAAGACGATATTCTTCGGCTGTCGGATAAGCCTTGATGGTGCTGTCGGTGAAGGTCTTTTCCGAATAATTGGCGTGCGTTGTCGAAACCTGAACACCGATTGTCTTGCCAGCGAGATCTTCCTTGGTCACGCCCTTGATGTCCGTGTCCTTAGGTGCGGCGATACCTGGAGGTGTGTTGTAATACTTGTTCGAGAAGTCGACCTGCTTCTTGCGCTCATCCGTAATGGACATGGATGCGATGAAGGCATCGAATTTGCCGGACTGAAGGGCTGGAATAGCGCCGTCCCACTCCTGGGTGACGAACTCGCATTCAGCCTTCATTTCTTCGCAGAGCGCTCTGGCGATATCGACGTCGAATCCCGACAGCGTGCCATCTGGCTTGATAAAGTTAAACGGAGGATACGCACCTTCCGTGCCGATCTTCAGCTTCAGTGGTTCCTGAGCGGTCGCAGTGCCTGCGGTCATGGAGCCAATGGTAATTGCAAGTGCTGCAACTGATGCTGCTGCGGCGATACGCTTTAATACGCGCATTCTAAGTCCTCTCGTTTGTTAAGGCTGGTTCCCTGATTATTCTTCTGGTTCAGCCGCTTCAAGGTACACTGTCATTCTAAACTTTAAGTAGCAATTCTGACAGTGAATCCCTTGTTGTCTACAATTAGATGCTAGAGCTGACAACGCGCAATATTTTTTCGCACTTATGCCCAATCATCCGCCCGTAATCTGATATTCCCACCATTTTCCATGTCATGGCAATACGGCTAGAGTAATTTAATTGTGCATGCAAAAAGGCTGATTTAAAAGGATATCCGTGCTATATCTGCGCGTGGTAGAATTTTACCCTATAGTTTAACGTTTAGATGGGGAAATTCTCAAAGCTCCATCAGCTCTACGATGAAATCGGCAATTTCTTCAATTTTATCGATATGGAAAACGGGCAATCTTTCATCATTGGAGAGATGGTCACTGGCCAGTGCAACGATGCTCGGATCATCATCAGAAAGCGGTGGTCCATCATGCCCGCCGCTACGCCTCAGCTCGACCTTCCTATGAGATTCGCGCTTATAGCCCTCGATCAAAACGAGATCGCATGGGGCCAGCTTGCTAACGATGGCTTGTAGCGAAGGTTCTTCTTCACCCATGTTTTCATGCATAATCGCGTAGCGAGCTGATGAGACTATGGCGACTTCGGAAGCTCCGGCATTTCTGTGTCGCCACGAATCCGTACCGACGTGATCAATATCGAAGTTATGGTGAGCGTGTTTCACGGTCGAAATTTTATAACCGCGCTTGGTCAGTTCCTGAACCAGCCGTTCGGTCATGGTGGTCTTGCCCGAGTTTTTCCAGCCGGTGATACCGAATAGTTTATGAGTCATCTCAGAGCCTCATTCAGCCGTTTTGCTTCAGCAAGATCGTCTGGTGTGTTGATGTTGAAGAATGGATCAAATGTTTCGCCATTGGCAAGTTGTACCAAAGGGAACTCTACCTCTTCAAAGCCGATATGCCGTGCGAAAGCAAAGACACTGGCTTTTTCAGCCTGTACCAACCAGTCATTGAGCGGCTGCGCCAAATCAGTTTTCCATAGCCCGAAGATTGGATGAACACGTCCGCCTGAACTCGCCAGCACGATAGAAGCCCCTGTTTTCTTTTGTCTTTCACAAAGTTGAGTCGCAAGATCGAGTGGAAGAAAGGGGCTGTCAGCTGCGACGCTCAACAGAAACGGGAACCCAGATGCATATTCGAATGCTGTTCGAAGACCGACAAGCGGCCCACCATGAGCGGAGGGCAAATCTGAGACAATTGGAATATTGAGCTTTGCTAGACGGTTAGGGTCGCCATTCGCATTGACAAAGAGGTTGCTCACCTGTGGCGAAAGCCTTGAAGCGACGTGTTCAATTATCGTTCGGGAATCAAGTGATTGGAGAAACTTGTCGCCTGCGATGCCACCTTCCTGCATACGGCTGGATAGGCCACCTGCGATGATAACCCCTGCAAGTCTGATCCCGTCTGGTGTCACGACGGCTCTACTCCTGTCGGTGTTGTGGCCAAGGTGCTCTTGTTCTGCTCGCGCCTTTTGCGAATGTTCTCGCGGTAAACCATATAGATACCGCTGCCAACGACAAGGATTGAGCCGGCAATTGTGTAGGAGTCCGGGGCTTCGTTGAAAACGACGGTGCTCAACAAAATGGCCCATAACAGGCTCGAATAACGGAATGGCGATACGAAAGAGATCTCGCCTTCACGCATCGCCATGATGATAAAATGATAACCTACCAGCAATAGCCCGGCGGCCAGCGCCATAATCAGCACTGGTCCAATACCAACCGGTTGCCATCCGCCCATCGGGTGGATGAGCCCTCCGCCTGTCAATGCTATGGCCCCAGCAGTCAGCGTTGAGAGATAAAGGGTAGGGACATGCGCTGGCACGCGACGCGTTGCGATATCCCGCATAGCCGCGAAGCAAACGCTGGATAGCAAAATTCCGACGGCTGCGAGACTTGCTGAGCTATCGGTGCCGGGGCGGATGATGATGATAACCCCCACAAGGCCAAAGGAAATACACATCCAGCGTCGCCAGCCGACTTTTTCGTTGAGGAAAAGAACAGCGCCAAGGGTTACGACCAAAGGGGTTGCCTGAAAAACTGCAGAGCAGAAAGCCTGCGAAAGGTGACCAAGAGAAAAAATATAGGTGACTGTCGCTAAAACCTCGCCGAGAACGCGAAGAACGGTCATTAAATCCAAAGAAAGGTTGCGAAGGGCGCCGTTGCGCCAGGCGAGTAAGCCAATTGCAATTGTCGCGAATATGCCCCGGATGAACATATACTGACCGCTATTCATCTGGGTCAGCAGATATTTCGTCATAGTATCGCCGATGGTGAATGTACCCATAGCGAGAAGCATAAAAATACTTGCACGGAAGTTTGCTGACTGCGGCACGATATGAAATCCGGTTTAGGATTGTATATCGCTATCGTATCATTTGGATTCGGTCCAATTTATACTTGTTGCAAATCCATCTAATTTATTTATCCGCCGGTAAGGCTCATATGGCGTGCGACTGCCGGGCGATTATGGTCGCGATCAATAATGAAATCATGGCCCTTGGGCTTACGTGAGATTGCCTCGTCAATCGCATCGTTTAGAACGCTGTCACCTTCACTTGCACGCACCGCCGCACGCAAGTCTGCATCATCATTCTGGCCAAGGCACATATAAAGCATACCTGTGCAGGTGAGGCGCACGCGATTGCAGCTCTCGCAGAAATTATGCGTAAGTGGCGTGATGAAACCGAGACGCCCGCCCGTTTCTGCAATCGTGACATAGCGGGCAGGGCCGCCGGTGTGATACGGGATATCGGACAGGGTGAACTGTTGGCCGAGGTCGTCGCGGAGCTGCGAAAGCGGGAGGTATTGATCGGTGCGATCAAATTCGATTTCGCCCATCGGCATGGTTTCGATCAGGGTCATGTCCATGTCACGGCCATGCGCCCAGCGGATCAGTTCAGGAATTTCAAATTCATTGAAATTCTTGAGTGCTACCGCGTTGATTTTGACACGAATGCCAGCCTTTTGCGCGGCCTCGATGCCTTCGATGACGCGGTTAAGATCGCCCCAGCGGGTAATCGTGCGAAATTTTTCAGGATCAAGCGTGTCCATCGAGACATTGATGCGCCGTACACCGCAATCTGCGAGTTCGTCAGCATAGCGCGCAAGCTGTGAACCATTGGTAGTCAGCGTCAGCTCGTCCAGCGCACCGGTCTTCAGATGCCGCGAAAGCTCGCGAATGAGATGCATGATATTCTTGCGAACAAGCGGTTCACCGCCTGTCAGACGCAGTTTACGAACACCCTTCTCGATAAATGCGCTGCAGATGCGGTCGAGTTCTTCCAGTGTCAGCAGATCTTTTTTCGGCAGGAAAGTCATGTGTTCCGCCATGCAGTATGTGCAGCGGAAATCGCAACGGTCAGTAACGGAAACGCGCAAATAGGTGATGGCACGCCCGAACGGATCAATCATTTGTCCGGTCGGGGAAACAACAGGCAGTGTTTGAGAACGTTGCATAGAGTAAGCCATTGTTTCCACATGCTGCAGAGCCCGTCTGCATCTTAGTCCTAGAGATAGGTTCCGCGAAGCGCTTTGTCCAGTTTACACCTTGGTATAGCAGCTTCAAGCAAGAGCACATTAATCGAACAGATCGATCCCTTGGCTCTTCTCATAATGGATAAAGATCAATATCTCTTTGATTTGACGCAATTCGAAGCGGCTACTGCAGTAATTATATGCAAGCCGTCAGATATTGCAGAATGAAACACCGCTGGAATGACGGAGAACAATTATGAGTGATGTCTGGCCTACCGAATTGCGGGTCTCGAAGGATCGCAAGCTTTTGACGGTGGCTTTTGAAAGCGGTGAACGTTTTGAGCTGACTGCAGAACTTTTGCGGGTTCTGTCGCCTTCAGCGGAAGTGCAGGGGCATTCACCTGAACAACGCGTGACGGTCGGTGGCAAGCGCGATGTTGAAATCATGCGCATGGACCCGATTGGCAATTATGCCGTCCGCATCACCTTTGACGACATGCACGATACCGGGCTGTTCTCATGGACCTATCTTCACAAGCTGGGCACCGAGAAAGACACGCTTTGGCAGACTTATCTGGACGAGCTTGCGGAAAAAGGTCTGAAACGCGATCCGCGATGAGGAAAAGGGCGGACTTTATTTTTTGCGCATCCCGAAAACCGCTGCACAGTTTTGGGGATGCGCTTAAGCCGCCCTTTTTTCTTTAACCGAGATTGAGTTCCTTGAAGAAGTCGTTGCCCTTATCGTCGATGACGATAAAGGCTGGGAAGTCGACGACTTCAATACGCCAGATGGCTTCCATACCTAGCTCTGGATATTCGACAACTTCGACCTTCTTGATGCAGTCTTGCGCGAGACGAGCGGCTGGGCCACCAATCGAGCCAAGATAGAAGCCACCATGCGTGCCACAGGCTTCGCGAACCTGACGCGAACGATTGCCCTTGGCGAGCATTACCATCGAGCCACCGAACGACTGGAACTGATCGACATAAGAATCCATACGACCAGCAGTGGTTGGGCCGAACGAACCAGATGCGTAGCCGGTTGGTGTCTTGGCCGGGCCTGCATAATAGATCGGATGGTTCTTGAAATAATCCGGCATAGCTTCGCCGTTTTCCAGACGTTCGCGGATTTTCGCATGCGCGAGATCGCGCGCAACAATAATCGAGCCGGTCAAGGAAAGCTGCGTCTTCACCGGATGCTTCGACAATTCCTTGAGAATGTCTTCCATCGGTTGATTGAGGTCTATCTTGACCACATGTGACGACAACTTTTCTTCGTCGATTTCCGGCATATATTGTGCTGGATTGGTTTCAAGCTGCTCTAGGAAAATACCTTCCTTGGTGATCTTTCCCTTGGCCTGACGATCCGCCGAGCAGGAAACACCGAGGCCAATCGGCAGCGATGCGCCATGACGTGGCAGACGGATAACGCGCACATCATGGCAGAAATATTTGCCACCAAACTGCGCACCAACGCCGAGTGACTGGGTCAGTTTGTGGATTTCAGCTTCCATCTCCAGATCACGGAACGCATGGCCGTTATCGGAGCCTTCGGTTGGAAGCTCATCGAGATAGCGGGTGGAAGCGAGCTTCACCGTCTTCAGGTTCATTTCAGCCGAAGTGCCACCAATGACAATCGCCAGATGATACGGCGGGCAGGCGGCTGTTCCGAGACTGAGGATCTTATCCTTGAGGAAGTCGATCATGCGGTCATGCGTCAACAGCGATGGCGTTCCTTGAAACAGAAACGTTTTGTTAGCCGAACCGCCGCCCTTGGCAACAAACAGGAATTTGTAGGCGTCTTCGCCTTCTTCGTAGATGTCTATCTGCGCAGGCAGATTGTTCTTGGTGTTCTTTTCCTCGAACATCGACAGTGGAGCGAGCTGCGAATAGCGCAGATTCTTCTTATTATAGGCATCGAGCACGCCAGCACCCAAAGCATCGGCATCGCCACCTTCGGTCCAGACGCGGCGGCCCTTCTTGCCCATGATGATCGCTGTGCCTGTATCCTGACACATAGGTAGAACGCCGCCCGCTGCAATATTTGCGTTCTTCAAGAGATCATAAGCCACGAAGCGGTCGTTATCGGTTGCTTCGGGGTCCTTCATGATATTTGCGAGCTGTTGCAAATGGCCTGGGCGCAGCAGGTGATTGATGTCAGCAAAGGCAGCTTCCGAAAGGATGCGCAGCCCTTCAGCGTCGACGCTCAGAATTTCCTGCCCCTTAAACGTATCGACCGACACATGATCGGAAGTCAGTTTGCGGTAAGGGGTTTTGTCTTCGCCAAGTGGGAATAGATCGGCGGCGCTTGCTTCTGCCATTGTGGTACCTCGCTTGCTTGCCTGCCGCATCCAAGTGCCGCCTTCGGCCCAACGGATGCGCTCCGTGATTCAGCCCTGACAAAGTCAGGGGCATATTCTGCGGGGCTTTTAGCGCGATGCAGGGCGGAATCCACTGCGGCACATTGTTCTGTTCGACACGAAACGGAGCTCGAGTGTGTCCGCAAAATCGCTTTTCAAGAAAAATTGATAGAGTTGGACGCAAAATAATAGGAGGATGCGTTAACGTTAAAAGATTCTATACGAGATTCATCAATTCTATGGGCAAAGATTGACGCGGCTTCGCTTAATAGCGGTTGCATTGAATTGGCGGTTGGAATGCAGTTCTCCAGAAATTTGAATCGGAACATTAAAGATAATCGCAAGCGCGGTCCTTATGTCCGTAACGCGATGGCTTTCGCACTGGCAGCATCGACACTTTTCTCGACAGCGCAGGCGCAGGCAGCTAACTCTCTGCTTGAGCTGTTCCAGCAGCGTCGTCAGCAACAGGCGCAGCCGGTTCAGCCGCCTGTGCAGGTCGCGCCAGCACCAAATACTGCTAAGCCAGTTTCCGTGCCGAGAGCTGCCGTGCCGCCAGCACAGCGCGTCACGGTTAAAGGACCGCAGATCTACAATTATAAGCCGGATGCTTTGATCAAGGTCGATTTCAGCGCTCTTGATATGCAGGTGACAGCGGCAGTTGATCCCGCGCGCGTCGATCCTCTGACATCGGGAATGTCGCCGATTGGTCCGGTAAAAAAGACTGACGAATCCCAGGGTGAGCTCGCTTTCGATGCCGCAACGGATTATCTGAAGACCGTCGATGTCAAAGCGGAAAAGCAAATTGCTGAAGCTATCGTCAGCTTCTATTCCGAAAAACGCACCTTTCTTTGGTCAGCAGACAACAAGGCGCTTGATAAAGCCCGCAATGTTGCAGCCTTTTTTGCTCAGGCTGACGATGATGGTCTGAACCCGGAAGAATATGCCGTCGCTATTCCTGGCGATCATTTCGAAGAAGCACAGCTTGCCGAACGTCAGCAAAAACTTGCTGACTTTGAAATTCGCATGTCTGCGCGTGCATTGCGCTATGCAATTGATGCGGGCGAGGGCCGTGTGATTGCAGACCGCCTCAGTGGTTTTTATGATCTGCCGCGTAATCGCGTCGATCCTAAAGCTGTTCTGGCCCGTCTGGCATCTGAAACCGACCCGGTTGCTTATCTGAAAAGCTTCCAGCCGAACAACCAAGCCTATGCTTCATTGAAGCGTGAACTGGCCAATACGGAAGCGCCAGCTGGCGAACCTATTCGCATTTCGCTTGATAAAGCTATTCGTCCGGGTGATTCCAGCGATCAGCTTGCAAATGTTGTCGCGCTCATCACGAGACATGCTCCAGCTAGCTATCTGGAACAGCATCGCAATGTTCTGCAGGCTCACGCAGATGGAAGCATCTATGATCCGGAACTGGCCGCTGCCATCAAGGATTACCAGAAGCTTTCAGGCAGCACGCCCGATGGCATCATTGGTAAGAACACGATTGCAGCCCTTCAAGGCGAGCAGGATTCGGTGAAGCGTGATCGCATTCTCTATTCGATGGAACGCCTGCGCTGGCTGCCACATGATTTCGGCTCGCGTTACGTGATGGTCAATCAGCCATCCTACCGCGCCGAATATTTTGAAGACGGCAAAGAAAAGCTGGCCATGAATGTGGTCATCGGTTCGCCAACCCATCAGACCTATTTCTTCTATAACAAGGTCCAGACGGTTGTTTTCAATCCATCCTGGGGCGTGCCGCGTTCGATTATTCTGAACGAAATGCTGCCAAAGGTGATGCGTGATACGAGCTATCTCGATCGCAACGGCTACGAAGTTTATGTCAGCGGCAAGAAGGTTTCGGCGAGCGCTGTAAACTGGAGTGCAGTTGCTGCAGGCAAGGCGCATGTCGGCATCCGCCAGAAGCCAAGTCTCGATAATGCTCTGGGCGAACTGAAGATTCTTTTCCCGAACGCTCATGACATTTACATGCATGACACTCCGGCGAAATCCTATTTCAGCCGCGATATGCGTGCCTTGAGCCATGGCTGCATCCGTCTGGAGCGCCCGCGTGATATGGCAGCAGCAGTTCTTGGTAAGCCGGTTGAAGAGCTGAGCAAATATTTCGGTAAGGACGAACGCGGCTTGAAGGTTGCAAATCCGGTTCCGGTCTATATCGCTTACTTCACGGCTTGGCCTGATGCCAACGGTAACGTTCGTTACTTCAGCGACGTTTACGACCGTGATGCGGGTATGCAGAAAGCTTTCGATAAGACGGCAGAGTCACGCATGGCCGCTCTTTGAGCGGTCGGCGGTAACTCGGCTAAAGAATGTTTTTATCGAACAGTGCTGCTTGCATAGACAAATAACATCAAGAAAAAAGCGGACTTAGAGCATTTCAAGCAAAAGTGCGAAGCGTCTCTGCAGGGAAATCAGTTCGTCGGACTGATTTCTTTTCCTGCTGCGCTGCGTCGGATACTGCCATAAAAACAAATAGATAGAGCGGTTTCAAAGATTCGGTATTAACTGGAACCGCTCTACCCCTCTTTTCGTTCTTAATTCTGAATGAAACAGGCTTTTCCGACACCGCGTGCTGGATCACCGAAAGCACGGTTGTCACATCGTACGCCATCACGGAATACGCGCTCTACAAAACGCCCTTTCGCTCCGTAACGAACGACCTTACGACCATAGAAATCGCAGAAGCCTTTTTCTTTTGCGCATTGCTGCCACTCGCCACGACGACGATCATCGCGTCTGTTATCACGCCAATCATCACGGCGATCGTCACGCCAATCGTTTCGGCGATCATCACGACGATTGTCGCGCCAATCGTTGCGACGATCATCACGTCGATCTTCATAACGATCACGGACAACGAATGAGCAGCTTTTCTGTGCGCCAGGGGCCGGATCACCGAAAACTTGATTTGAGCAGCGCACATTCGGACCATCGATAAACTGAGACGTGCCCCGGCCATTCGCGCCATAGATCACTTCAGTTGGATACGGAAGCCTGCAGGTTTCATTTTCACCGGCGCAACGCTGCAATTGCGCAGCCTCAGCGGGTGCTGGAGCAATTACGTACATAGATGCAATAAAAGCTGACATGCCTGCGACGAGGCTAAGTTTATTAGACAGAAGAGCTGCCATGGCTAACACCATTGTTTGAATGTCTGATGAGTTCTTATAGATTTCAGTTCTTGAACATAGAATGAACGGCGACTTACGTTTCAACTGGTCAATATCGCGAATGATTGTAAATATTTGAACGCAAATCGTGTAAAAATTCCAGATAGATAGTTCCCTTTTTTTGCTGAATCCGCAAGAGTGCGAATAGATGTTTCTCGTCAGCAAGGTCGTAAGAAAATGCATGGTGAATACAAGGTCCACGGTGGCAAGCTGGTTGTTATCGATCTCGAAGTTCAGGATAACAAACTGAGCCAGGTTCAGGTCGCGGGGGACTTTTTCCTCGAGCCTGCAGAAGCCCTTGATGACATTCGTGATGCATTGAACGGTTTGCCTGCGACTGCCTCATCGGAAGAAATTGCTAATGCGGTCCGCAAAGGACTTCGCCCAGACGCTTTTATGATCGGTTTCAGCCCTGAAGCTGTCGCTATTGCTGTGCGTCGCGCTCTTGGCGTTGCACGTACCTGGCGCGACTACGAATGGCAGATCATCGATATTCCGCCGCTGACGCCAACGATGCATCTCGCGCTTGACGAAGTTCTGGCACGTGAAGTGGCCGCTGGGCGCCGTGCGCCGACCTTGCGCTTTTGGGAGTGGGAGCGTCCATCCATTATCATTGGAGCATTCCAGTCGCTGCGCAATGAAGTGGATATGGAAGCGACTGCTGAACTCGGCGTCGAAACAGTGCGCCGCGTAACAGGCGGCGGCGCGATGTTCGTCGAGCCGGGCAACTCGATTACCTATTCTCTTTATGCGCCGGGTGAACTCGTGCGTGATATGAGTTTTGCCGATTCCTACGCATTTCTCGACGAATGGGTCCTGAAGTCGCTTAATTCGCTTGGCATCGACGCGTTCTATAAGCCGCTCAATGATATTTCGAGCTCGAAAGGCAAGATCGGTGGAGCGGCCCAGAAGCGCTATTCAGGCGGAACTGTTCTGCATCACGTCACCATGGCTTATGACATGGACGCCGAGAAAATGGTGAAGGTGTTGCGCATTGGCCGGGAAAAGCTGTCTGACAAGGGTACGGCCAGTGCGGTCAAACGCGTCGATCCTGTCCGCGGCCAGACGGGGTTGCCGCGCCGCGAAGTCATTGATCGCATGAAAGAGATGTTCGTTTCGTTGAATGGCGGTGTCACCGGGACGATAACACCGGAAGAATACGCAGCAGCCGAGAAGCTCATTGAAGAAAAATTTGCCACGAAGGAATGGCTGCATCACATTCCGTAAGCAAACATAGCTCGCAATGTCATCGCGCCGCGTGACAGCGGGGGCAAGCCATGTCATAGGGAGGCCAAGTTATCACAAGGCCTCCCACGCACATGATCCGCATCGACAGCATCAGCAAGTCCAACAGCCACCGTATTCTTTTTATCGAAGCTTCTGCCGCGTTGAATCGTGGGGAAAAAATAGGTCTCGTCGGCCCAAACGGTGCCGGTAAAACCACGCTTTTCCGCATGATTACCGGCGAAGAACTGCCCGATGAAGGGCAGGTGAATGTCGAAAAGGGTGTGACGATCGGCTATTTCAACCAGAATGTTGGTGAAATGGGTGGTCGTTCGGCTGTCGCGGAAGTTATGGAAGGCGCAGGTCCGGTCAGTGTTGTGGCCGCAGAGTTGCGCGAACTTGAAGCCGCGATGTGCGATCCTGATCGTCTTGATGAAATGGACGCGATTATCGAGCGATACGGCGAAGTGCAGGCTCGCTATGAAGAACTCGACGGCTATGGTTTGGATGGCCGTGCGCGCGAAGTGCTTGCGGGTCTGAGTTTCAGCCAGGAAATGATGGATGGCGATGTCGGCAAATTGTCCGGCGGCTGGAAAATGCGCGTGGCTCTCGCTCGCATTCTTCTCATGCGCCCCGACGTTATGCTTCTCGACGAACCGAGCAACCATCTCGATCTTGAAAGCCTTATCTGGCTTGAAGCTTTCCTTAAAAACTATGATGGCGCATTGCTGATGACCTCGCACGACCGCGAGTTTATGAACCGCATCGTGACCAAGATTATCGAAATCGACGGCGGCTCGCTCACGAGCTATTCCGGCGATTATGCCTTTTATGAAGGCCAGCGTGCACTGAACGAAAAGCAGCAGCAAGCGCAGTTTGAACGCCAGCAAGCAATGCTTGCCAAGGAAATCAAATTCATCGAACGCTTCAAGGCACGCGCATCACACGCATCTCAGGTACAGAGCCGTGTGAAGAAGCTTGAAAAGATTGATCGCGTGGAACCGCCACGTCGTCGCCAGACAGTGGCTTTCGACTTCGCACCAGCGCCACGATCTGGCGAAGATGTCGTGAGTCTCAAGGGTGTCAACAAAAGCTATGGAAGCCGCACGATTTATGACGGGCTGGATTTCATGGTTCGCCGTCGTGAGCGGTGGTGCATCATGGGCGTCAATGGTGCAGGCAAGTCGACATTGCTCAAGCTTGTCACCGGCACAACGGAGCCTGATCAGGGTATCGTCAATCTCGGTGCGAGTGTGAAGCTTGGCTATTTCGCACAGCACGCCATGGATATTCTCGACGGTGACAGCACCATTCTTGAATGGCTGGAACAGCGCTTTCCAAAGGCGGGGCAGGCGCCTTTGCGTGCACTCGCAGGCTGCTTCGGCTTTTCTGGCGATGATATCGAAAAGAAATGCCGTGTGCTTTCTGGCGGTGAGAAAGCGCGATTGGTCATGGCAGCAATGCTGTTTGATCCGCCAAATTTCCTTGTACTCGATGAGCCGACTAACCATCTGGATCTCGACACCAAGGAAATGCTCATTCGGGCCCTTTCCGCTTACGAAGGCACAATGCTTTTCGTATCGCACGATCGTCGCTTTTTGTCGGCGCTCTCCAATCGCGTATTGGAACTCACGCCGGACGGCATTCACCAATATGGTGGCGGCTATACGGAATATGTTGAAAGCACAGGCCAGGAAGCGCCGGGCTTACACGTTGGTTAAGAAAAGGCGGGAAATTTCCCGCCTTTTCTTTTGTCATATGCTTAGCGGTAAACAATGCCGCCATCAGTCAGGATAGCCTGTCCGGTAATATAATCTGAATCTGGACTCGAGAGGAACGATACCAGCGATGCAACGTCTTCCGGGGTCTGGGCGCGGCCAAGAGCAATGCCTTCCACATACTTCTTGTAGGTTTCGCCCTTTGGCGCGCCAGTGATTTCCGAGAAGCGCTCATCGATCTCAACCCACATATCGGTGCCGACGATGCCCGGGCAATAGGCATTCACCGTTATGCCTGCGCTCGCATATTCTTTAGCGGCGGCTTGAGTCAGCGCACGCACAGCGAATTTCGTAGCCGAATAAACACCCAGCATTGCGAAGCCATCATGGCCAGCAATCGACGAGGCATTAATAATCTTGCCCTTATGTCCGCGCGCTTTGAATTTGGCTGCTGCTGCCTGAATGCCCCACAGAACACCTTCGATATTGATTTTCAGGATACGGTCGACTTCTTCGGGCTTAACATCGGAAATAGGCTGAACCTGTGCGATGCCCGCATTGTTGACGATGACGTCGAAACCGCCGAGTTCCTTTTCTGCATGGTCAATTGCCGCGTAGACATCATCGCGTTTGCTTACATCTGCTGAGAACGTAGAGGCCTTGCGACCCAGTGCTTCAACTTCCTTTTTTACGGATTCTAGCTTGTCTGCTTTCAGGTCGACCAGTGCAATATCAAAGCCGTCTTTTGCAAGGCGCAGAGCAATACCGCGACCAATGCCCTGTGCTGCACCTGTGACCAATGCAACTTTAGCTGTGTTTGACATGATTTATCCTTTTCTGCTGTTAAGCTGATAAGCAGTCGGGAGAACTGCTGTTGTTCAAGCTGGCATTGCCAGATGACATGCACAAGACTGTAGAACGCCGTGCTTTCTGTTCATTGATCACAATCAAGTGCGCGCTAAATTATTGATGTGCCAATCAGAAACAGCTTCTTAATTAGATTGGTAAGCAGTATAGTGGATTAAATTTATCAACTTTTAGAATGTGCCATGCGCTTCCGTTCCGACGACAGAAAAACATCCTCAAAAATTGAACTACAACGCCGTCGTTTTCTCGCGATATCAGCGATGGCTTTCGCTACAAGCTTGCTGCCATCGATGCTCTATGCCGAAGAGAGGCAATCTCTACGTATTGCGCTTGCAACTAGTGTTTCCAACCAAGCTGCGGAGGTGGCAGCTACTGAAGCAAAAGAGCAGGGGCTCGATGTCGAACTGATCGAATTCAGTGATTGGAATACGCCGAATACGGCAGTTGCCGATAAGACTGTTGACGCCAATCTTTTTCAACATATTCCCTATCTGGATTACACCAACTCCAAGACTGGAAACGGACTCGTGCCCATAGCACCTGCTTTCAGCACGCCATTCGGGCTTTACTCGAAGAAATATTCAAAGCTCGAAGATCTTCCGGATAATGCGCAGATCGCGTTTTCAGGCGATGTGATCAATACCGGCCGGTCGCTTCTTCTTCTGCAGAAGGCGAGCTTTCTGGAGTTGAAGCCAGGCACAGACCACCGTGCGAGCCTCGAAGATGTTGTTATCTGGAAGAAACCGCTCAAGATCGTGCAACTGGACGGACCACAAATCGCGCGATTACTGGACGAGGTGGATGCTGCGGCAACCTATCCCACTTTTGCAAAACTCGCAGGGCTGGAAGTGTCATCAGGACTGATCTTCGAGAACGAACCGATCTATGCCTTTCAGTTCGTCACACGTCCGGAATTGCGAGATGATGTTCGATTAAAGAAGTTCATCGAGATTTATCAGAACTCACCCGCTGTTAAAGCAAAGCTGCAGGAGCTCTATGGCGTTATGGTTTCGTTCCCGCGTTAAAGTGCGTAAAGCGCTTGCATTTGATCTCTGGTGGAACATGCGGTTTTTAGTGGTCATTTTGCCAAATAGACCATTGATGCAGAGACGTGGTTCAGCTAGAAACGCCTAGATTGAGGCGATCACGCCTCCCGGCAATGCACCCGTAGCTCAGCTGGATAGAGTGCTGCCCTCCGAAGGCAGAGGTCACAGGTTCGAATCCTGTCGGGTGCGCCATATAATCAATGACTTAGCGTAAATTTAGGTGATGCTCACAGGTTCATTGAACCTTCTGGTCAAATGTTAAATTCGCGTTTGGATCTAGCCTACAAAGATTCGTTACGAGTTTCGTTGCGCTGACACTGTTACTTTTAACTTTCCTAATTCTTATTGTTGCTCCAAGAGCGCTCGTGCCTTGTCTCATTAGAAGACTCAGGTTTTATTACGCCCAACTTTAAGAGGGTAAGGTAATATGGCTAAGAAAAGTGTGGCGGGTGCTCCAGCCGTTATGGCTGTGGTAGGAGTAATACTCTTGGGTGGCGGGTTTTATCTCCAGTCCAGCGGATCGGGTGTTTCACCGGCCGATCAGTCGCGCTGTGAGGAAAACGTCAAGAACCTCTACAAAGATAGCGCTGAAGCCCAACAAACATTTATATCCAAATGCAATGAACCGGGCGTCGTTGCGATGATTGATGCACGGGTAAATGACTCTGGTGCGTCTGATACAGCCGCGGCCATTGCGTCGGCCAACCAGTCCGAGATCGGCTCTGGCGCTCTTGGTTACGGTATCATGGGTGTGGGCGTAGCACTGCTTATTTCAGGGCTTTTCGGCCTGTCTCGCGCCAAAAAGCGTGGTTGAAGCCACCGTTTAATGCCGGCTCTCTGCAGCTGGCATTAAACAACGAATATGGAATAATCCACATCTTTGAAATCGACTGAATCAGCCGATTATGTCGCTATTTTCCGTAAAGAACTGAAAGTAGGTGATGAGCAGAACTGCGAATACATCCTGCAAAACGGGTTCCGGCTTCCAATCTAGTATGCTTTAAGAAGCCCAACGTATTTTAGCAGGAGTTCGACGTGCGCTTATCCAGCAAAGCAGCCCTAACCAGCGTGATGGCTTTTCTGATGGTTTCTCCGGCGCTTGCCGATGCAAAAACGGATTCGCTTCAACTTAGAAAAACCGTGGTCGATGGGCTTTATACCTATATCGAACTGGGCGAAAATTCCGAAGGGCGATCAAAAGCTCTCGGTGTCGAGATGGAAGACAAGGTAAAAGTACCTGTTGCAAAAGCGCAATCGGAGTGGCGGGAGATAGCGCAGAACAGTACAGATCAGGCTGGCTATCAAACCTATAAAATGTGCGATACGGCAGCCAGCTCGCTTCAAGATATTATTGATACAATTGCTGGCTACATTAAAAGCGACAGCACGCAAGAGCCTGACTACGAAGCCACTTTGACCAAGTTTGGCGCGGATTTGACCGAGTGCGAAAAGGCACTGGATGTGCAGTTAACTTTCTAGCTTTCAGGATAATGGCGGCATCCATATTTCGAACGCCGCCATTCAGATAATTACTTTAGTTCAGCAATCATATCATCATAGACTTTGCATGCGCTCGTTGGATCAGAAGCGAGCTGCGACTGCGCGCCGGAAAGCTTCTGAGCAACTTCAGCTGCTTTCTGAGGGTCCTTTGCTGCCAGTTCCTGCATCTTTGTAGAAAATTCTGTCGCTTTTGCAGTAACGTCTTCAGCTGTGCAGGCGAGCGAAGGTGAAGCAGCGGCCATCACAACAGCGATTGCGAGAAGGTATGCTTTCATTGTTCTTTCCTCGTGACTAGTCAAAGTTATATTAGACAACTCCCTATAACCGGCTGAATATAAGAGGGAAATAATATTTGAATCACATAGTGTGTACAGATTTAACAATATTCCGGAGCATTATGTACGAGGTGCTTCCGCGCCGCATTTCTGATAATTTTGTTAATATCGGTTCTGCTTGATTAGAATAGATCTAGTAAGATCAAAATAGTTGTCGATACTCAAACATTAAGCTTCGTTTTGTTTTCAATTCTCTGAGTTTTGCGCTTATTGAGCACTTATTAATTAAGCGTAACAGGAGATGATATGCGTCATATTCCAACTGCTATTGCCGCATTTATCGGCTTAGCCATTTTGAGTGTCGTTCTGGGGTCCTGGTATACTGTCGACGAGGGGGAACGTGGCGTCATTCTGCGTTATGGAGCCGTGGCCGGCGTTGCACAGCCGGGGCTTGGTTTCAAAATTCCATTGATAGATTCCGTCGTTCGCGTTTCGGTTCAATCCAAGGCAGCTATCTATAACGGCATGGAGGCCTATAGCCGGGACCAGCAACCAGCAACGATGAACCTCTCGGTCAACTATCGTATTCCGCCGGACCGCGTTGAAGAAGTTTACGCCACCTATGGCGGTGAAGATGGACTTCTGTCGCGTTTGGTTGAACGGCGCGTGTTCGAGGAAAGCAAGACTGTATTCGGTCGCTTCGCAGCTGTAACAGCCATTCAGGAGCGCGGTCGCCTTAATCAGGAAATCGCAGACGCTATCCAGAAAAGCGTAAGCGGTCCGGTCATCATCGATAGCGTGCAGATCGAGAATATTGATTTCTCTGATGCCTACGAGGCTAGTATTGAGCAGCGTATGCTTGCTGAGGTCGAAGTTCAGCGTCTGCGTCAGAATGCAGAACGTGAAAAGGTGCAGGCGGAAATTACCGTGACGCAGGCTAATGCGCAGGCTGACGCCCGTCGTGCAGATGCGCAGGCGCAGGCTGATTCTGTGAGGCTTCAGGCACAAGCTGATGCAGAAGCCATTCGTCTGAAAGGTGACGCTGAGGCTCAGGCCATCAAGGCGCGTGGTGATGCATTGCGCGATAACCCGGGTCTGGTTTCGCTCACACAGGCCGAAAAGTGGAACGGACAACTTCCGACGACAATGCTGCCGAACGGCGCCATTCCGATGTTGAACCTTACGCAGGAATAAGACGTTTTGATTAAATGGCGGGTCGCGAGGCTCGCCATTTTTCGTTCGTCCGAAAACAAAGAAAACACGCAAAGCTTCCGCTCTGCGTTTACATTATCTAATTTAACTATCTAATTGATAGGGAAGCAAACTTTGTCCCTGAACATTCCTCTATCTAAGAGAGGAATGGCGCGAGTGACGGGGCTCGAACCCGCGACCTCCGGCGTGACAGGCCGGCACTCTAACCAACTGAGCTACACCCGCGCATTGTTCCGATGCTTTCGATCAGGAACGGTGCTCATGTATGCGGGAACGGGATCAGCGTCAATCGTTTCTATGCGTAAGACCATAAAAAAATTCGGATAATTCTAATTTAAGGCTGATCTTGTGGAAAAGATGGAGGAATGGGAGCATTTCAGCGGTTAAAAAAGCGTATCAAATGGCGGTTTCACTAAGAAGCGGCACATCTGACTAATGTGCCGCCTGCTGGAGATTCGTTTTATCGAACAGATTCGCCTGTTTTGGGATCGATCTTGATTTCGACCTTTGCCCCATTCTTCATAAAATATTCGATTTCATAATAACCGCGATCATTCCAATCGACTTCATCAATATATTGCACATCGGCTGTTTGCTCGATTTTGGCGATTATCTCGGATAGCTTTGCGCCTTCTGGCGCGGCTGCAAAAGCGCCGACGGAAGTCGCAGTGAGAAGAATGGCTGCAAGCATGGTGCGCATGAAGAACTCCTTTGATCGTTACAACCTCTAGGTAAGGCCGCAAATTCACTAATCAAGGATACGCTTAGCTGGATCTCTTATTGCCACGAGCCGAAGTGTGTCTGCAGAAAGCAGCCAAACACGAGGAAGGCCGCTATGGCCAGGGCGATCAAGAGTATTTTCATTTTTTGATCATCCGCATTGTTCAGATCACATACAAGAAAACTGTATGTGATCTGAAGCTGTCAGATAGACCGCCTTAAGGAAATGATTTCGATCAACGGTTACGATTATCGACCGAAAATGCGCCAGCGCCAGTTGCGACGAGCGTCAGGAATACGAAGCAGAACAGAATTGCCGCATCGCCACCATTCGCAACTGGGAAGAAGCTTTTCGGAAAATGCGCCATGAAATAGGCAAAAGCCATATGACCCGATAGGATGAAGGCGACAGGACGGGTGAACCAGCCCAGCAAGATCAACGCGCCGCCAACAACCTCCAGCAAGGCTGATGCGATTTGCAATGCAGACAGGCTATCAGGGCCGGCAATAGGAAAACTGAATGCTTTCTGCGTGCCATGCTCGATATAAAGCAATGCCGTCACAATACGAAGTATGCCAATGGCATGAGGTTGATATTTGTTGAGCGAGCTGGTTTCTGCCATTAGTTTCTCCAAACATGAGTTTAAAATTCAACAAACCCATGAAGCCGGAAACAGGAAGAAATGCAAGCAATTGCTAATTAGAAATTGCGGGTGATGTCAGCGACAACGAGATTGTCCCAACTTCACATCAAACTGGCGCGGACCGACCATCCCATTTTTCATAGACTTTGAAACGATCGTCGCTCTTACGGAACAAGGGCCAGCAATCACCTGATACTGATCTTCTTTTTGATAGATGACCTTGCTGATCGGGTAATTCGGAATGGCTTGTGCAACCGCTTCAATAACAGCGTTCAGTTCTTTTGCGCGCTGAAAATTTGGTGCAAGCGCCGCATAGGATACATGGGTCGCAGCCAATAAAGAAACTGCGCCGAGCATGAGTGTTAACCGTGCCATTGCAATCTCCATCCAATAGCAAGTGAGTTACATTGGAGCGGGTAGCGGGAATCGAACCCGCGCATTCAGCTTGGGAAGCTGACAAGCTACCATTACATCATACCCGCCCGCCGTGGTGATAAGGTAACATCAAGTCAGAGCGTTTTCATAATTGAAATTGATGGTATTCGCGACACTCAGTTTAATCCTGGTGCATTCATTAAAAGCCGTAAAAAGAATTCATCTCGTTTCCCCATTGATATCCGAGAATCCATCGCCATTTCCGGTGTTCGATAATTCAACTTGAATATTCAATGGGTAGTTTATGGCCATAGCTTCCAAGCGCCGAGCATTGCTGATCGTCAACCCGAAAGCCCGAAATGGTAAAGGGTTCAGCGCTGATATGCGCGCGATTCTGGAGCGAGGCGGGATATCACTGGTAGAGAAGACTGCAAAAAGCGACGAAACAATTTCAGATGTCATTCTTGGCAATCGCGATGTTGATTTGGTGATTGTCGGCGGAGGCGACGGTACACTCAATGCAGCCGCAAAAGGACTTATGGAAACGAAACTGCCACTGGCTATTCTGCCCTTAGGTACCGCGAATGACTTTGCTCGTACGATTGGCATCCCCGCAGACCCAACGGAAGCCACGCGCCAATTACTGAATTATCAGCAACTCCCCATCGATCTGGGCGAGGTCAACGGTCATCTCTACTTCAACGTCGCAAGCATCGGTTTTAGTGCTGAATTGGCGCAAAAACTCAGTGCCGATGCCAAGAAGAAATGGGGCAAGCTTGGCTATGCCATCGCCGCTAGCCGTATTCTGATGAGATCCGAGCTTTTCACGGCCTATCTTGAACATGACGGCATAACCGAAAAGATAAAGACGCTTCAGGTGTCGGTTGGAAATGGCAAGTTTTACGGCGGCGGCATGGCTGTCGAAAAAGATGCAGCCATTGACGATGGAAAGCTCGATTTTTATAGCCTCGAAGTCGATCATTGGTGGAAGCTGTTGCGGCTTCTGCCAAGTCTTCGACAGGGTACCCAGTCCAAATGGGATGATGTGCGTGCATTCCCTACGACGGAAGTCATCATACGCACCAAAAAACCACGCCCAGTGAATACCGATGGCGAGCTCTCGACCTGGACGCCGGCTCATTTCCGCCTGCACCGCAAAGCAATAGAAGCATACCGGCCAGCATCGTTTTAAGATGAGATAAAAAATGGCCCGCTCTCATGGAACGGGCCCAATTCATGACGTTAGGTGACTGGCTCGGAGGTCATAAGAGCCGTATAAGTAACGGCTCAACTCCGGGATTGTTCCCGGACTAGAAGAAAAAGTACCAGATAAACAGCACTACAATAAAAGGCACGCCAAGAAGCCAAAGGATAAGTGCACGGAACATTTTATTTCTCCTTCATGTTGAAAAATCAACGCGCTAGAAGCACCAAAGTTCCCTGTTCGTTGAGACAGATATTTAACCATCCACAACGACTCAATTGTGGGATTTGCAAAAGCTTTAATGATCCGTCAATAATTCGGTGACATCACTAATTCCTAATAGATATTTTCGATCGACTGGTCGTGTGTAGAGTTGCGGGCGTGTGGCGTATGAGTTCGAACCGGTGGCAAAACCGTGCTGGAAACGTAGGGCTATCGATTAAGCGTGAAAAACGCGGATCGACTGCAATGTTGACATTCATGGCATTAGCCGTGGCGCTCGCGGGTTGTGCAAGCGCCCCTCAACCGAAGTCATCGAAGAAAAAGCACCCCAAAGAATATTTTGCCGAATCCAAATATGGCGTCAAAGCCAGCCCTCGCGTTACCAATGTTCAAGGGAAGCCTCTGCCTCGCGGCGGTGGGCGCAACCAGATCGGTCAACCCTATCAGGTCAAAGGCCGTTGGTATTATCCAAAAGAAAACAAGAACTACGCCTCGACAGGCCGCGCCTCTTGGTATGGCAGCGCTTTTCATGGCCGTCTGACCGCCAATGGCGAAATCTACGACATGACGCATCTGACGGCAGCGCATCCAACAATGCCGCTGCCAAGTTATGCGCGTGTCACCAACACTTTCAATGGCAGCTCCATCATTGTTCGCGTGAATGATCGTGGGCCATTCGAGCGTGATCGCGTTATCGATCTGTCGCAGAAGGCTGCCGAAATGCTGGATTATCAGCATCATGGTACCGCTGATGTGAAGGTTGAATATGTTGGGCGTGCGCCACTTGATGGGCAGGATGATGCTTATCTGATGGCGTCTTACCGTTCAGGCAATGGCGATCCTATCGGACAGCCAGCCACGGGCGTCATGATGGCCATGAATGCGCCGACACCAACACCTGCGGGTATTGCAGCCATGCCGGTTCCACAGTCTTCGCCATTTGAAGTTAATCCCGCTTATGGCGATGGTGAATTGCCGTTGCTTCCTGCCAACGTTCCAGTTCCATCACAGCGTCCGGCTGGCAGCTTTGGCGTCGCCACAGCAGCGCGTATTGGCGGTCTTGGCTATGCGTCGGATCGCCTGGCTGCATCAGCCTATGCAGAAGAGCGTACCTATGGCAGCATCCTGACAGCAAACGCTGTTTCCGATGCATGGAAGCGTCGCAATACGGAAGATCAGCGTGAATATGTCGAAATCGGCATGTTTAACTCGCTGGAAGATGCGATGAAGCTCGAAAAATCTCTGCCTCGCTCTGCGCGCGTTACGCGCACAAAAATACCGACAGAGCAGGGTGATATTTACGAGCTGACAGCTTTTGCCGAAAAGGGCAATAACGACGATCTGCTTCGCGCTGCATGGAAGGCTGGAGCGACCGACGCCTTTGTCGTTCGTGCGGACTGATTTCGGCCAGAAACGCCGCTTAGCTTCGTCAAAGAAGAAGCATGACGGGTGTAAGATGGGGCGTTTCTCGATAAGCATAAAGCTTGCATCGGCGGTTGCCGCTGCCGTTTTAATAGCCGCACCGAGCTATGCGCAGACGGTGCAGGCAGGCTTTGCAACGAAAGCGCCACATGTGCTTTTGTTAGACGACAAGAGCGGCACAGTTCTTCTTTCAAAAAATCCGGATATGAAAGTCCCACCGGCATCACTTGCCAAGCTGATGACAGCGGAAGTTGTCTTTGAGGCGCTTGAAAAAGGCAAAACGACACTCGAAACCACCTATCCGGTTACTGAATATGCCTGGCGTACCGGCGGGGCGCCGTCCGGCACATCGACCATGTTTGCTGCCATCAAATCCACCCCGACCGTTGCCGATCTTCTTCAGGGCATGATCGTGCAGGCGGCCAATGATGGCGCCATCATTCTCGCCGAAGGCCTGTCTGGTAGTGAAGGTGCTTTTGCTCAAGCAATGAATGAGCGTGCGAAAGAGCTTGGTTTGACTAGCTCGAATTTCGTGAACTCCACCGGATTACCCGCTCCTGGACAAACGGTGACGCTGTCGGACCTGATAAAACTCGCGCGCCACATCCACAGCGCTCATCCGGAACGCTATAAATATTACGCGCAAGAAGCGTTTACCTGGAACAAGATCATGCAGCGCAATCGAAACCCGCTTTTGCGGCTCGATATCGGTGCTGATGGCATGGGAACGGGTTACACTGAAGCGTCCGGTTATGCGCTTGTTGGATCGGCCGAACAGAACGGGCGTCGGCTTTTCCTGGCGATGAGTGGTCTAACAAGCATTAAAGAGCGTGAAGAAGAGGCCAAAAAGCTCATTCAGTGGGGCATGACTTCGTTCGATACCGTCGATATTTATGCGGCTAATGAAGAGATCAGCACGGCGCAGGTTTTTGGTGGTTCGGCGTCCAGTGTTCCGCTGAAAGTGAATGCTGACGTTGAATTGTTGCTCCCCAAGGAAGGGCGCGACAAGCTGAAAGCGCGTATTACATATCAGGGACCGCTCAGTGCGCCTGTTTTGGCAGACACGGAGGTCGGGACGCTGCAGTTTGAACTGAATGGCAATGTCGTTCAGCAAATGCCACTTTACACGGCGCAGGAAGTACCTGTTGGTACGCTATCGCAGCGAGCGATGGGCGCAGTCATGGAACTCTCAACCGGTTGGTTGAGGAAGTATCTTTAACGCGCTTCCTGAAAAGTGCGCACCGGTTTTCGGATGTGATGCGCGTTAGAAGAGATATCTGGCGTGCTGATCTGATGTAATCAGATCGAAAAGCGGTCCAGATACTCGACCTTGTGAATAAACGCCGTTAAATAGATTAAGAGCCTGAACAGGCGATAATTCAGTTTGCGGAAGTCAATTTGACCGGATTATTCATTACATTCGAGGGTGGGGAAGGCGCGGGTAAATCAACCCAAATCGCCTTGCTGGCAGAGCATTTGCGCGCTCTTGGGCTTGATCCATTGATAACACGCGAACCCGGTGGTTCTGCGGGTGCAGAGGCTGTTCGCCATGTGATTCTGAGCGGTAATGCCGAAAACTATGGTCCGGCCATGGAAGCATTGCTGTTTGCCGCCGCGCGTGCCGATCATGTTGATCAGCTGATCCGTCCTGCGCTTGCTGAAAACCGCATTGTGCTTTGCGACCGCTTCATCGATTCGAGCCGCGCCTATCAGGGTGTTACAGGCAATCTCAATGCCACCTATATGGCGGCGATCGAGCGTATCGCCATTGACGGCGCCATGCCTGATCTCACGATCATGCTCGATATTCCTGCGGAAAAAGGTCTTTCACGAGCCAATAGGCGGCGAGGGGCTGACGAGGCGGACCGTTTCGAGAAAGAAGCGATTGCTGTGCATGAAGCGCGCCGTCAGGCGTTTCTTGCCATTGCAAAAGCTGAACCCGACCGCTGCAGGGTCGTCGATGCGGACCGCGCTCAAGATGTAATTTCTGCCGACATCATCGCCATCGCTGATGAAATTTTGAAGAAAAGAGGTCTTCTGTGATCGAAGAACTCGATGTCCCAAAAGCCCATGATTCCATTGAGGGTGTCGCCGAACCGTCGGCAAGCGATTATCTCACCGGCCATAGTGAAATCGCAGCTTTTCTCGCGCAAGCCTATCGCGAAGGCCGTATGCATCATGCGCTGCTTTTTGAGGGCGAGCAGGGTATTGGCAAGGCGACGCTGAGCTTTCATCTGGCAGGCCATATGCTGGCCCATGCAGATCAGGCACTTGCCCCTGAAACTATAGGCGTACCTGATTTCAGTAAGCCACTCTGGCGACAGATCGCAGGCGGTATGCATCCAGCTGTGCTGCATATCAACCGCCCCTTTGATCAGAAGACGGGCAAGTTTAAAACCGGTATTCCCGTTGAAGAAATTCGCCGTGTTACCCATTTTCTGACCCGCACGGCATCTGACGGCGCATGGCGTATTGTGATTGTCGACCCCGCCGACGACATGAACCGCAACGCTGCCAATGCGCTTCTCAAAACGCTGGAAGAGCCGCCAGCCCGCGCAATCTTCATTCTGATTTCGCATTCGTCGGGACGGTTATTGCCGACGATCCGTTCACGCTGCCAGAGCATCCAGTTCAAGCCACTTGCGGATGAACCACTCACCAATGCATTGGAACATATAGGGCCAAGTGTTGGCCTTGATGCGGGTGACATCACGCCAGCGTTGCTCACGCGTTCAGAAGGCAGCGTGCGCAAGGCGTTGCTGCTTGTGGCGCATGGTGGGCTGGAAATATCCGATACGGTTGATGCAATCTTGCAAGGGCAGAATTTCGACCTGCCGAAAGCACAGGCGCTATCAGGTGTTCTCAATGGCCGTGAGGCGGAGGTTCAGTATGAGCTGTTCCGCGATTATCTCATGAGCCGGATCGCCGATGAAGCTCGCCGCTATGCAGATTCGGGCCAACTGCGCGAAGCCGATCAGTGGTCACGCTACTGGAGCGAACTGACACGCGAAATTTTCAATGCCGAGACCTATAATCTCGACCGCAAGCAGGCCGTTATGATCCTTTTGGAAAAAACGCATCGTGCTTTTCGATCTGGCGTGCCTCCGCTTACGTGACATGCCGACTTAGTTGCGTTATGTCACCGCTAACGTTTTTTAAACATCACACTTGAAGAAGCCGGATTTCTGATGAGCCGCGAAAAATTCTACATCACCACCGCGATTGCTTACCCGAATGGCAAGCCGCATATCGGCCATGCTTATGAGTTGATTGCGACCGATGCCATGGCGCGTTTTCAGCGTCTGGATGGTAAGGATGTTCACTTCCTGACCGGCTCGGATGAACACGGCATCAAGATGTTGCAGAGCGCGCGCAAGGAAGGCATCACGCCCCGCGAACTCGCAGATCGCAACACGGCTGCTTTCCAGCGCATGGGTGAGTTTCTGAACAGCTCGCACGACGATTATATCCGCACCTCGGAAGAACGCCACTACAAGGCCAGCCAGGCAATCTGGCAGGCAATGTCGGCCAATGGCGATATTTATAAGGGCGGTTATGCGGGCTGGTATTCAGTTCGTGATGAAGCCTATTACGGCGAAGAAGAAACTGAGTTGCGTGCGGACAATGTTCGCTACGGTCCACAGGGCACGCCGGTCGAATGGGTTGAAGAAGAAAGCTATTTCTTCCGCCTGTCGAATTATCAGGACAAGCTCCTTGAACTCTATGAAAACAATCCCGGCTTCATTATGCCTACGGAGCGTCGCAACGAGATCGTTAGCTTCGTAAAGTCGGGCCTGAAGGATCTGTCAATTTCGCGCACGACGTTCGACTGGGGTATTCCTGTTCCGGGCGATGAAAAGCATGTCATGTATGTGTGGGTCGATGCGCTGACCAATTACATTACCGCACTCGGCTATCCTGATACGACTGACGAGAAGTGGGCTTACTGGCCTGCGGATGCGCATATTATCGGCAAGGATATTTCGCGTTTCCATGCGGTTTACTGGCCTGCATTCCTGATGTCGGCGGGCGTTCCCCTGCCAAAGCGCGTATTCGCGCATGGCTTCCTGTTCAACCGCGGTGAAAAAATGTCGAAGTCTCTCGGCAATGTCATCGATCCGTTTGAACTGGTCCAGCGCTACGGCCTTGATCAGCTGCGTTACTTCCTGATGCGTGAAGTGCCGTTCGGTCAGGATGGCAGCTACAGTCACGATGCAATCGTCAACCGCACCAATGCCGATCTCGCCAATGATCTTGGCAACCTCGCACAACGTTCGCTGTCGATGATTGCAAAGAACTGCGAAGGCAAGGTTCCGGTTCCTGGTGCATTCTCAGATGCTGACAAAGCCATTCTCGATCAGGCTGATGCTGCATTGGAAACCGCGCGGAAAGCTGTCGGCGATCAGGCATTGCACATCGCCCTCGGGGCTATCTTTGCCGTTGTTGCGGAAGCAAACCGCTATTTTGCGGGGCAGGAGCCTTGGGCGCTGCGCAAGACTGACATGGAACGGATGGGCACAGTGCTCTATGTGACGGCAGAAGTGATCCGCCGCGTTGGCATCATGGTTCAGCCTTTCATTCCGCAGTCGGCAGAAAAGCTGCTCGATACTCTGGCAATCCCGGCAGATCAGCGTCAGTTCTCTGACGTAAGCGCACATCCGCTTGTCGGTGGCGCAGAGCTGCCTGCACCGCAGCCGGTTTTCCCGCGCTATGTGGAAGCGGAAGAACAGAACTGAGCTGAATATGCTGGTTGATAGTCACTGCCATCTCGACTTTGCGGACTTCGAGCCCGAGCGCGACGCTATTGTAAGCCGCGCGCTCGACGCCGGCATCAAACGCATGGTCACGATTTCAACGCGAGTGCGCAAGTTCGATACGATCCTCGCACTGACCGAGAAATATGATTCAGTCTATTGTTCGGTTGGTACGCATCCGAACAACGCACATGAAGAGCTGGATGTTACTGCCGACGATCTCGTGCGGCTGGCAGAGCATCCGAAAGTTGTCGCCATAGGCGAGGCGGGGCTTGATTATCATTATGATTATGCGCCGCCAGAAGCCCAACGTCAGGGCTTCCTCGTGCATATTGAAGCTGCACGTCGTACGCAGTTGCCACTTGTGATCCACGCACGCAGCGCGGATCAGGACATGGCTGACATTCTGGAATCTGAGACAGCGAAGGGTGCATTTCCCTTCATCCTGCATTGCTTTTCGTCAGGACGCGCTCTGGCCGAAAAGGGCGTCGAGCTGGGCGGCTACGTGTCATTCTCGGGCATTCTGACTTTTAAGAACTCGGCTGATATTCGCGAAATAGCACAGATTGTTCCGCGTGACCGTTTGCTGGTTGAGACTGATGCGCCTTATCTTGCGCCTATGCCGCATCGCGGCCAGCGCAATGAGCCTTCATTCGTGCAGCACACAGCAGCCGTGTTGGCTGAAACGATTGGTGTAAGCCGCGAAGAAATCGCTGACATTACCAGCGAAAATGTCTTCCGGCTTTTCTCCAAAATGCCAAAGCCTGCCGGGGAATAATCATCGTGGTATCGCCTCGCAATTGTCTGCGTTTCACAATTCTCGGGTGCGGTTCGTCTCCCGGTGTGCCACGCATCAACGGTGATTGGGGCAATTGCGATCCTGAGAATCCAAAGAACAAGCGCCGCCGCGCGGCTTTGCTTGTTGAACGGTTCGACGCCGACGGGAACAGCACGGTCGTTGTCATCGACACGGGCCCGGATTTCCGGGACCAGATGATTGATGCCAACGTGCCGTCGCTTGACGCTGCTGTTTACACGCATCCCCATGCCGACCATATCCACGGCATCGATGACTTACGAACCTATGTCGTTGAAAACCGGCGATTGATGGATGTGTATGCCAACCGGCTGACACGCAACCGCCTGTTTGAAGCCTTCGGCTATTGTTTTGAGACGCCAGTGGGATCGAGTTATCCGCCGATCCTTTCGATGCATGATATTATGGCAGAAACAGCATTCTCGATCAGGGGGGCGGGCGGCTCGATCCGCTTTGAGCCATTTATGCAGGTGCATGGCGATATTGAATCGCTTGGCTTCCGCATTGGCAATGTCGCTTACTGCACGGATGTCAGTGCGTTCCCGGATGAGAGCCTGAAATATATCCGCCATGCCGATGTGCTGATTATTGGTGCGCTGCAATATCGCCCGCATCCAAGCCATTTCTCGTTAGAACAGGCGTTGGAATGGATCGAATTCTTCGGACCAAAACGCGCAATTCTGACCCATATGCATGTGCCGCTCGATTACGACACGGTTATGCGGGACACGCCTGATCACGTAGAACCCGGCTATGACGGCTTGCGATTTGAAGTGCCTCTTTAGAAAGAAAAAGCCCGCTGCGAATTTCGCAGCGGGCTTTTTTCATTGATACGCAACGGTATCAGGCAACAGAGCCCTTAACCGGGAATGGCATCACATTGCTTTCTTCAGCTTCTCCGTTCTGAGCCTTTTCAGATTTGTCTTCAAGCTGCAGACCGCCAGCACGAAGCAGGTCGGAGAAGCGGCCACCACGCGCAGCCAGTTCATCGAAGCTGCCGCGTTCGACCAGATGACCTTTGTCCATGAACAAGACAATATCGGCAGAACGGACGGTCGACAGACGGTGCGCGATAATGAAGGTCGTGCGGTTCTGGCTTAGATCATCAACAGCCTGTTTGACCTTTTCTTCTGTCTCGACGTCAAGCGCACTGGTCGCCTCGTCGAGTACCAGGATTGGTGAATCTTTCAGGATAGCGCGGGCAATCGCCAGACGCTGACGTTCACCACCCGAAAGCTGCGAACCACGTTCACCGACCACTGTATCGTAGCCATTGCCCTTCGCAAGAATGAAGTCGTGGGCAGCAGCAGCCTTGGCAGCAGCATGAACCATTTCATGAGACGCATCTTCATTACCGACGCGGATGTTTTCTTCAACCGAACGATTGAACAGACCGGCATCTTGAAACACGGTTGCAATGGCATGGCGTAGCGAACGACGGCTGACAGTACGTGTATCGGTGCCATCAATCAGGATGCGACCAGCGGCAGGATCGAACACGCGCTGAAGGATATTGATCAGTGTGGTCTTACCGGCACCTGTAGGACCAACAATAGCGACGGTCTGTCCCGGTTTCACTTCAAACGAAACGTCATAGACGCCCTGACCCGAATTCGGGAATTCGAAGGTCACATTGTCGAACACAATGCCACCCTTGACGTTTTCAAGATCGGTTGCGCCTTGCGGTTCCTGACGGTCGGCCGTCGCGTCTTCCATCTCGAAGAATTCTTCAAGCTTGGCACGGGCGGTCACAGTCTGGTTGATGAAGGCGCTGATCTGGTCAAGACGACCGATCATCAGCTGCGCAAAGCCGATAAAGGCAATCACGTCACCAACGCGCATCTGACCCTTGGTCACAAAATATGCGCCAAGCAAAAGCACGATAACCATCGAGAAGGTCGAGGCCATACGGTTAAGACCGCTGGCGAGGGCCCACCAGTTGAGAACCGGGAACTGGACGTTTTCGAGGTTTTTGGCATAGGTACGCAGGGCCTGCGTTTCAGAGGCAATGCGGTTATAGCTCTGCACCACCGAAACATTGCTGATCGTGTCGCTCACATGCTCGAACAGCTTGTGGTGATGCTTTTCAACGGCGGTCTGGCCATCTTTAGTCTTACGCATGACGAGCTGGCCAATCATCACATAGATGACGCCGAGCACGATAAGAACCATGGACATGCGAAGGTCCATGCTCATTGCAACCGGAATAAGCGCGCCCAGAGCCACAATCGTGGTCAAGTGCTGACGCATGAATTCAAGCCAGAGAGTGAAGAGCGAGTCTGTCGCGCGGATCAGCGTATGCAGTGCATTCGACGTACCGCGCTTCTGGTGCCAGGAAAGTGGCATGGTGATGATGCGCTCATAGGAGTCTATCATCACGCCCAGACGGCGACGATGGGCGAGGCGGTCAGCCCCACGCGCAACGAAGACTGCTGCAATGATGTTAAACCCGCCAAGAGCGGCCCACATGGCGAGCTGCGTAACGATATCTCCCTTGTCGGAGATAGCCTGAATTACCCGACCGAAAAGGATCGGTTCGGCCAGCATGACAAGGGCAACCAATACGCTTGCTATACACATGGTTATGGTTGCGGCTTTCTCAGCCGCAAGATATTCCATGGCACGCCAGTAGATTTTGAGCAATGACACCTTCGGACTCCCGCTCGTTCTATTTCACTGGACTAAATGGTGCAGTCCCGTTGTTCTATCAATATGCAATGACGGCAAGAAGTGGCGATTGGGTGTCAAGGTTGACCATAAATTAAAAATAGATGTAACCGACCGTGAAGAGTCTAAGGCAGTTTTGTTACAGTGGCAGATTGTTGTTTTCGTCGATTATGCCTAGCAATCCGGCCTTGGCGCGTCTATTGACAGATTTAAAGCGCATTCCGGCGACCGGCTCACGGTTACGGCCTGTAAGACGCACCAGAGACAGGCACGCGAAGCTCGTGCCCCTAAGAAGTATTGATCGGGTTTTCCATGGCAGGCGTTGAACAAAAGAATGTGGCTGCAGACGAGACGGGTATGCGTCTTGATCGCTGGTTCAAGGTCCATTTTCCCGGACTTGGGTTCGGACACCTGCAGAAACTGCTGCGTTCCGGACAGGTTCGCGTGGATGGCGGTCGCGTAAAGGCAGATACACGTCTGCAGGCAGGCCAGTCGGTCCGTATTCCGCCATTGGGCGTTGATGAGAAGGCCACCGGTCCTGTAACTGCGCGCACCATTCGCAGTCAGGAAGATGGTGATGTCCTCAAGCAGATGTTGATTTATGAAGACGCGAAGGTCTTTGTTTTCAATAAGCCTGCGGGTCTGGCAGTGCAGGGCGGTTCCGGCCTTGTCCGTCATGTGGACGGTATGCTTGAAGCATGGCGCAATAAGAAGGGTGAAAAGCCTCGCCTCGTACATCGTATTGACCGAGATACTTCGGGCTGCCTTGTTGTTGCAAAGACACGCGGTGCTGCACAGGCTCTGACCGCTGCATTCCGCGAACGTGACACCAAGAAAACCTACTGGGCACTTGTGAAGGGCGTTCCACGCAAGCGCGAAGACAAGATTTCAACTTGGTTGGTCAAAGAACAAACGCCGGATGGCGATAAGATGCGCGTTTGCCAGCATGGTGAACCGGATTCCGATCATGCCGTCTCTTATTACAGGATCATCGAGAAGGTCGGTAACAACCTGACGTGGTTGGAAATGGAGCCTTACACGGGCCGCACTCATCAGCTGCGCGTTCATGCAGCGCATATCGGTCATCCAATCATCGGCGATCCAAAGTATTTTGAAGCTGACCAGAACTGGGAGTTCCCGGGCGGCATTCAGAAGAAATTGCACCTTCACGCCCGCCGCATTCGCATCCCAAATCCATCGGGTGGCACCATTGATGTCACGGCACCGCTGCCACCGCATATGGTGCAGTCGTGGAACTTGCTTGGCTTTGATGAGGCAGACGCGGAAGAATAAAGATGTCGGCTACGGGGGGAGGATCGGTTCAGGGCCGGGTGTCGTTCGACGGGCTGGCAATTGCCCTCGTCATGTTCATCATGTTCACCTGGGGGCTTAACCAGGTTGCCATCAAGATAGGCAATCGCGGCTTTAATCCCATGCTCATGGCCGCAGGTCGTGCAGCTTTAGGCGGCCTTTGCGTTTTTCTCTGGTGTTACTGGAAGCGCATTCCGCTGTTTGGCCGTGATGGCACACTGAAGCCGGGTATTCTGGCCGGTCTTCTTTTTGGTGTCGAATTTGTTCTGATCTTTCTGGCGATGGAACTGACCAGTGTGGGACGTGTCACGCTGATGATGAATGTCATGCCGTTCTGGGTAGCCATCGGCAGTCATTTTCTTTTGGGCGAACGAATGTCCATGCGTGCCTTCATAGGCATGTGCGTGGCGTTTCTTGGTGTTTTCGTGGTCTTTTCAGATCATATCAGCCGTCCCGGCCCCAATGCGGTCTACGGCGATCTGCTCGCACTGATTTCCGGTATGCTTTGGGGAATGACTACACTCGTCATTAAGCGGTCGAAGCTTGCAAGTGCTGCGCCTGAGAAGACGTTGCTTTATCAGCTTGCCGTGGCAGCACTCGTGCCGTTGCCATTCATGACTTTGAGCGGACCATTGATCCGCGATCCCGATATGCTCTCGGTTCTGTCATTTCTATTTCAGTCAATGTTCGTGGTAGCTGTGACATATCCATTGTGGTTCTGGATGGTGCGTCGCTATCCGGCGTCCAAACTGTCCAACTTTGCATTCCTAACGCCAGCTTTCGGCGTACTCCTCAGCGGACTGCTGCTCAATGAACCACTAGGTTGGAAAATCTTTGCGGCACTCGGTCTGATCGGGCTAGGCCTCATTATCATCAATCGACCAGCAAAAGCCGGAGCCGCCCGATGAAACTCGTTCTCTTTGATTGTGATGGCACGCTTGTCGATAGTGGTGACACTATTCACCATTGCATGGTCGCCAGCTTTGTTGACGCTGGACTTGTTCCGCCTGAAATCGAGCAGACCCACTCAATCATCGGTCTTTCTCTTCCAATCGCCATTGCGCAGTTGCTCGGTCGCGAAGTTGACGAACAGGCGCACTGGCTCACGCAGCGTTACAAGGAAAACTTTGTAAAGTACCGTCAGAAACCTGATTTTGCAGAGCCGCTTTATGACGGTATTCTGCCACTTCTGACTGAGCTTGGCAGTCGCGATGATTTGTTGTTAGGCATCGTTACCGGTAAGTCGCAGCGTGGCGTGCGTTCGATTTTCGAACGTCATGGCATTGGACATCATTTCATGACCGTTCGTACCGCCGATGATTGCCCGTCCAAGCCTCATCCGGCTATGGTGCTTGAATCCTGTGCCGAAATGGGGATAGAACCAGAGCGAACAATCGTGATCGGCGATGCGATTTACGATATGCAAATGGCTCGTTCAGCGGGTGCGCGTGCCGCTGGTGTTTCGTGGGGCTATCATAAGCCTAACGCACTGAAAGATGCAGGCGCCCATTATGTCATGAACAAGCCTGAAGAGCTTCATGCGATTCTGCATGAAATGGATGCTTTCGCATCCTGACCTACAATAATTGGATATTATTATGCGCGACACTCTGAGCGATCCCCAAGCTGAAATGCCGATTTCGCAAACCGACCCGGTAAAGCGCTCTCAGGAATTGATGCGCACACCGCTGCCAAAGCGCTTTTATGAAAAAGCTGAAGTTGCCGAAACCGAAGGCGGGTTCACCGTGCATCTCGATGGTCGTCCGGTCAAAACACCGGCACGGGCTGTTCTGCTTCTCCCAACAAGCGAAGCTGCGGAAATTATTGCGGAAGAATTCCGTGCACAGGTGGAAGTTATAGATCCTTCCAAAATGCCTGCAACGCGTTTGGTGAACACCGCGATTGATGGCATTGCTCAAGATCCGCAGGCGGTTTTCGAAGACATTCTGCGTTTTGCCGGAACGGACATGATCTGTTACCGCGCCGCAAGCCCGAAAGAGCTTGTTGCTCGCCAGACCGAGCAATGGGACCCGCTGATCGATTGGGCTGAGAGCCTTGGCGCACGTTTTGCGCTTGCAGAAGGTGTGATGCATGTCGAACAGTCACGTGAAGCAATTTCAGCTTTCGGCATTCATCTGTCGGAATTCAAGAATCCTATTGCGCTGGCATCGCTCCACACGATGACCACGCTGACCGGCTCCGCACTGATTGCATTGGCAATTGCCAAAGGTGAAGTCTCTGTCGAAGACGGTTGGAACCGTGCCCATCTCGATGAAGACTGGACCGTCGAACATTGGGGCGAAGATGCTGAAGCGCAGGCACGTCGTAAGACGCGTCTAGGCGAAATGATGGTCGCAGCCCGCGTACTTCAAGCGCTCTAGTTATTATTTATCTAATAGCTGTAACAAACTGTATAAAAAGAGAAAACCCGGCTTTCGCCGGGTTTTCTTTCGCGCGCCTTCTGGCACGTCGTTCCCCTCGGTAACTCAAGCGCATCCCCAAAATCGTAAAACGGTTTTCGCATAAGAGGCGCTTTAAAGAAGTAACCGGAGCGCGTGGCAATCTCTGATTGCCACGCGCAATCCCGATTAAACCGAGTAGTACATATCGAACTCAACCGGATGCGGCGTTGTTTCATAACGCAGCACTTCAGCCATCTTGAGTTCGATGAAGCTATCGATCTGGTCGTCCTCGAATACGCCACCAGCCTTGAGGAATTCGCGATCCTTGTCGAGCGCCTGCAGGGCTTCACGAAGCGAACCGCAAACGGTTGGGATCTTCTTCAGTTCCTTTGCAGGCAGATCGTAGAGATCCTTGTCCATGGCCTGGCCCGGATGAATCTTGTTCTTGATGCCATCAAGACCAGCCATCAGCAGCGCTGAGAAGCAGAGATATGGATTTGCTGATGGATCCGGGAAGCGAACTTCAAGACGCTTCGACTTCGGCGACGAACCGAATGGAATACGGCAGGAAGCAGAACGGTTGCGAGCCGAGTAAGCCAGCAGGACTGGAGCTTCATAGCCAGGGACCAGACGCTTGTAGGAGTTGGTCGATGGGTTGGTGAATGCGTTCACAGCCTTGGCGTGCTTGATAACGCCGCCGATGAAGTACAGGCAGTTTTCCGACAGACCGGCATATTCATTGCCAGCGAAGGTTGGCTTGCCGTCTTTCCAGATCGAGAAGTGAACGTGCATACCCGAGCCGTTGTCGCCGAAAACTGGCTTTGGCATGAAGGTTGCAGTCTTGCCGTAGGCATTGGCTACCTGATGCACGACATATTTCTGGATCTGCATCTTGTCGGCGTTGCGGACGAGCGTGTCGAATTTTGTACCCAGCTCGTGCTGAGCTGAAGCCACTTCGTGGTGATGCTTTTCAACCGTTACGCCCATTTCCGTCAGAACGGTGAGCATTTCGGAGCGCATGTCCTGAAGACTGTCCACTGGTGGAACAGGGAAGTAACCACCCTTGACGCGTGGGCGATGGCCCATATTGCCGGTTTCGTAATCGGTATCATCGTTCGATGGCAGTTCGGTCGAATCGAGCTTGAAGCCGGTGTTGAACGGATCGACCTTGTACTTGACGTCATCGAATACGAAGAATTCAGCTTCCGGGCCGACGTAAACAGTGTCGCCAATGCCGAGCGACTTCATGTAGGACTCAGCCTTCTTTGCAGTCGTGCGTGGATCGCGGCCATAAGCTTCACCCGAAATCGGATCAAGAATGTCGCAGAGAATTACCAGTGTGGACTGAGCAAAGAACGGATCAATGTGAGCCGTTTCCGGATCTGGCATGAGAACCATGTCGGATTCATTAATAGCCTTCCAGCCACCAATCGAAGAGCCGTCGAACATGACGCCATCTTCAAACATCTCTTCATCGATCAGGCCGACATCCATCGTAACGTGATGCAGTTTGCCTTTTGGGTCTGTGAAGCGGAGGTCAACAAACTTGACGTCGTTGTCTTTGATCTGTTTCAGAATGTCATTGGCAGTCGTCATTTTGGTATCCTGTTTGCACGACGATGGTCGGTAGACTTGGTTTCGTTAGATCGCGTCCACGCCGGATTCGCCGGTACGGATACGGATAACTTCTTCGATATTGGAGACGAAAATCTTACCGTCACCAATGCGGCCCGTCTGGGCTGCCTTGCGGATAGCTTCAATGGCGCCATCGACGGTTTCGTCGGCGACGATGACTTCGACTTTCACTTTTGGAAGAAAATCGACGACATATTCCGCGCCACGGTAAAGCTCGGTATGGCCCTTCTGTCGGCCGAAACCCTTGGCTTCAATTACAGTAATACCCTGCAAACCAACTTCCTGAAGGGCTTCCTTCACTTCATCGAGCTTGAAAGGCTTAATGATGGCTTCGATCTTTTTCATCAGAGAATTGTCTCCGCTCTTGTTCGGAAATGGACATTGTGCCCGTTTCGTAAATATAGAAGCATGAACTGTGCCAACTCGATCTATGCCGATCAAATTTTTTAAGTTCCTTGCTTTTTCAAGCAAAAATTCCCGAAGTTGCCCTGTCATTCCCAGAGAAAATGGCACCAAAGTCAAGGCTAGCGCATTTTCAGTAATTTCAGAAGTGCAACTTTCTTTGGCCCAGAGTGGCATTATTATTGTCATTGAGACAAGGCTGTCCGTATGAAAGATATTCAACAAGGTTTCGAGCTTGTTAGCGATGCATAAAAAATAGACAAAATGCGCAGAAGTTAATCAATCTTGATGGAGCGCAAGTGCCGCGTAATTAATCACTTCGATAATAAGGGGAAGTGGAAGCCATGTTTGAACTGCTGACACCAGCGGAAATGTCGAGTGCGGATCGACTGACTATCGAATCTGGCACGCGTGATGGTTTTTCACTGATGCTTGCCGCCGGTCATGCGGTCGCGCATGCGGCTCTGGGCATGTTTGCAGGTAAGGGGCCGATAGCCGTTCTTTGCGGACCCGGAAATAATGGTGGGGATGGTTATGTAGCCGCGCAGTTTCTGCTTGAGGCTGGCATGGATGTCATGTGCTTTGGCACTGCGCAGCCCCGGCAGGGCTCCGACGCGATGCGGGCATTGCTGTTCTATAAAGGAGAAGTGCGTCGGCTCAGTGCGTTTTCGCCGGCCGATTTTGCATGCGTTATTGATGCGCTATATGGTGCAGGCCTCACGCGTAGCATCGGGGGTGTCGAAGCTTCCGTTATTGGAGAGTTAAACGCATCCGGCATTCCGGTTATAGCTGTCGATTTACCGAGCGGTATTTCCGGCGAGAACGGACAAATATCGGGTGGAGCCGTCAATGCACGCGCAACGGTGACGTTTTTTCGCAAGAAGCCGGGCCACTTGCTGCAACCGGGCAGGGCACATTGCGGAATTCTTCATGTTGCAGAGATTGGCATTGCTGATGACGTTCTGACCACTATCAAACCCCAGACATTTGAAAACTCACCTGAGCTTTGGCGAGGTCAGCTGCCGCAGCTTTCAATCAACGCGCACAAATATAGTCGTGGTCACGCGGTTGTCTTTTCCGGACCTGCGCATTCAACCGGTGCCGCGCGACTGTCAGCAATGGCTGCGGCACGGAGTGGTGCCGGGGCAGTTACACTTTTATCGCCGCCTGATGCACTTCTGACAAATGCCGCGCATCTGACGAGCATCATAGTACGCGAAACCCGCAATATCAAAGATGTAGAGACATTCGTGAAGGATCGCAAAGTAGCTGCCTGTGTGCTCGGTCCGGGATATGGCAGCCCGTCATTTGCGCGAGATCATGCTTTGGCACTCTTTTCCGCGATTGATGGGCAGGCAGAATATCTGAAAGGGGTGGTGCTCGATGCGGATGGCATAACGGCATTTGAAAATAAGCCAGATCAGCTTTTTAAGGCCAAGCGTAGTGCGCATACGGCTCTTGTGCTCACGCCACATGAAGGCGAGTTCAGACGTCTTTTCCCGGATATTGCTGCGGAAGCAGATAGTTCAAAGACGGATAAAGTGCGCAAAGCCGCAAGCTGCGCAAATGCCGTCGTGATCTATAAAGGTCCTGATACGGTGATTGCTGCGCCTGACGGTCGTGCCATTATCAACGCAAACGGTACAGCGTTTCTCGCAACAGCTGGATCCGGCGATGTACTGGCGGGTATTGTTTGCGGACTGCTTTCACAGGGGATGCCAGCCTTTGAGGCGGCAAGTGCAGCTGTGTGGATACACGCTGACGCTGGACGACGCTTCGGTCACGGGCTTATTGCAGAGGATTTGCCGAACCAACTTCCCGCTGTCTTGTCTGCACTTGAACGATTAGCGCCCTGAGCTGCGGCTACCACCGGTTCCGACATCGACTGTAACACTGCCGGAAATCGAAACATCGGTATTGCCGACGCGGAAGTTTTTCCAGCTTCCGGCGGGTTGCGAATTGGGTTCCGGGGCAGGCGGAGGCGCAGATACAATAGGCTTCTGCGGTTCTACGCCTGGCAATCCTGTCGGTGCTTGGTCTTGAGCAAAAGCGCTAGCTGATAATACTGTTGAGGAAACAGCAGTAAATATTAGAAATCGCTTCATATTCTCAATCCTTATTTCAGACTTGATCTGCAACTGCTTCCAGAAGCTGTTCAGCCATATTGAGCGTGAACTCATCATAGTGAGAGATGACGCGGCTCGGTTCATAGTGCTGTACCGGCAAGTCAGTATAACCGAAATCTACGGCAACCACAGGAATACCAGCTGCCTTGGCCGTGTCGATGTCTGTACGGCTGTCGCCAACCATGATGGCGCGGTCGCGATTTCCGCCCGCTTTGGCAATCGTATCTGTCAGGTGGCGTGGGTCAGGCTTGCGATAAGCAAAGGTATCTGCACCACAAATTGCTGCAAAACGGTTGGCTTCACCCATAGAAGTCAGCAATTTGACGGCCAGAGCCTCAAACTTGTTTGTGCAGACCGCCAAGGTGTAACCATTCGCGCTGAAGCGATCCATTGCTTCAAGAACGCCAGGATAAAATGTCGAGTGACCCGGCATATGCGCTGCATAATGTTCACGGAACTCTTCGACAAGGTGATCAAGCTTCACGTCATCGACCTGCTTCTGCTGCGCTGCAAAAGCGCGCTCGATCATGACGCGGCCGCCCTGTCCAACGAAGCGGCGCAGAGATTCACTATCAGCGGTCCGCAGGCCTGAAATAGCAAGGCAATGATTCAGACTGTCCAAAAGGTCCGGAGCCGTTTCGACCAGGGTTCCGTCGAGATCGAAAACGATAATGGGCTTGGAATTGACAGCAGACATGTGACTTCCTTCAGGAATGATACTTGCGAGCGCATTGCTAAACGCTTTCTCAAATAGGCCAAATTGCTCGCAGAAACGAGAGCCTATCGCAAAAATCGCGATATTTTGTATTGAGCGCTTTGTTGCGCTGCACGCACATGCTAGAGGCGTTCACGGAGCCGGCTGAGAATCCGCTGGGAATATAGGAATTCAGGCATGGATGAAGCACGCAAGCTGAAAATCGCCGCCGCTGCAGAGGCACTGACGCACGTCAAGGACGGAATGCGTCTGGGAATTGGAACAGGCTCAACTGCCGAAGAATTCGTGCGTCTGCTGGCCGAAAAGGTAAACGGTGGTTTCAAGATCATCGGTGTGCCGACATCTGAGCGGACTGCTGCTCTTTGCGCTGAACTCGGTGTTCCACTGACGACACTCGAAGAAACGCCGCATCTCGATCTGACCATTGACGGTGCGGACGAAGTCGATGCCAATCTGTCGCTTATAAAGGGCGGCGGTGGTGCGCTTCTTCGTGAAAAGATTGTCGCGGCTGCATCCGACTCAATGATTGTTATTGCGGACGGATCGAAGGTTGTTGAAGCGCTTGGACGCTTTCCGCTGCCGATTGAGGTTAATCGTTTCGGTCTTGGCGCAACTTTGCGCAGCATTGAGTTGGCAGCATCGCAATGTGGCCTTGCAGGTCCACTGGTCCTGCGGTTAAAAGATGGCTCGCCGTTTGTAACGGATGGTGGACATTATATCGTGGATGCATCTTTTGGCCGCATTCCCGATCCAAAGATTCTATCTGACGCTCTCTTCGCCATACCGGGCGTTGTTGAGCATGGACTTTTCATCGGACTGGCACGGGCCGCGATTATCGCAGGCGCTGACGGTATCCGAACCATGAACCGGCCTTGAAGCGCCGACACGAATTGTTTGAACGGAGTACCGACCATATGATCCCGGCAACTGGCTTCCGCCGTCTGATTGCACCGTTTTCCGCACTTGTCCTGATGTCAGGCGTTCATGCGGCTTCTGCACAGGAAATTTCCGCTTCGCATCTGGAAGCTGCACGCGCAGCGATCGCTTCTATCAATGCGACGGAGCAGTTTGATGAGATCCTGCCAAGTGCAGCTCGCGCTCTGAAGGGTGAACTCATCCAGAAAGATCCGAATCTCGAAGCTCTCATCACCAAGACCGTTGATGACAAGGCTCTCGCTCTTGCGTCGCGTCGCGCAGACCTCGAAACCGAATCTGCCCGCGCTTATGCAAACGCATTCAGCGAAGATGAACTCAAGGCAATTTCGGCTTTCTACACCTCGGAAGCAGGCAAGAAGCTTCTCGCTGAAGGTCCAATCGTGACTCGTGAAGTCGTTAAGGCTGCAAATATCTGGCAGAACGGCATTGCTCGTGACCTCGCAACCGGTGTTGCAGAAGTTCTCGCAGCGCAGGCTGGCGCAACTGCTGCCCCAGCTACCCCTGAGCAGCCAGCGCAGCAGTAATTGCTTGCAGTAAACTAAAATTTAGAAGCCCGGCGACTTGGCCGGGCTTTTTCTTTTGCTTACATAAAGCGCAGTGTTGATTTTGAATGGAGAGCACCATGGCCGACTACGATTATGATCTTTTTGTTATCGGCGGTGGTTCCGGCGGTGTCCGGGCAGGGCGTCTGGCCGGTGCCATGGGCAAGAAGGTTGGTCTGGCCGAAGAATATCGCATGGGTGGAACATGCGTTATCCGTGGTTGTGTTCCCAAGAAGCTCTTTGTCTATGCTTCGCAATTTCCCGAGCATTTTGAAGACGCCGTTGGCTATGGCTGGGAAGTTGGCAAATCGAGCTTTGACTGGAAGAAGCTGATCGAAGCCAAGGACAACGAAATTACCCGCCTTGAGGGCCTTTATCGAAAAGGTCTGGAAAATTCCAAGGTCGATATTTTTGCAAGCCGCGCCGAGCTTATCGATGAGCATACTATTGAGCTGAAAGCAGATGGTCGTCGCGTAACCGCTGACCAGATTCTGATTGCAACCGGTGGGCACCCAAGTGTGCACGACTCTCTACCGGGCGCAGAATATTGCATCACCTCCAACGAAGCATTTCATTTGGAGGAACTGCCGAAAGCAATCGTCATTGCAGGCGGCGGTTATATCGCTGTCGAGTTTGCCAATATTTTCCACGGTCTCGGCGTTGAAACCACGATTGTCTACCGCGGCAAAGAAATCCTGTCGCGCTTTGATCCTGACCTCCGTCATCTGCTCCATGAAACGATGGTAGCAAAAGGCATCCGTATCATCTGTGGTGCAGTTTTTGAGAAGGTCGAAAAGCAGTCTGACGGCGAACTGAAAGTTTCACTGACCAATGGTGAGGCACTCAATGTCGGTCAGGTCATGATGGCTATCGGCCGCAAGCCTAACACGAAGGGCCTTGGTCTCGAAAAGGCTGGCGTTAAAACCGACGCGCAGGGTGCTATCGAAGTCGACGACTATTCGCGCACCAGTGTTTCCAATATTTGGGCCGTCGGTGACGTTATCAATCGCGTTCAGCTGACACCGGTGGCAATCCATGAGGCCATGTGCTTCCTCGAGACCGCCTTCAAGGACAATCCAACCAAGCCGGATCATGAGCTGATCGCCACTGCAGTCTTCTCGCAGCCTGAAATCGGCACCGTTGGATTGCCGGAAGATGAAGCTGCGAAGAAGTATCCAGAATTGGAAGTCTATCGCGCCTTGTTCCGCCCGATGAAGAACACGCTGTCTGGCCGTAACGAAAAGATGCTGATGAAGCTCATCGTTGACGCCAAGAGCCGCAGGGTTGTTGGCGCCCACATCATGGGGCCGGATGCCGGTGAAATGGCACAGCTTCTGGGCATTTCGCTCAAGGCTGGCGCAACGAAGGATGACTTCGACCGCACCATGGCCGTTCACCCCACAGCGGCTGAAGAACTGGTCACGATGTACAAGCCGACCTACCGCGTTGTGAACGGAGAAAAGGTCGACGGCTAAATCTTTCGTCGCACGCTGATCCTGTTAACGATTCTTGCTGGTATAAAGCGAGCGACTACATTATATCAACGCGATCACGTATGCCGGTTTCCGTGTTTGGGCATTGAGTTGTCCAATAGAAACGGATGCCGGCTTTCGTGTTAAGGAGGACAAAATCCGAGAGAAATCGCGCGGATAATTAAAACAGGTGTGAAATGACGAAGAACTGGACCCCGAATTCCTGGAGAGACAAACCGATCAAGCAAGTGCCGTTTTATCCAGACGCACAGGCTCTGACCGATGTTGAAGCTCGCCTTCGTACCTATCCACCGCTCGTATTTGCAGGTGAAGCCCGCAAGCTGAAGAACCAACTCGCGGATGTTGCCGAAGGCAAGGCATTTCTGCTTCAGGGCGGCGATTGTGCGGAGAGTTTCGCAGAACATGGCGCGGATAATATCCGCGACTTTTTCCGCGTCTTTTTGCAGATGGCCGTTGTTCTGACGTTTGGTGCCTCCAAGCCTGTTGTTAAGGTTGGCCGTATTGCTGGTCAGTTCGCCAAGCCGCGTTCTTCCGACATGGAAACGCTCAATGGCGTCGAGCTGCCATCATACCGTGGCGACATCATCAACGGCATCGATTTCGATGAAGCTTCGCGTATCCCTGATCCGCAACGTCAGGACATGGCTTACCGCCAGTCTGCTGCAACGCTGAACCTGCTGCGTGCATTCGCGCAGGGTGGTTACGCTAACCTTGAGAACGTGCATCAGTGGATGCTCGGCTTTGTTGGCAAAAGCCCGCAGGCAGAGCGTTATGCAGCTCTCGCACAGCGCATTTCGGAAACGATGAACTTCATGCGTGCCATTGGGATCACTTCCGATAGCAATCATTCGCTCCGTGAAACCGATTTCTACACCAGCCATGAAGCATTGCTGCTTGGCTATGAAGAAGCGCTCACACGCGTCGATTCGACTTCTGGCGACTGGTACGGCACTTCAGGTCACATGATCTGGATTGGCGACCGCACACGTCAGGCCGATCATGCGCATATCGAATATTGCCGTGGCATCAAGAACCCGCTCGGTCTGAAATGTGGCCCATCGCTGCAGCCGGATGATCTCATCCGTCTGATAGATCTTCTCAACCCAGAAAACGAAGCAGGTCGTCTGACGCTCATTGCTCGTTTCGGTTACGACAAGGTCGGCGATCATCTGCCACAGCTCATCCGTGCTGTTGAGCGTGAAGGCCGCAAGGTCGTCTGGTCTTGTGACCCGATGCACGGCAACACGATCACCGCAGGCGGTTACAAGACGCGCCCGTTCGACCGCATCCTCAAGGAAGTGGAATCCTTCTTCGCGATTCATCGTGCCGAAGGTTCGCATCCGGGCGGTATTCATGTCGAAATGACTGGCAAGAACGTCACCGAATGCACCGGCGGCGCTCGCGCAATTTCGGCGGAAGACCTGCACGACCGTTACCACACGCATTGCGATCCACGTCTCAACGCGGATCAGGCGCTGGAACTGGCCTTCCTTTTGGCAGAATTGCTCAAGAAGGAACGTGACTCGGGCGCGGAAAAGCAGGCCGTTAACGCCTAGTCGGATCAAGCCACATCAATTCAACACAGGGCGGAGGATTTATCCTCCGCCCTGTTGTGTTTCGGCTGAATTCGCTTATTGATTTTGGCGAAAACTCACTTGGGGGCATCGATGAAGCGGATTATTCTGGCGTTTCTCAATTCAATGCGTGCTCTCCGGCATTTGGCCAAGCACGAGAAAGCGGTTCAGCAGGAGCTTGTCCTGTTTCTGCTTTCGCTGCCAATCGCATTTTTCCTGGCTCCTAGTGCGCTGGCATTTCTGCTGATGACGGGATCGATCCTGTTCCTCATTCTGGTTGAAGTGCTCAACACGGGTATTGAGGCCACTTGCGATGCAGTCTCGCGTGATTTTCATAAAGAAATTCAGATTGCCAAGGATTGCGGGTCGCTCGCCGTCCTGATCGCGATTGTGTTTGTAGCTGCCACATGGGGCTATATTCTTATTACGACCTATATGATCTGACAAAGAACAGCCGTTCTTGAACTCCATCCGTTGCAATTAATTGCACAAGCGCGCTAAAGCTTGGGCATGATCAGCACCAGCGAGAATCTCGATATGCTTCGTATTGCCGTTGCACAGCTCAATCCTGTTATGGGCGACATCGCCGGAAATCTTGCCAAGGCTCGTGCAGCCCGCGCAGAAGCAGCCAAAATGAACGCCGACCTTGTGATGTTCACCGAGTTGTTCATTGCAGGTTATCCGCCGGAAGATCTTGTGCTGAAGACTGCCTTTGTCGCGGCCTGTGAAAAGGCTGTTGGTGAGCTAGCCAAAGACACCGCTGACGGCGGCCCGGGCGTTATTATCGGCACGCCTATGCAACGCAATAGCGGTTTGCATAATTCGATTGCTGTACTGGATGGCGGCGAAATTATTGCCGAGCGTTTTAAGGTCGATTTGCCGAATTACGGCGAATTTGACGAAAAGCGCGTCTTCCAGCCGGGTCCAATGCCAGGTCCGGTTAATTTCCGCGGTGTGCGCATTGGTATTCCGATTTGCGAAGATATCTGGGGCGACCTCGGAGTAGCCGAAACGCTAGCTGAAAGCGGCGCTGAATTTCTCTTGGTGCCAAACGGTTCGCCTTATCACCGCGCCAAGATCGAACGCCGCTATCAGGTTGTTCTGAAACAGGTTATCGAAACCGAACTTCCGATGCTCTACGCCAATCAGGTTGGCGGGCAGGATGAACTGGTTTTCGATGGTGGTTCCTTTGTGTTCAATACCGACAAGACTCTTAGCCTGCAGATGCCGCAATTTGCGGAAGCGATTACGCTAACTGTCTGGAAGCGGGACGGCGAGGGCTGGCATTGCGAAGCAGCCGAAAAGGCAAAGCTGCCAGAAGGTTTGGAAGCTGATTATGCGGCCTGTATGCTGGGTCTGCGTGATTATGTGAACAAGAACGGCTTCAAGGATGTCGTGCTTGGTCTGTCAGGTGGTATCGACTCCGCAATCTGCGCGGCATTAGGTGTCGATGCGCTTGGCAAGGATCGCGTGCGCTGCGTGATGCTGCCATATCGCTACACCTCGGAAGAGTCGTTGAAAGACGCTGCTGATTGCGCGAAGGCGCTCGGCGTGCGTTACGATATTGTGCCTATCGCTGAGCCTGTCGAAGGCTTCCTGTCTGCATTGAAGCCAATGTTTGAAGGTACTGAGAGCGGCGTTACTGAGGAAAACCTGCAAAGCCGCGCACGCGGCACCATCCTTATGGCAATTTCCAACAAGTTCGGTTCGATGGTTGTGACCACAGGCAACAAGTCGGAAATGTCGGTGGGCTATGCAACGCTTTATGGCGACATGAATGGTGGCTTCAACCCCATCAAGGACGTCTATAAGATGCAGGTTTTTGCTCTGTCCGAATGGCGCAACAACAATGTTCCGGTTGGCAGCCTTGGCCCTTCTGGCGAGATTATCCCGACAAACATCATCACAAAAGCGCCATCCGCAGAATTGCGTGAAAACCAGACAGATCAGGACAGTTTGCCACCTTATCCGGTGCTGGACGACATTCTCGAATGCCTCGTTGAAAACGAAATGAGCAATGCCGAGATCGTCGCGCGTGGCCATCAACTTGAGACGGTGCAACGCATCGAGCACCTGCTTAATCTGGCAGAATACAAGCGCCGCCAATCTGCGCCTGGTGTCAAAATTACCAAGAAGAATTTCGGACGTGATCGTCGTTATCCAATAACGAACCGCTTCCGCGACCGCTGAGAGATTTCATAATGACCGTAACAGTTCGTTTTGCACCGTCGCCGACGGGGTATATTCATATTGGCAATACACGTACCGCACTTTCAAACTGGCTTTACGCCAAGAAGAACGGCGGCAATTTTATTCTGCGTTACGATGATACAGACGTTGAACGCTCCAGGCAGGAATATGCCGATGCTATTGCCATTGATCTCGCATGGCTGGGTGTCACGCCTGACCGGGTCGAATATCAGTCAAAGCGCTTTGATGTGTATGCCAAGGCTGTCGAGAAGCTGAAGCAGGCCGGTCTTCTCTATGCCTGCTATGAAACGGCCGACGAACTCGAACGCCGTCGCAAGCTGCGACTCGCGCGTCGTTTGCCGCCAGTCTATGGCCGCGAAGCTCTGAAGCTGACCGATGATGAAAAGGCAGCTTTCGAAGCTGAGGGCCGCAAGCCGCACTGGCGCTTCCTTCTACCAAACTTTGAAAGCGATCCTTTCGCAACCACACGCACCGAAGTCCATTGGGATGATCTGGTGCGTGGACCACAGACTGTAGATCTGGCTTCCATGTCCGATCCGGTTCTGGTTCGCGAAGATGGCACTTATCTCTACACGCTGCCATCAGTTGTTGATGATATTGATCTTGGCATCACCCACATCATCCGTGGCGACGACCATGTCACTAATTCGGGCGTGCAGATTGCAATCTTCAAGGCGCTCGGTGCCGAACCGCCGGTCTTTGGCCACCACAACCTGCTCACCACGGTTTCGGGCGAAGGGCTTTCCAAGCGCTCTGGCGCTCTTTCGGTCGGTAGCTTACGTGAAAGCGGTTATGAGCCGATGTCTGTCGCTTCGCTGGCCATTCTGATCGGAACATCCGAGTCCGTTTCGGCTGCGATCGATATGGATGCCTTGGCAGAACGTTTTGATCTGGCTGCGATTTCAAAGTCGTCGGCAAAGTTTGATCCAGCAGAACTTGATACGCTTAACCGCGCTTTGCTGCATGATATGCCTTTTGAGAAAGCGAAAGAGCGTCTCGAAGCACTCGGCATTTCAGGCGATCAGGCAGAGGCTTTTTGGGCAACTGTTCGTGGCAATCTTGAGCGTTTCAACGATGCGGCTCATTGGTGGCAGATCATCAATGGCGATCTGCCGGAAAAGCCGGAGCTAGCCGAAGAAGATCAGGTGTTTGTGCAGGAAGCCTTTAAACTGCTACCTGCAGCTCCTTGGGATAAGCAGACCTGGAAAACATGGACCGATGCTGTGAAGATCGCGACGGGACGCAAGGGCAAGACATTATTCATGCCCCTGCGTATCGCCCTTACGGGACAGGCGCATGGTCCGGAGCTTGCGGACCTACTGGTTTTGCTTGGTCCGGATAGAACGAAGACCCGACTACTCTAACTTTCGAGCTTTCCGTATAGGTGCGCTCCGCTGGCGGTGTGGTTGCTGTCGGAGCGATATAGTCAGTTGGTTGAACTTTTGGTTGTGATGTCGGCGCGTAACTCGATTCCGATGCTTCGTATGGTGGAACAACGAAATCTTCGACCGGTTCACTTACGGTTTTCGCGACTTTAGTCTGGTCGTTTTTAGATATTTTGTTTGAGGCTGTTTTTCTGGGAGCAGCCTTCTGCGCTTTTCGAGCGGGTGCCCAAGTCGCTGAACATGCCTGAACATATCGACCAGCGTGCGATCTGCCAGCTATCGTGGCGTTTAGCTCAGAGAGCTGGTTTTCAAGAGTTTTAACGTCCGACTGCAGTTTATCGGCTCGTGTCTTAAGGCGCGTGCACGATGTGGATTTGCCCGCACTGAAACAGCTTTGCTTTGATAGTTCAGTACGAGTCCGTGCAAGCTGAGCTTTGCTTTGTTCAAGTTTTGCTTTCGTCGATGCAACATTGCTCGACAATCGCGCTTTCTCTTTTGGAGAGCATTGCTGCACCGGTTGGGTGGTTGTACAGCCGGCTATCAATAATGCGGTCGTTAACACCATCGCTGGCGATGCCAGGCGAAAAAAACGTCTACAAGCAATCATCATAGAACAAGCCCGTCCTGTTTGTTCGTACGTATCGATTGTTATGTATTGTATTTAAGAAAGCATAAACGCCAAGTATGATTATGCATACTTGGCGTTTATTATACATTGATAATATATATTATGGCAAGTTCTTATTCTATTTTACTTCTTCAACTCTCCCGAGCGCTGAAGTGCTTCAACAACTGCCAGAGCCGTCATATTCACAACGCCACGCGATGTAACTGACGGCGTAAGGATGTGAGCAGGGCGCGCTGTGCCGAGCAGAATTGGCCCAACATGCAGTGCATCAGTCACCGTCTTGACCACGTTTAGCGTGATGTTTGCCGCGTCAAGGTTCGGGAAAACCAGAAGGTTTGCTTCGCCCTTGAGGCGCGAGTTCGGGAATACACGATCCCGCAAAGCTTGCGAAAGCGCAGAGTCGCCATGCATTTCACCATCAGATTCAAGCTCTGGAGCTTTTTCTGCCAGCAACGCTGCGGCCCGACGCATCTTCTCTGCGCTTGCGGATTCTTTCGATCCGAAGTTGGAATGTGAAACGAGTGCAGCCTTTGGTTCAATTCCGAAACGGCTGATTTCCTTGGCAGCCAGAATTGCCATTTCAGCGATTTCTTCGGCTTCCGGTTCTACGCTGACATAAGTGTCGGTGAGGAACAGTGCGCCGCGCTGCGAAATTAGCAGGCTGAGGGCAGAATAATCGCTGATACCTGGAAGCTTGCCGATAATCTGCTTCACGACGCGCATATGGCGCTCAAAGCGTCCTTCCAGACCACAGATCATGGCATCTGCTTCATCGCGCATCACAGCCAGCGCTGCAATTGCCGTCGAGTTGGTACGTACGATTGTACGTGCCGCCTCAGGGGTCACACCCTGACGGCCCGTATAGGACAGATAAAGGTCGACATAATCACGGTAACGTGGATCATCTTCTGGATTGATAAGATCGAAATCAGTGCCTGGACGAATCTTTAGACCGTAGCGCTGAAGGCGTGTTTCGATAACGTGTGGACGACCAACGAGGATTGGTGCAGCAATACGTTCTTCGATAACCACCTGAGCAGCACGCAATACACGTTCATCTTCACCGTCAGCATAGATCACGCGCATCGGCTTGCTCTGCGCGCGGGCTGCCGCGAAGACTGGCTTCATGATGAGGCCGGAACGGAAGACGAAGCGGTTCAGCCTGTCGGTATAAGCTTCCCAGTCTTCGATTGGACGCGTTGCAACACCGCTTTCCATCGCAGCCTTGGCAACCGCAGGAGCGATACGCAGGATCAAACGCTGATCGAATGGCGATGGGATAATGTGATCTGGTCCGAAAGTCGGTGTATCACCCGAATAGGCCCGGGCAGCAACATCAGAAGGTTCTTCGCGAGCCAATGCTGCAATAGCACGAACCGCTGCGAGCTTCATTTCTTCATTGATTGCAGTCGCACCCACATCAAGTGCGCCACGGAAGATGTAAGGGAAGCAGAGGACGTTGTTGACCTGGTTCGGATAGTCTGAACGTCCTGTGCAGATCATAGCATCGGCGCGTGCTTCGCGCGCAGCTTCCGGCATGATTTCTGGATTTGGATTAGCCAGTGCCATGATCAATGGCTTTTCAGCCATCTGCTTGAGAAGCTCAGGCTTCAGAACACCAGCCGCCGACAAGCCGAGGAAAACGTCTGCGCCGCCGATAACATCGGCCAGCACGCGTGCGTCGGTCTTCTGTGCGTACACTTCCTTCCAGCGATCCATAAGCGTATTGCGGCCTTCATAGACCACGCCTTCAATATCGCAGACAAAGATGTTTTCGCGCTTGGCGCCAAGATTAACCAGCAGGTTAAGACAGGCAAGCGCCGCAGCACCAGCGCCTGAAGTTACAATCTTGGCAGTGCCAATTTCTTTTCCAGCCAATTCCAGTCCATTGAGCACTGCGGCGGCGACAATAATTGCCGTTCCATGCTGATCGTCATGGAAGACCGGAATATTCATTTTGGCGCGCAGTTGCTCTTCAACTTCAAAGCATTCAGGTGCCTTGATGTCTTCGAGGTTGATACCGCCAAAGGTCGGTTCGAGTGCGGATACAACATCAACGATACGGTTGATTTCATGTGCATCGACTTCAATGTCGAAAACATCGATATCCGCGAATTTCTTAAAGAGAACGGCCTTGCCTTCCATCACTGGCTTGGATGCAAGTGCGCCGATATTGCCAAGGCCAAGAACCGCGGTGCCGTTTGAAATAACTGCGACCAGATTGCCACGCGCCGTATATTCGGCAGCTGCAGCGGGATCTTCATGGATGGCGAGGCAGGGGGCGGCGACGCCTGGCGAATAAGCAAGCGCAAGGTCGCGTTGATTTCCGAGCGGCTTGGTGGCTTGAATTTCCAGCTTGCCCGGCTTCGGGTAGCGGTGGAAGAACAGGGCCGCTTCGTCAAAATCCGAACGCGTGGAAGTGGAGGGGGTCTTTTTATTCGTCATTATCGCATCGCTTTCCGGTTCATGCGCGCAGCTGGGGGAGGAAACCGCGCAGGGACGCTTATTTGCGTCTTTTGAGCCATTATCGTTCTTATCTCAAACTATCAAATCACTATAGGCCCGATTTCGAGAAGCAGTTATTCCGCAGTTGAATGGTATTTCGAGTGAAACAGCTTCTTTTATGGCAACAGACATGCCACCAAGCCAATGTCGCAATCAACCGGATTTTGGTTGACGCGCGGAAATGTCCACCTGTTCCGCGCTTTTTTACCACTCAAATAATTGCGACCTTAATTTTACCGGGAATATCGCTTCGATTTTGAAAATTTGTATCCCTCATTATCTGGGATAATTTATATAAGAAATTACTTTAATAGCTAACTATATAGCACTGTTTCGTTTAATTTTTGGAGGCTTATACTTAGTAAAATTCAGTAAACAGACTAGGATATATGTGTCATGCGCAGTGGCCTTGAAAATATTGTCGTCGCCGAAACCGTTTTGTCGGATGTCGATGGTCTTTCGGGAAAACTCATCATTCGTGGGCGATCGCTCGATAATCTTGTTCCTCATACCAGTTTTGAGGATTGTATTGAGCTTCTATGGGATGGCTTGTTTGATGACCTTCCCAAGGGAGAGGAACTTCAGCGTGCGCTCGGTGAGGCTCGTGCTCAGATTTTTCATCACACCGATGCAATAGACGATGTGTTGCTTGAACTGCCGCCGATAGAAGTCGTGCGTGCGCTGATGGCCAGAATCCCCGACGGAGATGACCTTACAGCCGCTCTTTATATGGTTGCAGCTCCGGCTGTTTTCACTCCTGCCATTATGCGTATGAAACGTGGACGACAGATGCTGTCTCCCGATCCTTCTCTTCCGCATAGCGTCGACTTTCTACGTATGATGAATGTCAGGATGCCGGAGGAAATTGATGTTCAGGCCCTCAATAGCTACCTCGTATCTGTTTCTGATCACGGTTTGAATGCATCGACCTTCGCTGCCCGTGTGGTTGCTTCGACACAGGCGGGGATGACGTCATCAATTCTGGCCGCAATCGGCGCTTTGAAAGGCCCACTTCACGGCGGAGCACCTGCTCCTGTGCTTGATATGTTGGACGCGATTGGAAATGCCAAGAATGCAGAAGTTTGGCTGGATAGGGCTGTTTCCGAAGGTGAGCGTTTAATGGGGTTTGGTCATCGGATTTACCGCATTCGTGATCCCCGGGCCGTTGTAATCAAAGCCGCGCTTCATCGCATTATAGAGAGCAAAAACGCTAACAAAGACAGGCTGCATTTGGCTGAAGCGGTGGAAACTGCAGCAATCGCTGTTCTGAATAAGCATAAGCCGGAACGAATGCTGTCAACCAATGTCGAATTTTACACGGCTTTACTGCTTGAACAGCTTGATATCCCTCGCGCAGCTTTCACCTCCGTATTTGCCATGGGGCGAACATTGGGTTGGGTTGCACACTGCCGTGAACAAATAAAAGAGAACAAACTTATTCGTCCACAGTCGATCTATGTTGGTCCCAAGCTTGATACAGTCACTTAGTTTTGCATCGACATATTTGATCTCAGCCCCTGAGATAAACATTCAGATATACTGAAAATTTTGTTTGAGAGACGCGAAGTTATTGGCTTTGCGTCTCTTTTTTGACCGTCATATGTCTGTGACATGAATCGGGTTTTCTGCGCTCAAATCCGGGTTGCCATCGGAAGGACAACCAAATGAGCGATGAACAGACTGAGTCAAAGAAATACCGCACTCTGTTTATTTCTGACGTGCATCTTGGCTCCAAAGCGGCTCAGGCCGAACTTTTGCTGGACTTCCTGCGTTGCCATGATGCTGAAACGATCTATCTGGTTGGTGATATCGTTGATGGCTGGCGTCTGCGACGCAACTGGCATTGGCCACAGGAGCACAACGATGTTGTGCAGAAGCTTCTGCGCAAAAGCCGCAAGGGCGCGACAATCATTTATATTGCCGGCAACCACGATGAGTTCCTGCGCAATTTTCAGGGTACGCATTTTGGCGGCATCGAAGTGATGAACCGCGCTATTCATGAAGCGGCGGACGGACGTAAATTCCTCGTCATTCACGGCGATCAGTTCGATGTTGTGGTGCGCAATGCTCGTTTCATCGCCTATCTCGGTGACTGGGCTTACGATACGGCCATCTGGATCAACACGATCATGAGCCGCGTGCGTGCAATGTTTGGTCTGCGTTACTGGTCGTTTTCCGCTTGGGCTAAATTCCGCGTCAAGAAAGCGGTCAACTTCATCGGCAAGTTTGAAGACGTGGTTTCAGAAGAAGCACAACGCATCGGCGTCGATGGCGTTATCTGCGGTCACATCCATCATGCGACCATCGAGAAGATGAACGGCGTTGAATATATCAACACCGGCGATTGGGTAGAAAGCTGCACAGCGGTTGTCGAGCATTTCGATGGACGCATGGAGTTGCTCGAATGGACTGAACGTCTGGGCCAGAAACCATCACTCCCTGCCGTGCAAGACGCAAATCCAGGTGGAAGAATAATCAGGCTTCCGAGAGCAGCCCGAAAAGCGGTGAATGGCAGCAGATGAAGAAACTGGTCATCGTAACAGACGCCTGGCATCCACAAGTAAATGGCGTTGTGAGAACGCTGGCGAAATGCTGTGAACTGATGACCGAACGTGGCTATGAGGTGATTGTCATCTCTCCACAGGATTACCGTTCGGTACCTTGTCCGACATATCCCGAAATTCGTCTGGCCATGACGACCCCATCAGCCTTCCGCCGACGGCTCGTGAAATTGCAGCCGGACTATGTGCATATAGCCACCGAAGGTCCGCTGGGCTTCATGGCGCGGCGTGCATGTCTTAAAATGGGTTGGAGCTTTACAACAAGCTTTCACACCCGCTTTCCTGAATATCTTCAGGACAGGTTTCCAATTCCGCCAAAGTGGACTTATGCGTTCTTGCGCCGTTTTCATAATGCGGCGTCTCATACACTTGTTCCAACCCAATCAATCCTCGACGATTTGCATGGACGTGGTTTTACAGGGCTGGAGCTTTGGACCCGCGGTGTTGATCGCACGCTTTTTCATCCACGCGACGATGTTAAAAGGGACCTGCCGCAGCCGGTCTTTATCTGCGTCGGACGCGTCGCTACAGAAAAGAACCTGCCAGCATTTCTGGAGTTGAAACTGCCGGGAACGAAATTGATCGTCGGTGATGGTCCGGCACTCGACGATTTGAAAACCCGTTTTCCTGAAGCCGTTTTCATTGGCAAGAAAGAGGGCAAAGACCTCGCGCGTGTCTATGCATCGGCGGATGTGTTTGTGTTTCCGAGCAGAACCGACACGTTTGGCCTCGTTCTGCTGGAAGCCATTTCGTCGGGCCTGCCTGTGGCGGCATTTCCCGTACCGGGATCATCCGATGTTGTGGGCGCAACAGGAGCGGGGGTTTTGTCCGAAGATTTGCATGAAGCATGCATTGCGGCACTTGAAATGCCAGCCTTTGATCCCGCTGAAGTGCTCAAGCCTTTCACATGGGAAGCCTGTGCGGACATCTTCGAAAACGTTCTGTCGTCAACGAAGAGTGTCGCAAAATCTTTCAGCAGAACCGAGAATCAACCCCAGACAGTCGCCTCTGGCGGATAAACCAATGCCCCGTCATAGCGCAGTCCCGGATCACGGTCGTGTGCCAATAACAGCGGACCGTCCAGATCAACGACATCGGCTTTCTGCGCAAGCAAAACGGCAGGCGCCATGCCAAGCGATGTACCAACCATGCAGCCAACCATGATTTGCAGCCCGAGCGAAGTAGCCTTTTCGCGCATAATCAAACCTTCGGTCAGGCCACCAGCCTTATCGAGCTTGATGTTCACAGCATCATAGCGCTTGGCGAGATCTTCCAAACCGACAGACGTATGAACGCTTTCATCGGCGCATATAATCACCGGGCGTTCGATGCGGCTTAGAATATCATCTTTACCGGCGGGCAGGGGCTGTTCAATCAGAACCACGCCTGCTTTGGCTGCGGCAGCCATATTTTCTTCGATATTATCTTCAGTCCAGCCTTCATTTGCATCGATAATGATGCGGCTGTTTGGAGCCGCATCGGCAACTGCGTGAATACGCTCGATATCGTTGTCGCCGCCCATTTTCACTTTGATTAGAGGGTAATGCGCGACCTTCGCAGTCGATTCCGCCATTTCTTCGGGCGTTCCGAGCGACACTGTAATGGCGGTTTCCAGCGCCCGCGTTGGTGTGCCAAGTGTATCGGCGACACTCTTGCCAGAGAGTTTGGCTTCCAAATCCCACATTGCACAATCAACCGCATTGCGGGCTGCACCTGCTGGCATGAGCGTCTGAATATCCTGACGTGTGGCACCGCTTTCAATAGCTGAGCGCACGGCTTCAATTTGTTCGCTTACGCTCTCAATTGATTCGCTATAGCGTGCATATGGAACGCATTCGCCGCGCCCCAATAGGCCATTATGCCCGATCTCGCATACGATCACTGCGGCTTCAGTCTTCGAGCCGCGGGAGATTGTGAATTTCCCAGCGATGGGATAGCGTTCATGAATGATTTTCAAGCTATTGTGCATGGATATGCCCTTTAGGACGCAGTATTTCGGTCGTGCAACGACTCGTGTATGAGGTTAGGCCATGTTGACCGACACTGCCGACAAAGCAAGTACTGCTGCCAATGTCGCGCCAAAGATTGATTTGGCCGAGCACGATGGCGCGCGTCTTGTTAGCCTGAGCGGACGCTGGGTTTCCCAAAGCGTCAACTTCGTTGACAAGAAAATGCGCGAGCTTGAAAAAGTTGGCGGTTCGCAGGCAGTCATCATAGATGCGACTGACGTGGCAGGCCTCGACACGGCTGGTGCATGGCTCATAGAGCGTCTGCGTCAGAGGCTGAAGTCTCAAAATATTGATGTTCGTCTTGAGGGTGTTAAGCCCGCCTGGCTTCCGCTTATGGAAGAGGTCGGTAATGCCGTCGAGCGTACACTTGATGTGCCGCAAGTCAAAAAGCCATTCGTCATTATTCGTATGCTGGAATCGCTGGGCCGAGGCGTCGTCTCGATCTATGACGATTTCAAAATGGCCATGCATATTCTTGGCGCTACCATCCGTGGAGCTCAGCTGAAAGCTGGTCGCGGCAGTGGTATTCCTATCCCGGCTATCGTCACACAGATGGATCGTATGGGCGTTGGTGCCATTCCGATCATTATACTTATGTCGACGATTGTTGGTGCGATTATCGCACAGCAGGGTGCCTTTCAGCTCCGCTATTTTGGCGCTGAAATCTTTGTTGTCGATCTGGTCGGTATTCTTGTACTGCGCGAACTGGGTGTCTTGTTGACCGCCATCATGATCGCGGGCCGTTCAGGAAGTGCGATTACCGCTGAAATTGGTTCGATGAAAATGCGCGAGGAAACAGACGCGCTTACGGTTATCGGTCTTAATCCGGTCGGCGTTTTGGTGTTTCCGCGTCTTGTGGCACTCGTCGTCGTTCTGCCGCTGCTGACAATCATCGCCGATCTTGCGGCTTTGATCGGTGCCGCAGGCGTTGCCTGGTTTTACTCAAATATTTCACCGGAAGCTTTTATCAGCCGTCTGCATGATGCAGTGGCGCTCAATACATATTTCGCTGGCCTCATTAAAGCGCCGTTTATGGCAATGATCATTGGCATTCTCGCCTCGGTTGAAGGCATGAAGGTCGGCGGCAGCGCAGAATCGCTTGGGCGTCGCGTTACTGCTTCTGTGGTCAAAGCGATCTTTGTCGTAATCGTAGTAGATGGCATGTTTGCCATGTTCTATGCCGCTATTGATTTTTAAAAGTGTGACGATCCGTTGTTTTTATGGGCTATTTCGGACACAGTCAGAGATAAATCAGACTTGAGATTCTCGCTTGCGGTTCAGTCTCAGAGCAAGCTCGGATAAAGAATAGGTATGGAGAGCAGTATCGATCAGCAGCCACAATCACACGACGAGGAAAGCAATCAGGCGCCCGTGCCGATCATATCGGTGCGTGATGTTACTGTTTCTTTCGGCGGTCGTGCGCCTGTTCTCGATAAGCTGTCGCTTGATATATACAAGGGCGAGGTGCTTGGCTTCATCGGACCGTCCGGTTCCGGTAAGTCGGTGCTTATGCGCACAATTCTCGGACTGAATAAAAAGCAGTCTGGAGATATCGAGATATTGGGCAAAAACATCGATCGTCTGGGCGACGTCGAGAAAATGGCCATCGATATGCGCATGGGTGTTCTGTTCCAGCATGGTGCGCTTTTCTCAGCGCTGAATGTACTGGAAAACATTCAGGTGCCGATGCGTGAATATCTCGATCTTTCACCAAAGCTTATGGATGAGCTTGCGCGTTTGAAGATCGATCTGGTGGGACTGAAACCGGATACAGCTGAGAAATTCCCGTCAGAGCTTTCAGGCGGCATGATCAAGCGCGCAGCTCTAGCCCGCGCACTGGCTCTTGATCCCGATATCGTCTTCCTTGATGAGCCGACTTCGGGTCTTGATCCGATCGGTGCAGCAGACTTTGACGAGCTGATTGCGAACCTTCGCGATACAATGGGACTGACTGTCTATATGGTCACCCACGACCTCGACAGTCTGTTTGCGATTTGCGATCGCATTGCAGTTTTGGGCAACAAAAAAGTGTTGGTCAGCGGTTCCATTGAAGACATGCTGACTGTAGACGATCCATGGGTTAAATCCTATTTTCAAGGCAAGCGCGCGCGCCAGATTGACACTTCGGCGCCAAGCAGACGGCGGCCGGGTAGCCGCTTGCAGACTGGATAAGGTATGGAAACGAGAGCCAATTACGTACTGGTAGGAGTGTTCACGCTGATCGTCAGTCTGCTGGCGTTCGGTTTCGTGTACTGGATCGCCCGCTTCGGTGAAGCGAGGGATTCGGTTGCTCTTGATGTGCGCATTCCGGGTTCGGTAACGGGCCTCAGCATCGGTAGTCAGGTGTTGTTTAACGGTATCAAGGTTGGTGATGTGCGCCGCCTGCATCTCGATGAGACCAATCCCGGCATGGTGATCGTGCAGACGCGCGTTAATGCGACAACGCCGATCACGCGCTCAACTGCCGCTACGCTCGGTTTTCAGGGCCTTACAGGCCAGGCTTACATCGAATTGAAGGGCGGGCGTCTGGATGAACCCAATCTTCTGACCGAAGCTGCAAAGGAAGACACGGTTGCGCGTATCGACGCCGATCCGTCCTCAATCAACAATCTTCTCGCCACCGCACAGGACATCTTTGCCCGCGCGAACAGTGTTTTGGGCGAATTGGAAGGCTTTGCAAAAGATGCGCGCGGCCCTCTGACTGACACGATCAAGAACACGAAGACTTTCACAGACGCGCTGGCGAAGAATGCCGATGTGATTGAAGAACTTGGTTCCAATACTGGCAACATCAATCAGATCATCACAGATGCAAAAGATATGATGGCCCGCTTGAATGCAGCATCCGTTCGCGTTGAAGGTATCATGGCCAAGGCTGATAAGCTTCTGTCTAGCGACGACAAGGATGGCGTCGTAGCGCAGGCAAAAGCCACGCTTGAATCAATCCGCCAGACCTCAACCAATCTCGACAAGCGTCTCGGACCGATTGCAGACAATCTGCAGCGTTTTTCAGGCCAAGGTCTGCGCGATGTTCAGTCGGTTGTGGTTGACAGCCGTCGTTCGATCCAGCGTATTGAACAGGCAATTACAGATCTCGAACGCAATCCGCAGCGTCTGATTTTCGGCGGACAAGGTAACGTACCGCAGTATAACGGGAGGGCGCGTCATTGATTTCCAGAATCGGTTCCGTTGATATGAAATCACGCCGCTCGCTCATCAAAGCTTCTGCTGTGTCTGCACTCGTTGTGGGCCTTCTCGCAGGCTGTGGAACGACAACGCCTCTCGACACTTTCAACCTTTCGGCACCGCAGCCCAATGTTTCTTCCCCTAGCCGGAAGAGCATTCAATTGCTGATACCGACTCCTACGGCGTTGAAAGCCCTCGACAGCGAAAATATCGTTATCAGCTCTTCACCGGGCTCAATCGAATATCTGAAGGGCGCACAATGGGGCGACCGCCTGACGAATATCGTTCAGTCGCGAATTGTGCAGGCCTATGAAAATACGGGTGTCTTTGGTGGTGTAGGCCGTCCTGGCGACGGCTTGGCAATCAATTATCAGATACTCACCGATCTGCGCATGTTCGGCGTTCAGGTCTACGGTGGACAGCGTGTTGCAGTCGTAGAGCTTGCCGTGAAGCTGATGAATGACAAGAATGGTGAAGTACGCTCAACGCGCGTGTTCCGCTCATCCGTTCCGGTCAGTGGCGCGACAAACAGCGCCTATGTCAAAGCACTGGACGCTGCGTTTGATCGGACTGTAAGCGAGGTCGTGGGCTGGACGATATCGTCGCTCTAATCATTTCAGAACGCGTCTAAAGTCAAAGCATAATCCTATCGGGGTGAATCGAGGATCGATAAGATTATGCTTCAAATAAAAAGGCTTAGGGCGTCGATCTAATCCAATCAAATCAAATCGAAACACACTCCAAAGCAGGTCGGATAATCTCCGGCCTGCTTTTTTCGTGCCAGCCTAAAGCATGTTGCAGCTAAATGGATTCATTTAGCGTTCGCGAACATGCGACAACTAACAGTATCTGGAGCGAGCGCCATGGGTGCGACTAAGCGCGACACGCTCTGGTGCATGACGCGGAAACGTCGGAGCCGGGGATTTGCGTGTAATCAGTCCAATGAACTGATTATTCATCCCGGTTTGCTCCACCTTGAACTCGTTTCACTCGGTTGCTCGGTTTCGATAGTTCGCGACGTGCAGCTTCGATAATCCGTCTTCATTCCAAAACAAAAAACGCGGCCCGAGAGCCGCGTTTTTCTTTCATACTATATGGTCCGCGATTAGCGCAGACGTCCGCTTGCGTGAGCGAGCATGGTGTAAACCTTGCCGGTATCCGACGTGAGATAGGTCTGTGTGACCATGTTATCGCGATCGTTGCGTGCAACGTCTTCAAGCAGGCGCTGGAAGTCGTCCATGTAACGGTCTACGGCGCGGCGGAATTCACCATCCGTCTGATACTTACGCTTGATGTCGTCAAATGTCTGCTGACCCTTCAGCGTGTAAAGACGACGGGTGAAGACATTGCGTTCGCCACGGCGGTAGCGGTCCCAGAGCTCAACCGATGCTTCATGATCGATTGCACGAGCAATATCGACCGAAAGCGAGTTGAGCGATTCAACGACGTGGCTCGGTGAACGCGGAGCCTGTGTCGACTGCGGCTGCGATGGCGCTGCAGCTTCATCGTCACGGGAGGCGCGAGCCAGAAGGTCCGAAACCCAACCGCGTGGCTTTTCAGCCGATTGCGCAGGCTGAGCGGCCTTTGGTGCCTCTACAGGGCGGCTACGGACTGCAACATCAGCCTGTGGTGCCTGAGCCTGTGGGCGTGGCGCGACAGGAGCTTGAACTGGTGTCGGAGCTGGAGCAGCGCGCTGGGTCTGAACCGGACGGGAAACCGAGCGGTCTGCACGGCTTTCGCCAACATCGACCAGACGTCCCGACTTGTTGACGATTTCAGCAAGCTCCTTGAGAGCATTGATCTGCTCGCCAACCGCCTTGCGCATGGCACTCGTCGTTTCTTTTGCTTCTGCAGGCATGTCGAGAACGCCACGCTTGAGCTCGCCACGGGTTGTGTCGAGTTCGCTGCGAATTTCCGAAGCCGTGCGACGGATATCGTCGGTGGCAGCAGAGAACTTCTGCGAAGCCTGTTCCACGATCTCGGAAACGCTTTCGCGCATCTTTTCAGCAGAAACGCGAGTCTGTCCTTCAGCACGCTGGAAGGCAGATGCAACAACCGTTTCAAACGACTGCATCAGCTTCTCGATGCCTTCCGACTTTTCAACCAGACCGGAAGCTAGCTTGTCGAGCGCCAGGTGACGGTCTTCAAGAGTACCTGCAAGGCCATTCTGAGCCGAGTTGATCATGTCCGAAGCAGACGAGAGAACCTTGCCGTGTTCTTCAAAGCGTTCCGCAATATCAGCGATCTGCGACAGAGTACCATCCGAAAGCGCACGCAGCGTTCCGATGTTGTTGTCGATGAGACCGGTCGAAGCCTGGAACATCTGTGCTGCGCGGTTTGCATTTTCAACGAAGCTGCTGGTTGTTTCAACGAGACGACCATCAATGTCTGTCAGGTTGCGGGCTGCAGCGTCGATCAGTTTGCCGAGTTCACCGTTTGAAGCGGCGAGGCGGTCGATCAGTTCGCTGACATTTTCCGAAAGGCCAGACTTCGCCTGCTGAACAGCAGCAATTGTTTCAGCCGTACGGCTGGCCAATGCGTTGACCAGTGCTGCATTTTCCGAACGAAGACGGTCAGTTGCTGCATGGGTTGCTTCTTCAAGCTGCTGAGCAAGGCCGCGACCGCTATCTGCAAGACGCTGTACAAGCGGTTCAGCAGTATCATTGAGGATCTGCGTGATTTCCTGTGAACGTGCAGCGAGGACAGCATTCAGCTCACGGGTACGTTCTTCAAGCGTAACGGCAGTCGTATCGGTAACTTGAGCGATACGGGCTTCAACCGAACCAAGTTCCATCGTGATGCGCGAACCGATGTCGCCGAGGCGCGTTGCAATGGCATCTGCGCGTTCAGCAAGGCGAGCTTCAGTGCCGGAAAGATTTTCCGTAACACTTGAAGAGAATGCTTCGCTATGACCGGCCAGTGTTTCACTGGTTTTGGTAGCAGTGTCTGCGATACGGGCTTCAATTGCTGAAAGCTCACCGGTGAGGCGGCTTTCAATGGCTTCGAGACCGCCGGCAATCGCGCTTGCACGTTCATTCAGGCGAGCTTCTGTGCCAGCCAGATTATCGGCAACGCTTGCGGCAAATGCTTCACTGTGACCAGCAAGCGTATCGCTTGTCTTGGTTGCGGTATCAGCAATGCTGCTTTCGATCTGCGACAGACGTTCTGCAATTGCATTTGCGCGTTCGCCGAGGCGTTCTTCAGTGCCGGAGAGGTTCGCAATGAGATCGGCACTGAAGCTCTGACCAAAGCCGTCGAGAGCCTGACCAGCTTTCGCTGCTTCAGCAGAAAGCGTGCTGGCTGCTTCCGTGATCTTCTCACGCAGCGAGCCTGCGACGACACCAGCACTCTGTTCGAGTGCGCGACGAACATTGTCGACGCCAATCGAAAGCGCCTTTTCCATGGTCTGTGTACGTTCTTCGATAATGCCGGTCTGGCCTTCGAAAGCGCGGCTGATCGCATCGCTGCTGTTCTCAATCGCGTTGTGCAGATTGGTCGTGCGCTGCGAAAGGATATCGCCATGATCCTGAAGGGTCTGGCTGAGCGACGCAGTGCTTTCAGTCAGAGTTTCGCGGATTGCAGCGGTGCGGCCTTCAATTGTCTGTTCATGCCCATCAAGGATATGGACGAGGGCGCTGTTATGATCGTTGAGAACCGAGCGCAGTCCACTCGTGCGTTCTTCGACGTGCTGAACGTGATGATTGAACGTTGCTTCAAAGGCAGAACGGCTTGCACCGATTGTTTCGCTAAGCGTCTGCGAGCGTTCGTCGAATACGCGTGCCAGCTCCTGCTGATTGTCAGCAATAAGAGTCTGCAGCGAATTGACCCGTTCATCAAAAGTACGAGCGATCAGTTCACGATTTTCGTTGAAATTATCGCGCAATACGCTTGTACGTTCATCCATCAGCTGAGCAAGCATTGCCTGATTGCCAGCGATGACACCCTGCAGAGAGGCTGCACGCTCTTCGAGCGAACGCGAGTGATCTGCGAAGGTCGCATCGAGGCGCGAAGCGCTGTTTGCCATTTCTTCCTGAAGAACACTTGTTCTGTCAGCAAGAATAGCCGCGTGCCGCTCAGCAGCTGAATCCAGAGCCGAAGCGCTGTTGTTAATTGCGTTTTCGATATCGCTTGTGCGTGCGGCAAGCGTATCAGCATGGCCACGGATAACCGCTGAAACGCGTTCAGTTTCACCTTCAAGCGAAGACGCCAGAACATCGCGGCTTTCTGCAAGCTTGCCAGCAAAAGCCGAAGCTTTTTCGTTGAGAACGCTGCCAACGCTTTCGCTGATCGAAGTCAGATCATCGCTGATCTTGGTCTTCGTTTCATCGATCATTGCGCTCAGTGCATTGCGGCCACCAGAGAAGGTTTCTGCAATTTCACGAGTACGTGCAATGAGATTTTCGTTGATCTGACGCGAACGGGTTTCAAGAGCCGCGTTCAGCTTTTCAGTGCTGCTGTCAAGTGCATGGGCGCGTGTTTCAAACTCGGAAAGGAGCGAGCGGCCACGTTCATTCAGCGTTGTGTCGAGCTGGGTCAGGCGTGCGTCGAACTCGCTAACCATCGACTGCGTGGCGCCGCCAAGCAGAGTTGCGATGCCAGCTGTACGCTCATCAAGCGCCGAGCTTACGCGTTCCGAAATTTCACGCGACTGCTGATCGAGCGTCGCAATACGTGTATCCAGTTCGCTTGCAAAAGCTTCGCCGGAAGTCGTGATGCGTGTTGCAATATCGCCGGTACGCTTTTCAATGGCGTCAGCAATTGCGCCGCCGCTTTCGTTGATGCTGCCGATCAGACGTTCGCCAGAATCGCCGAGAAGCGAGCTGAGCTGCTGAGATGCAGATACAACATTATCGCGTATGATATTGGCAGCGCTCGACAATTCTTCCTTGAGCTGCTCATGAGCGCCAGTAATGGAAGAGCGAACGCGTTCGGCATGGCTGACAACAGCTTCGCGCTCATTGCCCAGATCGCTGACAAGCGAGCGAATGCGCACTTCATTGTCGCTATAAGCGCGTTCAAGCTGATTAACTTCGGATTGAACGAGTGTTTCAAGTTCGACAGCGCGTGCGAGCGTGCGCTCGATGCCTTCGTTCATCGCTGCAACTTCGCGGCGAACAGCCTGGCTCAGCGTGGAAACGCGGTCGCCTGCAGCGGCTTCAGGCTGCAAAAGCTTGAGCGCTGCTTCCGACATGCTGCGTGCTGCAACGTGCATTTCCTGCGCACGACGCACCAGATGCGCGAAGCCCCAGAACATGATGACGGGCAGCGCCACGCCAGCTGTTACGCCGAGACCGGCAGGGGATGTGAAGAAGTCTTTTGTTGCCTGAAGGCTGGAGAATACATCAGGGCTGATTGCCTTGCTGATCGCAACGCCGCCGGCGGCCCAAAGGACGCTCATGGCAGTCGTTGTCCAGAAAAGCTTGGACGAGCGTTCGGTAATGCGACGCGGTGCTGCAGCAACGGCTCTGCCATTGCGCGAATCGTCGTTGGCAGGCGTAAGAGCGGCGGCAGGCGTGGCGGCTACAACGGATGGCGCAGGAGAAACAGGAGCTGTTGCAGCTTTTGGTGCTGCGTCCTGAACTGGCGCCTTGGCTTTGTTGACTGGCTTTGATGCAGTGTTAGCGGCTTCCGGCGTGGCGGATGGAAGTACTGCACTGACGACTGGAGGCACAGGTGGCGCAGCAGGGCTTGCAATGACTGAAACGGTAGAAATCGTTTCCGCCTTCGCTGTTCCTTCGGTGGTAATGTTTACAGGAGAGACTTTCGCGGCTTCGACCACTTTCGTGTTCTGCTCTGCGACCAGTTCTTCGGCCGCACGCGAAATCTGCTCTTCAAGGTCATCGACGGAGAATTCTTCGTCAATTGCACTCAGGTCCATATCAATATCGAAATCGTCACCGAAATCGATGTCGAGTGCCTGTTCAAGTGCCTGTTCAACCTCGTGGTCGAGCTTTTGCGCCTTGGATTTAGAAGCCATAGCCTTGCCTACCTCGTACTCATTACTGCGACGGCCGGATCAACATAGAGCCGTTACAAAACTTACTCCGCCATTTTTCATCGTATCGGCTCAGGCTTGTTAAGGAAATAGGCGCCCGCGCCGGATGTCTAAAACTTTAAATACAAGGTTAACAAAAAAGGGTTCAGTTTTAAAAAATCCCGGTTTTCCGGCGTTTTCAAGTTAACGATCATTCTGTGGAAATCAAACCGAAACGACAAACCACTATAATGCATCTGCTAAAAATCGTTAACAAAAATGCACGTTAAAAGAGAGCTGTTATTTTTATTCTACCAATAGTTTGATTCATGCGGCAAAAAAATAACGCTACACGGACTGATAATTCCAACTTGATGATAATGCCTATATCACCCATGCAGCAAGAGCTCTCGTCCAAATAGGTGATCTAGGGCAGGAACGTTGAAAAGGAACGGCATTTTGGCGCAGTTTTCAGTCCAAAGCGCCGCAATGGTTGAACTTGAACCGATTACACCGTATCTGCCTCAGCAAGATATTCAAGAAGCCTGTTGTTTCCTTCAAGGAAGTCGGAACAAAAGCTATCAATAGCGCCGTGTAAGGTGCGCAGGAACTGACAATGACAAAAATTATCTTCGTGTCCGCTGACGGCGCTTCGCGAACTGAAGTCGAAGCCGATAATGGATCGAGCGTGATGGAAGCAGCCATTCGCAACGGCATTCCCGGCATTGATGCTGAATGCGGCGGTGCCTGCGCCTGCGCCACATGCCATGTCTATGTGGATGAAGACTGGACTGAAACTGTTGGCGGTCCGGATGCGATGGAAGAAGACATGCTGGATTTCGCTTATGAAGTGCAGCCAAACTCACGTCTTTCGTGCCAGATCCGTGTAAGCGATGAGATCGACGGCCTTGTCGTTAAGGTGCCTGAGCGCCAGAACTAAAATAAAAGGAAAGAGCGGCGATACATTAGGGAGCGCAAATGGAAGTCGAACGTCATTCAGACATCGCTATCATCGGCACCGGGCCTGTCGCTCTTTTTTCAGTTTTTCAGCTGGGCCTGTTCGGCCTTACGTGCCGTTTGTTTGATTCAGCGAGCCGAGCAGGCGGTCAGTGTACTGCGCTTTATGCTGACAAGCCCATTTTCGATGTTCCAGCTTTTGCAAAGATTATGGGTGAAGAGCTTATTGAGCGGCTATTGACCCAAATAAAGCCTTACAAGCCTGCCTTCGAATTCGATCAGCTTGTGACCGGCGTTTCAGCTAGTGAAAACGGTATTCAGCTCAAAACGGCTACCGGAACAATATTCAGCTCAAAATGCCTGGTGATTGCTTCGGGCCTTGGGGCATCTACCTCAGAAGGCCAGATCGTTCGCCCCGATCCGCTTGCCGCATTGGATCTTCAGCGTTTCGGCAATTCAATTGTCGTGAATACTGAAACGTTTCGCACGTCGCAGCCAAAAACCTATGCGATTGGCGATGTTTGCCACTACCCCGGAAAACTGAAACTCATTCTTTCAGGTTTCCACGAGGCTGCCCTGATGACACAAGCCATCAGGAAAAATTTGCAACAAGCTAAATAGACCCCGGCGTTACTGGGTCATTTTCTCAAGTCGATAAGTCAAAAGACGCTCAAAGCGTCGTTCAAAGTTGATCGTCTCAACACGATCAAAACGCTCCTGCGCTTTATCATGCGCTGCCATAAGCCGTTCCGTCACCTTATCGATGTCTGCACGCAACGTGGCGCAGTCTGTTCGGCTCCGCAATGAGCGTATCTGACGCTCCATTTCACTCGCATGGCTGCGCGCGATAACGATATGGCTTTCCTCGTGACGACGAATATCCTGATACAAAGTATCCCAAATCAATGCGAGTTCAGGGCCAGCCTTGCGGCGCTGTTTCCAGCGCGGCAGCATGACCTTTGCATGAACATTCACATAAACGCCCTGAACCTTGCAGGCGCGATCACCCGTAGCACGCCCATAGCGTACCTTGGCATCGAAGCGGATTTCTGCAGCGCCAGGATGATGCTGACCGGTCTTCTTGAGAAACGGGCCACTGCGCGACAGTGCCTTGTCGAGATCTGCAGCTGTCTTCCCGTTGACATTATAATAGCTAAACGTCCGGAAAATGGAGGCAGCTTCTGCCTGTGGAGCAACAACAGCGAGGGCTAAGCCCAAAGCCAGAACTCGTTTTTTAAAGGACATGTTCTGGCACCTCTTCATAAAACCAGAAAGAAACTCGTACATTCACTGATGTGCAACATGGCATGCAATCGTCAAGAGAACTATAACGACCATCAATAAACGCCATATCGCCCGTTTGGCTGCATAAAGTCCGACAGAAAAGACAATTGGAATATTCTTCAATGATAAAACAATGGCAACTTGCCCACGGTCGTAACCTCCAATTGGGCGCAAAATCTGTCATCATGGGCATTTTAAACGTCACACCGGATTCATTTTCCGATGGTGGACATCACAATGACCTGGATGATGCATTGATTGTTGCGAAAACCATGCTGGACGATGGCGCAACGATTATCGACGTCGGAGGGGAATCGACTCGCCCCGGTGCTGCTTTAGTTGACGCCGAAACAGAAGCCGCACGCGTTGTTCCAGTCATACGTGCGCTTGCGAAAGAGTTTGGCTGTATAATCTCAATCGATACCTATCACGCATCAACAGCTAGGCTTGCGGTAGAGGCGGGCGCCCATATCGTCAATGATGTATGGGGGCTTCAGCGAGAACCGGAAATCGCTCAGGTTGCGAAAGATACAGGTGCCGGACTGGTCATCATGCATACGAGCCGCGATAGAAATACCGACCCCGATGTGATTGCCGATCAGTTCGCCTTTCTCGATGTATCTCTGGAAATTGCGAGCAGGGCAGGTATTGATGCTGGCAGTATCGTGCTTGATCCGGGCTTTGGTTTTGGCAAAAACAAGGATGAAGACATCGCTTTGATGGCACGCATGGAAGAATTGCAGCGTTTCAGCTATCCTCTATTGGTGGGAACGTCGCGCAAACGTTTCATTGGTGCCATCACAGAACAGGCTGATCCATTGATGCGGGATATCGGAACGGCTGCAACGTCGGTTGCAATGCGATTGGCAGGAGCCGACATCTTCCGTGTTCACAATGTCGCTTTTAATAGGGACGCACTTGCAGTTGCCGATGCTATCCTGCAAAGCAGATTAAAGAATTAATAGGAAACAGGGCCGTGTACACCATCCGCATCATGAACTGCGCATTTTTCGCGCATCACGGCGTCTTTGACGAAGAACATAAGCTTGGTCAGCGTTTCTACGTTGATGCTATCCTGGATGTCGATCCGGGTGACTCGCTTGAAAATGACGACATTGAAGGCACGGTCCATTACGGCATCGCCTTCACAGTCATTCAAGACATCATCACCGGCAGCCAGCGCTATCTCATTGAAACATTGGCACTTGATGTCGGCAAGGCACTGACTGCGCGTTTCCCGCAGATCAAACGTGCTGAAATCACCATTCGCAAGCCTAACGCACCAGTTCCAGGCGTGCTTGATCATGTTGAAGTAACGGTGGTTTATCCACGCTGATGAGCATTGCTTTGCCTTATCGCGCCTGGCTTGGGCTTGGCGGCAATATCGATGACCCTATCGCTTCGATGGCCAAGGCGCTGAAACTCCTTGATGCGCGCACCGATACGAGTGTTATCGCGGTTTCTCAGGTCTATCGCACACCGCCATGGGGAAAGACCGATCAGGCCTGGTTTCACAATGCCTGTGCACAGATCGAAACCGCACTTGCGCCGCTTCAGCTCATCGACACCTGTCTTGATGTAGAGCGTTCGCTCAAACGCGTTCGACTGGAGCGATGGGGACCGCGTATCATCGATATTGATATTCTCGCGATTCAGGATGATGCAGGCGAGGCGATTATCATGAACGAACCTGCACTGGAGCTTCCACACCCGCGTATTCAGGAGCGCGCATTTGTGCTCGTGCCGCTCAATGATATTGCGCCGTCACTTCAGATTGCGGGTAAAACTGTTTCGGAGTGGGAAAAGGCCTGTGCCACTTTTGAAATAGAAAAAGCCCGCACTGATGCGGGCTGGTGGCTGGATTAGATTGTAACCACTCTAATCCCTATTTTTACACAGAGCCGCTTAATTTTTGGCGATGCTGCCAACAGCGATATTATCTATACGCTTGAGGCTCATACCGATTACCGGAACAAGTTCCTTCTCAACGCGGACCGAAACAGTCACATTCATGGTGTTCTTGTCGGCAACGCGAGCAAGCATCGCGCCATTGAGCTCTTTACGGTTAAGACCGAGAACCACCTTGTTGCCGGTTACGGAGCCAGAGGTAACGTTGAGGCCTTTACCTTCAGCGCCATCATTAAACTTGCCCGAATAGTTGGAGCCGACGCGCGTCACGGTTGCCTTCATAGGCTGAGAGAAAACACCAACGCGGCAAGAACCATCAAGCGTCATACCAACCGCATTGTCAGGGGTAGTGCCTGCGAGTGTGCAGACAAATTTTGTGCCCTTGTATTTTCCGGCAACAATTTCGCCCGGACCGGACCATTGGCCTTCAATCGTCTGAAAAAACTGTTCATCCTTGTCTGCAGCCAGAGCTGGCGCAGCAAAAAGCGATGCGGGCAGTAGCGTAAGGCATGCAGCGATGTAGTTTTTCATATTCAGCTCTGTCCCGGAATCTCGACCGCTAGGCACCATTCCAATAGATGATCTACAAACACTCCGCAACCGAACGTCAGGGTGTTTTGTTGGCGCAAGGATCACAGATTCGAGCACCTGATAGTGAAGCTTATAATCGTTTCGAATGGTTAACGCTTCGTTTTCATGGCGGCTGAAGTCGCAGAGATTATTGGGAAGAGCTCATTATTTTCGGTCAGTCGGCTTGTTGACCTTTTCACCATTGATGCGGGCAATATCACCAATAAAGTCGCCTACGCCGGGACGTTTTTCAGCATTGAACGGGAAGGGGCGTACAACGTCCATCGCCGCAATCCCGATACGCGCAGTCATTAGGCCATTGACCACGCCTTCACCCAGTTTTGCGGAAAGACGCGATGCCAGACCATGACCTATCAGCTGCTGGATAACGCTATCTCCCATAGCAATCGTACCGGTAACGGCCAAATGCGCTACGACGCGTCGCGCAAGCTTGAGAAAGCCCAATGTGCCGGGACGGCCACCATAGAGCTGTGACAAGCGGCGTATAAGGCGTGCAGATTCAAAGATCACATAGCCAATATCGACAAGAGCCCGCGGACTGATAGCTGTTACGATGGAAACACGCTTGGAAGCATTGAGAATGAGTGCGCGTGCCTCGCGATCAAGTGGTTTCAGAATTTCCGTTTCGGCAAGACGAATAAGATTACGGCCATCGATGATTTCATCGGTCAGTCCATCAAGCATCTGACGGCCGCGAGCGGTTTCCGGCAAGCCGGCCGCTATTGTCCGTAATTCATCGACCGCCTTTCGCGCAGCGGCCATATCATCACGTTCCGCTGCATCGGCTGCGTCTTTGCGCAAATGTTGAACAGAGGCGAGCCGTCTTAATGCGATCAGCTCGCGCACGATGATGGCGATGAAAGAAGCAAGCGCAATCATTGCAACGCCAAGCGCCGTCCAGCCGAGCCAGTCTGCGCGCGTAAAAAGCGCCTGAATGAGATCTTCGGTCCAGATGCCGATCGCAAATGAAACAAGGATGCCCAACGCACCAAACAATATTTTGCTCAACGACCATCGCCGGCGAGGCGGAGCTTCAAATGAAGGGTCCAGAACTTCCAGCTCAGCAGCCTCTTCATCCGTCAGTGCGAAGACATCGACCTCGGGAATGACCTTCTCAAGATCGGTAACCGCACGCGGGCGGCGTGGCGCATCATTCGGTGCTCCAGAGGGCGAAATCGTATCCGTCGGCTTTTGAACGGTAAATGCTGCGGGTTTGCGTGGAGGCTGTTCACTCATGCCAGACGATCCCCGATTAGAAACTGCAATGCACGATCAAGCCGAATATGCGGCAACGAAAGCGTTATGCCTTCCGCCGTGCGCTCTAGCCGCGGAGGCCGGAAACGAACAAATCGAATGGCTGGTTCATCACTCGAAATCGATGGTTCGAATATTACATTAGGATTTTTTGGTAAATCACCGGGGAATATAGCTGTTTCTGTTTCACCGTCGAATATTTCCGCGTCGATGCGCTCGCCTTTTAGCGGTGTCCCGATAATGACAGGCAAGGTATCCTTGCCTTCCTTTACTGTCGCCTCACGCGTGGCGCGGACAGCCGCCATAGCCAATACGTCGATATCGGCACCCGAAAAATCAGCGCGTTCAATCGCCCGCTCAACAAGACGGCGAACGATTGCCTGCAACCGGTCATGGCTTTCATGGTGAAGATGATCGGCCTTTGTAGCAGCAACCAGAATGCGTCCTATGCGCCGCTGAATGAGCCCGGTCAGCAGATTTGCCCGCCCCGGACGGAAACAGGAGAGAATATCGGTCAGCGCCCGCTCAAGATCAGCAACCACAGCGCCACCGGCATTCATGGCCTGCATGGCATCGATGAGGATAATCTGTCGATCAAGCCGCGCGATATGTTCCCGAAAAAATGGTTTGATCACATGCGTCTTATAGGCCTCATAGCGGCGCTCCATCATTGCGGCCAGACTGCCGGTTTTAAAATCGTCAGGTTTTAGGTCGGGCAGAGGGGCAAAAGTAAGCGCTGGCGAACCTTCAAGATCGCCAGGCATCAAAAAGCGCCCCGGAGGTAGGGTGGAGAGCGCACGCTCATCAGCTTTGCCTGCACGCAGATAGGCAGTGAAGCTTTTGGCCAGCCGTTGCGCTGTCAGCTCATCTGCGTTTTCAGAGGGAACAATTGCTTTTGCTTCATTAATCCAAGCTTGAGCAAGATCGATATGCGTCGGCTCATGAGCCAGAGCGAAGGAGTCTGCACTGAACTCACTATAGGTTTTGCCCAACAAGGGCAGATCAAGCAGCCATTCGCCGGGATAGTCGACAATATCCACCGAAAGTCGCCCCGGTGACAGCCAGCGCCCCCAGGCAGAAGCTGTTTCATATTCGATTGTCAGACGGAGCTGTGAAATGGCGCGCGTAGAATCTGGCCAGATACGTTCATCAAGCAGTGCCGAAAGATGCTCTTCATATTGAAAACGCGGAACTGCATCATCGGGCTGCGGCTCAAGCATGGAACGCGAGATGCGTCCCGATTTGTAAGCTTCAAACAGGGGCAGGCGACCGCCATGCACCATATTATGCACCAGAGCCGTGATGAAAACCGTTTTACCAGCGCGAGAAAGCCCTGTTACCCCCAATCTCAGCGACGGAGACATCAAGCCTGTGGCTCGGTCTGTCAGCGTGTCGAGCGCGATCCTTGCTTCATCGCCGAAACTGGTCAGTTTTGCCAATTGTTTCCTCGTGAGAATTACGTCCTGTCACAGCCATAGATAGGAATTCATGAGCCGTATCAACAAGGAGACTGCAGATAGAATGATGAAGCGTCTTAACGCGGCAAAGGAAAACTTTCCAGAAAACCACGATCACGCGCGATTTCCGATAGCGGCCCATCGAAGGTTATTGTCGCAAGAGCAGCGGTAGGAAAGCCAGCTTCAAGACGCGAAAGGCTCGAAGGTTCACCGTCGCCACATAGCGCCAAAGCCAAATCTTCTATGCTGGGATTATGTCCAACAAGCATGAGTTGATCGGAGGCGGCATTGTTCTTGATGGCCTTCATATATTCACCTGCACCACCGCTATAGATTGTTTCATCGATAACGGTTTCAACATCAATACCAAGCCGCTCAATAAGCCCAAATGCCGTTTCGCGTGTCCGACAGGAGGCGGAGAGCACAACCCTGTCAGGCAAAATACCAGACATCTTCATAGCTTGTGCCAACTGGTCCAGTGAGGAAATACCTTCCTCATCCAGCGGCCTGTCGAAGTCTTTCATCGCGGGCTTGGCCCAAATTGCCTTGGCGTGACGGAGTAGAAAAAGGCGACTCATGAAAGGCTCCAAACAACATTTTGAGGCTTCTGAAGCGTAATCCATGCCACAATTTCTGCAAGATTGCTCCCACCACCTGCAGTTTCAGACGATTTTTCGACGAACACTCACAATATACACAGGTAGTTTTGCTGCAATAATGGGCAAAAACGAGAGCATAGGCTATGCTAATTCGGCAATTATATTTCTTAAGCAGCAACCGATCTAAAATATTGAAGTTTTTTACGAAAACAAAATTGAATTAATTATCTGTGTTTTAAAAAATGCTTATTTTTTCATCAAAATCACACAATTTTGATGAATTAAAAAGTAGTGAGACGCGTGTGTTTGATGTTGTGTCCTTGTTGCGATCGACTTATATAACCGCTCGCGTCTCCTAGATGTGGGGTGATTCAGAATGAGTGAATTGATCGACCTTGACTATAGGCCCACTGAAGACGAGCCGTTCATGAATGAACGGCAGAAGTCTTACTTCCGTGCAAAACTTGTTGCATGGAAGAATGATATTCTGCGCGAAGCGCGCGAAACATTAGAAGCGCTGCAGCAGGAAAATGCAAATCACCCGGACCTGGCGGATAGGGCATCCTCCGAAACGGATCGGGCAATTGAACTTCGCGCTCGCGACAGACAGCGCAAACTGATTTCCAAAATCGATGCAGCTCTCGGCCGTATTGACGAGGGGACCTATGGTTTTTGTGAGGAGACCGGCGATCCTATCAGTTTAAAACGACTTGATGCACGACCAATCGCAACGCTTTCTATTGAAGCACAAGAGCGCCACGAGCGCCGCGAAAAGGTCTATCGCGACGATTGATCTTCATCCAGTCGAATAAGAAATTTCAAGGCTGCGGTTTACCGCAGCCTTTTTTATTGGTTGGTTCTACTGCTGAAAAGAAAAAGTCACCGGTCTATTCGACGGATTGTCGTCATTCTTGAACCTAGCTCGGATGCCATCAATTAAGGCGCCAGCAGTGCTAACTGCTTTCCGATTTTATTTTTCATCATCGCTCACTTGTCAGTCCTTATCCGTTCAATCTCTTCGGGAGAAAATACGGATTAATCCGGCAACTGCGCTTCGATTACTGAATAATGCACGTACCCGGCCAATCGCGGCATGATCGATTGGCACAGCCAGTAACGACAGCCGTAAACGCGATTAGGCAAATAAGGATTGTTATTCTTTTCATATATGCTGCCCCGCTAAATTCTCGTCGCTCCAACACAGTTTTGTATCAGGGGATACGTGTAGATTGCCGGTGCTGAAAGCCGCATACGTTTTGAATAATACCAAGAGACCGAAGACGGGCCATCACAAAGCCTAAAACGACAAGCGTTCCCGCTTAAGCCAGTTCTACCCTGCAAACTCTCAACATAGATACCACTCGCGATCAAAGTCGCCACTCGGGCTTAACCAAAAACTCCTGAGTCATGCTCAGGAGTTTGGTATTATCCGCAAATCAGAATTTGCGTGTTTCGTCCTTGGTCAGTTCACCAAGCAGCTTTTCCATTTCGTCCTCGATATCGTCGCTTGGCTTGCCACCGTTCGGCGAAATATCGAGAGATCCTAGAAGTTCTTCTTCAAAAATATCGACTTCCAGCATTTCCGGCTCTTTGTTGCCAGATGTGGCAGACGTATCGGTTTCGAGATCTGCCATGATCGCGTCATGCAGTGCTCCGCCCAGATCTTCGAGACCGTCGTCTGTTTCTGGTTCTTGATCAGAAACAACAGCTACAGGTTCCAATTTCGGGGCTGCAGGCGTGAAATCAGGCGCTGATGAGGTTGTGACTGCAGGGCTCTGGAGAATGTCGCCAATCTCTGGTGCCGGGGTTTTCACGCTTGGCGCCACTTCACGCTCAGGCGTGACGCTACCAAGATCAGCTGCCGCAACCGTTGCTGCTGCGGCTGCACTGGCACCAAGACCTGATGTCGAACTCAAAACACCACGCGAAACCTGGCTAAGCGGATAGGCAGGATGCAAACGCGGTGCCTGCGGCTGCTCTGCCGGGCGTGCTGCAGGAAGAACGGTGCGTGGCTGTGGGGGATAGTTCGGCGTTGGACGGGGCGGCTGCTGAGGACGGGCTGGCGCAACCGGCGTTTCAGCAACCTTTGGCGCCTGAGGCGTTACTGGAGGCACAGGAGGGCGCGGAGGCGCACGGAATTGCGGCGCTTCGGGTGCAGCCTGTTGCACAGGCGTTTCACGTACTGGCTCGGGCTTGCGTTGAACAGACGTATCAATTGGAGAATTGAGCTGAATGGCTTCGTCTTTTTGAATCGTCTGCTGGCTCTGCTGGGAAAGGGCCGGGCGCTCGCTTACCTCAGTTGTGATGCTGGCTTCATGCTGGCGAAAACGTTCGATATGTTCCGGTTCGATACGTGACGCTTGCGACCGCGCGTTGGCGCGCGATTCCATAACGATGTTCTGTTCAACAACGACATCTGTCGGACCACCGATGAGTAGAAGGTGTTCAACATCGTCGCGACGAATAAGAACGAGTTTACGACGGCTGTCGACCGCGGCTGCATCCATCACTGAAAGTCTAGGCTGGCGTCCTGTTCGACCGTTCGTGGCAAAAGTCCCGCCGCCAAAGCGACGGATGATACTAAGAACAACGAAAATTCCGCCAAGAATGATCGCAAAAATAAGGATAAAGCCGACAATATTTGCGGCACTTTCTCCAACAAGACCGCTGAGCCATTCCTTCATGCGGGTAACCCTCTCATACTAAAAACGAATAATGTCCAGTCGATGAAGCCACACTTCCCCGCGCTCCATCTACTGCGACAACACATATCTCGCAGAACACTAGTTCAATTTGCCTGACTTGGGAATGTTCCATCAATTTACGAGAAACATATGATCCCCAGCCAAAACAGTGCAAAACGCATTGGTTCATGCTGTTTTGAGGTCGGGATGCTTGTGCTGTCAGGCAATTAACGCATTCTGCGAATCGGATATACCCTGCAATATGCGTCAAAATCTGGCACAAGACATAAAGCAGGGAACGTGATTGGTTTTGCTTGATGAATAAGATAGCGCTTGAGCTGGAAGAAACGGCGAACGGACGGTTTATCGTCCATGCAGTTCAGCCAAATAGCATGAAAGGGCAGTGGGCCTGATGTCGCGACAAACGGACAATAATTATCCGAAACCGCTCGTCATGCCGAAGCGTGGCTCAAGTGCAGCTCTGCGGCTTTTGATTATCGGCGTCGTGTTGACGGTTGCAGCGCTCGTCTATTTTGTATTTCGCGACCAGCTTGGTGATGGCTTTGCCATCATACTCATGGGCATTCTGTCCATGATCGGCGTTTTCTATCTCTTTGGCGCAGCGACTGGGCTCATCCATTTCAGCCAGCGGCATGGTGAGCAGGATCTCGCACACACTTTCATGGATACGTTGCCTGAAGGCACTGTTATTTCGGATGCTCGCGGCCAGATCGTTTATGCAAACCACGCCTATGCGGGCATGACTGGTATTGCGAGCGCTGATGGTATCCGGTCACTTGATAATATTCTGACCAGTGAGCCAGCCGCCTCTGACGCTATTTATCGCCTCACAAATGCAGTTCGCGACGGTCATTCGGCGCAGGAAGAAGTACGCATTTCCGGCGGCCTCTCGCGTGAAGGTCAAAGTTCAGCCGCGCCCGTCTGGTATCGGATCAAGGCGCGCCCGGTCGATGGCGGACAGGATTTTAAGGGACAACTCGTCGCCTGGCAGATTGCAGATATTTCCGATGAACGCGCCGAACAGGAGCGCTTTTTTCAGGAACTGCAGGAAGCGATCAACCACCTTGATCATGCACCAGCAGGCTTTTTCTCGGCTGATCCTTCAGGCCGGATCATCTATCTCAATGCGACGCTCGCCGAATGGCTTGGCGTTGACCTGACACAGTTCACGCCCGGCTCGCTAACGCTCAATGACATTGTTGCCGGCAGTGGCATGGCATTGATCAAAGCCGTCAAGGCAGAGCCAGGCACCAGCCGTAACACGGTCATCGACCTTGATCTTATCAAGCGCAATGGCCAGAGCCTCGCTGTTCGCTTTTATCACCGCGTTCAGGCCGCTCGTGATGGCACGCGTGGTACAAGTCGTACAATCGTACTGGATCGTGCCGAGGGTGAGGATTCATCCGCAGCATTGCGTTCCGCTGAAGTACGTTTCACGCGCTTCTTCAATTCGGCTCCAATGGCCATTGCGGCAGTGGATGCTGAAGGTCATACGCTGCGGACCAATGCGCGGTTCCTCGATATTTTCGCCCCTGTAGTTGATCGCGATGCGGTCGATAATCGCGTGAAGCTTGAAAATGTCGTTCATGAACGCGACCGCGAAACCTTCAACAAGGCACTGGCTGCAGCCTTTGCAGGGCAGGCCAGTATCTCGCCTGTCGACACGGTTCTGCCGGGTAATGAAGACCGTCACATTCGCTTCTATATGAGTGCCGTCACTGATCTTGGTGAAACAAGCGAAGAAGCGGCGATCATTTCTGCCGTTGAAACCACCGAGCAGAAGGCGCTTGAAAATCAGATGGCGCAGAGCCAAAAGATGCAGGCTGTCGGTCAGCTTGCTGGTGGTATCGCGCACGACTTCAACAATGTGCTGACCGCGATCATCATGTCTTCGGATTTGCTGCTGAGCAACTACCGCGCTTCCGATCCGTCCTTCCCGGACATCATGAACATCAAGCAGAACGCCAATCGTGCAGCCTCGCTCGTGCGGCAGCTGCTCGCGTTCTCGCGCCGTCAGACGCTCCGCCCGGAGGTTCTCGATCTTACAGACGTTCTGGCCGATCTGCGTATGCTTCTCGCGCGTCTTGTCGGCAAGGATATTGGCCTCAAGATCGAACACGGACGCGATGTCTGGCCTGTTAAGGCCGATCTTGGCCAGTTCGAACAGGTTGCCGTCAATCTCGCTGTAAACGCCCGCGACGCAATGCCGGAGGGCGGCGAGATCACACTGCGCACACGCAATGTCAAAGCGAACGAAGCGGCAAAGCTCAACTATCGTGATCTGCCTGAAGCCGACTATGTAGTCTTTGAAGTTGAAGACACCGGCACGGGTATCCCAGCCGATGTGCTCGAAAAAATCTTCGAGCCATTCTTCACAACAAAGGAAGTCGGAAAGGGCACCGGTCTTGGTCTCTCGATGGTCTATGGCATCATCAAGCAGACCGGCGGCTTCATCTATTGCGATTCCGAGGTTGGAAAAGGCACGACGTTCAAAATCTTCCTGCCACGCCATATTGAAGAAAAGGGCGCAGACAATGCACCCGTGGCGGTCAAGGAAAAGAAGGTCGAAAAGGCTGCCGATCTTTCCGGTTCCGCAACTGTGCTTCTCGTTGAAGACGAAGACGCGGTGCGCATGGGCGGCGTGCGTGCGCTGCAATCTCGCGGCTATACCGTGCACGAAGCAGCATCCGGTGTCGAAGCACTCGAGGTGCTTGAAGAGCTGAACGGTCAGGTCGATATCGTCGTCTCCGACGTTGTGATGCCGGAAATGGACGGACCGACGCTGTTGCGCGAATTGCGCAAGACGCATCCAGACATCAAGTTCATCTTTGTTTCGGGCTATGCAGAAGACGCTTTTGCACGCAATCTGCCGGCCGATGCCAAGTTTGGTTTCCTGCCAAAGCCTTTCTCTCTCAAACAGTTAGCAACTGCTGTTAAAGAAATGCTGGAGAAAGAAGATTGATGTGTGAGTGCGGTGCAGACAGCGATGCGTGAGCGTGTGATTGCGATTTTCGGTGGTGGACCAGCAGGACTGTTCGCCGCCGAGCATTTGTCTGCGCTTGGATATTCGGTCACAATTTACGAGCAGATGCCGACGGTCGGGCGCAAGTTTCTTCTGGCGGGAAAATCCGGTCTCAACATCACCCATTCAGAAGATTTTGCGCAATTTGCCCAGCGCTATGGTGCGAGCAATGATCGCCTCTGGCCTGCATTGCAGCAATTCACACCGCAGAATTTGCGCGACTGGGCGGATGCGCTCGGCGCTGAAACCTTTGTGGGTTCTTCAGGACGCGTGTTCCCCAAGGCCATGAAAGCATCACCACTTCTTCGCGCATGGGTGCGAAAACTGGAAGCGCAGGATGTCAAAATACTGACCCGTCATAAATGGATCGGATTCCAATCCGGAAAGCCACTCATTGAATCTCCGGCGGGTATCGAGCCCATATCCTGCGATGCAGCATTGTTCGCGTTTGGTGGCGCAAGCTGGCCCAAGTTAGGCTCCAATAGTGCATGGCTTGAACCTTTCACCGAGCAGGGTATTCAGATTGCTCCTATGCGTCCGGCCAATTGCGGCTTTGATGTCAGCTGGAGCGAACTCTTTGCAGAACGTTTTGCGGGAGAACCGCTCAAGTCTGTAACGATCTCCAGCAAGGCTGGTGTAACGCAGGGCGAATTCGTCATCACGCGTGGCGGCGTGGAAGGCAGTCTTGTCTATGCACATTCAGCTGCTTTGCGTGATGACCTTGAACGCGATGGCCATGCCAACCTTATTCTCGATCTGGCACCGGGCCGTACGCTTGAACGATTGACACTTAATCTTTCGCGTCAGGATAAGAAGCTAAGTATTAGTAATCTCTTGCGAAAGGGTGCGGGCCTTACCGGTGTAAAGGCCGCACTTGTGCTCGAGTTTCAGCGCGAAAAAGACCCCGCCAAACTGGCGCAAACCATCAAGGCACTGGAAGTTCCGCTCCTTCGTCCACGCCCCATTCAGGAAGCTATATCTTCCGCAGGCGGCATAGAATGGAGCGAAATCGATGAGCATTATATGCTCACAAAGCTACCCGGCGTGTTTGTCGCCGGTGAAATGATTGACTGGGAAGCACCTACAGGCGGCTATCTTCTCACCGCATGTTTTGCGATTGCGAAGGCCGCAGCAGAAGGCATGGATTACTGGCTCTCGAGAGGCAGTTAGACGCCTCACTATTCAGGCTCATGGGAGGGAATATGATACGCTTTTTGAAAATTGTCGGTTCCATTGTCCTCTTAATCCTGTTGGGTGTCGTTTTGTGGCTCGGCTTTCGGCCACCGGAGCTTCTCAAAGTCGGCACCGGCTATGCCGCAAAGATCGTTTGCTCCAATGTATTTTTGGCAAACCGCAACACGCAGGAGGTTCTGGCGCTTGATGTGCAGGCGCCGGGCCACCCGCTATTAAAATTTGTCGATGTGTCAGTCGATAACGGAAGTGAAACTGTCACTGCGCATATTTTTGGCTTTTTCGCGCCAAGCAAAGCTGTCTATCGTCCGGGCCTTGGCTGCGCCAACGTGCATGATGAAGACCTGCGTCCTCAACTGACGATGCCCATGGATGCGGCCGCTCTCATAGCCGACATCAATATTAACCCGGCCGTTCAAAGCATCATCGAAAACCCCGCATTGGCAGGACCCGGTATGCGTGCCGTGGCTGTGCTGAAAGACGGCCAGATCATCGCCGAAACCTATGCGCAGGGCTTTGATGCCGATACGCCTCTCTTGGGCTGGTCCATGACGAAATCCGTTATGGCAACGCTGATTGGTATGCGCATTTCGGAGGCAAAAATGGACCTGCAGCGCGACCATCTTCTGCCAGAGTGGGAAGGTGACGACCGCTCGAAGATCAAGCTTGCCGATCTTCTTGGGATGGAAAGCGGCCTTAAATTCGATGAAGACTATGGCAATGTCACAGACGTTACCCGTATGCTTTTCCTCGAAAACAACATGACTGAATTTGCAGCTTCCCTGCCACTGGAAGCGCAGCCCGGCACTAAATTCAACTATTCGAGCGGCACAGCCAATATCCTGTCAAAGCTCTATATGGAAAGCTTCGACACGCCTGAAGAAGCATTTACCTACGCGCAGAAAGTGCTCTTTGAACCATTGGGCATTGCAAGCGCCACGCTGGAAGCAGATGCGAGCGGCATATTCGTCGGCTCTTCTTATCTTTATGCCAATGCGCGCGACTGGCTCTCCATCGCCCGCCTTCTACTTGATAAGGGGAAGGTCGGCGAAAAGCAGCTCTTGAGCGAGGATTTTGTGCGTCTGATGCAGACGCCAGCCACAGCATCGCAGGGGCGTTACGGATCAGCTCAAACATGGCTGCAAAGTGCGGGCATTCAAGTGGGCATAGAAGGCATCCCGGCGGACGCCTTCTGGATGTCGGGCCATGATGGCCAGAGCCTGATCATTATACCTTCGATGAACCTGGCCATTATTCGCCTTGGTCTCACACCGTCGCGCACGGGTTACAAGGTTCCCGAACTTCAGGCCGCTATCATCAAGGCTTTGCAGTGACGGCAGGCAAATCCGCAAGACTGAGCTTGCGGAAATCACCGCCGCTTGGGTTCTGGAACGGATAGAGGCCGAATTCCGGCATCACTGCATAGAGATGGTCGAAAATATCGGACTGGATCTGTTCATAAGACGCCCAGACGGTCGTATTGGTAAAGCAGTAGATTTCGAGCGGCAAACCATCCGGTGTCGGGTCCATCTGGCGCACAAGAAGCGTCATGCCCTTGTGAACGCCAGGATGGTTTCGCAAATAGGTTTCCACATAGGCGCGGAACGTTCCTATATTGGTGAAGCGGCGCGTATTGACCGGGTTCTTTGCCTTGTCGCCAAGCTTTGCATTCCAGTCGGCGATTTCCTTTTCCTTCTTTGAAAGATAGCCTGTGAGCTGATCGATTGAAGCAAGGCTCTGGAGTTCATTTTCGTTCAGAAAGCGGATTGTCGCCTGATCGATAAACAGCGCACGTTTAATGCGTCGGCCACCGGATTGCTGCATTCCGCGATAATTTTTCATTGGCTCGGTGATGAGCTTGCGGATCGGAATCGTGGTGATTGTCTTATCGAAATTCTGCACCTTGACCGTATAAAGCGCGATCTCGACCACATCGCCATTGGCGTCGAGATTTTTCATCTCGATCCAGTCGCCGACGCGAACCATGTTCGATGAAGCAATCTGCATACTGGCAACGAGCGAGAGCAGCGTATCCTGAAACACCAGAATAAGAACCGCAGCCATGGCACCCACACCAGACAGCAGGATCACAGGTGATCGATCAAGAAGCGTCGCGATGATCAACACGATCGCAATAATGTAGATTACGAGCTTGCTGACCTGAATATAACCTTTGATCGGGCGATCTTTGGACTCTTCGCGGCGGCTGTAAAGCGTATCAACCACGCTCAGAACAGCGCTTACCGTGAAAGCCAGTGTCAGAATAATAAATGCCGTCGCCACATTGCTGATTACTGTCAGTGCAGTCTGTGGCAGTTCAGGTACAGCTGCGATGCCCGACGAAATAATCAATGCCGGAACGATATTAGCGAGATGGCCAATCACGCCATTTCGCTTGAGCTCTTCATCCTGACCAAATGCCGTCCGTTGAACGATCCTGTCGAGAACCTTCAGTAGTATCGCTTTGATAAGGAAGTTTGCGACAAACGCCGCAAGAAAAAGACCGCCAAGGGATGCAACCGTTTGCGCCCAGGGATGGGCAATGAAGAATTCCGACAATAGACTTTCCCGAATAAACTAAGCCAAATGATCTGGTGATTGTGAAACACTGGTACGTGGATGAGTTTCTGAAATCAACCTTCGAGCCTCATTTCAAATAAAAGCCCCGGCCAAAAGGCCAGGGCTTTTACCATACAGGACACAAGGATTTTTAAGTTACTGCGCGGGGGCAGGTGTGGCTGGTGCCGGTGCAGGGTCAGATGCTGGTGTATCTGCTGCAGGCGCATTGGTTTCGCCAGTCGCTGTTTTATCAGCAACACCGTCCGCAAAGAGGGCGGATCGATCAAAAGCAGGAGCTTCTGTCAGCTGCTCCTTTGAAGCCTTGATGACAAGCCACTTTTTACCATCACTACGCGTTGCAAGCTGAAGCTGATCCGGGCTTACCGCGACATCCTTTTCACCAACGCCAAGGAAACCACCGACGCCGATCACGGCTGCTTCAATCTCACCTTCCGGGCTTGCAATCAGATCGTTCAACTTACCGACTGAGGCTGCGTCAGGTGCATCACTCTCATAAATACTCTGTCCGATGAAGCTCGAAACGAGCATCTGGCCATCCTTGGCTTCCATAAAGCCAACCTGATCGGCATTTTCCGCTGGCGGGCTGCCAAACATATTCTGGGACGAAACCGGCATCTCCGGTGCTGCGGCGGGCGCATCTGTGGGGGCGGGTGTCGCAGTCTGCGCGAAGGCTGTGCCACCAATAAACAATGCACACGTCGTTGTCAGAAGCGCTGTTCTAAGCATAATTATCTCCTTTATACGCTCGGTTGCATTAGTTGAACGTAGAGAAGACAATTGAGTTCCAATATTTTTAATTTTCTTCTTAGAAAGAACACTGACTAATTTAACTGATATCCGGCTAATAATCTCTAATATAAAATAAGACAGGCCGGAAAAACCCGGCCTGTCTTTTATATCATCTCTAATCTTTAAAGTATTTCCAGCAAATGTTAATATCGGTTTTGCGTAGAATAATAAGAATAGACGAATAATTAGAGCGTTACCTATGATTCAATCGAAACAGGTAGCGCTCTAAAGATCAGCTGCAGCCGCTTGTCGCGCCGCAGGTGTCGCACTTAAGGCAGGTGCCATTGCGAACCATCGTGAAGTTCTGACACTCCGTGCAGCTGTCGCCGGTATAGCCCTGCATCATCGACTTGATGCGACGGTCAGCTTCAAGCTTCTTCGCAGCATTAGCAGTTTCTGCACGGGCAGATGCCGCATCAGACGCCGCCTTATCCGAGAACAGTTCAGTCGCAGCAACATTGTCCTGCTGTGGCGCTGCTGCTGGCTGCTCTTCAAACTCGCGCTTGAATGCAGTTGCACCATCCGTCACGAGACCGACAGTCGCCGGGCGAGGAGACGAAGACTTGAGTGTCGTTACATTCGAAACCGATGGAGCCGTTTGTGCCGAACCCTTGGATTCGTTACCCGAAGGGCTGTTTGAAACCAGCGTTGGCTTGTAGCCACGGGTCCAGCCAGTGGAAACGAGGTTGGTCTTGCCTTCCTTGATGCCCTTACCGAGTGCCGTGTTGGAGAAATCGCTCGTATCAACATGAGCGAGATCGTTGCGGCCAAGGTAAGACACTGCCAGTTCGCGGAATACATAGTCGATGATCGACGTTGCCGTCTTGATGGCATCGTTGCCGATAACCATGCCTGCAGGCTCGAACTTCGTGAAGGTGAAAGCCTCGACATATTCTTCGAGCGGCACACCATATTGCAGGCCGAGCGACACAGCGATGGCGAAGTTGTTCATCATCGCACGGAAAGCAGCGCCTTCCTTGTGCATATCGATGAAGATTTCGCCGAGACGACCATCACCAAATTCACCAGTGCGCAGGTAAACCTTGTGGCCACCAACGACTGCCTTCTGCGTGTAACCCTGACGACGGTTCGGCAGTTTTTCGCGCTCGTGAACGATCTTTTCAATGACCTTCTCGACAACGCGTTCAGTAATCTGAACGGCGCGCGCTGCAGCTGGTGCTTCGATCAGCGCTTCAACCGCATCATCCTCGTCTTCATCGTCAGAGATGAGCGACGCATTGAGCGGCTGCGAAAGCTTGGAGCCATCGCGATAAAGTGCATTCGCCTTGAGGGCCAACTTCCAGGAAAGGAGGTAGGCGCTCTTGCAATCTTCAACCGTTGCTTCGTTCGGCATGTTGATCGTTTTGGAGATCGCACCCGAAATAAACGGCTGGGCAGCGGCCATCATGCGGATGTGGCTGTCGACCGAGAGGTAACGCTTGCCGATTTTGCCGCAAGGATTGGCGCAATCGAACACTGCGTAATGCTCTTCCTTCAGGAAAGGCGCACCTTCAAGGGTCATTGCACCGCAAACGTGAACGTTGGCTGCTTCGATGTCCTTCTTGGCAAAGCCAAGTGCTGGCAGCATTTCAAACGAGAAGTCGTTGAGCTGCTCATCGGTAAGCTTCAACACGTCCTTGCAGAAATCCTCGCCCAGCGTCCACTTATTGAAAGCAAACTTGATGTCGAATGCGCTCTTCAAAGCAGCATTCAGCACTTCAATCTTCTCGTCGGTAAAGCCCTTCGACTTCAGCGATGATGGATTGACACCTGGAGCCTGATTGATGTTGCCGTGACCGACTGCATAAGCTTCGATTTCAGCGATCTGGCTTTCAGCGTAACCAAGTGTGCGAAGCGCTTCAGGAACTGCGCGGTTGATGATCTTGAAGTAACCACCGCCGGCAAGCTTCTTGAACTTTACCAGCGCGAAATCTGGTTCAATACCGGTTGTGTCGCAATCCATGACAAGGCCGATCGTGCCGGTTGGCGCGATAACGGTTGCCTGTGCATTGCGGTAGCCGTGCTTTTCACCGAGCTCCAGTGCCTTGTCCCATGCAGCGCGTGCGTGGGTAATCATGTCCTGATCTGGGCAATCCTCAGCAATCAGTGCAACCGGATTGACGGCAAGGCCTTCGTAACCTTCGGTTTCGCCATGAGCGGCGCGACGATGGTTGCGGATAACGCGCAGCATATGCTCAGCGTTTGGCTCATAGCTTGGGAACGCGCCAAGTTCACGCGCCATTTCAGCTGACGTGGAATAGGCAACACCGGTCATGATCGCGGTGAGGGCGCCGCCGATGGCGCGACCTTCATCGGAGTCATAAGGAATACCATTGGTCATCAGCAGGCCGCCAATATTGGCATAGCCGAGGCCGAGCGTACGGTATTCGTAGGAGAGACGAGCAATTTCCTTCGAAGGGAACTGCGCCATCATCACCGAGATTTCAAGAACCATCGTCCACAGACGAGCAGTATGCTCATATGCGTTAATGTCGAACGAGCCGTCCTTATTGCGATAGGTCAGCAGGTTGATCGATGCCAGATTACAAGCCGTGTCATCAAGGAACATGTATTCCGAGCACGGATTGGACGCACGGATTGGGCCTGCGGTCGGGCAGGTGTGCCAATCATTCATCGTGGTGTTGAAGTGCAGGCCCGGATCAGCCGAAGCCCAGGCAGCATAACCAATCTTTTCCCAAAGATCGCGCGCCTTGAGCGTCTTCATGACGCGACCATCGCGGCGTGCAGTCAGGTTCCAGTCGCCATCTTCTTCAACGGCGCGCAGGAATTCATCCTTGAGCGATACCGAATTGTTCGAATTCTGACCTGCGACTGTCAGATAGGCTTCCGAATCCCAGTCGGTGTCATAGGTCTTGAACTGAATGTCCGTGTAGCCCTGACGTGCGAACTGGATAACACGCTTGATGTAGTTTTCAGGAACCTGATTCTTCTTGGCAGCACGAACTTCGCGCTTGAGGGCAGGGTTCTTTGATGGATCGAAGCAATCATCCCGGGTTTCTGCCGAGCCGGCTTCGCAATTGACGCAAGCCTTCATGATTGCAGCCAGATGCTGCTTGACGATCTTGGAACCGGTTACGAGAGCAGCAACCTTCTGCTCTTCCTTTACCTTCCAGTCGATATATTCTTCAATATCTGGATGATCGACATCGACGACGACCATCTTGGCCGCGCGACGGGTCGTGCCGCCGGACTTGATCGCGCCCGCTGCACGATCGCCGATCTTGAGGAAGCTCATCAGACCTGACGACTTGCCGCCGCCCGAAAGTTTTTCACCTTCGCCACGCAGATAGGAGAAATTCGAGCCGGTGCCCGAGCCGTATTTAAAAAGTCGTGCTTCACGAACCCAGAGATCCATAATGCCGCCTTCATTGACGAGATCATCGCCAACGGACTGAATGAAGCAGGCATGTGGCTGCGGATGTTCGTACGCTGACTTCGATTTCGTCAGCTTGCCGGTCTGCCAGTCAACATAGAAGTGGCCCTGACCAGGACCGTCGATACCATAGGCCCAATGCAGGCCGGTGTTGAACCATTGCGGGCTGTTTGGCGCCACGCGCTGCGTCGCCAGCATGTATGCGAGTTCATCGCGGAAAGCACTCGCATCTTCTTCCGTATCGAAATAGCCGCCCTTCCAGCCCCAATAGGTCCAGGTGCCGGCGAGACGATCAAAAACCTGACGCGCATCCATTTCGGAACCGAAGCGCTCACCTTCAGGGAGCTTCGCAAGCTTGTCTTCGTCCGCTACCGAACGCCAAAGCCAGGAAGGAACGTCGTTTTCCTCAACCTTCTTGAGATTGGCGGGAACGCCAGCCTTGCGGAAATACTTCTGCGCGAGAATATCAGCAGCAACCTGGCTGAACTGCGCAGGAACATGGATGTTCTCAAGGCGGAACACCACAGAGCCATCGGGATTCTTGATCTCGCTGGTCGCTGTGCGGAACTCAATATCGGCATAGGCCGACTGATTCTCTTTCGTGAAACGGCGTTCGATCTTCATCTGTCCCATCCAAACGTTCTATATATAGTGGCCAGACCGATAAATTTCAGCCTCGGCCTGCCAGCCACGGTACGCATCGCGTCGATTTGTTTCGAACGTCCTCCCAACAGGTGAGAGGGCAATCGTATTGAGAAGCGAACTCCTCGGAAATTCATCTGGCCAAACATCCTCATGAGAGGCGTATCAGCACTCCGGCCAGTGGCCGAACTTATTCGAAGTCGAGCAAGCTTTCAGATCAGGATTTCCCCATCTGGTATGTTACCATGATTGAAAATACTAAATCTAGTATTAATGCGACGCCGCCATCAATAAATCCAGCTTTCCGTCACACCTAGTCGGCCTGAGTTTCAGACGCAAAAAACCCCGCGCGATACACGTCTTTTCGACGCAACGCCCGCTAGGAATTCAACTAGTTTGAAGAAAAGACCGACTAAATTGACTACGCTCGGCCACGCCACTCACGCAACGACAGGCTCATAAAAAACGACTCGGACATGAGCGTCAAGCATTGGTTTACCATAAGGCCGCAGACGCTAGATATTGTGGGAAAGCTCTGGGGGCAAATGTGGATAACGGGGAGAATGACGGTTATGTGAAAGACAAAAAATTTAGCCGGAAAAACAAAATACAGAACACCGGACACCGCAAAAGCCATTCACGACTGATGCATGACGGTTCAAAAATCGTTTATAAGCAGAAGGTTACTCGGCAGCAATCGCGATAGGCGAGTCGCCAAAGTCGAGAAGAATGCGTTTCAGGTCGACTTCATCCACACGCGCAGCAGCTTCACGGGGTGAGACCCATTCACAAACGCGCTGTTCGCGTTCCGGCCAATCTTTCGCGCGTTCGACAAAGTGCAACGCATAGACTGCAACCGTAAACTGGTTGATGCACTCAGGTGGCAGGTCATTTTTGCAGTAATCAAAGCTGCCGATTGGCTGAGACGATATCTCACCGCGAACGCCAGCTTCTTCATAAGCTTCACGAGCGGCAGTATCTGCAAGCGTGCGACCGACCTGCGGCCATCCCTTTGGGATAATCCAGCGACCCGTTCCACGACTGGTGATCACAAGTATCTGCAATTCATGAGCTTCATAGCGGTACACCAGTGCCGCAACTTGTTGCAAACGACCAGAAGGCGTCAAAATACGCTTCTCTGTCGCAACAAATTTTTTGGCCTGTGTTTTCACCGCGAAAGTCCCACCATTTTCCAAACAGAATGGATTGATTCGCCAAAATGACAATGGATTTGTTTAACAGGGCCTCAGAATAAGAAGCTGAAAATGCTTTTATTTTTAAGGTTTTGCTGAAATTAGCAGCCACATCGCTTTAACTCAAAAGCTTGGTGACATGCCTCCATCTCATTTCGGCTGACTTTCAATATAGTGCGATTGCGGCGAATTTACCACCGCAATCGTCTTTCATTTATTTTCGTTTATCCGCGTTTTCCGCCAGCGATCGGTTCCTGATATGTGAAGCCCATATCCCATGGGAAGTAGATCCAGGTGTCCTGAGAGACTTCCGTTACGAATGTATCGACCAGCGGACGGCCTTTTGGCTTTGCATAAACAGTTGCAAAATGTGCCTTTGGCATCATTTCACGAACGATGGCTGCAGTTTTGCCAGTATCGGTCAGATCATCGACCACGATTACGCCTTCGCCGCCATTTTCGAGAAGCGGAGCGCTAATTCCTTTCAGAATTTCCATTTCGCCCTGCGATGTATAATCGTGATAGGACGCAACGCAGACCGTTTCGATGAGGCGGATGCCGAGTTCACGGCAAACGATGGCAGCAGGAACCAGACCACCGCGGGTGATTGCAACGATGGCACGCCATTCGCGGTCCATATCTGCAATACGCCAGGCAAGCGCGCGGGCATCACGGTGGAACTGATCCCAGGAAACGGGAAAGGCTTTATCGGGCAACGACATCGAAACGCTCCATGGAGAGTCCGGTCGAGATATGCCGGACCTATCAAACCAAAAATGCGCGATGACGGGTGCCATTCGCGCTGAACTGTCTAGGCTTTCTTTATTCGCGCACAGTGAAGTTTTCACATGCAGCACAATGCAGAAAGGCTTTGTCCCGGCACAGTCAGCGCCGGGTGATGCTGATAACCGCAAAAATGCCTATTGTGCAAGAGCGGCGTGAGATCGCACGCCTATAGATTGCTAAATTAGAAGCAAAAAAATGATACGCCGATCAAAATCGGCGTATCAAGCAACTGTTCAGAGCATTTCCAGCAAAAGTGCGAAGCGGTTTTGCGTGGGATAATGCGATAAAGCAAAGAAGACCGTTCCAATGATTCAGTATTACAGCATTTCCAGCAAAAGCGTGAAGCGGTTTTGCGCCGGATAATGCGTAAAAACAAACAGTTACAGCGGTTCTAACGATTCATTCTTAACTGAAACCGCTGTAACTGGAACCGCTCTAACGCGAGAAAAGCGTGAGGATAGGGAGGTCATTGAGCATGGCGCGGGTAACACCGCCGAAAACCAGCTCACGGAGCCTTGAGTGGCTATAGGCGCCCATGACCAACAGGTCGGCACGCTGCGCTATGATGTGTTCTCGCAAGACATCCTGCGCATAACGATTATGGGATGCCAATGGCGTTACGCTTACGGCAAGTCCATGACGAGAAATGGATTCAGCAAGATCGCTACCTGCAAGTGCTTCATCCTCACCTTCGCGCTCAGGCGGATCAATCCAGACAATTTCAGTTCGGCTTGCATTCCTCATCAAAGGAAGCGCGTCGAAAGTGGCGCGTGCCGCCTCGCGTTTGCCATTAAATGCCACGACAATGCGGTCCAGCGCTTCCATTGCAATAACGGGTGTGTGCGGAACGAGAAGAACCGGGCAGCTGGAATTAAACACCAGCGTATCCGCCGTTTCGTCATTGGTTGCCGCATCTTCAGGATCTGGCTGCCCAGCCACAAGAAGTTCTGCACCAAGACAGGATGTGAGAACACCATCAGCTGCCGTTCCGGTTTCCGAACGGGTTATGCGGAACTCATGATTTGCACCCTGACGGCGCATTTCCTCCTCAAAGCGTTCTTGTAGCCTCTCGGAGATTTCCTTGTGCTGCTTGTCGTGCAGCTCAAACATGCCCGGATCGATAAATCCGTTCGGGTCCGCATACACAATAGGAGAGGGAATAGAGTAAAGTCCGATGACGTGAATGTCGGGAAACTTTCGCATCAAAAGCCCAACTGCAGACAGAACCCGCTTCAACTCGGCTTCACTGCGGGAATAGGCTACCACCGTCTTGTAGGACATATCAGATCTCCTTCCGGCTATACTTCTATTTTAGCATATAATGCGATTGCGCGAGCAGGCAAAACCACCCGATTTCAAGCGGCTCCCTGATTTTGCAATGTTGTAATCATCGCTTCGATTGCAGCAACAGCAATATCGATTTTGGCGACATCACTGCCGCGCACCACCAGTTCCGTACTGAACCGGCCATTTTCAAACTTCGGATAAGACCCGATGATCGTTTCAGGATTCTCTTTCTGGATCGCGGTGAGCGGTGCTCCAATAACGCCTTCACCAAACGGGCAGCGCACGGCCTTCGACAAAAGCTTGCGGCCAGTTTTCAAGGTTGGGAGAACATTGTCGAGCATCGCCTGAAACACAGATGGCACGCCGGCCATCACATAGACATTGCCGATATGAAATCCGGGCGCAGCGGATACCGGATTGTCGATATGTTCCGAGCCCTGTGGCATACGCGCCATGCGCTTGCGTGAGTCCGTAAACTCCAGATCACGCTTGGCGTAATTGTCGCCCAGCAGCTTCATCGCCTTTTCATCATAAATGCATAGCACTTCAAAAGCGCGTGATACAGCGTCTGCAGTGATGTCATCATGGGTTGGACCGATGCCGCCGGACGTGAAAACATAGTCATAGCCCGGCCGCAACGCGTTTAGCGCTGAAACAATCGCATCTTCGTCGTCGGGCACAATCCGGACCTCTTTGAGATCAATGCCTGCAGCTGTCAAAACATCAGCTAAATGGCCGATATTCTTGTCTTTCGTTCGTCCTGAGAGAAGTTCATCGCCGATGGCAAGCATTGCAGCCGTAACGGCCTGCTGCGGGGTATTCGTCATGCCCAGACTCCATTCTGTGTATGCACAGTTAATCCCCGGCAGAAGAATGCTGCAACTGGTTTTCTGTGTTTTTCAAACTGGAGACCCCGCATGCGACTGATTGTTTTCACTATAACTTTCATTCTCCGAAATCGTTGCGGGTAATTTATTGAATATTTTTGGCGGCACTCTCGCGACAATTTCCACTGTCATTAAATCCAGTTATTAAAACGCCGGAAACAGCTTGAATTTGCTTCACAAATCATGACATAGAATTCCTCAGCTGCGGTCGTGGCGAAATTGGTATACGCAACGGACTTAAAATCCGTCGCCTTTTAGGCTTGCGGGTTCAAGTCCCGCCGACCGCACCACCCATTCTCTTAGATAAAACATTACAATTTTACTCAAGTTTATCGTTTCAAGCTTGTTTGCGCTCTCAAAGCCATGTAGCCATGCGCAAATATTGTTATGAATGCAGAAAGCTGACCGATGAACGCCTTCGTTAAAGCCGTAGCTCAAGCTGAAACTGCCATGCGTGCGCTCTTCCCAGAGACGCCGTTGCAGCTCAATGACTATCTTTCACGGAAATACGGCGCGGAAATTTGGCTCAAGCGCGAAGATTTGACACCAGTTCGCTCTTATAAAATACGTGGCGCCTTCAACTTCATTTCGCGCGCGGTAAAAACTGCTGACGAAAATGCGGTCTTCGTTTGCGCATCGGCTGGCAATCACGCGCAGGGTTTTGCCTTCGCCTGTCGCCACTTTGGTCGCAAGGGTGTGGTGTTCATGCCTGTAACAACGCCACAGCAGAAAATCGACAAGACCCGTGCTTTCGGTGCGGAATTTATCGAGATCAAGCTCGTCGGCGATATTTTCGATGTCTGCTATGCTGCATCGCAAGAATATGCAGAGGCAAATAAAGGCGTGATGGTGCCGCCATTTGACCATGCAGGCATTATCGAAGGGCAGGCGACTGTTGCACTCGAAATCGAACGCCAGCTGCCGGATGGCAAGAAACCGGATTTTGTCTTCCTGCCTGTTGGCGGTGGCGGCCTTTCGGGCGGCGTGACGCAGTATTTCACCGCGCTGGGCTGGAAGACTGCCTATCGCTTTATCGAGCCACAGGGTGCGGCGAGCCTCAAGGGCAGCCTTGAAGCAGGCAAGCGTATCAAGCTTAGCCAAGTCGATAATTTTGTTGATGGCGCAGCCGTCGCAGAGATCGGCAAGGAGAACTTCAAGCTTCTCAAGGGCTTCGACAAGAATCTTGTCATCACGGTTCCGGAAAATCGCGTCTGTTCAACCATCGTCGAGATGCTGAATATTGAGGGAGTCGTCCTTGAACCTGCCGGTGCGCTCGGCATTGATGCGCTCAAGGATTTTAAGAAAAGCGAACTCAAAGGCAAGCGCATTGTCATCGTCGTATCGGGCGGCAATTTCGACTTTGAACGTCTGCCAGACGTTAAAGAACGCGCGCTTCGCTATGAAGGTCTCAAGAAATATTTCATCTTCCGCTTCCCGCAGCGTCCCGGTGCGCTGCGCTCATTCCTTGATCTGCTCGGTCCGGAAGATGACGTTGCACGCTTTGAATATTTGAAGAAATCTGCACGCAATTTCGGTTCTGTGCTGATTGGTATTGAAACCAAGGACGCTGCAAACTTCAAAATTCTCGAAAAGAAATTTGCGGAAGCAGGCTGGGCTTATCAGGATATTACCGACAATCAGGTGCTGGCAGATTTCATCATCTGATTGAACTAAAGGCAAAATTCATTTGCTTTTTAGGGGATAATACCCCATATGGCGGCTTAGGCGCATGGGCTGAACAATTTCAGTCTTCCCGGAATCGGACTTGTTGCGTCTCGCCTCTTGCAGTCAGAATGGTCTGATAGCAGGGGAGACCCGACTGGTTTCGGGCACGGCAGCGCAAGTCGACCGGAGTATTCCGGCGTCCCGTCGTACATCCAAGATATTCCCGTTCGGCAAGTTGCGCTTGTCCGAAGTTTTAAAGCGGACCGCAACTTTGCGGTGCCGCCGAAAGAGTTTAAATTGACTACTGAGAATATTGAACACACTGGCGGCTTTGCCGCTCTTGGCGTTACCGGTGTGCTGCTCAAAGGCGTTGAAGCTGCTGGCATGACTGAGCCAAAGCCAATCCAGACACAGGCTATTCCGCACCAGCTGGAAGGCCGCGACATTCTGGGTATCGCACAGACCGGCTCTGGCAAAACCGCTGCATTCAGCCTGCCGATCCTGCAGAAAATCATCGCACTTGGTGACAAGCGCAAGGGCAAGACCGCACGCGCGCTGATCCTCGCGCCAACCCGCGAACTGGCCGTGCAGATTGAAGAAACAATCCGCACCGTTGCCAAGCAGGCCCATATCTCCACCGCACTTGTTCTCGGCGGCGTTTCGCGTCTGAGCCAGATCAAGCGTATGCAAGGTGGTGTGGACGTTCTTATTGCAACGCCGGGTCGTCTGACCGATCTGGTCCGCGAAAACTGCGTCGATCTGTCGGAAACCCGCTGGCTGGTTCTCGATGAAGCTGATCGTATGCTCGACATGGGTTTCATCAACGATGTGAAGCGCATTGCCAAGGGCACGCACAAGAACCGTCAGACAGCACTTTTCTCGGCAACCATGCCAAAGGAAATCGCGGCACTCGCTCAGAGTCTGCTGCGCGATCCAATTCGCATTGAAGTTGCTCCACAGGGCACGACAGCTGCTGAAATCACGCAGGTCGTGCATCCTGTTCCAACCAAGGAAAAGCGCCGTCTGCTCTCCGGACTTCTGGGCGACAAGGGCATGAAGTCCGTCATCGTCTTCACCCGTACCAAGCATGGAGCGGATGCGGTCGTTCGTCATCTCGAACGTGATGGCTTTGACGTTGCTGCGATCCACGGCAATAAATCGCAGAATGCTCGTCAGCGCGCGCTGAACGGCTTCCGCGATGGCACATTGCGCATTCTGGTTGCGACCGACATCGCTGCACGCGGTATTGACGTTCCGGGCATCAGCCACGTCGTCAACTACGATCTGCCGGATGAGCCTGAAACCTATGTACACCGTATTGGCCGTACTGGTCGTAACGGCGCAAGCGGTGCTTCGATCACGCTTTACGATGCAGCAACAGAAGATTCGAAGCTGCGCGCGGTTGAACGCGTTACGCGTAACAAGCTGACCATCAAGGAAGCTCCGGTTAAGCTTGCACCAGCACCGGCTCCAAAGTTCGATGATGCAGAAGACCGGCCACGTTCGGACCGCAAGCCAGGTTCGCATTCCATGCCGCAGAAGCATCGCCGTCCTGCAAACAAGATGGCAAAGTCTGGCGAACATCGTTCGGGCCAGGGTTCCCAAGGTTCAAAGCCTGCAGGTGGAGAAGGCGCAGCCAAGCCAAAGCGTCCATTCCATCGCAAACGTCGTCCAGGTGGCGGCGGTGGCGGCCAACGCGCTGCTTAATCGCAACACTACTTTTTCTAAAAGCCGCCCTTAACGGGGCGGTTTTTTCGTTTTAGCTGGATTGGTGAGTTAGTGCTTGCAATTTCAGTTGGAAAATTATTCCCCGCTTGCTTGAAGAACGTCGTGCTTCCACATAGTTTCCTGTCAACCAGAAGGAACGGAAGCCATGCTCAATTTGGCACTCGATGCAATCGGCAATACACCACTGATCCGCTTGAAAAAGGCTTCTGAAATCACCGGTTGCGAAATCTATGGCAAAGCCGAATTTCTCAATCCCGGACAGTCGGTCAAGGACCGCGCAGCGCTTTACATCATCCGTGATGCCGAAAAACGCGGACTGCTCAAGCCCGGCGGCGTTATCGTTGAAGGTACAGCAGGAAACACCGGCATCGGCCTTACCTTTGTTGCCAAGGCGCTTGGCTATCGCACCGTTATTGTTATTCCGGAAACCCAAAGCCAGGAAAAGAAGGATGCGCTGCGTCTTCTTGGCGCTGAACTGATTGAGGTTCCTGCCGCGCCTTATCGCAATCCGAACAATTATGTGCGTCTTTCCGAGCGTCTGGCCGAGCAACTCACCAAAACCGAGCCCAACGGCGCAATCTGGGCCAATCAGTTCGATAATGTCGCCAATCGCATCGCACATATTGAAACGACAGCGCAGGAAATCTGGCGTGATACCAGTGGAAAGGTCGATGGTTTCGTCTCGGCTGTAGGTTCAGGTGGCACGCTCGCAGGCACTGCATTCGGCCTCAAGGATAAGAATGCGGATATCAAGATCGCTCTCGCTGATCCGCATGGTGCAGCACTTCATTCCTTCTACACGACAGGCGAGTTGAAATCAGAAGGTGATTCCATCACCGAAGGCATCGGGCAGGGGCGCATCACGGCCAATCTCGAAGGCTTTGCACCCGATTTTTCCTACCGTGTTGGCGATGCCGATGCGCTCGATATTCTGTTTGATCTGGTGCAGGAGGAAGGACTCTGCTTGGGCGGTTCTTCGGGCATCAATATTGCCGGTGCAATCCGCCTTGCAAAAGATCTCGGGCCGGGCCACACAATCGTGACCGTGCTTTGCGACTATGGTAATCGTTACCAGTCCAAGCTGTTCAACCCTGCTTTCCTGCGCGGCAAAGATCTGCCTGTGCCGGGTTGGTTGGAAACGAAAACTGATGTTCACATACCGTACGAGGGATAATCATGGCATACGAGACTGAAGCTCTGTTCCGCGAAGATGCATATCTTTCAACCGCGGAGGGTTCGGTCATTGCCCTGACAGATACCGGCGGGATTATTCTTAATCAGACAAATTTTTATGCCACTTCCGGCGGTCAGCCGGGAGATACCGGCTTTTTTGAGCGTGCCGATGGCTCACGTATTGAAATTGCTGCAACCGTGACCGGTGAAAGCAAAAATGAAATCGTCCATGTGCCTGCCGAAGGGCAGGCGCTCCCTGCTATTGGTGAGAAGCTGGTTCTGCATATCAATTGGGAGCGCCGCTACAAGCTGATGCGTATGCATACAGCCTGCCATCTTCTTTCTGTCGCGTGCCCGTTTCCAATCACCGGTGCTGCGGTTGGTGAAGAGGAAAGCCGTGTCGATTTTGATCTTCCAGATGCGAGCTACACCAAGGAATCCGTTACGCAAAAACTTATGGAAATGGTGAAAGCCAATGATCCAGTTACGCTTCGCTGGATCAGTGACGAAGAGTTTCTGGCCAATCCGGATATTGTCAAGTCGAAGAACGTGCGCCCACCTGTGGGTGCAGGCCGGCTTCGTCTAGTGGTTATCGGCGAAAATGGTTCGGTGGATTCGCAACCTTGCGGCGGAACACACGTTTCTGAAACGCAGGAAGTGGGTGAAATCCACATCGGCAAAATCGAAAAGAAGGGCAAGGAAAACCGCCGATTCCGCATTCGATTTGGCAATGCACCATTAGTTTAAGTTCAGGAGCAATCATGTCCGACAAAAGCGCATTTGTTATCTCCCGCGATGATCTGAAAGCTCGTCTGGGCGAACCGGGTCTCGCAATCGTGGATGCATCCTGGTATTTGCCCGCAGCCGGTCGCAATGGGCGCGATGAATATGATGCAGGGCACATTCCGGGCGCAGTCTTCTTTGATCAGGATGTGATTGCAGACAAGGATTCGGGTCTCCCGCATACTTTGCCATCACCGGAGCTTTTTGCCCGCCATGTAGGTGCAATGGGCATCACTGCGGATGAAACCATTGTGGTCTATGACGGCCCCGGCATGTTTTCCGCACCGCGTGTCTGGTGGATGTTCCGCGTGATGGGCGTGAAGAACGTTCTGGTTCTCGATGGCGGTTTTGATGGTTGGAAGGCAGCAAACTTCCCCGTCACCGATGAAGTTACGAAAATCGCCGCAACACTTTTCACGCCTTCATTCAATGCGTCAAAGGTCGTTGATTTTGCCGAAATGAGCAAAATCGTGGATGGACGCAGCTCTCAGATTGCTGATGCGCGTGCCACAGGCCGTTTCACAGGCCGCGATGCAGAACCGCGTGAAGGTATGCGTTCCGGCCACATGCCGGGCGCTCGCAACGTTCCGGTCGGTTCCCTGTCTGAAAACGGTCAGCTGAAAAGCCTCGACAGCCTTCGCGAAATCTTCGCCAGTGCCGGTGTAGACCTCAATAAACCAGTCGTCACCAGCTGCGGTTCCGGCGTGACCGCTGCCGTTATCACACTGGCATTGACCTCGCTTGGCCATGAAGACAATCGGCTTTATGATGGCTCATGGAGTGAATGGGGCAGCAGGCAGGATACGCCTGTAGTGACCGGCGAAGCAGACTAAGCATGACTGAAAAAATGATGGCCAGAGTAACCCATCTGGAAATGACAGCGCGTCCTGCGCTGTCGGTTCCGGTTCCCTCCGGCCTGCGCCTTGCCATAATGCGCTCGACCGAAATGCCGGTGCATTTCTATCGTTATCTCTATGAACAGGTTGGACGCCAGCATCACTGGATGATGCGTCGCGTGCAGAGCGATGCGGAAGTGGCCGAAGCCATTCACGCTGAAACTGCCGAGATTCACGTTCTCTACGCTGACGGCAACCCGGCTGGCCTTCTCGAACTGGATTTGTCTGCATTGCCTGAAACGGCTGAAATTCTCTATTTCGGCCTGATTCCCGACTATCAGGGCAGGGGATTGGGCAAATTCTTCCTCAATGAAGCAATTTCCACGGCCTGGTCCCATAGCCCGCAGAAAGTGGCTATCCACACCAACACGCTCGATAGCCCGCGTGCATTACAGCTTTATCAGAGGATGGGATTTGTGCCTGTCGGCTGGTCCGAAGAAGAAGTCACAACCTGGGACTAAATTATCCGCGCGCGACTTCGCGTCCGTTGGTGATCGAAACGACGGACGCACTCGTAATACGACCGCTTTCTTCATCAAAGACGACGCAGTTTCGACCGCGCTGCTTGGCCATATAAAGGCAACGATCAGCGCGGCTTAACACCTGCGAGTTGGTTTCATTCTTCGGTGCAGACGCCACACCGATACTGATCGTCAGCGGATATACCTGATATTCAGTAGCGTGGAAAGGTGTGTTCTCTACTTCCGCGCGTATTCTCTGTGCGACACGAATACCGGTTTCCCCCGTTGCACCCGGAAGAAAAACGCAGAATTCTTCGCCGCCAATACGCCCTACGAGATCGCCTTTACGCGTCACATTCTGCAGTGCGAAAGCAATCAGCTTGAGTGCGCGATCACCAACGCTATGCCCAAACGTATCATTGATCGCTTTGAAGTGATCGGCATCAATAACGAGAAGCGTCCCGCTTTCAATACGTGAACGGCTGATCTTCATCGCATCAAACAATGCTTCGCGGTTGAGCAGCCCGGTCATGTGATCGACGCGCGAGCGCGCCTGCAGCTCACTATGCGCTTTTTCAAGCTGCGTATAGGCTTCACCAAGTTTGCTATGCTGCAGAAAAATATAGAGAAGTGAAGGGAAGGCCGTGGCCAATGGGATAGCGGCGCTAAGGCTGATAGCAATAACGCCCGGCATCGATCCGGAAAAGAATCCGACGGCTAAACTGGAGCCAACGGAAAACAGCACAACAGACAACGTTATCAACGCTGCCTTCCATAAAGCTGCCTTCATGCCGATGAACTCCCCCAAACCCCGATGAAGATGTTTTTAGGTGCCTGTCTCTGAACCCTCTGTGAACAGGCCTGATCGCCGTGGGCCTTATAGGCCGAACATTTTAGCGATTGAAGGCATGTTCCTGCACTTATGCAATTTTTTATATATGCGTGCTATTATTGACACAATCTAAAGTAGTGCAGCCAAAATATATTACTCATAGATTAGCTCTACGACAACTATCTTTAAAAGAAATAACACTCGATGAAATTTTTAACACGTTACTAATTTACGATGTTGGCGATCAATAACGTAAAACAACTGAAGGACGCCTTTTGGGCGTCCTTCAGCTTTGAAATCTTGATATCGCGGGCGATTAGAAGACTGCCAGGTACTTCAGAAGCGATATGATACCGATAATAATGACGATTATCTGGGCAATCTGTTTCACTTTCCCATCAAGCGGCAGCATGTTGATAAGGTAAAGAACGAGGAAGATAACCAGAATTGTTATCAGCAGACTAATGAGGATAGACATAGGCAGTCGGACCCTTCCCGGAACGGCTGTTATTTGTGTCACTCGGCGGCTGTTCCATCGCTGCACCGAATTCAGTCTTCAAAACCTTGGGAAGCACGGCTCGATAAAGCCAGAGACTGTCCCCGATCTCCATCGTTTCTTTGCAGAAATGATGTGCCGGTTAACGTTCCAATGAGAATAAGGTTCCACTTAATTGCAAAGCAAAACGGCGGCTTCCGCCGCCGTTTCATACATCTAATTTCAAGCAAGCCACTACTTCAGCATCGAGCCTGTCTGCTTGCGGCGGCTATGCCAGCTGAATGCTTCTTCCAGCAGGTGAGGGGTGTGACCTCCGCGCTCACAGGCACGTTCAAAATAGTCGTTCAACTGATCCCGGTAATCCGGATGCGCGCAATTGTTGATAATCAGGCTTGCACGCTCACGCGGCGCAAGGCCGCGCAAATCGGCGAGGCCTTGTTCAGTGACCAGAATATCAACATCGTGCTCAGTATGATCAACATGCGTCACCATCGGCACGATTGACGATATGGCACCGTTTTTGGCTTCGGACTTGCTCACGAAGATCGAAATATAGGCATTGCGCGCAAAATCACCGGAACCGCCAATACCGTTCATCATATGGGTGCCATCGACATGGGTCGAATTCACGTTGCCGTAAATGTCGAACTCAAGCGCGGTATTGATGCCAATAATGCCCAGACGGCGAATGACCTCGGGGTGATTGCTGATTTCCTGCGGACGCAGGATCAGCTTGTCACGATAACGGTCGATATTGTTGAAAACGCGCTCGCCGCAGGCAGGACTGAGTGTGATCGACGAGCCGGACGCATAATCAAGCTTGCCCGCATCGAACAGATCGAAGGTGCTGTCCTGCAGCACTTCGCTATACATGCGAAGATTATGGAACGGGCTTTCGGCAAAACCGTTCAGAACTGCATTTGCAATAGTGCCAATACCAGCTTGCAACGGGTTAAGCGTCAGATCGAGACGACCGGCCTCGACCTCATTCAACAGGAACTTGATCAGGTGCGACGCAATCGCAACGGTTTCGCCATCAGCAGGCTCGACCGTTGAGGCGCTGTCGTTCTCATGCGTAATAACAATGCCGGCGATCTTTTCAGGGGGGATCGGAATATAGGGCAGGCCGACACGGCTGTCGCAGGCCGTCACCGGGATTGGATCGCGGGAAGGGCGCTTGGTTGGAATATAGATGTCGTGAAGCCCTTCCAGCGCCAATGGCTGGTTCAGGTTGACCTCGACAATGACCTTCTCAGCCAGAATTGCGAAGCTCGCTGAATTTCCAATCGACGTTGTCGGGATAATGCCGCCATTCTCTGTGATGGCCAGCGCTTCGACCACAGCATAATCGATAGGGCCGATCTGGTTGGAGCGCAGCTGTTCGACAGTCTCGGACAGGTGTTGATCAATGAACATGACTTCGCCGCGGTTGATCGCTGCACGCAATGTGCGATCCACCTGAAAAGGCATACGGCGCGCCAGAACATGCGCTTCAGTCAGCAGCTTATCGACATCATGGCCAAGGGAGGCACCGGTAATCAGCGTAATCTGAAATGGATCATCGGCAGCGCGTGCGGCCATTGCGAGTGGGACAGCTTTCGCATCGCCAGCGCGGGTAAATCCACTCATGCCGACAATCATGCCATCTTTGATCAGGCTTGCTGCTTCTTCCGCAGTGATGATCTTATCACGCAGAGACGCGTTCCTGATACGTGCTTCCAACATGGTATCTACCTTCCTTGCAGACCGGCTTTAGGCCGGAAACAACGCTCTCCGGTACGTGAAGCGCTTAGGCTAACGATCGGAGTCGGCGCATGGAGGTAATAGCCTAAGCAGACAACTATTACACGCATGCTTTGGTCTTAGATTGGGGTCTTAGATCGACAATCAGCAGCTACATTGAAATGGAGCATCAGGGAAATGATTACAATCAAACGGAAACAGTTCCCATCCCGATAAAAACAGCATAAACGTAAATGTGTTGGCACCGTCCTTCTCACAAAAACACTGAAGCGCATTTCTTTCAGAAGCACCGTCTGGCTGGAGATTGAGCCTTCGCAAACAGAGGTTATGCGATGAACGATATCGCTAATCAGAATGTCGGTTTCGGACGAATTGCGGCTATGATTCCTGTCAAAGACATGGCCCGAGCCTATCATTTTTACGGTGAAATTCTTGGTTTCGAAAAAGTCTTCGAAAACGGAAATCCTGTTGGCTTTATGATCTTGCGAAATGAGAAAGGTGAACTGCATCTTTCACTGCAGAAAGATCACAAAGCTGCAAACTTCAACATTGCACATATGCTGGTCGATAATGTCGATGCTCTGCACAACATCTGCAAACAGAGCGGTATGCGGATCATAAAAGGCTTGCAGGACAAGGACTATGGCTTGCGGGCTTTTGTGTTTGAAGATCCGGACGGTAATCGTATCGATGTCGGGCAGAAGATCTAAAGCTTAGGCTGAAACCGGATGAACACTGTTTCATCCGGTTTCGTTTATGAGCCGCGTTAAACATCGGTTGGCTCTTCAAAAGAGAGCAGGCGTCGCAATCGTCAGTCGGTCACAGCACGCACAAACGGATACAACCTATGTGAGGTCAGGCTGAAGCGCGACTTTTGCCGTTTGAGTTTACGCAAAATGATGTCTGTTTGCGAAGATTTTCTGCCGAAAGACTTCTGCGGGCGTTTTGTACCCCAAACATTTGCGCGGCGTATTGTTGAGCCGATGACAGATGAATGCGAGGTCTCGATCACTGAGGGTGAGCGGATCAAGGTCTCGGGGGAGCCAACGTCTTGTGCGTCTGTTGGTGTTTTCAACGGTGCCTTTCTGCCAGGGTGATTGCGGATCGCAGAACCATATTTGCGACCCTATTCCATTCTGTAGATACGACCACTCTGTAAACTCAGTGCCACGATCAAACGTGATTGATCGGCGGGCCATTTGGGGCAGGGGTTGGAGTACCCTAATCACGCCATCCATCACCGGCCGTGACTGACGATCATTGTTACGTAGCAACACAGTAAAGCGGCTCACCCGCTCGACCAGAGACGTCACATTGGCCTTGCCGAACCTCTTGCGAAACTGGATGAGGTCGCACTCCCAATGACCGAATTGCTTGCGCCTGGCAACCATATCCGGGCGGTGCAAGATGCTCAGTTCAGGCGGAAAGCGGCGTCCATGATGACGCCGGGCATGACGTGGGCGGCGTCGGGCACGACGTTCCGGCAGATATTTCCAAAGCTCTTCTTTGCGACCGTCGGTGGAATACACAAACTGATAGATTGTTTCGTGACTGACAGAGATGGGATGCCGCTCCAGTCGCATTCTCCCGGCAATCTGTTGCGGTGACCATCCATCGCTGATGTGATCGATCACGGACTGCCGGAGCTCATCATACCGGATGAGCTTGCGTTGCTTCGAACGCCGCTCGCGGCATTTCTGGTCAGCAATCGTACAGTAATAGCCGTTTAAATCCTTAATCTCATCATCGTTAAACTGATTGCGTTTCAGTTCACGAAAAATCGTCGAGCGATGCCTTCCAAGCTTCTCAGCAATAACGTCAACGGAAAGCTTTGCAGTGCGCCAGCGTGCTATTCTGCGACGTTCATCCAGATCAATATGCGAATAGGTGCGGTCCATGACGGGTTCCTTGCATTGGATAACTCATTGTTATCATTTGCAAGTCGCACTTCAAACTAGAACCCACCAAACTGAACACATCGATTGCATAAGATAGATTATGGAACGCAACTCTATGATTTGGAGCCAGCATACGCCGATATTATCGGCGCTGAGCGATATATAAATGTCCTGGAACTGGCGAACCTTGCTCGCTACGGACGACAATATCCTCACAGCGTATGCATTCCATGCCATGCGCAGATAAAAGCGCACGCACATAGGATTGTGCATGGGCAAAGCGCTGATAATCACCCACCATGAAATCACGTCCGGCAAAACGCTCGTCAGGCTGCGTTTCACTGGAGAAGCCGAAATAGCCTCCGGCTTGCAGATGATTGGCTACGCCTGAAAAGAACTCATCCAGCCCCCCCATATAAGGCAGCACGTCGGTCGCGACGATCAGATCCCAATTGGCTTCTTCAGTGGTCTCAAGAAAGCGAACAGCTTCTCCGACGAACAGCGCGTCGTAATCGCCTTTTTCATACGACACTTCAATCATGTTTTCAGAAATGTCGACGCCAGTTTTGTGGTCTGCCATGTCGTCCAGCGCATCGGCAGAAAGGCCAGTTCCGCAGCCAAGATCAAGCATACGCTCAGCCTGAAACTCTTCGTCCATTTCAAGAAGCATTTCGCGCAGCTGCAATGGCACATCGTAACCAAGCTGATCGACAAGGATCGTGTCAAACATCTCGGCGTGTTGATCAAACAGCGTTGCAACATAAGCGTCTGGCGCTTTTGGCGGCACGTTTCCGCGCCCCATGCTGGCAAGACGCACCGCAGCGCCACCATGGTCTTCCGGGTCGAGTTCCAGAACGGCCTGATATGCCTTTTCAGCAGCATCCAGATCACCGGCTTTTTCCAGCGCGAGCGCATGGTTATAAGCCTCGGCCAAAGCCTCCTGATCAAATGAATCCGTCTTGCCGGATTTGCCGTTCTGCTTGGACATATCAATTGCCTTTTCTTGAGCCCTTAGTGAACGCGGATAGCCACTAGAAAGCAAATAACTGGGTTAGGGCCGTCTGCTCTATAAAAGGAAAGGGCGAGGCGAAACCACTCGCCTGCCCTCCTACCCTCATATGAGGATCACAGCAAGAACCAGTTCTATTCAGCTGCTGCAGTCGCCGTATTTGCAGCAGGCTTATGATCGGCAAGTTTACGCGCAATCACTGCGCAAGCCATCAGCTGGATTTGGTGGAAAAGCATCAGCGGCAACACCACGCTACCGACATTTGCGCCTGCAAATATAGCACTGGCCATCGGCGCACCACTGGCAAGGCTCTTCTTGGAGCCACAGAACATGATCGTGATACGGTCGGCGTGATTAAAGCCCAGCGCCTTGCTGCCATACCAAGTCGCCAGCATGACAATCGCCAGAAGCAGAATATTCACGCCGATCATTACACCGAGATCGTTCCAGGAAACTGTATGCCATAGACCTTCGACAATCGCTTCACTGAACGCCAGATAGACAACCATCAGGATCGAGCCCCGATCGACAAATCCGAGCGATTTGTTGTGACGACGCATGAAATTGCCGATCCACGGCTGCAAAATTTGCCCAAGAACAAACGGTGCAAGCAATTGAAGCAGAATAGATTCAAGCGCATCGACAGAAATACCGCCGCCACCTTTCACTGCGAAAAGCAGGCCGACAAGCAATGGCGTCAGGAACATACCGAAAATGTTGGATGCAGATGCCGAAACAATGGCAGCGGAAACATTACCGCCTGCCATCGAGGTAAAGGCGATTGACGATTGAACCGTAGAAGGCAGAACGCAGAGATAGAGAATGCCGAGATAGAACGGCGATTGCGCCAGTCCCGGAATTGTCCAGCCTGCGGCCAGTCCCAAAATCGGGAACAAGACGAATGTCGAGCATACGACCGCCAAATGCAGTCGCCAGTGCGTAACACCCGCAACAACCGCTTCACGCGACAAACGTGCGCCATGCAGGAAAAACAGAAGTCCAACCGCGATTTTAGTAGCAATCCCGAACCACTCAGCGAAATCGCCCTGCACCGGAAGGAATGACGCAAGCAAAATGGTTGCAATCAACATGCAAGTGAACTTATCGGGCAGAAAACGCATTATCTCGGTAGTCCTTCATTACTTCGGGCCGTAAACCGGCCAGCCATCCCTCCAGTTGTAATAGTCCAATCAGACTTTGGTACAATACTTAAGGATAGGTGGCGCATATAGCCGGTTCACTTTTCCGGGAGAACAGGACTGAAATACAACAGCCCTACTCTGCCGCTTTATTCATATCCGTTTGGATTTTTAGACTGCCAGTTCCACATGTCCTGACACATTTCACGAAGGTCTTTTTCAGCGGTCCAGCCCAGAAAATCACGCGCGAAAGCAGGATCGGCATAGCATTCGGCAATATCACCTGGGCGGCGCGGCGCGATCTCGTATTTGATCTCACGGTTTGACACATGCTCGAAAGCCTTGACCACATCAAGAACGCTGTAGCCCTGCCCTGTACCCAGATTGACTGAAAAGCACTTCGGTTCATCAAGCTTTTTAAGCGCTTTCAGATGCCCGGCTGCAAGATCAACAACATGGATGTAATCGCGGACACCTGTGCCATCCGGCGTATCATAATCATTGCCCCAGATGTTGAGCTTCTCGCGACGGCCCGTCGCAACCTGCGCGATGATTGGCATCAGATTGTTTGGAATACCCTTTGGATCTTCCCCAATCAGACCGCTTTCATGTGCGCCAACTGGATTGAAATAGCGCAGGATCGCAATTTTCCAGCTGTTATCGCTGTTATAGAGATCGCGCAGCATATCTTCGATGACGAGCTTCGTGCGGCCATAAGGATTTGTTGCGGACAGTGGCTGGTCTTCGGTGATGGGGAGTTTTTCCGGATCGCCATAAACCGTAGCCGAAGAGCTGAAAACCAGCGTTTTGACGCCTGTAGTTTCCATCGCCTGCAACAAGCGTAGCGTACCTAGCACATTGCAATCATAGTAATGCAGCGGCTTTTCGCTCGACTCACCTACGGCTTTCAGCCCGGCAAAATGAATAACAGCCGTGCATTTGTGACGTGTAATGATCTGTTCCAGCAGGGTACGGTCGCGAATATCACCAGGTTCGCGAATTGGCGCGCGCCCCGTGATCTTTTCCACACGATGGAGAGCTTCCGGATTACTATTATCAAAATTATCGACCACAACCACGTCGTGGCCAGCCTCAATCAGCTGTACGCATGTATGAGAACCGATATATCCGGCACCACCAGTTACAAGAATCGTCATTCTTTAAATACCTGCTTGTTGAACATACTGCCCCAATGTGCGATCCCCCAAAGGCGTTTATTGGCTGACTATGCAAAAACCATAGCCGACTGCAACCCAAACCCTTCGATTCTCGCAGATTGCCTCAACAATGCGACATCAATTTAATGGAGCGAAGATGGAACCCTCCCGCAATATCGACCGTCTTCTCGAAATCATGGTCGCTCTGCGCGATCCGGAAACCGGCTGCCCATGGGATGTCGAGCAGACCTCAAAATCCATCGCACCTTATACGCTTGAAGAAGTCTATGAGGTTCTGGATGCCATTGAACGTGACGATGTGGATGATCTGCGCGAAGAGCTTGGCGATCTGTTGCTACAAGTCGTATTTCATGCGCGCATGTCGGAAGAACAGGGAAAGTTCGGTTTCGGTGATGTCGTGGAAGCCATCACGCACAAAATGATCCGCCGTCATCCGCATGTCTTTGGCGATACTGAGGCCAGAAGCGCTGGCATGGCGAAGGGCTCGTGGAATCGCATCAAGGCGGAAGAGAAGGCCGAGCGTGCAGAACGCCGTGCTAAACTTGGTTTGGAAACTGTTGAGAAAACACGTTATCTCGATGATATTCCAAATGCCTTCCCTGCCCTTCTGCGCGCGCTGAAACTCCAGCAGAAAGCCGCCAAGGTGGGGTTCGACTGGTCGGAAGCAGCGCCGATTCTCGACAAGATCGCTGAAGAAACTGCCGAACTCAAAGAAGCAATGGCCGCTGAAGACAAAGCTAATATCGCCGAAGAATACGGCGATCTGCTTTTCGCGATGGTCAATCTGGGTCGACATCTGGAAATAGATGCCGAAACAGCCCTGATCGCGGCGAATGACAAATTCAAGCGCCGCTTTGATTTCATTGAGAAATCCTTGAAGGATACAGGCAGCAGTCTTGAGGCCGCAGAACTCGACGAGATGGAAAATATCTGGATCGAAGCAAAGAGAAAGGGGCTGTAATCAGCCCCCTCAAATCTACAGCATAATTTCTAAAACTTGAATCAGTTTAAAATAAAATTATGCTGTAAAATCAAAATACTATAGCTATAATTTCGCGCCCAGCAGGGCGAACGGCGCTCTAATCTTCCCACTTCGGTCGGAACATCTGATAGACGTCCTCAGTCGTCGCATAATCCATATAGCCAAGCCGTGTGACGGGCTTGGCTTTTCTTATGTCAAACAGTCCATCAGTCAGCACGCTTTCATCGATGTGAACGCCGACAACTTCACCGATGACCATATAATTGTCGGTCGGCCGGCCCTCTTTGTCCTGTAGACGTTTGGTCTCGACTGCAACGCATTCGAGTGCTGCATAGGCTTCTTTCACATATGGCGCTGCAATGACCTTGCTGTGGGCAATACCAAGGCCTGCATATTCAAACTCGCTCACACTGCGTGGCGCATTGACCGAAGAAGCATTCATCTTCTCTTTCAGATGGTCACTGACCAGACTGGCGGTAAACTCACCCGTTTCCTCGATGAATGTCACGCTATCTTTCACACCTGAAGACGAAAACATCACCATAGGTGGCGTATCGCAGACGGCATTGAAAAACGAGTACGGAGCCAGATTGACGCTTCCTGATGCCGAACGCGTACCGATCCAGCCAATCGGACGCGGAGCGACAATTGCCTTGAACGGATTGTGGGGCAGTCCGTGACCATCTTCTGGCTTATAAAACATCTTGTTTTCCGTAGTTTATCAGAGAAAACTAACCTAGTTTATTCAGTCCAAGGTCCACTATAATCGGAAACGATCTTTTCCATATCGGCGCGCGGACGCTCAGGCATCTTGTTTTCTGCTGTCCCGATATGCACGAAACCGGCAACCCGTTCATTCGGAGCAATCCCCAGATGAGCGCGTGCAGGCGCATCGTCGGAATACCAATTGGTGATCCAGTTGGTGGCATAACCAAGCGCATTTGCTGCGGTGCAAAGGTTCATTGCAGCAGCGCCTGCCGACAGAAACTGCTCCCATTCCGGAATGCGCTCGTGAGCGACCGGCGAAGAAACCACACCGATTACCAGCGGTGCGCGCGCAAAACGCGCCCTCTCCTGATCCTTCCGACTGTCCGGCAATGGGCCTTCCCGCTCTTCTGCGCGCTTGGCAAGATATTCACCAACCTTGTGACGAACATCACCACGATAAAGAATGAAACGCCAAGGTGTCAGACGACCATGATCCGGCACGCGCGCTGCCACTTTCAGCAATTCGTCCAGTTCAGCGCCTTCGGGTGCTGGTTCTGAAATAGCCGAAATAGGTGTGGAGCTGCGCTGAGCCAGAAAATCAAACACCGGATGTGTCACGGGGGGAAACCTCATCGCTAAAATCTGCATATGTCACTCCACTTAAAGCATAATGCGACCAGAGTGAAATGGAGATCGCCAAGATTATGCTGGAAATGGAATGGGACTGCTTCTCACCTGTCATTGTTGGCCTGTAAAGCCAAGAATCTGTGACAACGCATGGAGCGCCCATATAAATTGCCATGTCTATGGTCGATTTGGCCTTGAATTCGCCACCCGCTTGGGGTCAAAACATGTCCATGTCAGATACTATGGGTCTGTTTCGAGCAAACAGTGCAAAATCATCGCGCAGCAAGACACTTGCCGCGACCCTTTCTTTTGTCCTGATTGCTTCGTCTGCTTTAGCGCAAGGCCCCGGTGGCCCGGGCGGACCGGGTGGTCCCGGCGGCGGAATGGGCGGGGGATTTGGCGGCGGTCCGCAGGGAGGTCCCGGCGGCGGCTTCAAATTACCGAATTTCCAGCTTGAGCCACCAGCACCGGCACTAGCTGCCCCACCTGCCATGCAGGCCCCTTCCGGCGGAAATGGATCAGTTCAGACCAACAGCACTAGCGGCTTGCCAAATTTTCCAGAGCCAAAGCTTAATTTGCCAACGCTCAGCCCCTACGCAAGCCCAATAAGCCCTGAAAACAATCCTCTTGTGAAAACAAGCGAACTGGATCTCAAGGCACGTCTCAAACAAGACGGTCCGGATATTTCGACCGGGCTTGTCTGGCGCGTCTTCGCACCTGAGGTTGGGGCAGACGGACAACTCGCGCTCATCGCTTCTTCAAAGGGCGGCAGCACAGTTTTCAATCTTCCTGAAGGTAGTTATCTCGTACACGCCGCCTATGGCCGTGCGGGAGCAACCAAGCGCATCACACTGACCAATGCCAGCCGCCATGAAATAATGACCCTCGATGCAGGCGGCATGAAGCTCAGTGCAGTTCTGCCAGATGAAGGCAAAATCAAAAGCGACCTGGTGCGATTCTCGATTTATGCCGACGAAGACAACAATGACCGCTCGCTCATCGTGCCGGATGTAAAACCAGACACGATCATCCGTCTGAACAGCGGCACCTATCATGTCGTTTCCAACTACGGTTCTGCAAATGCCATCATTCGCGCAGATATTCGCGTCGAAGCAGGCAAGCTGACGGAAGCCACCGTTCAGCATCGTGCGGCCGAAGTTGTGCTGAAGCTTGTTCGCGAAAAAGGTGGCGAAGCGCTCGCCGATACCTCTTGGTCAATCTTGAACGCTTCCGGTGACGTCGTTCGCGAAAGCGCTGGCGCCTATTCTTCACTCGTTCTCATCGAGGGGGACTATGTCGCCGTTGCCAAGAACAAGGACCGGATTTATCAGCGTGATTTCAAGGTTTCATCGGGCAAGAATGAAGATGTCGAGGTTGTCACAAGCAAGGAATTTGAAGCGTCCGACGACACTGTAGATTGATTTCTCACCCATCTATAGCGCATTGCTTCCCTACGCCTGTCAAATTCAGCCCGTAAGAATTATCGTTCTGTGTATGGATGCATAAAAAACCGCGCCTAAGCGCGGTTTTATTTGATTACTTCTTCAGACGAAGAAGATCTGGTGGCGTCGCCTCTTCTGTCAGACGAGCAATCGCTTCGTCCAGCGTCATGGCTTCCTGATCGCGCGATCCGAGACGGCGCATATTGACCGTCTTTTCTTCCGCTTCACGCATACCGCAGACGAGAATGACCGGAACCTTCTGCAACGAATGTTCGCGAACCTTGTAGTTGATCTTCTCGTTACGAACGTCAGTCACGACCTGGAGACCAGCAGCCTTGAGCTTTGCTGCAACTTCAGCAGCATAACCATCGGCTTCCGATGTGATCGTCGCAACGACAACCTGAATCGGTGCAAACCACAGTGGCATGTGACCGGCGAAGTTTTCGATCAGAATGCCAAGGAAGCGTTCCATCGAACCGCAGATCGCGCGATGGATCATCACCGGCTGCGTCTTTTCCGAATTGCTGTCGATATAGAATGCGCCAAAACGTTCCGGCAGGTTAAAGTCAACCTGTGTTGTTCCGCACTGCCATTCACGGCCGATCGCATCCTTCAGCGTGTATTCGAACTTAGGACCGTAAAACGCACCTTCGCCCGGCAGAATTCCGGTCTTGATGTCTTCTGACTGTTCCGCGATTTGTTCCAGAACCGTCATCATCACGCTTTCAGCGCGATCCCACAATTCATCCGAACCCACACGCTTTTCAGGGCGGGTTGAAAGCTTGATCGTGATCCCTTTAAAGCCGAAATCCTTATAGACCGACAGGATAAGATCATTGATGCGAAGGCATTCGGCAGCCATCTGCTCTTCGGTGCAGAACACATGCGCGTCGTCCTGCGTGAAGCCACGCACACGCATCAGGCCATGCAATGCGCCCGATGGTTCGTAACGATGCACATTACCAAATTCTGCAAGCTTTATAGGCAGATCGCGGTAAGACTTAAGACCATGCTTAAATATCTGAACGTGACCTGGGCAGTTCATCGGCTTCAACGCGAACACGCGATCATCGTCGGTATCGTCACCGGCAACAGTCACCTTGAACATGTTGTCACGATACCAGCCCCAGTGACCGGATGTCTCCCAAAGGGACTTGTCCAGAACCTGTGGTGCATTGACTTCCTGATAGCCGTGGCTGTCGAGACGGCGGCGCATATAGGCGACCAACGTCTGGAACATGCGCCAGCCTTTGGCGTGCCAGAACACAACGCCCGGACCTTCTTCCTGAAAATGGAACAGGTCCATTTCACGGCCCAAACGGCGGTGATCGCGCTTCTCGGCTTCTTCAAGCATATGAAGATAAGCGTTGAGATCGGCATCATTGGCAAATGCCGTGCCGTAGATGCGGGTCAGCATCGGGTTGTTGGCATCGCCGCGCCAGTAAGCACCAGCAACCTTCATCAGCTTGAATGAATTGCCGATCTGACCCGTGGATGCCATATGCGGGCCACGGCAAAGATCGAACCATTCGCCCTGATTATAGATCTTAAGATCCTGGCCTTCAGGGATCGCATCAACGAGTTCGACCTTGTAGCTCTCGCCCTTATCGGCAAAAACCTGCTTGGCCTTCTCGCGCGACCATACCTGCTTGGTGAACGGCTTGTTGCGCTGAATGATTTCGCGCATCTTCTTTTCGATCACCGGCAGATCATCAGGCGTGAAAGGCTCATTACGAGCAAAGTCGTAATAGAAACCGTTCTCGATGACTGGACCGATTGTTACCTGCGTTCCCGGAAAGAGTTCCTGCACAGCTTCAGCGAGAACGTGAGCCGTATCGTGACGGATCAGTTCCAGCGCGCGCGGGTCTTCGCGGGTCAGAATTTCGATTGCACCGGAAGCGCCAAGCGGATCGGAGAGATCGCGCACGGTACCGTCTACGGCATAAGCCACGGCCTTCTTTGCAAGTGATTTGGAGATTGATTCAGCTAATTCGGCACCGGTTGTTGCGGCATCATATTCGCGCACCGAGCCATCAGGAAACTGCATAGATACATTCGACATCATTTTCTTCCTTATCCAGTCCCGCCAACGATTGCGGGTGGTTTTGCATGAAACGATCCTGCTCAAGCTGTCAGAACCGCCTATATGTTGCTTGCACAACAGGAATTATAGCATTCCAGCAAAAGCGCGAAGCGGTTCTGCGTCGGATACTGCGTAAAAACAAACAGTTACAGCGGCTCCAAAGATTCAGTCTTAACTGGAGCCGCTGTAACGTTTGGGTATTAATCTTTTTTGATTAATAGGTAAAGCAAAAGCGCCGTGGCAAACTGCATCACAGCGCCTTCAGCATTCTGGAAACTGGATGAACTCAGTTGCGGATGGCGAGGCAGGGAACGCCCTGCTGCTTGAGCTTCGCACAAGTCTTTTCAGCTGCATCCGAATCCTTGAATCCGGAGAAGCGAACACGGTACATCTTGCGGCCGCGCGGAGCGGTCGAAATTTCAGCCTTTGTACCCGGCACCAGGTTGCTTACAACCGGCAAATACTTGGCTTGCAGCTCGTCTGCGCCCTTGCGGGATGGCGTTACACCAACCTGAACACGCCATGCAGACATGGCAGACTTCACCAGAAAGCCGCCGTCGCCCTGCTCGATCTTGTTGTCGTCGATCATATCGGCAACAGCATCAACCTTTGGCTTCTGTGGCTTAAGCGGCGAGATAACGGGCAAAGGTGTCTGAACCGAAGCTGTAACGATTTCGTCTGTGGACTTTCCAGCGCCTTCCGTGCCGAAGCGCGTCAGGAGTTTCGCCATGCGGTCATCACGCTCGCGCGATGAGCCAGCGCCAAGCACAACGCCCACGAGATGCTTGTCATTGATGATTGCTGACGAAACGAGGTTATAGCCGGAAACATCTGTATAGCCGGTCTTGATGCCGTCTACTCCCTGATAGCGATACATCAGATTGTTGTGGCCGTTGAACGGACGGCCTTTATAGGTAAAGGAGCGCTCCGAAAACAGCGCATACTCTTTTGGAAAATCGCGACGCAGCGACATGCCAAGCACGGCCATATCGCGTGCGGTTGTCAGCTGGGTCATCTTCGCCGTCAAACCCGATGGGTTCGCGAAATAAGTGCTTTTCATGCCGAGGTTTCGGGCTCTTTGCGTCATCAGGCGGCCAAAGCCCGCTTCCGATCCACCGAGATATTCGCCAACAACCGTTGCGGCATCATTTGCCGAAACGATAACCATACCCATGACGGCATCACGAACTGAAATTGTTTCGCCTGCTTTCAGATACAGCTTCATTCTGACTTTGGCAGATGCGTTCTTGGAGATCGGCATTTGATCATCCCAATTCAGCCTGCCAGTCTTGAGAGCCTCAAAGGTCAGATAGAGCGTCATCATCTTAGCCAATGAAGCAGGCGCGTGCTGCTCGGTTGCATCGTCTTGTCCCAAAACGACACCAGTATCGGCATCAAAAACCACCCATGAAACATTCGCCATGGCGTTGGTAGCGCAGAAGATGCTGGCACCAAGCGCAACACCGGCAATCAGCTGGGAGGTGCGGGACAACGATTTATGCATATTGGCTCACATGAAAAGAAAACTAGATGCAAATGAAGCCGAATTGCGGCGCGAAAAAGACGCCGGGCCGACCTGATTTCCTTTTCCCGATAAAACAGAATTATCATTAACGAATTCTAATCAACGGGCAATAAACTAACAGATTTGTTGCAATCTTTTAAAAACAAACACTTAGCTTGTGGGTGACGAGACCCGCCAGTAGCGCCAAGGCAAATACCAGCGATAATAGGCCGACAATTCTCGCGGAACAGGATCGAATCCGTGAGTTCCCATGGGGCCGCAACGCATTATCCGGAACAGTCCCATCCAGCTGCCATTCCACAATCCGTAACGGGCCACAGATTCGTAGGTGTATTCAGAACAGGTCGGCATATGTCGGCAGGAATTGCCGATAAAGGAGGACAGCGTGAGCTGATAAAGCCTTATCAGACTGGTGCCGAGCACCCTGCCCGGCGTTTTGCGCCATGGATCGGTAAAATTGCGGGTCTGGCGCTTTCCCGTTGCCGTCGCACCGCCCGAATGATCTTTCCCGCAACTGCACATATGCTATCCTAAGCCGCCTGCACCTTTTCTTCGATCTGGCGAATGCAATCGATAACCGCGTCGAATGTCAGAAGCGTCGATGCATGACGGGCTTTATATTCACGAACCGGTTCAAAATATTTGAGATCCTCAAAACGGCCTTCCGGCGCAGGGCCGTTTTCCTTGAGCATCTTATACATCGAATCGCGTACGGCGCGCAGCTCTTCCGACGTGCAGCCAACCACATTGCGCGCCATGACCGACGATGAAGCCTGTCCCAATGCGCAGGCCTTCACCTCATGCGCGAAGTCTGTAACCACGCCGTCTGACATGCGCAGATAGACGGTAACTTTGGACCCACATAATTTGGAGTGAACAGTTGCGACCGCATCGGGGTCAGCAATTCGTCCGAGTCTTTCAATATTCCCTGCAAATTCAAGGATACGTTTGTTATAAACATCGTCGATCATTGAGGGAAACCTTCCGCCTTTCCGGAGAAAAATGTAAAATTGTCGTCCGGTTACGGTTTGAAGTTGCAATTTCCTGTCTATATAATAGGCAAGTAGCGACTGCGCCATGGGTAGATTATCACATGGTGATGAGTAGCCGCGGAAATGCCCGTCCGGCAGCTTGGTGTTGCCGGATCAATACATCGCACGCTCGCAAATCAGACTATGGGGCGCATCGTTGTATTGTCCGTTTAACTCGTCTCCTCCTTGAAGGAGACTACTGGAGAATACTGATGGACGCTCGCATCCTCAAGATTGATGACGAATCCAATCCGTCTGCAGACCTGCCACGGCCAACTCAGGCCGAAGCAGAAGCTGCTGTGCGCACTCTTCTTCTTTGGGCAGGAGACAATCCTGACCGCGAGGGCCTGCTGGATACACCAAAGCGCGTTGCCAAATCCTACAGCGAACTTTTCGGCGGCTATGCCGAAAGCCCGGAGGATGTGCTTGGCACCACTTTTGAAGAAGTATCCGGCTATAATGACATGGTGCTGGTGAAGGACATCTCCTTCTTCTCGCATTGCGAACATCATATGGTTCCGATCATCGGCAAAGCGCATGTCGCTTATCTGCCAGATGGCAAGGTGCTTGGCCTGTCGAAGATTGCACGCGTTGTTGATATTTTTGCGCGTCGCCTGCAAACGCAGGAAAGCATCACTGCCCAGATCGCTGAAAGCATTCAGCGCATTCTGAAACCGCGCGGCGTTGCAGTAATGATTGATGCAGAACATATGTGCATGGCGATGCGTGGCATTCGCAAGCAGGGTTCAAGCACAATCACGACGACCTTTACCGGCACGTTTCAGGAAGAAGTGAACGAACAGGTTCGCTTCATGAGCCTTATCCGCCAGTAAAAAGACAACCAGGCGCAACAATGAGTATTTTTCCCGTCCAGCCTTCCGACAAGAAGGCGATTGAAGAAGGCGCGGTTTTCATGCCGCGCTTTGACGCATCAGGTTTGATCACGGCAGTCGTCACCGACGAACGTGATGGCGAGTTGCTGATGGTCGCTCATATGAACGAGGAAGCACTGCGCCTGACGCTCGAAACCGGGATCGCGCATTACTGGTCGCGCTCCCGCAATACGCTTTGGAAAAAGGGCGAAACCTCTGGCAATCTGCAAAGCGTGATCGAGCTGCGTACAGACTGCGACCAGGATGCGCTTTGGCTGAAAGTCCGCGTTGCTGGTGATGGTCCAACTTGCCACACCGGTCGGCGCTCGTGTTTTTACCGACAGGTTCAGTCAGAAGATGGTCAGGTCAGCTTGTCGCTAAATGGTTCCTGCGACCACGATCACTAAATTCTCTCACGATCTGTGACCCCTCTCAAATCGATGTGAAGGCGTGATTTTCTCTCGCGCCTTCAATTTGCAGCATTTATTGTTTCGATACAGTGTTTTGATACACTCACCGAAATGAAAGGTGCTTGGTCGATATGCTCGCATGGGGTCAAAGGCGCAAGGCAGCCAATACGCAACCCTTGAAGCCGGAAGAAGAAGTCATCGAACTGCCGCAGGTACGGCATGAACCACGCCGCATTGCGCTTGCGCTTGGCGGTGGTGCGGCGCGTGGCTGGGCACATATCGGTGTGCTGCGTGCGCTTGATGAAGCAGGCATCGAAATCGAAATGATCGCCGGCACCTCAATCGGCGCACTGGTTGGCGGCTGCTACCTTGCGGGCAAGCTCGATCAGCTTGAAGAATTTGCGCGCAGCCTCACTCGCCGCCGTATGTTCAACCTTCTCGACATCACATTTCGCGGCAGTGGCCTGTTTGGCGGCATGAAGCTTGATAGCCGTATGCGCGAGCACCTCGACGGCTTGCGTCTTGAAGATCTGGATCGCCCATTCGTTGCCGTTTGTACCGAACTGCGCACAGGCCATGAAATCTGGCTCTCTACAGGTCCACTGGTTGAAGCCATGCGGGCATCCTACGCCCTGCCCGGCGTGTTTGAACCCGTTCGCTGGCAGGAGCGCGTGCTGGTCGATGGTGCGCTGGTCAATCCAGTTCCGGTCTCGGTCTGCCGTGCCTATGAACAACGCCTCGTTCTGGCGGTAAACCTGCATTACGACCAGTTTGGACGTGCTGCGGTCATCAAACATGCTCAGTCGCGCCAGGATACCTTGAGCGAAACGATCCACGGTGAGAAGGAAAGCCGCCTCGGTATTACCGGCGTGATGATGGAAGCCTTCAACATCATTCAGGACCGTATTTCCCGCGCGCGTATGGCTGGCGACCCACCCGATGTTTCGCTGATGCCCACGGTCGGGCAAATCGGCCTGGCCGACTTTCACCGGGCATCAGAAGCAATCGATATTGGCTATGCGGAAACCGTAAAGCGGCTGGAAGACATTAAAAGACTGCAGGGAATAAGCGGCTGATGGGTGCAGCAGATTCGTCGTCATCTATGGCAAATCCGCATAGATCGACCCCGAAAGCCGCAGAATGGCCACAATCTTGACACCAAGAAGCCAGGGAAACTGAAGTTTTAAGCGCCTTAAATTGCAGTATTACGACTTTTAGGCACTCTTTTTTGAAAAAGATCGGCAGAAGCACAAGATCGGGCTTGTGCCTGTCTGATCGATTTGCTAGATGCCTCCTCGCTGACAAGTTCAGCTTCTACCACACAGTGCGGTCGTGGCGGAATTGGTAGACGCGCAGCGTTGAGGTCGCTGTGGGGCAACCCGTGGAAGTTCGAGTCTTCTCGACCGCACCATTCTCTTACAAGAGTTTTGATTTCTTTTAAAACGCAGCTCTGCGATCTGGTTAAACACCAGATGAAGCAGGGATTTTTTGCGTTTTAAAATCAGATATTTAAGCCCAACATAAAATAATTTCATTCAATTGTGCTCAACTGCAAGAATGGCCTTGTGCAGTCCAGATTGATTTGCTAAATGCCCTCTCGCTGACATTGTTCAGCTTCTACCACACAGTGCGGTCGTGGCGGAATTGGTAGACGCGCAGCGTTGAGGTCGCTGTGGGGCAACCCGTGGAAGTTCGAGTCTTCTCGACCGCACCATTCTCTCCCCTTAAAAATTTGATTTTTTTGCGCTGCAGCAATGAATAGCTTCTCGAATTTGGGATGTTATCCAACCTGCTAAAATGCTTTATTGCATCGTGCAGACGCCAATCAACGACGGGAAGAGACAATGAAAATCAGCGCACGCAATCGCCTCAAAGGCACAATCGTCGATGTCACCAAAGGTGCAACCACAGCGCATATCCGCATTGATATCGGAAATGGTGTCGTTGTTACCTCATCCATCACCAATGAAGCCGTGGATGAACTTGACCTCAAGGTTGGCAAGACGGCCTATGCAGTCGTTAAAGCATCAGACGTCATGGTTGCCACCGACGACTGACCTACTAAAAACCCCGCTTAAAGCGGGGTTTTTGTTATATATCATTCTTGTGCTCGCCCAGTTTCGGTGATCGCCTGTCGAGCTTCAGTTCGGCGTCCGAGAATCGGATTGGCGTACGCAAGCCCGGCACACCATCGGGATCGATTCTCATCTGCCGCGCGATGAATTGCGGATCGGCAAACACATCTTCAACCGTGTTGATCGGCCCGGCGGGCACCCCTGCCTTAGCAAGCGCTGCCAGAAGATCATCCCGTAACCATTGCGTTGTACGCTCTTCAAGCATTGCTGTCAGTGCATCGCGATTGGCGACGCGTGATGCATTGGTGAGGAAGCGGGAATCGCGCGCGATTTCACCGATTCCCAGCAAAGCCGTCAGTTTTGCAAACTGCCCGTCATTGCCGCAGGCGATAATGAAATAACCGTCCGATACAGGCAGCGTCTGATAAGGCGCGATATTGGGATGCGCATTGCCCATACGCTTGGGCGAAACGCCGGACGCCAGATAATTCATCGCCTGATTGGCAAGAACCGCTGACATGCAATCAAACAGCGCCATATCGATATGCTGACCCTTGCCCGTGCGCTCACGCATGATGAGTGCCGACTGGATAGCGATGACGCTGTAAAGCCCGGTGAAAATGTCTGCGAAAGCCACACCGATCTTCTGCGGTTGCCCGTCCGGCTCGCCAGTCAGATCCATGATGCCGCCCATGCCCTGGATCATGAAATCATAACCCGCACGTTCTGCATAAGGCCCGGTGTGACCAAACCCCGTGATTGAGCAATAGATCAGCCGCGGATTGATCGCTTTCAGGCTTTCATAGTCGAGGCCGTATTTATCAAGACCGCCGAGCTTGAAATTCTCAATCACCACATCCGCATCGGCAACCAGCTTGCGCACAAGCTCCCTGCCCTCATCAGAGCGAAAATCAGCAATAATCGATTGCTTGCCACGATTACAGGCGTGGAAATAGGCTGCCGACTTTTCGCCTTCAACCTCGATAAATGGCGGCCCCCATGTGCGGGTGTCGTCACCTTCAGGGCTTTCGACCTTGATGACGTCGGCACCAAGGTCGGACAGTGTCTGTCCGACCCATGGACCTGCCAGAATGCGGGCCAGCTCAATGACTTTAAGACCCGCAAGCGGTGTATTCTGCATTTCTCAAAACCTTTTCGAGCGATCAGAGCGTGTTGCGCTTAATTGTAGCCACCACGCTCGCTCTATTCCTTTGTTTTGAAGCATGTCTTTATCCCAAAAACCGGTTCCCACTTTTGGGAGACATGCTTTAGAAGAAGGCCTGAATTCCGGTCTGCGCACGTCCGAGAATCAGCGCATGAACATCATGCGTACCCTCATAGGTGTTGACGGTTTCAAGATTCTGCGCGTGGCGCATGACGTGATATTCGATCTGAATGCCGTTGCCGCCATGCATGTCACGAGCCTGACGCGCAATATCGAGCGCCTTACCGCAATTGTTGCGCTTGACGATGGAAATCATTTCGGGCGCCATTTTGCCTTCGTCAAACAGACGACCAACGCGTAAGCTTGCCTGTAAGCCCAGCGCTATTTCTGTCTGCATATCGGCGAGCTTCTTCTGATAAAGCTGCGTGCCAGCCAGCGGCTTGTCGAACTGCTTGCGATCAAGACCATACTGACGCGCACGGAACCAGCAATCCTCTGCCGCGCCCAGCACACCCCATGAAATGCCATAGCGCGCACGGTTGAGACAGCCGAACGGACCCTTGAGGCCCGATACATTCGGCAACAATGCATCTTCCGATACTTCCACGCCATCCATGACGATTTCGCCCGTGATCGAAGCACGCAACGAAAGCTTTCCGCCAATCTTGGGGGCAGAAAGACCCTTCATGCCCTTTTCAAGCACAAAGCCACGGATCGCACCGTCATGGGCAGTCGACTTGGCCCATACCACGAAAACGTCGGCAATCGGCGAATTGGAAATCCACATTTTGGAACCGCTGATGCGATAGCCGCCATCGATCTTATCGGCGCGGGTTTTCATGCCAGCAGGATCAGAACCGGCATCAGGCTCAGTGAGACCAAAGCAGCCGATCAATTCGCCGGAAACCAGACCCGGCAGATATTTCTTGCGCTGTTCGTCGGAGCCATAAGCATAGATCGGATACATGACGAGCGACGACTGAACGCTCATCATCGAACGATAGCCGGAATCGATGCGCTCGACTTCGCGTGCCACCAGACCATAGGAAACATAGCCAGCATTGGCTGCGCCGTATTCTTCGGGAAGCGTTACACCAAGAAGGCCAGCCTGCCCCATCAGACGAAACAGGTCCGGATCGGTCGTTTCATCAAGATAAGCTTTTTCAATGCGCGGCAGCAGAACATCGCTCGCGAAAGCCTGCGCCGAGTCGCGGATCATCCGCTCGTCTTCGGTCAGTTGCTCATCAAGTAGAAACGGATCTTCCCAGTTAAACGCGGCACGCGACATGAATAATCTCCTCAAATTCAGGTGCCCAAATGTGACCGGAAAAGCGGAATCATGCAATGAACGTTTACTCATCGATCTATTCCGTTTAGTAATAGATGATGACATCACTATCGAGACGCCTGCTTCCTTCGACAAGCGCGCTTGCTGCCTTTGATGCAGTGGCGCGACACGAGAGCTTTTCGAGTGCGGCGGAAGAGCTGTCTCTGACGCAAGGGGCTGTCAGCCGTCAAATAGCAGCATTGGAAGAACAGCTTGGCGCTGCTCTGTTTGACCGCACCAGCCGCCATGTTTTACTGACCGATGCCGGACGTGCCTATCTGAGTGGGATCAGCCCTGCCCTTGCCTCCATTCGCGCGGCCTCATTGCAGGTCATGTCGCAAATGCGTGGGACAACGCTCAATCTTGCATTTCTACCGACCTTCGGCACCCGCTGGCTGATCCCGAGAATTCCGCGTTTCGTCGCGCAATATCCGGATATTATTCTGAATTTTGCCACCCGCATTGGCCAGTTCGACTTTGAACGCGAGGGCCTTGATGCGGCAATCCATATTGGCCAACCGGACTGGCCGAATGCCGATTGCACATTTCTGATGGAGGAAACGGTTGCGCCTGTTTGCAGTCCAGCTTTTCTGAAACAGCACGCCATCACCGAGCCGAATGACCTGTTGCGCCTGCCGCTTTTCAACATGGCATCACGCCCCGGCGCATGGAGCCACTGGTTCAAAAGCCTCGACATTGCAGCACCTGTTGCGGGCGGAATGCGCTTTGAGCAGTTCTCAAATGTTTCTCAGGCTTGTGTCGCAGGTCTTGGGATTGCACTGATGCCGCTATTTTTGATCAGTGCGGAAATTGAAAGCGGGCAGCTTGTGGTGGCCTATCAGCACACTGTCAAAAGCCCGAGCAGCTATTACTTTGTGACACCGCAGGCGCGTGCAAATACGCCTGCGGTCAAAGCTTTTCGCGATTGGCTTCTTACTGAGGTCAATCGCGAGTTCGATCCTCACGCCATCGAGTTGCTGACGATCTCATAAGAACGAAGACGCTTCTGATGGTCATAGATCATGCCCGTCACCATCAATTCGTCCGCACCAGTGCGTTCGGCAAATTCGCGAATGCCCTTGTCGACGGTTTCAGGACCGCCCACCACACGACATGATAGCATCTGGCGAACCAGTGCCTGTGCGGAAGGATCAAGCTGCTCCTGATAGCCCACAACGGGCGCTGGCAACTTGCCCGGACGGCCGCTGCGCAAGTTCACAAATGCCTGCAATTGCGACGTGAACAGATGATGTGCTTCTTCATCCGTATCCGCTGCAATGACGTTAAGCCCAAGCATGACATAAGGCTTCTGCAAATATTCGGACGGCTCAAATCGTTCGCGATAAAGCTCTACAGCGCGTTCCATGTCAGCCGGTGCGAAATGGGAGGCGAAGCCATATGGCAGTCCCAGCATCGCAGCCAGTTGCGCGCCAAACAGGCTCGAACCGAGAATCCAGGCCGGGACATTCAGCCCCGCGCCCGGCACGGCCTGAACGCGCTGTGCAGGATCGGCCGGCTTGAAATAATTGAGAAGCTCCACGACATCACGCGGAAAATCATTGGCGCTGCTTTCCAGATTCCGGCGAAGCGCATGAGCTGTCATCTGATCGGTGCCGGGCGCACGACCAAGGCCCAGATCGATACGCCCCGGAAACAGCGAAGCCAGTGTGCCGAACTGTTCGGCGATCACCAATGGCGAATGGTTCGGCAACATGATGCCGCCCGCACCAACGCGAATGGTGGACGTGCCCGCTGCCACATGGCCGATAACGACCGAGGTAGCCGCACTGGCAATACCGGGCATGTTGTGATGCTCGGCCAGCCAATAGCGCGTAAAGCCCAGTTTTTCAGCCTGCTGGGCCAATTCGAGCGTGTTGCGCAGAGACTGTCCTGCATCGCTGCCTTCAGGGACGGGTGAGAGATCGAGTACGGATAAAGGTATCATGCCTGCTCATATGGTAATTAAGAGTTGGAATACAAATGATCCCAAGAAAAAGGGCGGCCCACATGTGGCCGCCCTTCGTCTTATTATTCAATACAAGTTTCAGTGATGCGGTACAGGAGCAGGCTGTCCGCCCTCTTCCTTTTCAGGAACGAATTCACCCTCAACATCTTTCTTTGCAATGAACGTATAGAACATCGGAACCACGAAGAGCGTGAAGACTGTACCAATGGTGATACCGGTGAAGATCACCAGACCCATCGAGTAACGAGCCGCCGCACCCGCACCACTTGCGATGATGAGCGGGACAACGCCAAGCGCCATTGCAGCCGTGGTCATCAGAATCGGACGCAGGCGGGTTTCTGCCGAGAGGATGATGGCCTCACGACGCGAATGACCATGCAGGCGACGCTGCTGATTGGCAAACTCCACCATCAAAATACCGTGCTTGGTTATCAACCCGACAAGGGTAATCATACCAACCTGCGTATAGATGTTGAGCGTGCCAAGTCCCAAGTTCAGCGGAACGATAGCACCGAAGATCGAAAGCGGAACCGACATCATGATGATGAACGGATCGCGGAAGCTTTCGAACTGCGCCGCAAGCACCAGATAGATCACGATAACGGCAAGGCCGAAGGCGATCATGATCGTGTTGCCCTGCTCGACTTCCAGACGCGACTGACCGGAATAGTCAAGGAAGAAGCCTTCCGGCATCTTCTGCTGCGCCAGATTGACGAGTGTTTGCAGGCCCTGACCTGTGGTGACACTCGGCATTGGCAGAGCGGAAATCGTTGCCGAATTCAGCTGGTTGAACTGCTCGATAGCGGCAGGCGAAGAGTTCGTCTTGATCTGAATGACAGAAGACAGAGGAACCATCTCGCCCGAAACACTGCGAACATAGAAATCACCGAGCTTTTCAGGATTGGAACGATAGATGTCCGGCACCTGACTGATGATGTCATAGCTGTTTGAATCGCGGTCGAACTGAGCAATCTTTGCACCACCGGTCAGAAGACCAAGCGTCGAGCCAATATCACTCACCTGCACACCCAGCGTTGCAGCCCGGTCACGATCAATTGTGATGGTGGTCTGCGGCGCATTATAGGACATGGAGTTCTGAACGATAATGAACTGGCCAGTCGCCTGTGCTTCGTTTTTGATTTCCTCAGCAAGCTCGAACACCTGACTTGACGGTCCGGTCGACTGAAGAGCAATCGAAATCGGCAAGCCACCACCAGCACCCGGCAGCGACGGAGGCGCAAAGATGAAAGCGTCAACGCCGGCAACCTTGGTCAGTCGGGCAGTCAGGTCTTCCTGAATCTGCTTCTGCGAACGCGTGCGCTCAGACCAGTCCTTCAGCACCCAGAGGGCGATACCGGAGGTTGTGCCACCGTCCATGCCGACAATCTGGAAGCGTGTGTCGAGTTCCGGCAAATCCTTGGTCAGACCATCGATCTGCTCGGCATAGAGGTTGGTATAGGCAGAGGTTGCATATTGCGGAGCCTGGAACATCGAGAACAATGCGCCTGAATCTTCTTCCGGTGCCAGTTCGCTCGATGTGTTCACAAACAGGAAGCCTGTGAGACCAACCAGAGCAATAACGATCATCAGCGTAATCGGGCGATAATTAAGCGACCCCGATACCAGACGATGATATCCCTTTTCGAGCTTCTTGAAGTTCGTATCAATGAACTTCTGGAAGCGCGATGCCTCGCCATGTTTCAACATACGCGCGCACATCATCGGCGAGATTGTCAAAGCGGCAACGCCGGAAATGATAACCGCACCTGCAAGCGTGAAGGCAAACTCGCGGAACAGCGATCCGGTCAAACCACCCGTAAATCCGAGAGGCGCAAACACCGCAGCCAGCGTGATCGTCATCGCGATAATGGAGCCTGTGATTTCCTTCATACCCTTGAAGGCCGCATCCATAGGACGCAATCCCTCTTCGATATGTCGGTGAATGTTCTCCAGAACCACGATGGCGTCATCCACCACCAGACCAATCGCCAGAACCATTGCCAGAAGTGACAGAAGGTTGATTGAGAAGCCCAGAATATACAGGAAGAAACAGACGCCAATCAGCGAAATCGGGATTGTTACAATCGGGATAAGCACCGACCGGAACGAACCCAGGAACACGATAATGACCAGAATAACGATAGCGACTGCTTCGCCGATGGTCGTGAACACTTCGTTGATCGATGAGCTGATCTGTTCGGTCGCATCATAGACCAGATCAAGCGTCATGCCTTCAGGCAAGGATGCCTGAATGGCCGGGAGTTCTTTCCTGAACGCTGTCGCAACATCGATAGGGTTCGCTGAAGGCGTTGGGTAGATTGCAAGGAATGTACCCGCAGAACCATTGAACGAAACGATCGTGTCCTTGCTTTTCGCCGCCAGTTCCACCTTGGCAACATCGCGCAGACGAACGACTTCATCGCCGGAAGTCTTGATCGGCATCGCACCGAAAGCTTCCGGTGTCTGCAAGGTCGATTCAAGTGTAATCGAAGAGGCAACAAACTGGTTTTTGGTCGTACCCGGTGCCGACAGGAAGTTCGACGCATTGATCGCAGCCAGAACTTCCGGTGCGGTGATCTGGCGTGCGGCGAGCTGAATTGGATCAAGCCACACGCGCATCGAATAGACCTGACCACCCAGAATTTCGGCCTTAGCCACACCCTGCACCGTGGAGATGCGCGGCTGCATGACGCGTTCCAGATATTCCGTAATCTGCTCGCTCGTCATGTTCGGGTTCTGTGCTGCCAGATACATGGTAGCAAAGCTCTGGCCCGTTCCCTTGACGATTACAGGGTCATCAGATTCAGACGGCAGATTGCCGCGAACCTGATTAACCTTTGCAATCACCTCGGTCAGTGCCGCATCAGGATTTGCGCCAAGCTTCATCTGCACCGTCACCGTGCTCGACGATGGACGGCTGGATGAAGTGACGTAATCGATGTTTTCAGTGGTCGCCACGGATTCCGCGATTGGCGATGTGATAAAGCCCTGAATAAGCTCCGCACTCGCACCCGCATAAGCAGTGGTGACGGTAATAACGGTTTCATCGACCTTTGGATATTCACGCACCGAAAGCTGCGCGATACCCTGAAGGCCAAGGAGAATGATCATGAGAGCGACCACGGTAGCAAGTACGGGTCGCCGGATGAAAATATCGGAAAAACTCATCTTGCTCGCCTATTACTTGTCAGCCGCAGGCAGCGGATTGACTGTGTTGTCGATCGTAACAGCAGCACCCGGCGAAAGCCGGTTCTGACCTGCAGTGATCACGATATCACCAGCCTTCAGGCCATCGGTGATTTCAGCAACGCCGCCATAACGACGACCAACCTTGACGAAAACCTGCTGCGCGACCTGCTTTGCAGCCTGTCCTTCAGGAGCTTTTTCGCCTTCTTTTGGCTGCTCGGGACGAACAGCATAAACATAGTCACCGTAAAGGCTTGTCACGATTGTTGTTTGTGGCAAAGCCAGAATATTGTCTTCCTGTGGAAGCTCAACGCGAACCTGAACGAACTGACCAGGCGTCAGACGTGGTTCATCATTCTGCACTTCTGCACGCACGGAGACCAGACGGCTTGCAGGGTCGATCTTCGGATCAATACCAACAATCGTGCCGTTATATTTCAGGGCGTCCATGTTTGGTCCGACCTTCACAGGCTGTCCAAGCTTCAGGGAAGAAAGCGACTGCTCCGGTACAGAGAAGTCGATACGCATCTTGTCGGTTTCCTGCAAAGTGCCGATAACGGTGCCCGGCGTCAGGTACTGACCGAGATCGACCTTGGAAATACCGATAACACCGTCAAATGGCGCCGTTACGGTCTTCTGATCAAGCACTGCCTGCATCTTGGCAACAGCGGCCTTCTTGGCGCTGGCAGCAGCAGCTGTTGTGTCAACGTCAGAAACTGCACCCACGCCACGCGTGCGCAAGGTTTCAGCGCGCTTCAGGTTCTGATCAGCAAGCACAGCTTCAGCCTGAGCAGCCACCAGATCGGCAGTCTCAATGCTGTTTTCCAGCTGAAGAAGGACAGTGCCCTTCTTTACTTCCTGATTGGCGGTGAATTCGATTTTATCAACGATACCATTGACCTGAACTGTCAGATCGACACCATTGATTGCATTGGCAGAACCAATCGCTTCAATGCCTGGAGTCCAGACGCCCGGCTCAAGCGTGACAGTCGAAACCGTCTTGGCAGGCTGCTGCATATTCGCGAAGAAATCCTTGATCGCCTGCGTTCTGAACAGGTTGAAACCAACGAGCCCCCCCACGACGATCACGAGAAAAATTATTGCCAGAATGAGGCGTTTGATCATTGCGGATGCACTCCAGGGTGTCGTTGGCGTGCTTCCTTTATGTTCCTCACAATTTGGTCGCACGTATTTTACTTGAATATCAGATGAAAATAACTGTACCGTCTGGACGGTATTGTCAACTATCGAACTGTCAGGAGACCATAGGAATTGCACACAAAGAATAAGGTCTCTTCGCGAGAGCGCATTTTGCGCGCAGCAGTGGAACTCGCCCAAGAGGTCGGACCAGCACATATATCTCTCGACGCGGTTGCCGCCCGCGCGGGCCTCTCAAAAGGAGGATTGCTTTACTCGTTTCCAACGAAAGCAAAGCTGCTTGAGGGCGTGGTCGAAGAGTATATGAAAGAGCATGAACGTGCGATGGAGGTTCAGGAACGCCTGCAGAGCGGAGATAAAAACCGTGTCGCACGTGCTTTTTTTGATGTTTATCGCGTTCAGGCTGACGATGAGCCCCCAGCCAGCGGAATTCTTGCTGCGCTGGTCGAGAACCCGGATTTCATGATCCCGGTCAGACATTATCACCGGGCCGTACTTGATCGGATGCTAAAAGACGCTTCCGACTCCAATCTCGTTTTGATTACTTATCTTGCGCTTTCCGGACTTGAATGCGGCCGCTTGCTTGATTGTGACATCGTAAGCGAAGAAGAGCGCCATTCCGTTATCTGTCGTCTGGAAAAGCTGCTCGAAGCCGGATAGGTTTATAACATTTCCAGCAAAAATGCGAAGCAGTTTTGCGTCGGATAATGCGTAAAAACAAACAGTTACAGCGGTTCCAACGATTCATTTTTAACTGGAGCCGCTGTAATAGATACAAAAAACGCGCCTTAAAGGCGCGTTTTAAAACTCTAATAGAGATGAAAAATCAAAGGGCTGGTATATCGCCCCTCTCCCATCCGGCCGTCGTTTCAGCCGCGAAGTCTTCAAAACGACCTTCAGCGATTGCCGCCCGAATGCCCTGCATGAGATACTGGTAATAGGCCAGATTGTTCCATGTCAGCAGCATCCCGCCCAGTGCTTCACCCGATTTGACCAGATGATGCAGATAGGCGCGGCTGTAATCACGCGTCGCCGGGCAGTTTGATTCTGGATCAAGCGGACGATGATCATCGGCATGACGCGCATTGCGCAGGTTCACCTTGCCAAAGCGCGTGAACGCCAGACCATGACGGCCAGCACGCGTTGGCATCACGCAATCGAACATGTCGATACCGCGGGCGACCGATTTCAAAATATCATCCGGCGTGCCGACGCCCATCAGATAGCGTGGCTTTTCTGTAGGCAGGATCGGGCAAACCACTTCGAGCATCTCGAGCATGACGTTCTGCGGCTCACCAACCGCCAGACCACCAACGGAATAGCCTTTGAGGTCCATAGCCTTCAATGCTTCAGCCGAGCGCTCACGCAGGCGCGCATTGTCACCGCCCTGCACGATGCCGAACATCGCCTTTCCAGCTTGTGTGCCAAACGCCACCTTGCAGCGTTCTGCCCAGCGCAGCGACAATTCCATTGCGCGCTCGGTGTTCTTTTCAGGCGATGGCAGCGCCACGCATTCATCGAGCTGCATCTGAATATCGCTATCAAGCAGCCCCTGAATTTCGATGGAACGCTCCGGCGTCATTTCATAAGGCTTGCCGTCGATATGCGAGCGGAAAGTCACACCGTTTTCGTTAAGCTTGCGGAGCTGCGCGAGCGACATGACCTGAAAGCCGCCGGAATCGGTCAGAATTGGGCCTTTCCAGCCGCCGAATTCATGCAGACCACCAAGACGAGCAACGCGTTCCGCACCCGGACGCAGCATCAGATGATAGGTGTTGCCGAGAATGATGTCGGCGCCCAAATCCTTCACCTGATCCATATACATGGCCTTGACGGTTCCGGCTGTGCCAACTGGCATGAAGGCAGGCGTACGCACCACGCCGCGCGGCATGGAAATTTCGCCCTGACGGGCTGCGCCATCACGCGCAAGCACTTTGAATTCAAAATTTTCGCTGGTCATGCCGTGTCTCTAATGAATTATGCCGAAAAAGGGAACCGTTTCATTTCCTCTCAAGAAGACTGGAATCTCCATAGGAATAGAAGCGGTAGCCTGTCTCGATTGCGCGCTTATAAGCGTCCTGCATCGTCTCAAAGCCACTAAAGGCCGAAACAAGCATGAAGAGCGTCGAGCGCGGCAGATGGAAATTAGTCATCAGCAGATCGACTGCACGGAACTTATAGCCCGGTGTGATGAAAATATCGGTCGGACCCGCCCATGGGCGAATGATGCCATCTTCACCGGCAGCGCTCTCAATCAGGCGCAGCGATGTTGTGCCGACACAGATCACCCGGCCACCTCGGGCATGAACGGCATTCAACGCATCCGCAGTTTCCTGGGAAACGTATCCGATCTCCGAATGCATCTTGTGGTCCGTCGTATCGTCGGCTTTGACGGGCAGAAATGTGCCCGCCCCTACATGCAGCGTCACGAAATGTTCTTCGATGCCACGATCACGGATTTTTTTGAGCAGATCGGGTGTGAAATGCAGCCCTGCAGTCGGGGCTGCAACAGCCCCTTCCTCACGCGCATAAACAGTCTGATAATCGCTGCGGTCGCGCTCATCTTCTGCGCGCTTGGATGCGATATAAGGCGGCAAAGGAATATGGCCGACCGAAGCAATTGCTTCATCCAGCATTGCGCCAGAGAGGTCGAACACCAGCAGAACTTCGCCAGCGTCACCCTTTTCGGCAACGGTTGCGTCGAGTGTTCCGAGGAAGCAGCTTGAACCGGAATGACCGAAACGGATGCGGTCGCCTTCCTTCACGCGCTTGGCAGGACGCAGGAATGCCTTCCAGCGATCAGGGCCGGTACGCATGTGAAGCGTCGCACTCACCTGCGAAATATTGCCATCGCGCTCGCGCATACCTTCAAGTTGTGCAGGAATGACTTTTGTATCGTTGAAAACGAGCGCATCGCCCGGCTGCAACAGATCAGGCAGCTCGAATACCTGTCGATCTTCGAATGGCTGACCGGGACGCACGCGCAAAAGCTTGGCGTGGTCGCGCGGTTCGGCTGGACGCAGAGCAATGCTCTCTTCCGGCAAATCGAAATCGAAAAGATCAACACGCATCATAAACCTCATCAGAGCATTTCAAATTTCAGAAATGCATCAAAGCAAGAGCGGCCCCGGCAAAACCGGAGCCGCTATATTTCTATAGAAACGACTGAATTAGATGTCTGCAGCGATGCGTGCAGTTACGATCACGTCTGGATCGGTAACAGGTTCGCCGCGCTTGATCTTGTCGACATTGTCCATGCCTTCGATAACCTGACCCCATACGGAGTACTGACGGTCAAGCCATGGAGCGTCGGTGAAGCAGATGAAGAACTGCGAATTAGCCGAGTTCGGGTTCTGCGAACGAGCCATCGAAGCAGTGCCGCGCTTGTGCGAGGTGTTCGAGAATTCAGCCTTGAGGTCAGGCTTGTCCGAACCGCCCATACCAGCACGCGAGCCATTGAAATGCGCGCCGCCCGTCTTGCCGAACTTCACGTCGCCGGTCTGCGCCATGAAGCCGTCGATAACGCGGTGGAACACAACGCCGTCATAAGCGCCTTCGCGTGCCAGTTCCTTGATGCGTTCGACATGGCCAGGAGCCAGATCAGGGAAGAGTTCGAGAACGACATTGCCCTTGGTGGTTTCAAGAACGAGCGTGTTTTCCGGGTCTTTGTAAGCCATCGGGCCTCTCCTATTGAGCGTATCCCCAAAAGTTTGAATCATTTTTTGGGACAGGGATACGTGTTGAATTTAGAGCGCATCCCGAAAAGTGTGAAACGGTTTTCGGATAAGATGCGCGTTAGAACAGATATTTAGAGCGCCGATCTGTTTCAATCAGATCGAAAAGCGCTCTAAAACTCATTTCTTTTCGATCGTGGCTTTGATGATCTTGTCAGGGCTTTCGACCGAACCATTATCGGATTCACTTCCCTTTTTGATCTTATCAACCACGTCCATGCCACTGACAACCTTACCAACAACCGTGTACTGGCCGTTCAGGAATGCGCCGTCATTGAACATGATGAAGAACTGCGAGTTGGCGGAATTCGGGTCCTGGCTGCGCGCCATACCAACCGTGCCACGCACAAATGGTTCCTGCGAAAATTCAGCCGGAATGTTCGGCAGTTCAGAACCACCGGTACCAACGCGCGATGCATTGAAGCCCTTGTCAACGTTACCGAACTTCACATCACCGGTCTGAGCCATGAAGCCGGGAATCACGCGATGGAAAGCCACGCCGTTGTAAGCGCCTTCCTGAGCCAGCTTTTCAATCTGTGCGACATGCTTTGGCGCAAGGTTTGGACTCAGCTCAATAGCGACATTGCCGTCTTTAAGCTGCAGATTGAGGATGTCAGCAGCAAAGGCCGCACCTTGAGAAAACGCAACAATGCTGGCTGCGACAAGCGCCGAACGAACGAATGACATAATCGAGAAACTCCCTGAATCAGGATTTGAATTTTGCTTCCAGCGCAGCCGCAACAGCTGCAGGAACGAAGGGCTTTATATCGCCTCCCATTGAGGCAATCTGGCGAACCAATGTGGCAGTAATCGTGCGCACAGCAGGATCGGCTGGCAGAAAGACGGTTTGCAATTCCGGCGCCATCGTTCCATTCATGCCCGCCATCTGCATTTCATAATCGAGATCGGTGCCATCGCGCAGACCACGCACCATGAGCTTGGCGCCATGCTTACGCGCAGCATCAATGACAAGGGCATCAAACGAAATCACGGAAACGCGCTTCGCGTCAGCCCCAAGCAAAGCCTTGGCGCTTGCATTGATAAGCTCGACACGTTCTTCAAAACTGAACAGCGGCTTCTTGCCCGGATGCACGCCAATAGCGACGATAACCTGATCGGCAAGACGCAGCGTGCCTTTCAGAACATCCATATGGCCATTGGTGACCGGGTCGAATGAACCCGCATAAATCGCGATCGTCATTTCTTCCAGCTAGCCTTTTCTAATCAGATTTTCAACAACAACCACAATTGAAAGAAATCAGAAACCAAGAAAATAGATGAATGCGATATGAACAACGATTTCACGAGAAGTTCACAACCGATTTACCAAGATAGGCGCAAGTTTGGTGCAACCTTTTCGCTTCTGAAGCGTATCTATAACGAAAGGATACCGCGATGATGATATTTCTTCTGGCATTATCCATGATGGTAGCAATGGCTGCATCGGCGATTGTTTTGCTTCTGGAAGAGAATGAAGCGAAGCGCCAACGCGTACGTCCCGCCGCTTTTAGTCTAAGCGCCATGCGTAAACTGAGTTCGCATTAAGTACAGTTTTGAGTTTCCAGAGATCGCCAGTTCCCTCCAGTCCTGGCATCTGAAAAAGGCCGATGGTGAACCATCGGCCTTTTTATTTGGAATGTGAAATCCCCTGATACTGCTTGCATCAGGGGATTTCCTTTATTCTTCGCCACCAGCTGCAGGTGCATCACCTTCAGCTGCGGTTTCATCAACCTCGGCAGCGCCATTCTCTTCATCGCTTTCGGTTTCCGAAATGCGCTCGACCGAGACGACCTTTTCGCCGTCAGCCGTATTGAAGATCGTGACACCCTTGGTCGAGCGTCCAGCGATACGAATGCCGCCAACCGGCACGCGGATCAGCTGACCACCATCGGAAACCAGCAGGATCTGATCGCTTGCCTCGACCGGGAACAGAGCTACCAGCTTGCCGATTTCGTCGGTTTTCGACGTATCGGTTGCACGGATACCCTTACCGCCACGGCCAGAAACGCGGAACTCATAAGACGAGGAACGCTTGCCGTAACCATACTCACTAACCGTGAGAACGGTCTGCTCGCGAGCCTTCAACTCCTGATAGAGTTCTTCATTCAGCTCGGCTTCCACCGCAACTTCTTCACCGACGACAACGATATCATCGGCGTCGTCTGCACCCTGTGCCCGACGTTCAGCAATCGAGCGCTTGAGATAAGCGGCGCGCTGCGAAGCGTCTGCATCAACGTGATGCAGAATTGCCATCGAGATGACCTTATCGCCTTCCGCCAGATTGATACCGCGTACGCCGATCGAGTTACGACCAGCAAAGACGCGAACATCCGTGACAGGGAAGCGAATGCACTGGCCACCAGCACAGGTCAGAAGCACGTCGTCGAATTCCGTACAGGTATCGACCGAGAGGATTTCATCGCCCTCGTCTTCGAGCTTCATCGCGATCTTGCCGTTGCGGTTGACCTGAACGAAGTCCGACAGCTTGTTACGGCGAACCGTACCGCGCGTGGTCGAGAACATGACGTCGAGGTTTGCCCAGGATTCTTCATCCTCCGGCAGCGGCATGATCGTGGTAATGCGCTCGCCCTGCTGCAATGGCAGCATATTGATGAGTGCCTTGCCGCGCGACTGCGGATTACCGACTGGCAGACGCCAGACTTTTTCCTTGTAGACGATGCCGCGCGAGGAGAAGAACAGCACCGGCGTATGCGTATTGGCGACGAACAGACGGGTTACGAAATCCTCGTCCTTCGTTGCCATGCCGGAGCGGCCTTTGCCGCCACGACGCTGCGCACGATAGGTCGCCAGCGGTACACGCTTGATATAACCGGCATGGCTGACGGTGACGACCATATCTTCGCGAGCGATGAGGTCTTCATCGTCCATTTCGGCGCCGCCAAGACCAAACTCGGTACGGCGCGGCGTAGCGAACTCATCACGAACAGCAATCATCTCTTCCTTGACGATTGTCATAACGCGAATGCGCGAGCCAAGAATTTCCAGATAATCGCGGATTTCTTCGCCGATCTTATTCAGCTCGTCCGCAACTTCATCGCGGCCAAGTGCTGTCAGGCGCTGCAAGCGAAGATCAAGAATAGCACGCGCCTGCTCTTCCGAGAGGTTATACGTGTTATCATCGTTGATCGCATGACGCGGATCATCGATAAGACGGATCAGCGGTGCCACATCGGCGGCAGGCCAACGACGTTCCATCAACTGCTCACGCGCGGTTGCCGGATCTGGCGCACGACGAATGAGAGCTATAATCTCGTCAATATTGGCAACTGCGATCGCAAGACCAACCAACACATGCGCGCGATCACGCGCCTTGTTGAGCAGGAACTTGGTGCGGCGCGTTACCACTTCTTCGCGGAACGCCACGAAAGCGCGCAGCATGTCGAGAAGATTGAGCTGTTCCGGCTTGCCGCCATTCAGCGCCACCATATTGCAGCCAAACGAGGTCTGCAGCGGCGTGTAGCGATAAAGCTGGTTCAGCACGACATCGGCAACAGCATCGCGCTTGAGCTCGACGACAACGCGATAACCATCACGGTCCGATTCATCGCGCAGATCAGAAATGCCCTCGATACGCTTGTCGCGCACCAGTTCGGCCATTTTCTCGATCATCGAAGCCTTGTTCACCTGATACGGTATCTCGGTGATGATAATAGCTTCACGGTCGCCGCGCATTGGCTCAATCGCCACGCGACCACGCATAATAACGGAACCACGACCCGTGCTGTAGGCCGAATTGATGCCGGCACGCCCAAGGATAATACCACCGGTCGGGAAATCCGGACCAGGAATGATTTCCATGACTTCTTCCAGCTCAAGAGCCGGATTGTCGATCAGCGCTACGCAACCATCAATGACTTCGCCAAGATTGTGCGGCGGAATATTGGTTGCCATACCAACCGCAATACCGCCTGAACCATTGACAAGCAGGTTTGGAAAGCGGGCAGGCAGAACCATAGGTTCCCGCTCGCGACCATCATAGTTGTCCTGAAAATCAACCGTATCCTTGTCGATATCCGACAGAAGAGATTCGGTGACTTTTTCCAGACGGCATTCGGTATAACGCATCGCCGCTGGCGGATCGCCATCGATGGAACCGAAATTGCCCTGTCCGTCCACAAGTGGATCGCGCAAGGAGAAGTCCTGCGCCATACGCACCAAGGCGTCATAAATAGAAGAGTCGCCGTGTGGATGGTATTTACCCATCACTTCACCGATCACACCTGCCGACTTTCGGTAGGGGCGATTGTAAGCGAGGTTCATCTCGTTCATGGCGTGGAGAATACGGCGATGTACGGGCTTCAAGCCGTCGCGCACATCAGGCAGAGCACGGCTCACGATAACGCTCATTGCGTAATCGAGATAGGAGCGCTGCATCTCCTCAATAATGGAAATCGGTTCGATACCTGTAGGGCCGCTTGGGCCGCCATCCATATCTTCGGAACCGGGTGGAGGTGTTTGATCTGACACTATTCAGATATCTTTCTCAACAGAATCGATAAAGTCACTTTATAGAATAAAACGTCACAAAACGCCAATTTCGGGGCCATTTCAACCGGCGAATTTCATTCATCGAATCAATAACTTGAAAGATATTCACATAAAGATCGCGCAATGATGTTGCCTGAGCGTGCGCTTTGCGTCGACCGAGCGCCACTCATCGGCTACAATCCGTTTCACAAATCAGGCAAAGAATACCAACAAAAGGGGCGAGTTTAGCATGGGGTTCTACGATACGGTTTTCAGCGCCTTCGTCACCCTCCTCGTCACCATTGATCCGCCCGGTCTCGCGCCGCTGTTTCTGGCACTCACACCTGGCATGGATCGCAACCATCGCGGACAGGTCGCGCTGCGCGCATCCATCATCGGCTTCATCGTTATGGCGCTGTTTGCGATTGCTGGCGCGCAGATACTCGGCATGTTCGGCATCAGCATCGGCGCCTTCCGTGTCGCAGGTGGCCTGCTTCTCTTCTGGATCGCTTTCGAAATGATTTTCGAAAAGCGAACCGAGCGTAAGGAAAAGAGCGCCGAAGTTGCCATTACCAAGGACCATATCCGCAACGTCGCGGCATTCCCGCTGGCCATTCCGCTGATCGCAGGTCCGGGTGCTATTTCGGCTATCGTGCTGACATCAGATTCTTTTGACGGCATCGGTCCCCGTGCCGCCCTTCTCGGCGTCATAGCCGTCTGTTTGCTGATTACCTACTTCGTGTTGCTGCTCGCAGAACGCGTCGACCGGTTTCTTGGCGAAACCGGCCGTTCTATTCTGACCCGTCTGCTCGGTGTGATCCTCGCAGCGCTCGCAGTTCAGTTTGTGGCAGATGGCGTTAAGACACTCATCAATGGTTAGAGCGCATCCCGAAAAGTGCGAAGCGGTTTTCGGGATGTGCTTTAAGCCGATTTCATCGCCTTCTTTCCAATCATCGCGTGGCGAAGCTTGGACGAGAACCAGTCGATAACAGCGACGGCGATCAGGATCATGATGATCAGGAAGGAAACGTCCTGAAGATTGAGAACCTTGATCTGCTCAGCCAGATGCGCGCCGATGCCGCCTGCCCCAACGATACCGATGATAGTTGCCGAACGGGTATTTGACTCAAAGAAGTAAAGCACCTGACTGCCGATCAGCGGCAGAACCTGCGGCAGCACGCCGAAGCGATAGCCGTGCAGTTTGCTCCCGCCCGATGAGACAACGCCCTCGACCGGCTTCTTGTCTGCGCCTTCAATGGCTTCCGAGAACAACTTGCCGAATGCCCCGAAATCCGAACAGGCAATTGCGAGAATACCGGCAAACGGTCCGAGACCCACAACCGACACCCAGATCAGTGCCCAGATCAGCGTATCGACGCCACGAATGGTATCGAGGAAGCGACGAATGCCGAAATGCAGGAATACATTCGGGATAATGTTCTTGGCAGCAAGAAAGCCGAATGGGAAAGCAAGAATTGCCGCCAGCAATGTGCCGAGATAGGCGATTGCCAGCGTTTCCATCATCGACCACAGATAAAGGCTGAAACGCCCACCGGACGAAGGCGGCATCATCATAAGCGTGAAATCGCCGAGGCGACCCAGGCCATTGAGAATGCGCAGCAGCGAAAAATCGAGCCAGTAGAAAGCGAACCAGACGGAAGCAATCAAAGCTACGGTTAAAATCGCCAGATTTCGCCAGGCACGCGCGCTTCCGAACAATTCGGCATGTTCTGCCCGAAGTTCCTTTTCATGCGCGTGCGCCTCACGGGAGAGACTTTGTGCAATATCGGTCATAATTCTCTCTTTTGTTTGAGCATGATCTTTTCCGAAAACCGGTTCTCACTTTTCGGGATCACGCTCCTCAACCAATACGGCCCAGAAGCGCATGGCGAATACGCTGTGTAATGAGATCGATGGCAACAATGGTCACGATAATCAGAAGCAGAATGGCACTGACATCGCTGTAATAGAACTGGCGGATCGAAGTCAGCAGTTCCTGCCCGATACCGCCCGCACCCACAAAGCCCATAACCGAAGCACCGCGCACGTTGATTTCAAAGCGCAGCAGGCCATAGGACGCAAAATTTGCGGCGACTTGCGGAAGCACGGCGAAGCGGATGACCTGAAAGCCAGAACCACCCGATGCACGAATGCCTTCCACCGGACGCATATCGATGTTCTCAACAACTTCGGAGAACAATTTGCCCAGCGCTCCCGTTGTATGAAGCATCAGCGCCAGCACACCAGCCATCGGCCCAAGACCGAAAGCGATGACGAAAAGCAGCGCGAAGACGATTTCGGGAACCGTACGCAGCAGCTCAAGCCCGCGGCGAACGACGAAACGCACCGTCGAATTGGGAGCCATGTTGGATGACGCCGCAAATGACGCGGCAAAAGCGATGATGCCGCCGATCAATGTTGCCAGATAGGCAATGAGCAGCGTCTCAAACAGCATCTTGAGCCAGCCGCCGAGATTCCAGTACCAGGCAGCGAGATCGCCCCAGAAATTGGCAATCGTCAGATCCGGCAGGATGCGGCCAAGATAGCTTGTAAAGCGAAAGAGATTTTCGACCAGAGTGCCCGGCCGAACATCGGCAACGACGGAGGCAGCAATGGCGACAACGACGAGCGCAAGGAGGAGCGCGATACCGTAGAGACGCCGTTTGCCGACTTCTCTCCGATAATCGGCAAGCAGGCTTTTTGCTCCGTTGCCGTCGAGTGAGGATACCGTCATGCGATCTTTCCTATAAAAATGCCCGGAACGGGTTACGTTCCGGGCACTTCAATTGTTCTACGGATTAAGACTTGCGAGCCTTGTCGTTGAACTTGAGCATCTCGATGATTGGCTCATATTCCTTGGCTTCGGTCGCTACGAATTCCTTATCCTTGCCGTCGGAAAGAGCGTCAAAGCCGGCCTTGTCCTTGGTTGGCATGTCGAGGAAAGCCTGCTTGATGTCAGCCTTGAGCTGATCTGGCAGGGTGCTGAGAACCGCAAATGGGCCTTCTGGAAGGAAGTCCGACTTGAAGATGATGCGGAAATCATCCTTCGTCATTGCCTTGCCGTTTGCATCCTTGAGAACGCCGCGGCTGACCATGCGGGTCAGGTTGGAATCGTCTTCCGAGTTCCAGGAGTTTGCAGCAGCGTCTGCGGTGCCCTGTGCGAGAGCGAGAACTGCGTTTTCGTGGCTGCCAGCAAAGAAGTTCTTACCAAAGAACGTATCGACGCTATAGCCATCGCGGTTCAAGAAGAAGCGTGGCGCGTTGTTGCCCGATGTCGAGTTAGGATCGACGAGAGCAATTGCTTTGCCCTTGAGGTCATCCATCTTCTGGTACGGGCTGTCGGCGCGAACATAAACAACCGAATAATAGCCGTTTACACCAGTGTCATGACGCTGGTTGACGAGCGGAGTGGTTTCAACGCCAGTCATCACAGCGCGGGCGTAGGAAGCCGGGCCATAGAATGCGATCTGAATGTTGCCAGCGCGCTGACCTTCGATAACAGCCGCATAGTCGTTAGCAACGCGCAGCGTAACCTTCGTGCCGAGTTCCTTGCCGAGATAAGCTGCCAGAGGCGCATAACGGTCGGAAGTGGTCGAAGCGTTTTCAGCTGGGATCACGCCCAGAACGATTTCTGGATAATCCTTGCTCCAGTCTGCAGCCTGTGCAGTGGAAGCCATCATCGGCATGGTCAGCGTAGCGGTAAGCGCAGCAGCCGCCAGAAAGTTTCTACGGTTAAGCATAGGTATCTCCTGTTAATCCCTGATTTTGGAGCGTAATTTTTTCCGGAGCTTTGTGCGCTCAGGCGGAAAGCTGGCGCAGAACGGCTTCGGCCGACTGCGGAACTGGCATTGGCATTGTTTCAGCCTGTTCATCGGCATCGATGACGTCATCGGCTTCCATGCCGTAAAGGTCGCGTGATGCCATATCGGTCAGCATCGACGGTGTGCCGCGGAATACGATCTTGCCGGCAGACATGCCGACGAGGCGGTCGCAATAGCTGCGCGCAATATCGAGCGAGTGCAGATTGCATAGAACCGTGATGCCATATTCGCGATTGATGCGACGGAGAGCGTCCATGACGCTGCGGGTATTTCGCGGATCGAGCGATGCAATCGGCTCGTCTGCGAGAATGATGCGCGGCTGCTGAACAAGCGCACGGGCAATGGCCACGCGCTGCTGCTGACCACCCGAAAGCTCATCAGCCCGATGGGCAGCAAGATGCGCAATATCGAATTGCTGCAACGCCGAAAGAGCGATCAGACGCTCTTCATCGCTCCAGATACGCAGGAGCGACTTAGGCGTCGAAACATAGTTGAGACGCCCCATCAAAACATTGGTTAGAACATCAAGACGATCGACCAGATTGAAATGCTGGAAAATCATCGCGCATTGTGCGCGCCAATCGCGCAATCCCGAACCCTTGAGCCCGGTAACGTCGCGACCATCCCAGTGAATTGTTCCCTCTGAAGGCTCAACCAGGCGATTGATCATACGCAGCAGCGTCGACTTTCCCGCGCCCGAGCGACCAATAATCCCAACAAACGAGCCCGGCTCGATCTCGAGGTCAACACCCGAAACCGCCACCTTATCATTATAGCGGCGCGTTACGTTTTTTAGTTGAAGCATGAATTCGTCTCCATTCATGCTCACTATTGATCCGTTCAATGACACTGCAATGAACGGACCATGACGTTTGTGTAAACTTACATTCCGCTTTAAGATTTTAATTTAGGCAATTGTTTTAATGCTCATTTCCTGCAGGTGACGCAGGAAGGCATCTGTGGAAGCAGCGACTTCACCCGAATTGTCTATTATGACGACATCGTCTGCACCGTCATCGAAGCTCACTTCGCGCTTAAGTCGCAAAGCGATTTCTTCTCGACTTTCACGTCCGCGCGATGCAAGCCGCTCTGCGAGTACTTCCGGCCTAGCCGAAATGACGACCACGGACCGTTCCGAATAAAGCCTGCGGATATCGCCAAGTACACGCCGCGAGACATTGGCAATCACCACGATACCGTCGGCGATTTCATCATCAAGCGATTTCGGCAATCCATAGCTCAGGCCATGCGCCTGCCAGTGCAGCGCGAAAGCACCCTCGCCTGCGGCTTTTGTAAATGCTGCTTCATCCAGACTGTCGTGATCTTCCGTGCCCGGCATTTGCGGACGCGTGATGATCCGGCGCACAAAATGAAACCGCGTGTCGCCCGCAAGAGCCACACGCGCTGCATCCATAATCGTGTCTTTGCCGGCCCCACTGGGGCCGACAACGGCAACGAAACAGCCTTTCGGCGTATCGGATTGCATCTGCATCAAAGCACCCGTTCGCCTTCGCGCCAGACAGTGCGCACAACCGGAATTGCACCTTTCGGACGCACACGAACCAAATCGGCACGCTTTCCGATAGCGATTTCGCCGCGATCATCCATAGCCATGGCATCAGCCGGGTTCTTGGTTACGAGGCGGACAGCCTGTGGCAGCGCAATCGGACGCTCCCCCGAAGCAAGGCCGAAAGCCGACTGAATGAGGCTGAACGGAATGTAATCCGAGGACAGAATGTCGAGACTGCCATTATCGACGAGATCGCGTGCAGCGATATTGCCGGAATGCGAGCCACCGCGCACAATATTGGGCGCGCCCATCAGAATGGAAAGGCCTGCACCTTTTGAGGCACTGGCTGCTTCCATCGTGGTCGGAAACTCGGCGATCCGCACACCATGGTCGAGTGATTCATCGACATGCGCGCTGGTCGCATCATCATGGCTGGCCAGCACGATGCTGCGCGCTGCTGCCAGTTCGGCAATGGCGCGACGATGTTTGGCCGAATAGGCGTCCGAATCCGCCATACGCTTCTCACAATGCACCCGGAACTCCTCATCCGTGAGCTTCATCTTGCGCATGTAATAAGTGCGATACGTATTAAGATCAACGAATTGACGCTGTCCCGGTGCATGATCCATCAGCGAAGCGAGTTTAACGCGGTCATCACCTGCGAAAAGCTCGAATGTTTCAAGGCAATCTGCTGAGGATACTTCGCAGCGCAGGTGCAGAAAGTGGTCTGCACGCAGGCGATTTTCCCGAACACCGCTTTCGATGGCGTCAGCAAGCATCCGCATATCCTTGCCCACGAAGTCACGGTCATAATCAGAACCAACGCGCATCGCATCGAAAACTGTCGTGATGCCCGATGCTGCAACCTGTGCATCATGCGCCTGAACCGCTGCATCGACATTCCAGCGCACCTTTGGACGCGGCGCGTAATGGCTTTCCAGCTGATCGGTATGCAGCTCGATGAGGCCCGGAATGACATAATCGCCATCCATGTCATCGCCGCCATTGGTATTGCCCTGATCGATGGCGGCAATTTTGCCATCACGGATCAGGATAGAACCGGAAACGATCTCACCAGCAAGCACGATCTGCGCATTTTTCAGAACGGTTTCATTAGCCATTGGATAGCTCTTTCATGACCGCATTCGCATTGGCGGCCGTTTCATATTTCGAGAGGAATGCTTCGATATCGAGCGCGCGGAAATCATCGAGCGCCTGGCGCAGACGATCATGGCTCCAGTCCCACCAGGCCAGTCGATCCAGACGATTGCCGGTCGCAGCGTCGAAGCGTTCGCGAATGAGACGCGCCGGAACCCCACCAACAATTGTATAGGGCGCCACGTCCCTGCTCACGACAGCTCCGGAACCGACAACCGCACCATTGCCAACCGTCACACCCGGCAAGATGGTGGAGCCATGGCCGAGCCATGTGTCGTGACCGATTTTCACGGCATTGCCGCGACGCCAATCAAAGAACTCCGTCTCATCCTTTTCTTCCGGCCAGTAATCACCGGCGCGATAGGTGAAATGATGCAACGTCGGACGCCATGTCGGATGATTGGTGGCGTTGATACGCACATGGCTGGCGATATTGGAAAACTTACCGATCTCAGCACACCAGATTTCGCAATCGATACCGAGATAGGAATAGTCGTCCAGCACAGTCTCCGAAACACGGCTGCGCGCGCCGATCTCGGTATATCGACCAAGCTTGCTACCGTTTACTTCAGCCGTTTCGTGAACCAGTGGTTCTACCGAGAGCTTGGTCATGCTGCTGCCCTCGGCGAGAAAGCGGTTACGTCGATAATGCGATCAGCAACCTGTTCACGCACATCTTCATCGTGGAAAATGCCAAGCATTGCGACACCTTGCGCCTTCTTGGCCTTGATGAGATCAACAACCACTGCCCTGTTTTTGGCATCGAGCGAAGCGGTCGGCTCATCAAGCAGCAACACCGGATGATCCGTGATGAAACCGCGCGCAATATTCACGCGCTGCTGCTCACCGCCGGAGAAGGTTGCTGGTGGCAATGCCCAGAGCCGTTCCGGCAGGTTGAGCTGCGCGAGCAATTCGCTTGCACGATTGCGAGCAGCATCGCGATCAACACCGCGAGCCACCAATGGCTCCGCAACGACGTCGATTGCCGCCACGCGTGGCAATGTGCGCAGGAACTGGCTGACATAACCAATCGTATCACGCCGAACGGCCAGCACTTCGCGCGGATCGGCTGTTGCCAGATCCACCATACGGTCTTCGTGACGAATGAGGATTGAACCTGCATTCACGGCGTAATTGCCATAGACCATCTTGAGAATGGAGCTCTTACCAGCACCGGAAGGTCCGCCAAGCACGGCGCATTCGCCTACTTCCAGATTGAAGTCCACGCCACTTACGACTGGCAACTGAATGCCACCCTGCAAATGCATCGTGAAAGTCTTCGCCAGACCCGACACGGCCAACGGAGAGGATGTTCTAACTTGTGTCATTTTTCACCTCACATGAAGTTTCGCTAATTTACGAACAACACGCTGCAAACATCTGTTTTAATTTACTAAACCTGCAGAATAGACGACACGAGCAGCTGCGTGTAAGGCGCTTGCGGGTCATCCAGAACGCGGTCAGTCAGGCCCTGTTCGACAATATGGCCGTCTTTCATGACCATGATGCGATGGGACAGAAGACGCGCCACTGCGAGATCGTGGGTCACGATGACAACCGAAAGGCCGAGATCGCTCACCAGACCGCGCAGCAGGTCGAGAAGGCGTGCCTGCACGGACACGTCGAGACCGCCGGTCGGTTCATCCATAAAAACAAGACGCGGAGCCGTGACGAGATTGCGCGCAATCTGGAGACGCTGACGCATACCGCCAGAGAAAGCGCGGGGCTGGTCGTCGATGCGGTCAGCAGCGATTTCGACACGTCCGAGCCATTCAGTTGCCGTGTTGCGAATATTGCCATAATGGCGCTCGCCAACAGCCATCAACCGTTCACCGACATTAGCACCCGCCGAAACGGTCATGCGCAGACCATCCGAAGGATTCTGATGCACGAAGCCCCAGTCGGTACGCATCAGGAAGCGGCGTTCAGCCTCTCCGATCTTGTAAAGATCACGGAACTCGCCATCACGCATCCGGTATTCCACACTGCCCGATGTCGGTTCCAGACGTGTCGCCAGACAGTTGAGCAAAGTCGTCTTGCCCGAACCGGATTCGCCGACGATGGCCAGCACTTCGCCTGGCCACAGCGAGAAATCGATATCCGCACAACCGCGACGACTGCCATAAAACTTCGAGAGATTACTGACTTTCAGCAAAGGTTCGACGCTCATTTCAATACTCATTTCAGGGCTCCCTTGGCTGCGGCCTCATTGTTCGCTGCCAGATGACCAAAGTGACCATTCGCCTGACGATCTTCACAATAATCGGTGTCGGAGCAGACAAACATCGAGCCGCCACGGTCATCGAGCACGACTTCGTCGAGATAGACGCCGCGAGCGCCACACAATGCGCAAGGCTGTTTGAATTTCTGCACTTCGAATGGATGATCCTCGAAATCGAGGCTCACGACATCCGTATAAGGCGGTACGGCATAGATACGCTTTTCACGACCGGCACCAAAAAGCTGCAAAGCTGGCGACATATGCATCTTTGGATTGTCGAACTTGGGCGTCGGCGACGGTGCCATGACATAGCGCCCTTCGATCATCACCGGATAATCATAGGTCTTGGCGATATGGCCGTGGCGCGCGATATCTTCGTAAAGCTTCACATGCATGAGGCCATATTCGGCAAGCGCGTGCATCTTGCGCGTTTCGGTTTCACGCGGCTCCAAAAAACGCAGCGGCTCAGGAATTGGCACCTGATAGACAATCACCTGCCCTTCAGTCAGCGGATACTCAGGAATGCGGTGACGTGTCTGGATGATAGTCGCCTCACCCGTATGGGTGGTCACGGCAACATCGGCAGTTTTCTGGAAGAATGCCCGGATGGAAACGGCATTGGTCGTATCATCAGCGCCCTGATCGATAACTTTGAGCACATCATCCTGACCGAGAATTGCCGCCGTCACCTGCACGCCGCCTGTGCCCCAGCCATAAGGCATCGGCATTTCACGGCTTGCGAACGGAACCTGATAGCCCGGAATAGCAATGGCTTTCAGGATAGCACGACGGATCATCCGCTTTGTCTGCTCGTCCAGATAGGCGAAATTGTAATTGGCTAGATCGCTCATTCTGCTGCTTCCTTGCCTGCGGCAATATTGGCTGCTGCTTCCTTGCCTGTGCCGATATTGGCTGCTGCTTCGGTTGCCAAAACTTCAGTCTCGTTGTTCGCTTGTTCATATTCCGCACGCATACGGCGGATGAGATCAAGCTCGGCCTGAAAGTCCACGTAATGGGGCAATTTCAGATGCTCGACGAAGCCCGTCGACTGCACATTATCGGAATGGGAGATGACGAATTCTTCGTCCTGCGCGGGTGCTGTCACATCCGCATCGAATTCGCGGACACGCAGCGCCCGGTCGCAAAGCGACATCGACATGGCTTTGCGCTCGCTTTGTCCGAACACCAGACCATAGCCACGAGTAAACTGTGGAGCCTGCTTGGACGAGCCTTTGAACTGGCTCACCATCTGGCATTCGGTCAGCTGAACACGGCCAAGCGAAACGGCAAAGCCGAGCTCAGGCACATCGAATTCAACCTCCACCTCGCCAATGCGGATTTCACCGACAAATGGATGCGTGTTGCCATAACCGCGCTGCGTGGAATAACCCAGCGCCAGCAGGAAGCCTTCATCACCGCGCGCCAAAGCCTGCAAGCGCAGATCACGCGGCATCGGGAACGTCCAAGGTTCGCGGGTAAGATCGCCCGGCTCATGCCCTTCCGGCATCGCACCGTCTTCTTCGATCATGCCGTTGACACCGAGAATATCGGTCACGCGTGGCGTTTCTTCAGGCTCAGTCGCACGCACTTCCGGCTCGGGAACACTGACATCACCCGCCAGTTCCGGATCAAGCAGACGATGCGTGTAGTCAAATGTCGGTCCCAACAGCTGCCCGCCGGGCAGATCTTTATAGGTGGCCGAAATGCGGCGTTCGATCAGCATATTCGCGGTCTCAAGGGGTAGCGAATAGCCAAAACGCGGCAGGGTTGTGCGGTAGGCACGAACCAGAAAGATTGCCTCAATCAGATCGCCCCGCGACTGGCGCACGGCAAGTGCTGCGAGTTCTCGGTCATAAAGCGAACCTTCGGCCATGACGCGATCAACGGCGAGACCCAGCTGTTCGGCAATTTGGTCAAGACGCAACGCCGGAACCGAGCGGTCGCCACGACGGCGATCATCAAGCAGACGGTGGGCATTGCGGATGGCGGTTTCACCGCCCTTTACAGCAACATACATGGATCAATCCTCCAAACTTGCTATACGCGTGGTGCGGGGAAGCGCTGCGACTTTGCCGTCAGCGACGAGCACCAGATCGATACCCAGCGGAAACAACACGCCATTTTCACGCCACTGCGCAGCAAAATCCTGCGGCAAACCATCAACAGTCAGCACAGTTTCATCCTTGATGCCCGGGCCTTTGAGGCTGAAACCCTGCCCACTCGTCAACGACGAAACTGCTAGAACAACAGTCGTCGAACGATCCGGAAATTCAGGGTCTCCCTGCGCGAAGGAAGCAAGTGCCGGCAACGATTGCGCATCCGTTACAAGTGCGAACTGCGCTTTCGACTGATCGCCGACGATTGGTGCACCGGTATGGAATGTCAGCCATGCCGTTGCGTCCTGATTGGCTGCTATTTCAGCATCGACCCAGACGCTTGCGTCGTGATCAAGAAGCGTTGCTGCGATCAGGCCAAGCTCAGGCGTAAGCGGCTTTGATGGCACAGCCGCACTAGGCAGCGAATGGATACGACCAGGATTGGCCATTGCGTGCATGACTGCATGAAACGCCGACTGCGCTTCATTGACTGGATCAGCCAGTCCGCCTTCAAATGCAGAAGAAGAATGGAGCATCAGTTATCTCCCCGAACCATTGTGAAGAAATCGACCTTCGTGGCAGCAGCTTCGCCGCGCCGTTTTGCATCCGCAGTATCGACACGACCACGCAATGCATTGAGCACGCTGCTTTCGATCGCATCGCGGGTGGCCTCATCGAGCCAGAGCGCATCAAACAGTGCAGCCAGCTTCGCCTTTTCCTGATCACGTCCCAGCGCATAGGAGTGCCCAACCGAGCCATTCGCCAGACGAACAGTTGCGCGGGTGACGGTTGCCTCGCCAACATTGAACGGAGCACCGCCACCGCCAATACTACCGCGCATCATAACAAGTCCGGTTTCCGGACCACGCAAAACTTCAAATTCAGGCTTGTCTGCCCAGTTCTGCCAGAACGTTTTCAATTCTTCGCCGCTTGCGCGAGCGAGGAGCGCCATACTGGCCTGACGTGCTGCTTGCGTTGCATCCGGCGCCAAATTGCTTCCAGCGGTGGAGCCACCTCCACTTTCAACTGTGCTGTGCCGCGTAGTATGCCCCGTCGTGTTCATGAGCTTATCCGCCCTATCTAATCCGGTTGACTTGATCGCCTTAATTGTCTATTCATATAGACAACTATACAATACCAGAATGAATACACCCTGCCAATGACAGGACGATGACAATTGACGACAAAGGCGCAGATGAAAAAGAGCGGACGGATTGAGAGAAACAGCGGTGTAGCCATCTGGCGGCAGATTGCCGACGAGATACGCGGCGACATCATGGCCGGGAAACTTGCTACGGGCGCGCGTATGCCAGCCGAAATGGACCTGGCAGAACGATTTGGCGTCAATCGCCATACGGTGCGCAGCGCAATTGCGGCTCTTACGCAGGAAGGCGTATTGCGCGCGGAACAAGGACGCGGCACCTTTATCGCCAATGCAAAACGCCTCACCTACCAGATCGGGCGCCGCACGCGTATTTCACAATCGCTGGCTTCGCAGGTACGCGACATGAAGGGCGCATTGCTCGCTTCCGACACAGTGCCCGCTTCTCAAGACATAGCCGAAGCTCTTGCGATTGAGATCGGTTCACCTGTTACGCAACTGGAAACCTTACACAGTGCCGACGGACGCCCTGTGTCGCGCGCTACACTTTGGATTAGCGCCGAAAAATTTCCGGAAATCACTACGGACTATGCAGAGAGTGGTTCTGTCACCGTGGCGTTCAGAAAAGCAGGTCTTACGGATTATTTCCGCAAATCGACAATCATATCCGCCCGACATGCAGATTCGGATGATCTGAAACATTTGAAACTTTCGCCAGGCGCCATTGTGCTGACAGCCAAGGCTATCAATGTGAACACAGATGGGGAACCGATCCAATATTCGCTCACCCGGTTCTCTGCCGACAATATGGAATTCTCAATCGAGACTTATCCCGGCGACCCTCAGATGAATGACATGAACTAGATCATACTAATTCAGATACTGCTAAAAGCGACCCAGAAGCGGCTTTAATCACGCACTAGTGGTCTGATTCTAACATTTGCTCAGCATAAGTGTCAGCCGGGATTCAAACGACAAACTCAATCCACGAGTGCGCCGTGCGCCCTTTTTGGCGCACAAAAGTCGCTCTAACACTTTATATTTACAGCATAGTTTTACCTTAAACTGATTCAAGTTTAAGGAATTATTCTGTAACTAATTCAGGCAGGAAAACGCCGATGACAGTGACTATTTTTCACAACCCGAAATGCGGCACTTCGCGCAATACGTTGGCAATCATCCGCGCCAGCGGTGAAGAACCAGTCATCATCGAATATGTACAAAACCCGCCTACACGGGAACGTCTGACAGGGCTTCTGGCGGCCATGAATGTAAAGCCGCGGGAATTGTTGCGCGAGAAAGGCACACCTTATGTCGAACTCAACTTGTCTGACCCGAAATGGAGCGATGACGCGCTGATCGACTTCATGATGGCTCATCCAATCCTGATCAATCGGCCTATTGTAGAAACACCGCTCGGCACGAGACTATGCCGCCCTTCAGAACTGGTTCTGCCTCTTCTGGAAAATCCCGTTGCTTCATTCACGAAAGAAGACGGCGAGCAGATCACATATCCGGATAGACCACACTGATAAGCCTCTTTAGAGCGGTTTCTGTTAAAACCGAATCATTGGAACTGCTCTATCTCTTTGTTTTTACGCGCATCTTGTTCCCAAAACCGGTTCGCACTTGTGAGGATGCGCTTTAAATGCGCTCCTAGTTTGTGCTGTCTTTGATTTTGGCCGCTAACAACCAATAGAAAAGGCGCTGTAAAAACAGCGCCTTATCGTGTTTATCTTATAAAGCAGATTATATCCGCTCTCAGAATGGAATTTCGTCGTCGAGATCGCGGGAGAAACCACCGCCGCCGCCACCCTGATTGGATGGGCCGGAGGAACCGAAATCACCGCCGCCGCCGGAATAATCCGACATCTGGTTGCGATTGCCACCGCCACCACCGCCGAATGAGCGACCTTCGCCGCCGCCTTCACCACGGCCATCGAGCATCTGAAGCTCGCCGCGGAACTTCTGCAACACGATTTCGGTGCTGTAGCGGTCGTTGCCGTTCTGGTCCTGCCACTTGCGGGTCTGGAGCGCGCCTTCGATATAAACCTTGGCACCCTTTTTCAGATACTGCTCGGCAACCTTGGCAAGATTTTCGTTGAAAATGACAACGCTGTGCCATTCGGTACGATCCTTGCGTTCGCCGGTCTGACGGTCGCGCCAGCTTTCCGAAGTCGCAATGCGCAGATTGGCGATCTGATCACCTGAATTGAGGCGACGAATTTCAGGATCGGCACCAAGATTGCCGACCAGAATGACTTTGTTGACGCTACCAGCCATCGAAAACTTACTCCGGGTCTCGCAAGCACGCCTTCCCGCACGTCTTCATCCAGACTTCATCCAGATTTATCCAGACAAGGGGTGCTTTCCAAAATAAAGATCAGGCGCAACCATGCGCCATCACCAGAAACTCAGCAAACACTCTACAACAGCCACTCTCCATGCGCTCTCATTGGAGGGGCTATTTTAATAGTGTTCCACAGAAGTTATGTTCTTGTTTTGTTCAAAACGCAATAACTACTGACAATTTTCAGCAGATAATTCTTGAGAGAACAGAGATAAGCCCTGCCGCTCACTGTTTATTAGGCGCGCAGGGCTTGGGGTTGAGCAATGCTCTTATATCGACAGTACTTCGCCGATAAATCTAATCGGAAATCTGAGGTACGAGACCATATTTCCGCGCATGTTTTAAATTTTCTGCAATTACCTGTTTCAATCAAAAATGCATCATTCCTTGCAGATGAGGCAGCTATGACCGCAAGCAATTGTGCTTTCATCAATATGAAAGCTAGGCAACGTAGTCAGGTGGACTCATGCTCCTTTACCTCCCTGTTGCGTTGGCTCGACTGACTGGGACCTCTTGTCGATATCGTTTCATCCCTTCCGATATCTCCCCATTCAGCGAGTAAATGTAGTCTGCTCCTGTCAGGAGTAACAGTCAACGCTCTTGCGTTCACATTTCGTATCGCCTATCAGAAGGCTGGTTGTTCGATCTTTGTTCTGGTGCTAAATCTGCATCGAACGATTGACCGGCCCCCTTTCCCTGGAAGGGGTTCATCCCCATATTATGGAGCGGCGCGACGTATATCGGCGCCCGAACACTCCATGACATGACCAAACAGGCAGGACGCGGAATGAGCGATCAGAAATTCATTTCCATACGTGGCGCGCGTGAACACAATCTGAAAAATGTCGACCTAGATCTGCCACGCGACAAGCTGATCGTGATGACAGGTCTCTCAGGCTCCGGCAAATCATCGCTGGCCTTCGATACGATCTATGCGGAAGGTCAGCGCCGCTATGTCGAAAGCCTTTCGGCTTATGCGCGCCAGTTCCTTGAGATGATGCAGAAGCCGGATGTCGATCAGATCGACGGTCTGTCCCCTGCCATCTCCATCGAACAGAAGACGACAAGCCGCAATCCGCGCTCGACTGTCGGCACCGTCACTGAAATCTACGACTATATGCGCCTGCTTTTCGCGCGTGTGGGCGTACCTTATTCGCCAGCCACCGGCCTGCCGATTGAGAGCCAGACAGTCAGCCAGATGGTTGATCGGGTTTTGACATTTGAGGAAGGCACGCGACTTTATATCCTCGCGCCTATCGTTCGCGGTCGTAAAGGCGAATACAAGAAAGAGCTGGCCGAGCTTCAGAAAAAGGGGTTTCAGCGTGTGAAGGTCGATGGCACCTTCTATGAAATCGCTGACGTTCCAGCCCTCGACAAGAAGTACAAGCACGATATTGATGTGGTCGTGGACCGTGTTGTGGTACGCGCTGATCTCTCGACCCGCCTCGCCGACAGCCTTGAAACCTGCCTCAAGCTCGCTGAAGGTCTGGCGATCGCCGAATTTGCCGACAAGCCACTGCCGCCGGAAGAAACTGCCGGAGGTGGTGCCGCGAACAAATCGGCCAACGAGACACATGAACGCGTAATGTTCTCGGAAAAATTCGCCTGCCCTGTTTCCGGCTTTACAATCCCGGAAATCGAGCCGCGCCTGTTTTCCTTCAACAATCCGTTTGGCGCCTGTCCGACCTGTGACGGCCTGGGCACGCAGCAGGCAATCGATCCAAACCTGATTGTTCCAGATGTGAATGCTGCCCTGAAAGATGGAGCGATTGCGCCCTGGGCTCGCTCATCTTCGCCTTATTATAATCAGACGCTCGAAGCGCTCGGCAAAGCCTATGGTTTTAAGGTCAGTGCCAAGTGGTCGGATCTTTCCGGTGAAGCACAGGACGCCATTCTCTATGGCACTAAGGGCAAGGAAATCACCTTCCAGTATGATGATGGCCTGCGTTCCTATCAGACCACCAAGGCTTTTGAAGGTGTGATTCCCAATCTCGAGCGCCGCTGGAAAGAAACCGATTCGGCATGGTCGCGCGAAGAAATCGAACGCTTCATGTCTTCGACGCCCTGCCCGGCCTGTAAAGGCTTTCGCCTGAAGCCGGAAGCGCTGGCGGTGAAGGTTGGCATGAAACATATCGGTGAAATCACCAGCATGTCGATCCGTAATGCGGATCAGTGGTTCCGCGATGTCGATGGCACATTCAACGACAAGCAGCGCGAAATAGCTGCCCGTATTCTCAAGGAAATCCGCGAACGTCTGGAATTCCTCAACGATGTTGGTCTCGACTATCTGACACTGGCACGCAATTCCGGCACGCTTTCGGGTGGTGAAAGCCAGCGTATTCGCCTTGCCTCACAAATCGGCTCCGGTCTGACTGGTGTGCTTTACGTGCTCGATGAGCCGTCCATTGGCTTGCATCAGCGCGACAATGCCCGCCTTCTCGACACACTTCGTCACCTACGCGATCTCGGCAATACCGTTATCGTCGTCGAACACGATGAAGATGCGATCCTGACAGCAGACTATGTGGTCGATATCGGCCCTGCAGCTGGTGTTCATGGCGGCAAGATCATCGCGCAGGGCACGCCGAAAGACGTTATGTCCAACCCGAATTCGCTCACCGGCAAATATCTGTCGGGTGCGATGGAAGTAGCTGTTCCCGCTGAGCGCCGCAAGCTAACCAAGAACAAGCGCATCCGCGTTGTCGGCGCGCGTGGCAACAATCTGAAGGATGTTTCAGCGGATATTCCGCTTGGCACATTTACAGCCGTTACCGGTGTCTCGGGTGGTGGTAAATCAACATTCCTGATCGAAACGCTGTTCAAGGCCGCTTCGCGCCGTATCATGGGCTCGCGCGAACATCCGGCGGAGCATGACCGCATCGAAGGGCTCGAATTCCTTGATAAAGTCATCGACATCGATCAGTCGCCGATTGGCCGCACGCCGCGTTCCAACCCGGCGACCTATACCGGCGCGTTTACACCGATGCGCGATTGGTTCGCTGGTCTGCCGGAAGCCAAGGCTCGCGGTTATCAGCCCGGACGCTTCTCGTTCAACGTGAAAGGTGGACGCTGTGAGGCCTGCCAAGGCGATGGCGTCATCAAGATTGAGATGCACTTCCTGCCGGATGTCTATGTCACCTGTGATGTCTGTCACGGCAAGCGCTACAACCGCGAAACGCTGGAAGTGCAGTTCAAAGGCAAGTCGATTGCCGATGTTCTCGACATGACGGTTGAGGAAGGCGCTGAGTTCTTCTCCGCAGTTCCAGCCGTGCGTGACAAGCTTGAAACGCTGGTGAAGGTTGGCCTCGGCTATATCAAGGTCGGTCAGCAGGCAACGACACTTTCGGGTGGTGAAGCGCAGCGCGTGAAACTCGCCAAGGAACTGTCGCGCCGCGCAACGGGTCGCACACTCTATATTCTTGACGAGCCGACAACCGGCCTGCACTTCCACGACGTTGCAAAGCTTCTCGAAGTGCTGCACGAGCTGGTCGAACAGGGCAATACGGTTGTGGTCATCGAGCACAATCTCGAAGTCATCAAGACTGCCGACTGGGTTATCGATCTTGGTCCGGAAGGTGGTGATGGCGGCGGCGAGATCGTGGCAGTTGGACGTCCGGAAGATATCGTGAAGGAAAAGCGCTCTTATACAGGCCAGTTCCTGAAAGAACTGCTGGAGCGACGCCCAAAGGGCAAAGCAGAAGCTGCTGAATAATTATCTAGCCGGGCAATGCCCGGCTTTTTTTATTCTACAAGACCAACAACTGGCCCATATCCGCCATGCCACGAGATATCGTTTCTCCCCATGGCTGGATTGTAAATTCCAGCACCGCCACCACCGTCGAGGAACAGTGCGTTCGCGCATTTCAGCTCGTCTCGAAACAGTGACGCGAAATCATAGAAATTCACCGCATCTTCGCTGATGGCAAAGCGGATGGTCTCATCGGCGCAAACACCAACACCACTTCTGCGGGTCCGGTCCGTCGATCCTTTGATCAGAATCGGATTGAGCTTGTTCTGAATGACCAGCATCGGTCCGGATTGAGTCGCAAAGCGCGCCTGCGGCCGACGTTTCAAAAACCTGTCGGTCGAAACAATGCCGGCGCTGTCATCACTAAAATAGAAAACACCATTGGGCTTTTTATAGAAGTTCGGAACTGGGCCAGACGCGCGCTGAGGCACTTTCGTATCGGCAGCAACCAGTTCCTGCCCGTCCTCGACATAGAGCCCCATAGGCGCGAAATCTTCCCTGTACATTCCCGCATTAAACGCGAACGACAGCGTTTTGCCTTGTGCAGCCTCAGCATCCGCAACTTTCGAGAAATTGCGATAAGGCTCGCCATCTGCGCCCTTCCAGAACAGACGCAGGTTTTCTTTGGCCTTCACCGTACAGATGATGAATTTGGTGTCCTGAAAGACCTGCTCGCCACAGCTTTCCGCTTGCGAGGATTGGATACCGAAAAGGAGCCCTGCGAAGCCAATAACCGGGAGAGCCATACTCATTTTACGAAAGCGCATCGCGAAACCTCCCAATCGAAACCATAGACCGTAGAAATGAAAAAAGCCCGGTCAAACCGGGCCTTCTCGCATAACTGATCGCGATCATGCCGCGCCAGTTCATAAGGATTAGCCGTTAACGGCATCCTTCAGGCCCTTGCCAGCCGAGAACTTCGGCACGTTGCGGGCAGGAATAGCAACTTCCATACCGGTCGAAGGGTTACGGCCAGTCGAAGCTGCGCGATGCGAAACGGAGAAAACGCCGAAGCCTGGCAGGCGTACTTCTTCGCCAGCCTTGAGAGCACCGGTGACAGCTGCGAGTACAGCGTCAACAGCAGTTCCTGCGTCGGCCTTAGTCAAACCGCCCTTTTCCGCTACTGCGGCGACCAATTCGTTCTTGTTCATAGGCATTTCCTTTCTTTATCTACCGGAACGAATAACGCGACCGGATTGGGTGCAGTTTATTCAAATCGGTTGACAAACCAAGCCTGTCAACACGAAAAAACCCCGGAAAACCGGGGTTAAACACAGAAATGCCGGGCATTTAGCCCGGCATTGTATGCTTATTAGCCACTAGCAATGACTAATGTGCTGTTGAAACACCTGCATCGTCGTCCACAGGAGCGGATGCAACAGGCGTTTCAGGCTCTGTCCACTCGATCGGCTGCGGCTCACGAACCAGTGCATGTTTCAGCACTTCACCGACTCGCGACACTGGAACGATCTCAAGATTGTTCTTCACATTGTCCGGAATATCCGCCAGATCCTTGGCGTTTTCTTCCGGGATCAGAACCTTCTTGATGCCGCCACGCAATGCAGCAAGCAGCTTTTCCTTGAGACCACCGATCGGCAGAACACGTCCACGCAACGTCACTTCACCGGTCATCGCAACGTCCTTACGAACCGGGATACCGGTCATAACAGAGACAATTGCCGTGACCATGGCGATACCAGCCGACGGGCCATCCTTTGGTGTCGCACCTTCCGGTACGTGAACGTGTATGTCGCGCTTGTCGAACAACGGAGGTTCGATGCCGAAATCAACAGCACGCGAGCGAACATAAGATGCCGCCGCAGAAATCGATTCCTTCATCACATCACGGAGATTACCCGTGACAGTCATACGGCCCTTACCAGGCATCATGACACCTTCGATGGTCAGCAATTCGCCGCCCACTTCGGTCCATGCCAGGCCTGTGACAACACCGACCTGATCTTCGCCATCAATCTGACCATAACGGAAGCGCTCGACACCGAGATAATCGGAGAGGTTCTTGTCAGTGATCTTCACCGACTTCTTCTTCGACTTCAGAATCTCGGTCACGGCCTTACGTGCCAGAGTCATCATCTCACGTTCAAGGCTACGAACACCGGCTTCACGCGTGTAAAGACGGATAACGTTACGCAGCGCATCGTCCGTGACCGAAAACTCCTTCGGCTGCAGAGCATGATCCTTGATCGCCTTTGGCAGCAGGTGGCGCTTGGCAATCTCGAGCTTTTCATCTTCGGTGTAACCGGCAATACGGATGACTTCCATACGGTCCAGAAGCGGACCAGGAATGTTCAGCGTATTGGCGGTCGTCACGAACATGACGTTCGACAGATCATATTCAACCTCAAGGTAGTGATCCATGAAGGTTGAGTTCTGTTCTGGGTCCAGCACCTCAAGCATTGCCGATGATGGATCGCCACGGAAATCCTGGCCCATCTTGTCGATTTCATCGAGCAGGAAGAGCGGGTTGGACTTCTTCGCTTTCTTCATCGACTGAATGACCTTGCCGGGCATCGAGCCGATATAGGTGCGGCGATGACCGCGGATTTCAGCCTCGTCACGCACGCCGCCGAGCGACATACGGACATATTCACGGCCGGTAGCCTTGGCAATCGAACGAGCAAGCGAGGTCTTACCAACGCCGGGAGGTCCAACGAGGCAAAGGATCGGACCCTTGATCTTGGTCGAGCGAGCCTGCACCGCGAGATACTCGACAATGCGCTCCTTGACCTTTTCCAGACCAAAGTGATCGTCACCGAGTACGCCTTCGGCAAAGTTCAGATCCTGCTTGATCTTCGACTTCTTGCCCCAAGGAATAGACAGCAGCCAGTCGAGATAGTTACGAACAACAGTCGCTTCCGCCGACATCGGGCTCATGCTGCGTAGCTTCTTCAGCTCAGCCTGTGCCTTTTCGCGAGCTTCCTTGGAAAGCTTGGTCTTGTTGATGCGTTCTTCGAGTTCAGCCGCTTCATCGCGACCATCCTCACCATCACCAAGTTCCTTCTGGATCGCCTTCATCTGTTCGTTGAGGTAATATTCGCGCTGCGTCTTTTCCATCTGGCGCTTAACGCGGCCACGGATGCGCTTCTCAACCTGCAGAACCGAAATCTCGGATTCCATGAAGGCAAGTGCCTTCTCAAGACGCTCACGCACCGAGAGAATCGACAACATTTCCTGCTTTTCAGGAATCTTGATTGCGAGATGCGAAGCAACCGTATCGGCGAGCTTGGAATAGTCGTCGATCTGGCTGGCAGCACCAACCACTTCCGGCGAAATCTTCTTGTTCAGCTTGACGTAGTTTTCGAAGTCGGAAACCACCGAGCGGGCCAGAGCCTCAACTTCAACAGCATCTTCTTCCGGCTCAGGCAGAGCCGTTGCGTAAGCTTCGTGATAATCCTCACGATCGGTAAACTTGGAAACCTTAGCGCGCGCGGTGCCTTCGACGAGAACCTTGACGGTACCGTCTGGCAGCTTGAGAAGCTGCAGCACATTGGCGATCGTGCCGATTTCATAGATTGCATCCGGTGCCGGATCGTCGTCAGCCGCATTCTTCTGCGTTGCGAGCAGAATCTGCTTGTCGACACCCATCACTTCTTCAAGTGCTTTGATCGACTTTTCACGTCCAACAAACAGCGGAACAATCATATGGGGGAAGACTACGATATCGCGCAACGGCAGAACGGCATACAGCCCGTCTTCGCCACCCGCTGGGGTCTTCTGTTCAATACCCGTCATTATTCAGTCCTTTCTCAGGTCATTCGACCCGATTGCCACAGGCTGTGGCCCCTTTCATTATGAGGCAGTCCACAACCAGTGCTTCGGTCCATAATTGGAGTGTCGAACTCCTTAATTCAAGCTGCTTTAAGGGGCAGCATTCATAGAATCGTCATCTATCCTGCGCCGTCACGGGAATTTGTACAATAACAAGCGCTCGTTGTATTCAGCATCAGCCAAGACATAGACAAGAAAAAGGCCGCTTGCGCGGCCTTTTCCAAAAGTTCTCGCAATCGTCAGGCCGACGCATTGCCCTTTTCTTCCTGCCGCTCAGCGTAGATATAGAGCGGACGAGCGCTTCCATCCACAACATCACCGGAAATGACCACTTCCTGTACGCCTTCCAGCGTTGGAAGCTCGAACATCGTGTCGAGCAGGATCTTTTCCATGATCGAGCGCAGGCCGCGAGCACCGGTCTTGCGTTCAACCGCCTTGTTGGCAATCGCGCGCAGAGCGTCGTCGTGGAAGCTCAGCTCGACGCTTTCCATGTCGAACAGACGCTGATACTGCTTCACGAGCGCGTTCTTTGGCTCGGTCAGGATCTGTACCAGTGCATCGACATCCAGATCTTCCAGAGTGGCGATAACAGGCAGACGACCGACGAATTCCGGAATGAGACCGAATTTCAGCAGATCTTCGGGTTCCAGTTCCTTGAACACGTCACCGATACGACGCTCATCAACCGACTTCACGTTTGCACCGAAACCAATCGATGTCTTCTCGCCGCGTGCCGAGATGATCTTGTCGAGACCAGCAAAAGCACCACCGCAGATGAACAGAATGTTCGTCGTATCCACCTGCAGGAATTCCTGCTGCGGATGCTTGCGACCACCCTGCGGCGGTACGGAAGCAACGGTGCCTTCCATGATCTTCAGAAGCGCCTGCTGAACGCCTTCGCCCGACACATCGCGGGTGATCGAAGGATTGTCCGACTTGCGGCTGATCTTATCGACTTCGTCGATATAAACGATGCCACGCTGTGCGCGTTCAACGTTGTAATCAGCCGACTGAAGCAGCTTTAGAATGATGTTTTCGACGTCTTCACCGACATAGCCGGCTTCTGTTAGCGTCGTGGCATCAGCCATGGTGAACGGAACATCGATAATGCGTGCGAGTGTCTGAGCAAGATAGGTCTTGCCGCAACCCGTAGGGCCAACCAACAGAATGTTGGACTTTGCCAGTTCGATGTCGCTGCTCTTCGTCTGATGCGCGAGACGCTTGTAGTGATTGTGCACGGCTACAGCGAGAACGCGCTTGGCGCCCTTCTGGCCGATGACATAATCGTCAAGAACGTCCATAATTTCCTGCGGCGTAGGTACACCTTCGCGCGACTTCACCATCGAGGTTTTGTTTTCCTCGCGGATGATGTCCATGCAAAGTTCGACGCACTCGTCGCAGATAAATACGGTCGGGCCTGCAATCAGCTTACGAACTTCATGCTGGCTTTTGCCACAGAACGAGCAATAAAGCGTATTCTTTGAATCGCCGCCGCTGTTGCTGACTTTGCTCATTGCAGTTTCCTTTCAATTGACCGAATTGAACGCTATTCCGCGATGCGCCCACTTCAATCGTTTCTTCCGGTTCGGATCCAATTGAGGGAACAATACACCGTCGCCTCAATGGTCGTATCAGCAGTCAAAACGCACTGCTTACATTCTCTGGATTCCAGTCACCGCAGGCTTCCCGACCGAAGAAGCCTTTTTGGCGACTTTTGCAGAACCTTAGGCGGGGAACAATTGAAAAATCGCCATTCCCGCCAGTTTCTGCACAATCTGAGCGATTTTAGCGCACTGAACCCCAACAGATGCTTAACGCCACTCGTTAACCTTCAGGTACGAACAACAAATAAGCCGCTTTTGTGGCAAAGAGCACCAAAATATGGAGAGGCAGTCAAACTGCCTCCTCAAAATTACGTGGCTTCTTCAGTGCCTGCGTCGCGCGATTCGATCACCTTATCGATCAAACCGAACTCGAGAGCTTCCTGTGCGGTCATGAAATGATCGCGATCAAGGGTACGCTCAATCGTCTCATAATCGCGACCGGTGTGCTTGACGTAGGTTTCATTCAGACGGCGCTTCATCTTGATGATGTCCTGCGCATGACGCTCGATATCCGACGCCTGCCCCTGGAAGCCGCCCGAAGGCTGGTGAACCATGATGCGGGCATTTGGCAACGCATAACGCTGGCCAGTGGCGCCTGCAGTCAGAAGCAGCGAGCCCATGGAAGCAGCCTGGCCCATGCAGAGCGTGGAAACAGGAGGCTTGATGAACTGCATCGTGTCGTAGATCGCCATGCCGGACGTAACAACGCCACCTGGCGAATTGATGTACATGTTGATCTCTTTCTTCGGGTTTTCAGACTCGAGGAAGAGCAACTGCGCGCAGATCAGCATCGACATGCCATCTTCGACAGGACCGTTGACGAAGATAATGCGTTCTTTCAGCAAGCGCGAGAAGATATCATAGGCCCGCTCGCCACGGTTGGTCTGCTCGACCACCATCGGCACGAGGTTCATGACGGTTTCAATGGGATCTCTCATAATGGGCCTCTGCATATTTATGGCGAATATGAATCGTACGGATGTTCCATACATAGGGCTTTGCAGCCCTGTTCCGCAAGATGCCGATCAATCCCAGTCGGAATCCTGTTCGACAGGCTTAATGCCGCGTTTCTCATCGAGCATTTTGCGTGCCGTTTCAGTCAGGCGGGCCTGAATACGAACAGAGCCATCTTCCAGATCTTCGCGCTTCACGTCGCTGCCATGCTGGTACATCCAGTCGAGGATACGAAGCTCGGACGGAGAAAGCACAACATCAACAGTGCCAAGCGCGCCTGCAATGCGGGTCTCGATCAAAGAAAGCAACCTGTCAACGCCTTCACCGGTCCAGGCTGAAAGCGGGATGGGACGTCCCTCCTCGCTGCCTGCAGCCGCCAGACGGGAAGCCGCTTCACGGCCAGCTTCATCCAGATTGTCGATCTTGTTCCATATCTGGATCACGCGCTTATGATCATGCGGCTCGACGTCGAGACCAGACAGAATGCTTTCGACATCCTCGGCCTGTGCTGCATTGTCGGGGTCAGAAATGTCGCGAACATGCAGAATCAGATCGGCCTCAACCACTTCTTCCAGTGTTGCACGGAATGCAGCAACCAGATGGTGCGGAAGGTTCGAAATGAAACCCACAGTATCCGACAGAATAACCGTCTCGCCATGCGGCAAACGAATACGACGCAATGTCGGGTCGAGCGTGGCGAACAGCATATCTTCCGCCAGCACATCCGCGCCCGTCATACGATTGAACAGCGTTGATTTGCCCGCATTCGTATAACCAACGAGCGCGACAACCGGATGCGGCACCTTGCGGCGCTTCTGCCGGTGCAGCGTACGCGTACGCACAACCGTTTCAAGCTCACGCTTGATCTTCAAAATCTTGTCTTGAAGCATACGTCTGTCGGCTTCGATCTGCGTTTCACCCGGACCACCGAGGAAGCCGCTACCGCCGCGCTGACGCTCAAGGTGAGTCCAGCTTCGTACCAGACGGCCCTTCTGATAGTTCAGATGCGCAAGCTCAACCTGCAACGCACCTTCCTTGGTGCGCGCTCTCTCGCCGAAAATCTCGAGAATGAGGCCGGTACGGTCAATAACCTTGACGTTCCACTCTTTTTCAAGATTGCGCTGCTGCACAGGCGTCAGCGCATGATCAACGATAACAAGGCCAATCGCCTTTTCTTTGACGACTTCAGCAACAGCCTCAACCTTGCCGGTTCCCAGAAGGGTCGCAGGCCTCGGCTGATTGACGATCACGTTTTCGGCATGGGCAATTTCGAGATTGATCGCACGCGCAAGACCGACGGCTTCTTCCAGCCGCGCTTCATTGGAGCGCTGGAACTGGGGTCTCTCGCCTTCTTCACTTGCAGTGCTTGTATTGTGCCGCTCTGGCAAAATTGGAACGATAACCGCCGCTCTTGTGGGTTCTGGTTCAGACACACCAAATCCCTTGTTTTCATCGGCAGGCGATACGTTCTTACCCTTGAATTTCGACAAATAAACTTACTCCGGGATACGGAAACGAACTATCCAGCAGATAGGTCTCCGCACTTGCGGTTTCAAACAGAAGACGCCCCGGCTAATCAAATCATGATCCATATTGCCCAAACCGGGCGTGGATCGGAATCGAAAAAACTGGAGCGGTGTGACAGTTTCAAGAGATCACCACGCTCCAGCATAAAACTGGTCAGTTATAAACTGATAAGCGTCAGACTTCCTCACCCTCGAACATCTGTACCGGCTGGCTCGGCATGATGGTCGAAATTGCATGCTTGTAAACAAGCTGCGAATGACCATCGCGACGCAGCAATACGCAGAAATTGTCAAAGGACGTCACGATACCCGTGAGCTTCACGCCATTAATAAGGAAGATGGTCAGTGAAATTTTCTGCTTGCGTACAGAATTGAGGAAAAGGTCTTGAAGATTTTGCGATCGTTCAGCCATTGTTTTTATTCCTTTAATCGATCAGCAGTTTGTTCGTTTAATGCCAGACGAACACGCGCGCACACATAAATCAAGCACCCGGATTGCGCAAAGCCTGGCACTGATCGCAATTGCTGTGGAAAGACAACTGCTTCGCTCTTTAGCTTCGGTTAACAGGATGGGAATCTTTGCGCAACCAGCAAATTCAAATGCAGGCAAGCAATTCTTTCTAGGCACCAACGGATGAGCACTGATTTTGCTCGAAAGAAAGTGGCTCACCAAGCAGCGGTCTCACGCGGTCAATCGCCCACATATAGAAGCTTCCCGGTTGCATCGAGACGACTTCCTTATGCTTCTTATGGATATGAAAGCCAATGAAATCAGGATGTTTGGTAGGTTCAATCCCATAAGCCGGATCGTAAATCCGCGTCGCTTCCTTACCGACCCAGTAATAGAAATTCTCCTGCGGAGCTGCATTTCTGAAGATGCCATACTTGCGCGCCAGCCGGGATATGCCGTCATTTCCAAAAATAGTGATTCCAATGGCGGCGGGCGTAACTTCCTTACCGATCACGCGATAATAAAGCGGGCGCAGCTTTCCACGTCGCAATCCAAGCCAACGCGGCAACGGATAGCTGGCAGCCACATAAGCTTCAAATTCGCGGATAATCGGATGGTCATGCGGCAGATAAAGCGCGGACACGCCAACACGGAATCGATTCTCGCGCGCGAGATATGGTTTTGACGGGTCGGGATGAAACTGCTTGAGCAGGTAAACATCCGTATCAAGCCACACACCCTGCTTATGCTTCATCAGCATTATACGGAAAATATCGCTGAACTGAACGATCGTTGTCCGGCTGTGGAAATTCGGATAGCCGGGATCAAGACGCTTAAACACCAGCTCAGGCAGAATGCTGCTGGCATCGTGTAGTTCGACGCCCGCTGGCACGTTCTCGATAGGCGCGTATGAAAACAGCTTCACACGCTGACCGGTCATCACCATCGATGCCAGACAGATGCGATCAACATCGCGCAGCCGCGGCCCATACCAGAAAGTGCAGATATCCATGAATGACACCGAGGAAGAAGAACTGCGGCATCATATAAAGATCAGCTAATAAAATAGATACATCAAATTGCTAGCTAGAAGAACTCGAGGCTTACGCGGAACATTTGCTCCACATGCTTGATAGCATCAGCGGTCGCAAAGATCACAACACGGTCTTTCGGCTTGATGCGAACATTGCCATTGGGCTGGATAACCTGTCCGTCGCGATAGATTGCGCCGATTCGCAGGCCTTCCGGCAGATCGAGATCGCGCAGAGGCGCACCGACCAGCGACGACGTCTCAAGCGCTTCCGCCTCAATGATTTCCGCCATGTCCCGATAGACACTATAGACGGCACGGATACGACCACGCCGGACATGCTGCAATATCTTCGATACGGTAACGGCTTTCGGATTGATATAGGCGTCAATCCCCACCATGTGGGTGAAATCCTGATACGCAACCGTATTGATCAAAGCCATATTGGCCTTACAGCCAAGGCGCTTGGCCATGATACTGGAGAGGATATTGACCTGATCCTGATTGGTCAGCGCCACAAAAAGATCGGCGTCCTCGATATCGGCTTCCTGCAAAAGTGCCTGGTCAAGCGCACTGCCATGCAGAACCATGGTCCGGTTGAGCTGGTCGGCAATCGCGAAGGCGCGCTCGTGCTCGCTCTCGATCATCTTGATGCGCGTCTGCCACTTACGCTCTTCAATAGCCTTGGCGACATAAAGCCCGATATTACCACCGCCTGCGATAACAATACGATGCGCTTCCGGCTTCTCATGCCCGAATAATGACAGCGTTCTGCGGACCTGCTCACGGGTCGTGACGACATAGGCAAGATCACCGGCATGTAGTTGATCGTTGGAGCGTGGAATAAACAAGCTACCATTGCGAACAACGCCCACGACTGTCGCAGCCAGTCCAGGAAAAAGGTCGGATAGCTGTTTCAGCGGCGTATTGATAACCGGGCATTCTTCCAGACATTCGATGGCGAGACCGATGATCTTATCATCGGCAAATCGCAGCACATCGGTCGCGCCCTGTAAGGCGATGCGCCTCAAAACCACTTCACCGACCTCAAGCTCCGGCGAGATAATCACATCAATGGGCAGGTTTTCGCGCAGGAACAGGTCCTGATATTCGGCCTTGAGATAAGACTGTGCGCGAATGCGCGCAATCTTGGTCGGCACATTGAAAACCGAATGCGCCACCTGACAGGCCACCATGTTGACTTCGTCAGACAGCGTCACCGCAATAATCATATCGGCTTCGTTGGCACCGGCGGCGGCGAGTACATCCGGTTGCGAGCCATGGCCGACGAAGCCACGCACATCCAGTGTGTCGCGGACAATCTCGATATGGCGCGCGGACGTATCAATGACGGAGACGTCATTTTCTTCGGCAGCAAGCCGCTCGGCAATACCATAGCCGACCTGCCCTGCTCCGCATACGATTACACGCATATCATCCCGCCTACTTGAATATTAAACGCCGAGCGACTTCAGCTTGCGATGCAATGCCGAGCGTTCCATGCCGACAAATTCAGCCGTACGCGAGATATTGCCACCAAAGCGATTGATCTGCGCAATGAGATATTCCTTCTCGAAACGCTCACGCGCCTCACGCAACGGCAATGCCATGATGTGCTGATCGGATTCAGTCGGCGCGCGCGGCAGCGTGTCGCCAATTTCCGCAGGCAGAAGATCAGCGGTTACAGGTGCTTCCGGGTCATCGCCACGCGCCAGAATCATCAGGCGTTCAACATTGTTGCGCAGCTGGCGAATATTGCCCGGCCAGCTATGCGCCTGCAGAACTGCCATGGCGTCAGATCCGATTTTGCGCGGTTTGATACCGGCCTGCTCGGCAATCTGAGTCATGAAATATTCGACCAGCGATGGAATGTCTTCGCGGCGCGCTGCAAGCGGTGGCACATGTACAGGCACCACAGAAAGGCGATGGAAAAGGTCTTCGCGGAAAGTACCCTCGGCAATCATGCCTTCAAGGTTCTGTGCCGTAGAGGAAATGATGCGGACATCCACCTTTACGCGCTTGGTTCCGCCAACGCGTTCAAACTGCTGATCGACGAGAACGCGTAAAATCTTGTTCTGCGTTTCGCGCGGCATGTCGGCGACTTCATCGAGATAAAGAATGCCGCCATGCGCTTCTTCAAGCGCACCGACCTTGCGTTCACCACCATCCATTTCAGTGCCGAAAAGCTCAATTTCCATACGCTCTGGCGTAATGGTTGCAGCATTGACGGTCACGAATGGGCCATTGGCGCGGCTCGATTGCGCATGAATGGCGCGTGCCGCGAGTTCTTTACCTGCACCCGAAGGGCCGGTAATCATGATGCGGCTATTGGTTGGTGCAACGCGCTCGATAGTCTGGCGCAGCTGGTTGATCGCAAGTGACGCGCCAATCAGTTCCATACTGTTGCCGCCGCGCTTGCGCAGATTTGAAACCTCACGCTTCAGCTTCGACGTTTCCAGCGCACGTTCGGCAACCAGAATGAGACGATCCGCCTTGAACGGCTTTTCAATGAAATCATAAGCACCGCGACGGATCGCAGACACAGCCGTTTCAATATTGCCGTGACCGGAAATCATCACCACTGGCAGATCGGGATGCTGCTTCTTGATTTCATCGAGCAGTGCAAGACCATCAAGACGGCTGCCCTGCAACCAGATATCAAGAAACACCAAACGTGGCACGCGATCATCAATCGCCGCAAGCGCACTATCGGCATCAAAGGCTGTGCGGGTTTCATAGCCTTCGTCGCTGAGGATACCTGCAACGAGTTCCCGAATATCCGCTTCGTCATCAACTACAAGAATATCGGCTGCCATATCAGTTCACCTGTCCAATTATCTCGTTTCCGGGATTTCCCTCTTCCGCACCGGATGGACCGGCGGAAACCTCAGGAAAGATCATACGTATCATTGCGCCACGTCCTCCGTGGAAATCTGCTGGCGCATCATGCAATTCCAAATGTCCGCCGTGGTCTTCCACGATCTTGCGGACGATAGCGAGGCCAAGACCCGTGCCTTTTTCTCGCGTCGTCATATAAGGCTCCAGGAGCTTCTGACGATCATCACCCGGCAGACCTTTGCCGTTATCGATGACATCGACGATCAGGTTCCCGTCCGCCTTCATTGAGCGCACAAGAATATGCCCCTCGCCGCGCTCTTCCTTGGGCACAGCATCAATTGCTTCACTGGCATTCTTGATGACGTTGCCAAATGCCTGACCGAGCAAGCGGCTATCAAACGAACCAATCAGCTTTTCAGAACCATATTCATTGGCGAACTGAATATCCTGACGGCTGACTTCAATGAGGAACAATGCTTCCCGCAGCGCCTCGCGCATATCCATGGCCTTCATTTCAGGCTTGGGCATACGCGCAAAAGCGGAGAATTCATCGACCATACGACCAATATCGCCGACCTGACGAATGATCGTATCGGTGCATTGATCGAAGACTTCGCGATCCTCGGTAATCACCTTGCCATAACGACGACGAATGCGTTCAGCCGAAAGCTGGATCGGTGTGAGCGGGTTTTTGATCTCATGCGCAATGCGGCGCGCAACATCAGCCCATGCAGACGAACGCTGTGCCTGAACGAGATCGGTAATGTCATCAACGGTGACGACATAAGAGTGATCGTCGGATTCCGCATCCTCAACAGTTACCTGCACGTTGAAGGTACGCGCAACACCGCCACGAGTCATGCTGACCTGCTCGCGATGAACAGTGCGACCCGTCGTGCGGGCAACTTCAAAGGCCTGTCCGATTTCAGGAGCAATGCTGCTTAGACTCTTGCCAATTGCATCCTCTGAGCTGACCCCGAACATATGCTCGGCAGAGCGATTGAGGATCGAAATCGAGCCATCCGTTTCGATACCGATAACACCGGCTGTAACGCCCGAAAGCACGGCTTCGGAGAAGCGACGGCGCTCGTCGATCTGGTCTTTGGCAGACAGAAGTTCGTTACGCTGGCTCTTAAGCTCGGCGACCATGTTGTTGAAGGTGCCCGAAAGCGCACCAACGTCACCATCCGACGAGCGTACCGGCACCGAAATATCGAGATTGCCAGCAGCCACATCATCAGCAGCACCAATCAGCAGCCTGATCGGGCGAACCAGACGGTCAGCAACGGCAATACCGGTCCAAATAGCCGACAACAGAACAATGAGAGTCAGACCAAAATAGAGAAGCGCAAAAGCGATCTGGGTCGGGATGCGCGTAGCATCCATCTCCTGATAGCGTTCTGTGTTGGCTTTCATCAAACGCATTGCGTCCAATATCTGCTGATCGATAGCCCGAACCGTATAAAGATACAGATCCGGTATTTCGCGCATCTTGATAACAGCGCCGACGAAGTTCAGATCACCCGGGGGGATGATAACCGGCTTACCGTCAGAGGCTGTTTGCAGAGCATCTTCGGTAGGCGGTGGAAGACGTGTTTCCACACCAGTTTCGCTTTTAACGATAACGGTGCCGTCTTCACGAACCAGAAATGCACCGAGCAGCCCGCGGCCGCCGGCTTGCAGCGTCATATAGCGGATGAACCCGCCCCTATCGAGACTGTAAAGCGTGCGTTGAGCATCCAACTCCTGCAGCATCGAAAAAGAGGTGCTCTGCAAGTTAAGTGCCGTGTCGCGAAGATAGGAATCGGCCAAACTCTGCGACGAACTCACGATATCGCGTGTATTCGTATCAAACCACCGATCAAGTCCGAGATTAAGCGTCACGGAAGCGACAATTGCCACCACGATTGCCGGAACAGCCGCAATCAATGAGAACAGCGCAACGATGCGGACATGCAGACGAGAAGCTGCTTTTCCCGATCTGCGAGCCGATACGATACGGAAAATCTCGCGGCAAATCAGCAGGATAAGAAAAACAATCAGCGCCACATTGACGATAACCAACGCAATCGTCACGTTGCGATCAGGCGTGATTGGCGTGATACCGATGAGGATGGCAAAAGAAATTGACGCTGTAACCAGCGCCAACACAACGGTAATGATACCGGGCAATGCAAGAAGCCTGCGCCCCTCACCGCCTTGCGATGATCGCCCCACCTTATCCATATCCGTCGTCAGATTCGCTGTATTCATGTTAACCATGTTACCCAATAGCGTTGCATCTATGCAACGCATTGTGGCGAAAATGCAACGATTGTTTACAGCTTAAATGAGACTTCGCGAAACTGTGAGCGGTCTTACTGCCCGGTTTTTACTGCTTTGTGCCCCGATAGATGTTCACGCCAAGCTCTCTGATCTTTTTACGCAACGTATTGCGATTAAGTCCGAGAATCTCTGCAGCCTTGATCTGATTACCTCGCGTTGCGGTCAGACAAGCAAGAATCAGCGGATATTCCAGTTCCGCCAGCACGCGATGATAAAGCCCTGGTGGGGGCAAATCAGCACCAAACGATGCGAAGTATCGCTGCATATTCTGCTCAACCACCTGCGATATGGTGATGTTTTCAATGTCGCCCGCAACCGCAATTGGAATATCAGGCTTTGAAAGCTCTGATTTCAGCTCGGTCTCGATGATTTCCGGCGAAATCTCATCCTGCGGATAAAGTGCTGAAAGCCTGCGCACGAGATTTTCGAGTTCGCGCACGTTACCCGGCCACGGATAGCGACGCATCATTTCAATGCCAGCGGGTGTAATGCGTTTCTCTGGCAGGCCTTCTTCGGCAGCGCGCTTGAAGAAGTGACGAACCAGATCAGGCACATCTTCGCTGCGCTCACGAAGCGGCGGCAAGCGCAGTGGCACGACATTCAGGCGATAATAAAGGTCTTCGCGGAACAGACCCTGTGCGATGAGCTGCCGCAAATCCTTGTTGGTTGCGGCCACGATGCGCACATCAGTCTTGATCGGCGTGCGGCCACCGACCGTCATATATTCGCCCTGCTGCAACACACGCAGCAAGCGCGTCTGCGCTTCCATCGGCATGTCGCCGATTTCGTCAAGGAACAGCGTACCGCCATTGGCCTGCTCGAAACGTCCGCTGGAACGGTTCTGTGCGCCGGTAAACGCACCTTTTTCATGGCCAAACAGTTCGGATTCGATCAGATCGCGTGGGATTGCAGCCATATTGATGGCAACAAACGGTCCTTTGCGACGGCGCCCATATTCATGCAACGCGCGCGCGACCAGTTCCTTGCCTGTGCCCGACTCACCTGTGACCATCATGGTCAGGTCGGTCTGCATCATACGGGCCAAGACGCGATAGATTTCCTGCATGGCTGGCGAACGGCCAACGAGCGGCATATTTTCTGCCTGCTCATCCTGCAACACGGCAGCTGGTTTATGCTTTGGCTCTGAAAGCGCACGACCAACAATATTGATGAGCTCTGTCAGATCGAACGGCTTTGGCAGATATTCATAAGCTCCCGCTTCCGAAGCCCGGATCGCGGTCATGAATGTATTTTGCGCGCTCATCACCACAATCGGCAGATCGGGGCGCATTTTCTTGATGCGTGGCAGCAGATCAAACGCATTTTCGTCTGGCATATTGACGTCGGTAATAACCAGATCGCCATCGCCAGCTGCCACCCAACGCCACAGCGAGGTCGCGTTGGATGTAACCCGAACATCGTAGCCAGCACGCGAAAGTGCCTGATTGAGCACTGTGCGAATTGCAGCATCGTCATCCGCAACGAGAATCGTACCTGTCGGACGTCCGGCAATCATGCGTTATCTCCTGTCTTTGCAGACATGCTTGGGCTCTTGGAGCCCGTGTTATCAGCAGAACTTTTCCATGCAGGCATGAGAATGCGGAATGTGGTGCGCGATGGATGACTGTCGCACTCGATCACACCGCCATGATCTCCAATGATTTTGGCCACAAGCGCTAGTCCGAGGCCCGACCCATTAGTCTTGGTCGTTACAAACGGATCAAACAGATGCGGCAGCATATCTTCCGGCACGCCCGGACCATTATCATGGACGCAAAACTCAAGTGGCAGCGCAACACGATCACTGGCGCCCGGCACTTGCAGGCGAATGCCCGGACGATAAGCCGTCGAGAGCGTGATCTCGGCACCTTCACGGTCGCCAAGCGCCTCAGCAGCATTTTTCACCAGATTGAGGAAAACCTGCACAAGCTGATCGCGATTGGCATAAACCGGTGGCAGCGATGGATCATATTCCTCGACAAAGCGGATATGCCGCGCAAAACCGTTTCGCGCCAATGTCTTCACATGATCCAGCACCGAATAGATATTGACCGCCGTACGCTCGATAGGTCGTTCATCGGAAAACACTTCCATACGATCAACGAGCTTCACGATGCGATCAGTTTCATCGGTAATCAACCGTGCCAATGCGCGGTCTTCATCACCAACCACCTGTTCAAGTAGTTGAGCGGCCCCGCGAATGCCTGAAAGCGGGTTCTTGATCTCATGCGCCAGCATGGAAGCAAGCCCCGTCACCGAACGTGCTGCCCCGCGATGGGTCATCTGACGGTCAATCTTCTCCGCCATGGTTTTTTCTTTAAACAGAATAACCACAGCACCCGGCGTTTCGATGACCGGCGCCACGTAAAGATCTACAATGCGTTCGGCACCGAGTTTCGGCGATGAAATATCGACACGATACTCGTTCACCGGAACCTGAGCGGTGCGAACCTGATCGACAAGAGCCAGCAACGGACTGCCGAAAGGCAGAAAAGATTCAAGACGGTTACGCGCCAGAATGGACGAACCCGAGCGGAAAAACTGCTCCGCATCCATATTGGCATAAACAATATGATTGTCGGCGCTGACCATAATGACAGGCTGATTGATTGCATCCAGAATGATTGCTGGAATGCCGTTCGTTTCACCTCTAACGCCCATCACGCGACCTTTCTGTCTGCTTCACGCAGAAAAACGCGGGTCAATGCCGCGACAACCGCTTCCGGGTCGATGAGCGTCATGATTTCAGCCTTGTCTGCGGGAGAAAATGCTTCGACTGCATGACAATCCAGATACCAGCCAAGATGCTTTCTTGAATGGCGAATACCCGTCTTGCTGCCATAATGGTCGAGCATATCTTCGTAATGTCTTATAATATAAGAAAGAATGCCATCCTGCGACCGCGGTGCGAAATCGCTGCCGGCGATCAAGCCAGCAAGCCAGGGCTGACCATAGGAGGCGCGCCCGACCATCACGGCATCAGCGCCTGAGCGACGCAGCAATTCTTCCGCATCTTCACGTGACGACACATCGCCATTGGCGACAAGTGGAATCTTCACGACATCGCGTACCGCATGAATGGCGTCCCAGTCGGCTTTGCCTTCATAAAACTGGCAGCGTGTGCGTCCATGAACCGTCACCATCGCAATACCCGCATCTTCGGCACGCTTTGCAAGTTCCGGTGCGTTGATACTGTTTTCGTCCCAGCCAAGACGCATTTTCAGCGTAACTGGCACTTTCACGGCATTAACGGTTGCTTCAACCAACGTCATCGCATGATCGAGATCGCGCATAAGGGCTGAACCCGAATAGCCGCCTGTCACTTTCTTGGCAGGGCAGCCCATATTGATGTCGATAATATCCGCGCCCTCGCCCTCGGCGATGATGGCTGCTTCGGCCATCCAGTGCGCTTCGCGGCCTGCAAGCTGCACAACATGCGTGCCAAGCCCTTCGCCGGATAAGCGCAACATGCTTTCCTTATGGCGATTGCAGAGTTCAACACTTGCCACCATTTCCGAAACAACCATGCCCGCGCCAGCCTCGGCGGCGCGTTTTCGGAACGGAAGATCGGAGACGCCTGACATGGGCGCGAGAAATACGCGGTTTGGCAGTGTCACACCGCGTATATTCAGAGGTTGTCCAAGGGTAGTCACCAAGAAATGCCCATTTGATGTGCATGATGCAATTAGCACACACTTTAATCATTCAATGCATTGAACGCAAGGAAAAGCGCGTAGCTGCGATGATAAATCGATTGCCGTCTGGCAATTATTTGCGCAAGGCATTATTCCGCATGTAACTAGATGAATCTTTTGGCGAAGGCGACCGACATTTCACGGGCAGCAGCAGTCATCGTAGCCGCAGGACGCGGCGAACGGGCGGGACAGAGCACTGAAGGGCCGAAGCAATATCGGCGGATCGGCGGCGAAGCAGTGCTTTCGCGCACGCTGCGTGCTTTTGCGCATTGCGCTGAGATCGATCAGATCATCGTGGTCATCCATGCCGATGATGCGGCGCTTTATGAGAATGCCATCACCGAATATTATGAGAATGTGCGCGTTGTCACCGGTGGTCCGACGCGCCAGGAATCCACACGACTTGGATTGTTGGCGCTCAACAAGAACGCCCCTGACTATGTCCTCATCCATGATGGTGTGCGTCCATTCATTGAGCAGGATTTGCTTGCACGCATATTCGACAATCTGACACCGCAGGAAGGTGTGCTGCCTGCCCTTGCGGTTTCGGACACGTTGAAGCAATCGGCCAGTGACGGCACTGTTAGAACGACTGTCCCTCGTGCTGGTCTTTTTGCAGCACAGACGCCGCAGGCCTTTCCCTTTACCCCGATCCTGGACGCCCACGAAAAAGCTTATCTCAGCGGCCGGTCGGATTTTACCGACGATGCCTCGATTGCGGAAGCTTATGGACTTTCCGTGCGTATCATCGAGGGTTCGGCAGACAATACCAAACTCACATGGGCCAAAGATATAGAAATGGCCGACAAACGCTTGAGGCATGGCATGACTTCATTTCCAGATATCCGCACCGGCAATGGCTATGACGTTCACAGTTTCGAGCCGGGCGACCACGTCACGCTTTGCGGTGTGGCCATTCCGCACAACAGGAAACTGAACGGTCACTCGGATGCCGACGTGGCCCTCCACGCACTGACCGATGCCCTGCTTGCCACACGCGGCGCAGGCGATATTGGCACACATTTCCCGCCTTCCGATCCGCAGTGGAAGGGTGCTGCATCGCATATCTTTGTTGAACATGCGGTCAAGATCGTGCGTGAAGCCGGTGGTCGTATCGCCAACGCAGATGTGACGATCATCGCTGAAGAACCTAAGATTGGTCCGCATCGCCCGGCAATGATGGAAGCCATGGCAAATATGCTCGGCATTTCGCATGACCGTGTTTCCGTCAAAGCGACCACCAACGAGAAAATGGGCTTTGTTGGTCGCGGCGAAGGCATTGCGGCTATCGTAACGGCAACAGTAATCTATCCCGGTGAGGTTCCAGAATGACACTGGTTGCGGAAGCCCAGTCCATCGACGTACTCAACGCGTGCCGCAAACACGGCATCATGATTGCGACAGCAGAATCCTGCACAGGCGGGCTTATCGCGGCAGCACTCACCGATATTGCAGGTTCATCCGATGTGGTGGACCGCGGCTTTGTAACCTACTCCAATGAAGCCAAGAATGAGATGGTCGGCGTCCCGATGGAACTGATCAACCAGGTGGGTGCGGTTTCAAAAGAAGTGGCAATAGCTATGGCGGAAGGCGCGCTGAACAATTCACGCGCTGGCATCAGCATTGCCGTTACCGGTATTGCCGGCCCCGGTGGCGGGTCAGCAGAAAAGCCGGTCGGTCTCGTGCACATTGCCAGCGCGCGCAAAGGTTTTGCCACGCTACACAAAGAATGCCGTTTTGGTGAAAAGTCACGCGAAGACATTCGGCATCAAACCGTGCTTTCTGCGCTGGCACTGGTCCTTGAGGCGCTGAACTCTAAAGCCTAAGCCAGACCGTAAATTGCGTCAGCACGCTTCTCAAAGGCTTCTGAGAACTTGCGGAAAGCCAGATCGAACATTGATCCCATCAGCAGCCCAAGCGTGCGACTTTTGAATTCATAGTCGATGAAGAATTCGACGTCACATTCATAACCATCGCTCACCGGCTTAAATGTCCAGCGATTGTCGAGATAGCGGAACGGGCCATCGACATATTTCACGTCGATGACGTTTTCGTCCGGCTTCAGAAGCACCTGGCTGGTGAATGTCTCGCGGATCAGCTTATAGCCAACCGTCATGTCGGCGATCAAAAGCGTCTTGCCCTCCCGCTCCTTTCGGGAGCGAATTGAGAGTGCTTCGCACATCGGCAGGAATTGCGGATATTTTTCAACATCGGATACCAGGGCAAACATCTGGTCTGCCCTGTGATGAACGCGTCTGACATTCGTAAATTGCGGCATGCGAACTTAAGCCTGTGCTGCAACCTGCGCTTCGCGAGCAGCCTTGAGCTTTGCGAAATCGTCACCGGCATGGTGCGATGAACGCGTCAGCGGGCTGGACGCAACGAGCGCAAAGCCCTTGGTACGACCAATCGTCTCGAAAGACTTGAATTCGTCTGGCGTCACGAAACGGATCACCGGATGGTGCTTGCGGGTTGGCTGGAGATACTGACCGATGGTCATGAAATCCACTTCAGCAGAACGAAGGTCGTCCATCAGCTGAAGGATTTCGTTCCGCTCTTCGCCAAGACCAACCATGATGCCGGACTTCGTGAAGATTGTCGGGTCGAGTTCCTTCACGCGCTGCAACAGGCGGATCGAATGGAAATAACGAGCGCCCGGGCGAACCTTAAGATACTTCGACGGAACCGTTTCCAGATTGTGATTGAACACGTCAGGGCGTGCCTTGACCACGATCTCAAGCGCGCCTTCCTTGCGCAGGAAGTCTGGCGTAAGAATTTCAATCGTTGTCTTTGGTGTTGCCGCGCGGATCGCGCGAATAACCTCGGCAAAATGCTGCGCGCCGCCATCGGCCAGATCGTCACGGTCAACAGAGGTAATAACGACGTGGGTAAGGCCCATCTGCTTGACAGCCTTAGCGACATTTTCCGGCTCATTTGGATCAAGAGCCGTCGGGATACCGGTCGATACGTTACAGAAAGCACAGGCGCGGGTGCAGATTTCGCCCATGATCATGAAGGTCGCGTGCTTCTTTTCCCAGCACTCGCCAATGTTCGGGCAACCTGCTTCTTCGCAAACGGTAACAAGCTTGTTCGAGCGGACGATCTCGCGCGTCTCGTTATAGCCGCGCGAAACCGGGGCCTTGACGCGGATCCAGTCCGGCTTCTTCAGAATTTCGGTGTCTGGACGGTGAGCCTTTTCAGGGTGCCGCTGACGTCTCTGGTTCACTGTATCGAGAACTGTAACCATGCTGTTTCCTGCCTATCTGAAACAAATGCCTGAGAGCTGATCTGTTCCAATAATGGGTAGACCCCTGACTTAACGCTTGCCCTAACAATTTGATACGCTGCAATGCAATGGCATTTGCTGCGGCTTACCGTCTCGCTGCCATACCTAATGCTCTGAAAACCAACGCCCAGATGAGGCCAAACAGAAAGCCGCCTAATCCGAGAGCCAATGTCAGTATCCAGACGCCGTACCAGCCAGCGATAGCCATTCCGTTGACCGATATGGTGTTTCCGCCGAGCAAGCTCAAGCTTCCTGCCAGAAAGCCTAAAGCAAGACCGCCTGTCGTACACCATTTAATCATGGGCCAAGCGGCACGCCGCCATGGCCCTCCATTATCAATCAGCGGAATGAGTTCACTCCTTTAAGAGCGTTTCCTCGTGAATTGAATTCAAAGTTTGAAAACCGACATTTGCACAACACTTGTTGTGAAGAGGTGCAAATGTCGGAATCAGGTCTCTGAATTACATATTCAGCGCGCGGCCATAGGCATCCAGTACGCTTTCCTTCATCGTTTCGGAAATCGTTGGATGCGGGAAGACCGAGTGCATCAGTTCTTCTTCAGTGGTTTCAAGGTTCATCGCAACGACGAAGCCCTGAATAAGTTCGGTCACTTCGGCGCCAACAAGATGCGCGCCCAGCAGCTGTCCGGTCTTCTTGTCGAAGATCGTCTTGACCAGACCCTGATCTTCACCAAGTGCAATCGCTTTACCGTTTGCTACAAATGGGAAACGACCGACACGAATGTCGAGGCCTTTTTCCTTTGCCTTGGCTTCAGTCAAACCAACCGATGCAACCTGTGGGTTACAATAGGTGCAGCCTGGGACCATATTGCGGTCAAGCGGATGAACATTTGGCAGACCTGCAATCTTTTCAACGCAGATAACAGCTTCATGCTCAGCCTTGTGAGCTAGCATCGGCGGACCAGCAACGTCACCAATCGCATAAATGCCATCAACATTGGTCTTGCAATAAGCGTCGATGGCAATGCAGCCACGATCAGTCTTAACGCCAAGTGCTTCAAGACCGATATTCTCGATATTGCCCTGAACGCCAACAGCCGAAATCATGCGATCAACGGTGAGTGTCTGAACCTTGCCATCCTTGGTTTCGATATGAGCGGTCACATTGTTTGCGCCCTTCTCAACTTTGGAAACCTTGGCTTCGGTGATGATCTTGAGACCGCGCTTTTCGAGCTGCTTGCGTGCGAAAGCCGAAATTTCCGCATCTTCAACAGGCATGATCTGCGACATCAGTTCAACGACGGTAACATCAACGCCCATGTCGTTATAGAACGAGGCAAACTCGATGCCGATTGCGCCCGAACCCATGACCAGCATGGTTTTCGGCAGTTCCTGTGGCACCATCGCTTCAAAGTAAGTCCAGATCAGCTTGCCATCTGGCTCAATGCCTGGAAGCGCACGCGGACGCGCACCTGTTGCAACGATGATGTGCTTAGCCTTGTAAGTGCCCTCGCCAAGTGTGTTCTTCGGCTGAGGTGCCTGTGGCAACATCGGCGCCTTGGAAGTCTTGGAAACGACGATTTCACCCGGCTTGGAAAGCTTTGCTTCGCCCCAGATCACATCGATCTTGTTCTTCTTCATCAGGAAGCCGACGCCACCGTTCATGCGCTCGGCAATGCCGCGCGAACGGGAAACAACAGCCTTGATATCGGCAGTGATTGAACCTTCAAGCTTCAGACCATAATTTTTGGCATGATCAGCGAGGTGCTTCACTTCAGCCGAACGCAGAAGCGCTTTGGTCGGGATACAACCCCAGTTGGAGCAGATGCCAGCGAGATGTTCGCGCTCTACAACAGCCGTCTTGAGCCCGAGCTGTGCTGCGCGGATCGCCGCAACATAGCCTCCAGGACCGGATCCGATAACAATAACGTCGTAAGTGTCGGCCATATTGTTCCTGCCTTTGCTCAGTTCACATTCCGGGTAAGCAATACCCAGTCATGAACTTTGTCCTGCCCGATACGCTTCACAGCTTCGAGCCGTTCCATTTCTTCAAATCCATAACCGCGATAAAGCGAAAGCGCTACGCTATTATGGCTTTCTGTTATCAGGCTGAGACTGGCGTTCCCGCTCAGTTTTGCCTGCTCGATTTCATTTGCAACGAGTGCGCGGCCGATGCTCTTGCCACGAAATTTCTGATAAACGGCAACGCTGTCTATAAAACGACTGCCGATCACCTTGCATTGAAGTGCAATAAGTTGAGCCAGAACCTCGTTCTGTGGCTTTAGCTCATGCAAGCTTTCGTCCAGAGTAAAACCGATAGATAATCCAGCTGTAACGCCATCCCACTCGGCGATGGTCGTTCCTTGCCAGCCCTCCATGCCAGCTTCCTGCATCTGACGTAAGCCCGCCTCCATCACGGTCTCAGCGTCGCAATCATGCATAACACTTTGCCACAACCAATGTGCGAAGCCATGAGAAGAGATATCGACCAAAATGGCTATCTCGGCAGCATCATGGCGTTCAGCCGGGCGAAGTTTGAGTAGTCCTGCCATTCAAAACCTCAAGCGCCGCATTCTGAGAATGCGGCGCATTTAAAGGTCATCCAATCAGACCAGCATACCCATCGGGTTTTCGATGTGACGCTTGAAGGCCTGTGCAAGTTCAGCGGCCAGAGCACCATCGACAGCACGGTGATCGGTGGAAAGGGTTACGGACATAACCGTCGCAACCTTGATTTCACCGTTCTTGACCACTGCGCGCTGTTCGCCCGCACCGATTGCGAAGATCGTCGCATGTGGTGGGTTGATGATTGCTGCAAAGTCCTTCACGCCGAACATACCGAGGTTGGACACAGAGGTCGAACCACCCTGATATTCATCAGGCTTGAGCTTGCGATCACGCGCACGCTTGGCAAGGTCCTTCATCTCGTTGGAGATGGCGGACAGCGTTTTGGATTCCGACTGACGCACGATTGGCGTAATCAGACCGCCAGGGATCGACACAGCAACGCCGACATCCGCACGCTTGTGCTTGATCATGCCGCCTTCAGTCCAGGAGACATTGGCTTCAGGAATGTCGCGCAGCGCAAGAGCAACAGCCTTGATCACCAGATCGTTGACAGAAAGCTTGTAGGCCGGAACCTCACCCTTCTCCGTCTTGGTCAGTGGTGCAGCCGAATTGATCTGCGAACGCAGAGCCAGAAGCGCATCGAGTTCGCAATCGATCGTCAGATAGAAATGCGGAACAGTCTGCTTCGATTCAACCAGACGGCGGGCAATGGTCTTGCGCATACCGTCGTGAGGAACGATTTCGTATGTGCCTTCTTCAAAGAGCTTGAGGATGGCATCATCCGACTGAGGCTTTGGAGCCGATGCAGCTGCCTGAGGTGCAGCGGATGCTGCTTTCGCTCCGCCGGATTTAATTGCAGCTTCAACGTCACGCTGAACGACACGGCCATGAGGGCCAGTGCCTTTTACAGCGGAGACATCAACGCCTGCATCCTTGGCGATGCGACGAGCAAGCGGCGATGCGAAAATGCGATCACCCTTGTTCTCGGCACTCTTGGCTGCTGCCGGAGCAGTTGCTGGGGCTTCAGCCTTTGCAGGAGCCGCGGTTGCAACTTCCTTCTTTGGCTCTTCCTTAGCCGCTTCTGCCTTTGGTGCAGGAGCGGAATCGCCGCCTTTGGCTGCTTCTGCAACATCCTCGCCGTCTTCGGCGAGGATTGCGATCAGCGCATTGACCTTGACGCCTTCGGTTCCAGCAGGAACGACGAGCTTGGCAACAACACCTTCGTCGACAGCTTCGACTTCCATCGTCGCCTTGTCGGTTTCGATCTCAGCGATCACATCGCCGGACGTAACCTTGTCGCCTTCTTTGACCAGCCACTTGGAGAGATTGCCCTCTTCCATGGTTGGTGAAAGTGCTGGCATGGTGATTTTAATCGGCATGTCCAGTACCTCCTCAGGCGGTGTAGGTCACGGCTTTCACCGCTTCCACCACTTCTGCAACAGTTGGCAGAGCCAGCTTTTCGAGATTTGCCGCATATGGCATCGGAACGTCCTTGCCAGCGATCGTCAGGATCGGCGCATCGAGATAATCGAATGCCTGCTGCATGACGCGGGTAGCAATTTCAGTACCAACGGAAGACTGTGGGTAGCCTTCTTCAACGGTAACGAGACGACCGGTCTTCTTTACCGATTCAACGACCGTTGGAATATCCATTGGGCGGATGGTGCGCAGATCGATGATTTCGACATCGATGCCCTGTGCAGCCAGCTCTTCAGCAGCCTTGACCGCATAGGTCATGCCGATACCGAACGAAACGATGGTCGCGTCCTTGCCCTGCTTGTGAATGCGGGCCTTGCCAATTGGCAGAACGAAATCGTCAAGCTTCGGCACATCGAAATGATGACCGTAGAGAATTTCGTTTTCAAGGAAGATGACCGGATTTGGATCGCGGATAGCAGCCTTGAGAAGACCCTTCGCGTCAGCAGCCGAGTAAGGCATGACGACCTTCAGGCCAGGGATCTGGCTGTACCATGCGGCATAGCACTGGGAGTGCTGGGCGGCAACGCGGGCAGCAGCGCCCGAAGGACCGCGGAACACCATCGGTGCGCCCATCTGGCCACCCGACATATAAAGCGTCTTCGCAGCCGAATTGATGATCTGGTCAATCGCCTGCATGGCGAAGTTGAAGGTCATGAATTCGACAATCGGCTTCAGGCCAGCCATTGCAGCACCAACGCCGACGCCGGCAAAACCATGCTCGGTGATCGGGGTATCGACAACGCGGCGTGCGCCGAATTCGTCGAGAAGGCCCTGCGTGATCTTGTAGGCGCCCTGATATTCGGCAACTTCTTCACCCATGATGAAGACGTTCTCGTCGCGGCGCATTTCTTCAGCCATGGCGTCGCGCAGTGCTTCACGCACAGTCATCGAAACCATTTCTGTACCGGCTGGAATGTCCGGATCGGAAGCAACTTCAACTTTCGGAGCAGCAGGCACGCTATCGGCCTTCTTTTCCTCAGTCTTTGGTGCTTCTTTTGCTTCTTCTTTCGGTGCTTCAGCTTTTGCAGCAGGAGCAGAACCGATGTCGGAGGCGCTTTCGCCATCGCCGAGCAAAACAGCAATCGGCGTGTTGACCTTCACGCCTTCGGTTCCTTCTGCGATGAGAATTTTACCGACGGTGCCTTCGTCAACAGCTTCGACTTCCATCGTCGCCTTATCGGTTTCGATTTCAGCGATCACGTCACCGGATGTGACCTTGTCGCCTTCTTTTTTCAGCCACTTGGACAGTTTGCCTTCTTCCATCGTCGGGGAAAGGGCAGGCATGAGAATTTCTACGGGCATGACAATACCTTTCCTGAATTAGAGCAGAATATCCGTGTAGAGCTCGGAAACATCCGGCTCTGGATCGTTTTGAGCGAAATCGGCCGAATCAGCGACGATGTCGCGGACTTCCTTGTCGATTTCCTTCAGCTCTTCTTCAGTGGCCCAGTTATTTTCAATCAGGCGCTGTTTGACCTGTTCAATCGGATCGTGCTCGGAGCGCATCTTCTGCACTTCGTCCTTCGAGCGATACTTCGCAGGATCGGACATCGAGTGACCGCGATAACGATAGGTTTCCATTTCGAGAATCAATGGGCCCTTGCCAGCACGCGCCCATTCAGCAGCGGCTTCAGCAGCAGCAGCAACGGCGCGAACGTCCATGCCGTCAACCTTGATGCCCGGAACGTTGAACGAAACGCCGCGCTTGGAGAAATCTGTTTCAGCGGAAGAACGCGAAACCGACGTGCCCATTGCATAGCGGTTGTTTTCGATCACGTAGATCACCGGAAGCTTCCACAGCGATGCCATGTTGAAAGCTTCATAGACCTGGCCCTGATTGGCGGCACCATCACCGAAATAGGTGACGGAGATATTGTCATTGCCGCGATACTTGTTCGCAAAGGCAAGACCAGTGCCAAGAGGAACCTGAGCGCCGACGATACCATGACCGCCGTAAAAGCCCTTTTCCTTCGAGAACATGTGCATGGAGCCGCCCTTGCCCTTGGAGTAACCTCCACGGCGGCCGGTCAGCTCGGCCATAACGCCACGCGCTTCCATGCCGGTTGCCAGCATGTGACCATGGTCACGATAGGAAGTGATGATCTGATCACCTTCCTTGAGCGCACTCTGCATACCAACGACGACAGCTTCCTGACCGATATAAAGGTGACAGAAACCACCAATAAAGCCCATACCGTAAAGCTGTCCGGCCTTTTCTTCGAAACGGCGGATCAACAGCATTTCGCGGTAAGCGTTCAGTTCCTGCTCTTTAGTGAAATCAGCTGGCGCTGGAGTCTTGGGAACATTCCCAAAAGACGCCTGCGATTTTCCAGCCGACGCCTTATTAGCCTTCGGTGCCATATCTCGCTCCCTACAGCATGCACCCAAAATCGGGATCGATTTTGAAAGCAACATGCGTCGATTCAAATTATCAGAGCACATTCACGCACACGAAGGACGCGCGGCGCTCTACGATTGTCGTTCTATTGTGACGTTATACGGGCAATTTACAAGATACAATATGCGCGCAGAGCATAGCTGCTATGCCGCCAAGCCCTTAAAAACATATCACAAAAAGACAATTAACCGGGATTTGGTTAATTCGATCGATCCTCCCGAGAAACGATAATTGTCATTTCATCGGGATGAGAGAGATTAAGCGCTCTGCGGGCCTGCTCGTCAAGCATGTCCTTTTCAATCGAACCATCACGTAAAAGCGTGACTCGCTTTTCAAGTGCTGCTCTGTCGGCAGTCACCTTATCGAGCTGCTGCGTCAGCAAGCTCTTCTGTTCTTCAAGCTGGATGCGGGAATAAAGACCGAATTCGCCATGATAGGCGTGAAAGCCGAAATAGCTAAGAAACGCAGCCGTCAGAATAGGCAGCACAAAACGGCCGCGGATAGATTTACGTTTCTGCTTGGTCCACATTTCGACTTCCTTCCCGGACATTCAGAGCGGCTTTGATTCTGAATTAAAGCGCACCCCGAAAAACGGGAACCAGTCTTCGGAACAGGTTGCGCATTAATAAAGATAGTCAGAGTGCCGATCCGTTAGAATCAGATCGCACGCGTTCTGACCACGTCAATCCGATTTCCACCATGAAGCATTATTTTGCTTAACAGAGCTTTACCGCGGAGTGATGACAGGACAATTCAGGCGTAGAATTTTTACGACATATGGCTCTCGTCTGAATCAGAAATGGCGGCCGAAGCCGCCATCTCATCAACGAATCCTGTGCAAATCACACATCAAGAATTGTTGAGAAGCCACCCATGATCATGCGCTTGCCATCAAATGGCATGGTATCGCCCATGTCCTTCATGCGCGGATCGCTCATCATTTTTTCATTGGCAGCATCGCGCGTGGCTTTGTCCGGATATTCGAACCACGAGAAGACAACCTCTTCGTCGTCCTTGGCCTGTACCGCACGGCGGAAATCGGTAACTTTGCCATCAGGCACATCGTCGCCCCAGGCTTCCACCATCCGCGTCACACCGAATTCCTTGAACAAGGCCGAAGCCTTGGCTGCGTGTTTCTGATAGGTTTCCTTGTTCGCCTTAGGAACTGCGACAACAAATCCTTCTATGTAAGCCATTTCTCTCTCCCATTTTGGCCCACCCATTTTTGATTAGATGCGTCTGCCCTCGGTCAGCATTCCCTAGAAATAGGACACCGAGTGAAACGGGCAACCGCACTTATATTGATATCAATGTAATTTGTTTTGTCAAATCGACTATAACGGCTGCAAAGGCCATAAGAGGAATGGAAGACAACTATAAGATAAGGCTCTGCGTGATTTAGTTCGAATGGTTTGTGAGAAAGCTCAGCGCTGTGACAGTACCGAATGCCACAAAGTCGGCTTCTGATCGTAGCCACCGCCCTGCCAACTCGTGAATGACACAACATCCCAGATTACGTCTTCACTCCGCGTAGATCAGCGAAATTTTTTAACGCCTCATCCGCAGGGTTTCGAATTGAGCCAGGCTAAGTTTATAGTTTGCTCACCACATATTGGAATTGCTAGCTACATAAGAGAAGCCGAATATCTTCCTGCATTTTTATTGTAAAATGGAGGATGAAAAAATGCGTAAGCTTGTTCTCTTGGCGTCAATTGTTGGTGCGATTTCTGTGTCATCGGCACAATTCGTATCAGCTGAGAACGCAGTCGGTCCGTCTCGTCAGTCACATATTATTTGCACTGCTGAAGGAAAAGATGCCGGCTACTGTGCAAAATATTGCTTAGCATGGATTCTTAATTACGCTCTATGCTTGTAGTGCGCCCTTCATCATTAATGATATTTTTGTAATTATTAAAAATACACACTACTATTAATAGGCTTTATCAAAGATAACTCACTGTAAAGACGCGTATTCTAGAGAATACTCGGTCTACGTTCATATTTATCCGCACGAAGACACAAAGAAAAAGGCGAGCCGAAGCCCGCCTTTTTAATTCAGATATCAATTCGATCTTAGAGGAACTTCAGTGCGCTGCGGCCTGCATAGCGAGCCTGCTTGCCAAGTTCTTCTTCGATGCGGATGAGCTGGTTGTACTTTGCAGTACGGTCTGAACGAGCCAGCGAGCCGGTCTTGATCTGACCGCAGTTGGTTGCAACTGCGAGATCGGCAATGGTCGAATCTTCGGTTTCGCCCGAACGGTGCGACATGACCGAGGTGTAACCAGCCTTGTGTGCGGTTTCGACGGCGTCCAGCGTTTCGCTGAGCGAACCGATCTGGTTGACCTTGACGAGGATCGAGTTGGCAACGCCCATCTTGATACCATCGCGCAGACGAGCCGAGTTCGTTACGAACAGATCGTCGCCAACGAGCTGGCACTTCTTGCCAATCAGGTCGGTCAGATACTTCCAGCCTTCCCAATCGTCTTCAGCCATGCCGTCTTCAATCGAAACGATTGGGTAATCAGCAGCGAGCTTTGCGAGATACTCAGCCTGCGCCTTTGGATCGCGGGTCTTGTTCTCACCTTCATAGACGTAGTTACCGTCCTTGAAGAATTCAGTCGCAGCACAATCGAGACCGATAGCAATGTCTTCGCCCGGCTTGAAGCCAGCCTTTTCGATCGATTCTACAACGAAATCGAGAGCAGCTTCTGCGCTCAGCAGGTTCGGAGCAAAGCCGCCTTCATCACCAACATTGGTGTTGTGGCCAGCATCTTTCAGACGCTTCTTGAGCGTGTGGAAAACTTCCGCGCCATAACGAACAGCTTCGCGCAGTGATGGAGCACCAACTGGCAGGATCATGAATTCCTGGAAGTCGATTGGATTGTCGGCATGAGCGCCACCATTGATGATGTTCATCATTGGAACTGGCAGAACATGGGCGTTAGCACCGCCAACGTAACGATAAAGCGGCAGGCCGGTCGACTGTGCAGCAGCCTTGGCAACAGCAAGCGAAACGCCGAGAATTGCGTTTGCACCGAGATTGCCCTTGTTTGGCGTGCCATCAAGTTCAATCAGAGCCTGGTCAACGAGAAGCTGATTTTCAGCATCGATGCCAGCGATTGCGTCGAAAATCTTGCCATTGACTGCTTCAACAGCCTTTTCAACGCCCTTGCCGAGATAGCGGCTGCCGCCGTCACGAAGCTCAACAGCCTCATGTGCGCCAGTAGAAGCGCCCGATGGCACAGCTGCGCGGCCAAAAGAGCCGTCTTCGAGTACGACGTCGACTTCAACAGTCGGGTTACCGCGGCTGTCGAGAATTTCGCGACCAACGATGTCGATGATTGCAGTCATAGGGGCAAGTCCTTCCCTGTAGATAGCCCCGCTCCTGCCGCGAGGCACATTGAAGAAATCCGATGTGAGACTTCATTACAGAAATAAAAGGCGGAGGAACATCCCCCGCCTGTGAATTTCTAATGAAATTTTAAATCGATTTAGAAATCCTGTCGAAAGCCATGAGTTTTTCGAGAAGTGCAGGCATTTTATCAATCTGAACCATGTTTGGACCGTCAGATGGTGCATTATCCGGGTCTTCATGCGTTTCGATGAATACACCGGCTACACCCACAGCAACCGCAGCGCTTGCAAGCGTTTCAACGAATTCGCGCTGGCCACCGGACGAACCACCCTGCCCGCCAGGCTGCTGCACGGAATGGGTTGCATCGAAAATCACCGGCGAGCCGAAACCTGCCATGATAGGCAGCGAACGCATGTCGGAAACAAGTGTGTTATAACCGAAAGACGCGCCGCGTTCGGTGGCCAGAACATTCGGGTTGCCATTCTCAGTGATCTTGGCCAGCACGTTTTTCATGTCCCAGGGCGCCAGAAACTGGCCCTTCTTCACATTAACCGCACGGCCTGTCTTTGCAGCGGCGACCAAAAGGTCAGTCTGGCGGCAAAGGAACGCTGGAATCTGCAGAACATCGACAACTTCAGCAACAGTTGCGCATTGCTCTTCAGTATGGATGTCAGTGAGAACAGGAAAGCCGAACTCTTTCTTGAGATCGGCAAAAACTTCGAGCGCCTTATCCAGACCAATGCCGCGCTGTGCACTAAGCGAGGTGCGGTTGGCCTTGTCGAAGCTCGACTTATAGACGAGGCCCATGCCGAGCTTGTTGGTAATCTCCACCAGACGTCCGGCCATGTCGAACGCATGTTCACGGCTTTCCATCTGGCAAGGCCCGGCAATCAAAGCCAGTGGCGCGCTGTTGGAGAACGTAACATTGCCGATTTTCACGGCAGAATTAGCGGTCGTCATGATTGTGAACCTTCAAATACAAACAATGTCCCCTGACCTGCGGCAGGATGGACGAGAACACGACCATCGCTCTTTGTAAAAGCGATTCCGTTACGAGTGAGGAGTTGCTCAACGGCATAAAGCGAAGCAACCAAGAAAACCAGTCCTGATAGCCGCAGGCCACGACCATGCAGTGCCGGCGTCCATCCGAAACAGCGATTAAACTGTGTCGGCGTCATGACCTCTATATTGGAATTTTTAGCCGTGATTGCCAGAGAGCCATCTTCACGTCTCCGAGCAGCGGCATGAAATACGCCCTGCAAGAGATCGGAGAAGTCTTCCGGTTGTTCTTCACACAGCAATATCTCACGTAAGCCTGTTACGCCATTTTCATGTGTGATCAGGTGCGAACGGTCAGTCTTGGGGTATGCCATACGTTGACAGGTGAAGAAGAATGCGTCCGGCGCGCGCAAATCCACTGCAAAAGCCAGCCGGAAGCTGCCTTTCTCACGTTTTCCCTCAGACGAGATGAAGCTGCGCGAAAACTCGACCATGCGACCGCCGGAAATACCGCGCCGCTTGAATTCCGCATGATCGCCACGCGAATCGTCGGTCTTGAAGGCTATCCCGGAAAAACCATCATCACCGTTTCGAAAACGGTAGGATAAATCACGCTGGATAAAGCTGTTGTTTCGCTGTGCGGCGGCTTCATAAAGCGGCGAACGGTCTACAGCCAACATTTCTAGATAAGTATCGTCTGCAAAGAAACTGCAGACATTAGCGGTGCCGAACGGATGTTGTGCGTCCGGCGCCACTGTAAATCCCAGAAGGGAAAGTCTCCTGCGCGCCTCACTCAGTTGAGAAACTGGAAGCACCAGATGGTCAACTGAACGAGCTTTGCGCGCAAGATCATTTGTCATGCATCAAACCAGTCTGCCCTGTTCCATCGCAGCCGCGATGAAGGAAGAGAATAGTGGGTGTGGTTCAAACGGACGCGACTTCAGTTCCGGATGGTACTGAACGCCGATGAACCAAGGATGGTCAGCATACTCAACCGTTTCCGGCAGAACGCCGTCAGGTGACATGCCCGAGAATACCAAGCCGCTAGCTTCGAGGCGGTCCTTATAATCAACGTTCACTTCATAGCGGTGACGATGACGTTCAGAAATCTCGGTCGAACCGTAAATCTCGGCAATACGTGTTCCAGCCTTGAGCGTGGAATCATATGCACCAAGGCGCATCGTGCCGCCCAGATCACCCGACTTCGTGCGCTTTTCGAGCATATTGCCCTTGAGCCATTCGGTCATCAGACCAACAACAGGTTCCTTGGTCGGGCCAAACTCGGTCGAAGAGGCATTTTCGATACCGGCGAGATTACGCGCGGCTTCGAGACATGCCATCTGCATACCGAAGCAGATGCCGAAATAAGGGACCTTGTGTTCGCGTGCGAATTTGGCCGCAAGGATCTTGCCTTCCGCACCACGCTCACCAAAGCCGCCTGGCACCAGAATGCCGTGGACTTTTTCGAGATATGGCGACGGGTCTTCGCTTTCAAAGACTTCTGCTTCGATCCAGTCGAGCTTGACCTTGACCTTGTTGGCAATGCCACCGTGCTGCAGCGCTTCGATCAGCGACTTATAAGCATCCTTCAGCTCGGTATATTTACCGACAACGGCAATGGTAACTTCGCCTTCAGGGTTGTGCAGAAGATGGGAAATACCTTCCCAGCGTTCCATACGTGGCTTCGGTGCCGGTTCGATACCAAATGCTGCAAGCACTTCGTTGTCGAGACCTTCCTTATGATAGGCAATCGGCACATCATAAATGGTCGAGACGTCGAGCGCCTGAATAACCGCACTTTCACGCACATTACAGAACAGCGACAGCTTGCGGCGTTCGGAAGCCGGAATCTCGCGATCCGCACGAACCAGAAGAATATCCGGAGCAATACCGATCGAACGCAGTTCCTTGACCGAATGCTGTGTCGGCTTGGTCTTGAGTTCACCTGCCGCTGGAATATACGGCATCAATGTCAGATGGATATAGACTGCGCTGTTACGTGGCAGTTCGTTGCCGAGCTGACGAATAGCTTCGAGGAACGGCATGGCTTCGATATCGCCAACCGTACCGCCGATTTCGCACAGCACGAAATCATAATCGTCATTGCCTTCAAGAATGAAGTTCTTGATTTCATCCGTGACGTGAGGAATGACCTGAACCGTCGCACCGAGATAATCGCCGCGGCGTTCTTTTTCGATGATGTTGCGGTAGATGCGACCGGTGGTGATGTTATCCCGCTGATTTGCTGGACGACCGGTGAACCGCTCGTAATGGCCCAGATCAAGGTCTGTTTCGGCACCATCGTCAGTGACGAACACCTCACCGTGCTGGTAAGGCGACATCGTGCCGGGGTCGACGTTCAGATAAGGGTCGAGTTTACGGATACGCACGCGGTAACCGCGTGCCTGAAGGAGTGCAGCCAATGCTGCTGCGGCAATGCCTTTTCCAAGGGAAGAAACCACGCCGCCTGTGATGAATACATATCGCGCCATGGGCTTATGTCGTTAGACCCTTCTTGCTGATTCCGCCACTAAAAAAAGTGTGACCAGCGTTTTTTCCATCAAAATCACACCCGTTCAGCCTCCCATATGGGATAACCGGATGCTTCCACCAAGTTCAGTCCTGCTCGCAGCATGTAGCCTTATTAGTTACACGCGCACGAAAAAAGGCCGGGAAAATCCCGGCCTTTCGGGTATTTCTACAAAAAATTAGAGAACGACGACTTTTGCGCCCATGCCGACGCGATCATAGAGATCCAGAATGTCGTCATTGGTCATACGGAAGCAACCGTTCGAAGCCGGGCTGCCGATTGTCCATGGCTGAGTGGTACCGTGAATACGGATATACGTATCCTTGTTGCCCTGGAACAGATACATGGCGCGCGAACCAAGTGGATTGCCTGGACCGCCGTCCATACCGTTCTTGTAGCGACCATACTGAGCCGGATTGCGTTCAATCATTTCCTTGGTCGGAATCCAGCGTGGCCATTCGCGCTTTGCGCTGACAGTTGCTGTTCCCTTGAACTCAAGTCCGACTTTACCGACCGCAATGCCGTAACGGCGCGCAGTGGTCGAGCTTTCGACGAGATAAAGGAAATACTTCGCAGGATCGATGACGATCGTGCCAGCTTCGTAACCGGTGAAGGATACCGTCTGCGCCTGATAGCGCGGGTCGATATTGTAGCGGTTGAGGGCAACCTTCTTCGCAGCACCTGCGTTCGAAGCGCTCTTCTTTTTCTTCTTTGCAGGCTTTTCCTTGGCATCGTTTGCCATAGCGACCTGCTGAACACCCGTTGCCGCAGCCGTAAGTTCAGCTTCAGCACCAGCTGCAAAACTTGGGCCCGTAAGTCCAATGCAAAGGCTTGCAATGCCAGCCATCAAAATAAAACGTGAAGACATGATCTGTTCCCGAAAACCCAAGCAGTGCGGAAAACACCTGTCGCAGTATCGCGTTCAGGCTTTCGCTCTCCATACTGCAAAGGGCAGCACTACTCAATTATCCACAATAGCTATCCCTCACGATTCGAGAGGGGCTATTGCCCGTGTGCAACACTTTGCAATCTGATGCTTAACAAAAAGAAAACCGGCCCTTTCGAGCCGGTTTTCAAATTTTCTGCAATTACAAAGCTCTTATTGTGAGCTTGGAACCTGTGGAGCCTGTGGCTGAGTGCTGTCAGGCTGCGCTGGTGCAGTTGCTGGAGCTTCACCCGAAGCAGGTGTTTCAGCTTCATTGGTGCGCGAAGACTCACCCCCCAGCTGATTGAGAATGCCACCGCCAGTACCGGTACCAGTTCCACCAGCAGGAGGATTCTGCGTGCTGCCAGCTGCAGGAATACGGTTCAGAATGTCCGTTGGCTTTTCGCCATAACGGGCCATGATGCCGAGAACGAGCGAAGTGGCGAAGAAGCCAATCGCAAGAATAGCTGTCGTGCGGGTCAGCGCGTTAGCCGCGCCGCGTGCCGTCATGAAGCCCGAACCACCGCCGATACCAAGGCCACCGCCTTCGGAACGCTGGATGAGCACAACGCCAACAAGCGCCAGAACGATCAACAAATGAATGACAATGACTATGGTCTGCATAGGTTACGGTCTTTATATCTCTGGACTAATGCATAACCGGGAAAAACCAAGCGATTTCCGCCCCGGATAGCGATGATACAAATAGATAGAGCGGCTCTTTACACGCTATTGCATGATAATCCAAGCCCTGCGCCCGATATAGATTTAAGGACGCAGATGCTCATCACAGATTACGATAGGTTTCGCATATGGCGAGGAAGTCTGTTGCTTTCAAGCTGGCTCCGCCAACCAATGCACCATCGACATCCGGCACGCTCAACAATTCAATGGCATTGGCTGGTTTGACCGAACCACCATAGAGAAGTCGCAGATGCGCGCCGCTGGTGCCAAAACGTTCGGTGAGCTTGTCACGCATGAATGCGTGGGCTGCGCGCACATCCTGAACAGTCGGCGTCAAACCAGTACCAATGGCCCAAACTGGCTCATAAGCAACAATCGTGTTTTCAGCCTTCACACCTTCGGGAAGCGAAGCTGCAAGCTGGTCGCCGATAACATCAAGTGTGCGATCTGACTTGCGCTCATCAGCGGTTTCGCCAACACAGACAATCGCAATAAGACCAGCAGCCCAGGCGGCTTCAGTCTTGCTGCGCACCAGTTCGCTGGCTTCGCGATGATCGGTACGACGTTCCGAGTGGCCGAGGATAACGTGGCTTGCGCCTGCTTCTTTCAGCATTTCTGCCGAAACATCGCCGGTATGTGCGCCAGACACTTTCTGGTGACAATCCTGACCGCCAAGCGCGACTGTTTCACCTTCAAGCGTTTCAGCAGCGCGCGACAACAATGTCGCCGGAACGCAGATCACGGCATCAAGCTTACGACCCAGATCGGAACTCAGGCCCGCAGAAATCGCGCGCAATTCCGTGAGGGATTCTCCTGTACCATTCATTTTCCAGTTGCCAGCAACCAGAGGACGGATTCCCGGAGTCATTTCATTCTCCTCGCCTTAAAGAACGCCGGACCGCATATTTTTGCGTGAGCGGCGCCAAATTTTGCCACTGACTAAGCGTATTCGTCACGCAATGCAACGTTCTTGGCGATGTTCTTGGTGGTTGACGCTCAATGAGAACTTGCATCATGGCCTAGCTTAAGGTTATCCCCTCACACGGGTTATCTTTATCGATAGCCGGGCTTTGTTTTGTTCTTAAAGGGTTTCCAATGCTCGACAGTATGCGTGATGCCGCCAAATCCTGGGTTGCTAAGCTTCTCCTCGGTCTGCTCGTTCTGAGTTTTGCAGTCTGGGGCATCGCTGATGCATTCCGAGGCGACATGTCTGGCAATGCAGCGCTGAGCGCTGGCAAGTCGGAAGTGAGCGCAACAGATTATCGCTTTGCTTACGAGCAACAGCTGATGCGTCTGTCGCAGCAGTTCCGTCAGCGACTGACCCGCGAACAGGCACAACAGTTCGGTGTCGACAATCAGGTTCTTGCACAGCTCGCAGCTGGCGTTGTTCTGGATGAAGAAGCACGCAACATGCAGCTTGGTCTTTCCAAGGATGGCATTGCGCGTCTGACCGGCGAAGACCCATCGTTCCAGGATGCCAGCGGCAACTTCAGCCGCGCACAGTTCGATGCAGTTCTGCGCCAGTCAAACATTCGTGCGCAGGACTATCTCGATAACCGCGCGAAAGTTGCTCGTCGCCAGCAGATTGTTGAAGCAGCAACCGACGGCATGAAAATGCCAAACACCATGCTCAAGGCGCTTGCTCTTTATCAGGGTGAAAGCCGCAGCGCGGATTACATCACAATCCCGGCTGAAAAGGCCGATGCTGTTCCGGCGCCTTCCGATGACGCTCTCAAGGCTTACTTTGAAGAGCACAAGGATGAATATAAGGCTCCGGAATACCGCAAAATCACCTATGTGAAGCTTGAGCCGTCGGACATTGCCGATGCTGCTGCTGTCACGCAGGATGAGATCAAGGAATATTACGAAAAGAACCAGAGCCGTTTCAGCACCACTGAAACGCGCACAATCGAACAGCTGAACTTTGCTGATGAAGCAGCTGCTACGGCCGCACAGCAGAAAATCGCAGCAGGCACAAGCTTTGTCGATATCGGCAAAGAACAGGGCAAGAGCGAAGCTGATCTGGTTCTCGGAACCTTCGAAAAGACCGCTCTTCCAGATGCAATTATCGCAGAAGCAGCATTTGGCCTTAATGAAGGCGGCGTAAGTGACGTTGTTAAGGGCGCATTCGGCCCGGTCATTCTCCGCGTTACCAAAGTTAATCCGGCAAACACCAAGTCGCTGTCGGATGTTGAAGGCGAAATTCGCGATACCGTTGCCACCAACATTGCAATCAGCAGCATCAACGGTATTCACGATTCCTATGAACAGCAGCGTTCGGACGGCGCAAGCATGGCCGATGTTGCCAAGGGGCTCAGCCTCAAGACCGTAACCATTGACGCTGTCGATGCCGAAGGCAACGATCCAGCCGGCAAAGCGGTTGAACTGCCAAACTCCGAAGCGCTTCTCGCTGCCGCATTCCAGGCAGAACAGGGCTTCGATAACGATGCGCTCACCATGGGTAACACCGGTTATCTCTGGTACCAGATTGATGGCACCACCCCTGCCCGTGACCGCACCCTTGATGAAGTTAAGGACAAGGTCATTGCAGCATGGAAGGGCGAAGAAGCCGTCAAGCGTTTGAACCAGCGTCTGGAAGAGCTGAAGAAGCGCCTGGATGGCGGTGAGACGCTCGATGCGATTGCTGCTGAAGCTGGTCTAGAAAAGCAGACCAAGCGCGGCATCACCCGCAACACTAACGATGCGGATTTTGGCTCGGCTGCAACCGCTCAGGTATTCCGTAGCGCAAACGACCACACCGGTACAGCGGCTGCGGCATCTGACGATGCACAGATCTTGTTCAAGGTTGTTGAAGTCACCGAACCAACCGCTGCAGGTCCGGAAGCAATTCCTGAACAGCAGCAGACCTATCTGTCGACGACACTCACAGATGATGTTCTTGAGCAGATGGTCGGCGAACTGCAGAAGCAGTATCCGGTGCGGATCAACCAGACCGTAATCAACAATGCATTGGCCTTCTGATCAGCGGCGGACATGGAATAATGGCTGACTTAAAACCCTATATCGCCAAGGCTGCCTCCGGCAATCCGTTGTCGCTCGAGGATTCCAAGGCAGCTTTCGACATCATGATGTCCGGACAGGCTACGCCGTCACAGATCGGCGGCTTTCTGATGGCTCTGCGTGTTCGTGGTGAAACTGTGCCGGAAATAGCCGGTGCTGTATCATCTATGCGCTCACGAATGCTTCCAGTTTCCGCTCCGGCGGGCGCTGTAGATATTGTCGGCACTGGCGGAGATCAGTCCGGCTCCTACAACGTTTCCAGCTGTTCCGCCTTTGTCGTGGCCGGCGCAGGCGTTCCGGTTGCAAAGCATGGTAATCGCGCTCTCTCTTCCAAATCAGGTGCAGCAGATGCGCTGGCAGCCCTTGGTGTGAACATCGAAGCCGATGCGAACACGATTGGCCGCAGCATCAATGAAGCTGGTCTTGGCTTCATGTTTGCGCCGATGCACCATTCTGCGATGCGTCATGTCGGACCATCGCGCGTTGAACTCGGCACCCGAACGATTTTCAATCTGCTCGGTCCGCTTTCAAACCCGGCAAGCGTCAAGCGCCAGCTGGTTGGCGTGTTCTCGGCAGAATGGGTTGAGCCTTTGGCTCAGGTTCTCAAAGAACTGGGCTCTGAAACCGCCTGGGTGGTCTATGGCGATGGTCTCGATGAGATGACCACGGCAGGCACCACAAAGGTTGCAGCACTTGAAAACGGCACTATTCGTACTTTTGAGATTACACCAGAAGACGTTGGCCTTCGTCGGGTCGATATGTCGGAGCTCAAGGGTGGAGAGGCCGAAGTTAACGCAAAGGCGCTGCTTGGTGTTCTTGAAGGTGCACAGAACGCATATCGCGATATTGTGCTCTTGAACTCTGCCGCAGCACTGGTGATTTCCGGCAAGGCGAAAGACCTGAAAGACGGCATTGCTCTTGCAGCGCAGTCAATCGACAGCGGAGCAGCTTTAGCCGTTCTGCAAAAGGTCATTGCTGTGTCAAACGATAACCCGCTCTGACGGAGAGGATCAAACCATGTCCACCGACATTTTGCGGAAAATCGAAGCTTACAAGCGCGAGGAAATCGCTGCTGCCAAGGCTCGTCTTCCACTCGAAGAAGTGAAGGCGCAGGCCAAGGATCAGCCTACAACACGCGGCTTTCTCAAGGCACTGGAAGCCAAGCGCGCCGCCAACAAGTTCGCGCTCATTGCTGAAATCAAGAAGGCGAGCCCTTCCAAAGGCCTCATCCGCCCTGATTTTGATCCGCCAGCGCTGGCCAAGGCTTATGAAGACGGCGGCGCGGCCTGCCTGTCCGTTCTCACGGATACGCCATCTTTTCAGGGCGCGCCGGAGTTTCTGACAGCGGCACGCAATGCCTGCTCGCTGCCCGCCTTGCGTAAGGATTTTCTCTTCGACACCTATCAGGTCTATGAAGCGCGCAGCTGGGGTGCAGATTGTATCCTCATCATTCTGGCAAGCGTCGATGATGATCTGGCCAAAGCGCTCGAAGAAACCGCTTTCGAACTCGGCATGGATGCTCTCATTGAAGTCCATGACGAAGAAGAAACCGAACGCGCGCTGAAGCTTTCATCGCGTCTCGTTGGCGTCAACAATCGCAATCTGCGGACGTTTGAAGTCGATCTTGCTGTTTCCGAACGCCTCGCAAAAATGGTACCTTCGGACCGTCTTCTGGTCGGCGAAAGCGGCATCTTCACCCATGACGATTGCCTGCGTCTTGAAAAGTCGGATATCGGCACATTCCTCATCGGCGAAAGCCTGATGCGCAAGGATGATGTTGCTCAAGCAACCCGCGAACTTCTGACCGGCAAGGTGTAAGCCATGACAGCCAAACTCACCCATATCGACCAGACTGGCGCCGCCCATATGGTCGATGTCGGCGATAAGGCTGAGACTGAACGCCAGGCAACGGCTGAAGGTGCAGTCAAAATGAAGCCAGAAACTCTGGCCCTCATTCTGGAAGGCAATGCCGCAAAAGGCGACGTTATCGGTGCTGCCCGTCTGGCGGGCATTATGGCCGCGAAGAAGACTGCCGATCTCATTCCGCTTTGCCACCCTTTAATGTTAACAAAGGTCTCGGTGGACATCGAGACCGACCATACGCTCCCCGGCCTTCGCGTCTCTGCGACTGCGAAGCTGAAAGGCCGCACGGGAGTTGAGATGGAAGCGCTGACTGCCGTATCAGTCACCTGCCTGACAATCTATGACATGGCGAAGGCCGTTGATCGCCACATGGAAATTACCGATATTCGCGTTTCCGCAAAAAGTGGTGGCAAATCGGGCGACTGGAAAGCCTGATTTTCAAACGAACTTGCGGCAAATCAATTCATGGCCGCAGTTAATCTGCTTTAAGCAGCGAAGCATTTCCGGCATGAGCATTTAGCAGCCTGTGTGAGATAATGCGCAGAACAAGCGAAATAACGAGATTATTTTCTACGAGAGGAAGCCAATGTCCCTTCTCCCGGTCGATGAAGCCCTTGCACGTATCCTGAGCTCGGCAGAGCCACACGGTTCTGAGCAGGTTCCTTTGACTTCAGCCGGTGGACGCGTCGTTGCTGAACCTGTGAAAGCTCACCTTCTGCAACCTCCCTTTGATTGCTCTGCTATGGATGGCTATGCGCTGATCGCACCTGAAAACATCAGCTATCCGCTTGAACTGACGGTAATTGGCGAATCAGCAGCCGGTAAGCGTTTCGATGGGCAGCTGGGCGAAGGTCAGGCGGTCCGCATTTTCACCGGCGCACCAATGCCAGCAGGTGCAGATAGCATCGTTATTCAGGAAGACACGGAGCGCTTCGGCGACAAGCTGACGATCCGGCAAGGCCTCGATAAAGGTCGGCACATTCGTCGGGCGGGTCTCGATTTCGCACCCGCCGATGTTGTTCTTCCGGTTGGCAAGGCACTCGACGCCCCGGCACTTTCCCTTGCTGCGGCCAGTGGCAACGCAGCCATCTCCGTTTTCAAACAGCCCCGCATTGCAATACTCGCGACTGGAGACGAGCTCGTCCCGCCCGGTACAGTTCCCGGCCCGGACCAGATTGTCGCCTCCAACAGCGTCGGCATCGCCGAAATCGTTCGCCGCGCAGGCGGCAGGCCTGAAGATATGGGCATTATTATCGACGACCCTGCGAAGATCGAATCCGCAATTAGTGCCGTTCTCGAAGATGGCATCGATGTTCTTGTGACGATTGGCGGCGCGTCGGTTGGAGATCGCGATTACGTTCACGGGGCTTTACAGAATTGTGGTGTCGATCTCGACTTCTGGAAGATCGCGATGCGCCCGGGTAAACCGCTGATGTATGGTCGCAAGACAGTTTCGGGTAAAACCGTGCATGTCATCGGTCTGCCGGGTAATCCGGTTTCAAGCCTTGTCTGCAGTCTCGTATTTCTGCGCCCATTGGTGGCAAAGCTATCGGGCACTGACTTAACTGCAGATATTCGTCCCGCGAAATTTGGTCAGCCAATGAATGCAAACGATCATCGTAGGGACTTTGTTCGTGCGACGGTCGAAAAGGCAATCGACGGCACATTGATTGTAAAGCCATTTCCAGTTCAGGATTCTTCAATGCTTTCTGCTCTTGTGCGTTCCAATGCACTACTGATCAGAGAAGAAAATGCGCCAGCTGCAGCGCTTGGAGATGCTTGCACAATATTGATGCTGTAACGAACGGCATCAATTCCCGCCCTCATTAATCATTTTAAAACCATTGCAGAACAAGACTGGAACATATAGTGTTCGTTCTGGTTTTGTTTTTATTTGATTCTGGTTTGGAGGGTGTAGCGCATGTTGACCCGTAAGCAGCACGAGCTTCTGCTGTTCATTCATGAACGTCTTAAAGAGACGGGCATCCCTCCGTCTTTTGACGAGATGAAAGAGGCTCTCGATCTAGCCTCGAAATCGGGCATTCATCGCCTCATCACGGCCTTGGAAGAACGTGGCTTTATCCGCAGACTTCCTAACAGAGCACGCGCTCTGGAAGTCCTGCGGTTGCCAGATTCGATAGCACCGGGCTTGAACTCGCAGAAGAAGTTCGCTCCGAGCGTCATCGAAGGAAGCCTTGGTAAAGCTCCCCCTCCTCCACCGGCACGCCCTGCTCCGGTCATGGCGGACAATGATTCCTCAACAATGGTTTCTGTGCCTATGATGGGACGCATCGCTGCCGGTGTGCCGATCTCGGCAATCCAGAATCAGACACACTCACTGAGCCTTCCTCCGGAAATGCTGGGTGCCGGTGAACACTACGCTTTGGAAGTCAAAGGCGATTCGATGATCGACGCCGGTATTTTTGACGGCGATACAGTCATCATTAAACGCGGTGATACAGCCAATCCGGGTGAAATTGTCGTCGCACTGGTGGACGACGAAGAAGCGACATTGAAGCGTTTTCGCCGCAAAGGCGCTTCCATCGCGCTGGAAGCAGCAAACCCGGCTTACGAAACCCGCATCTTCGGACCTGACCGCGTGCGCGTTCAGGGCAAGCTTATCGGTCTGATCCGACGCTATTAAATCTTACACATAACCGCTGCACTTCCGTGAGATATGTGGCGGTTAATGTTCATAGTATTTCCGGCAAAAGTGCGAAGCGTCTCCGCAGGGAAATCGGTTCGCCGGACTGATTTCTTTTCCTGCTGCGATGCGTCGGATAATGCGTAAAAACAATCAGTTATAGCGGTTCCAACGATTCATTCTTAGCTGGAACGGCTGTAAGTCTGCCAGAAAACCATGAACTAGAGCGGTTCTGACTTATCTTTAAAAGCTGGAGCCGCTTCGAGCTTAGAGTTCTTTTCAGAGCCAGCCTTCTTTTGATATTCGCGCTCAGCTAGCCCCCGCGCTGCTCGCGAATAAAGACGATGAAGGTGCCAAGGCCTCGCTGGCGCATCAATGGCAAAGCTCAAATGATCTGCATAGCCGGCTAATTTACGAGATTTTGCGGGTTCGAATCGGTAGATTTTATCTTCGTTGTCGACTTCGTGGACAGCCGAAACTGTTGCAGCTTCGCCTTTCGAGGACTCCTTCTTCTGCCCCAGCCTTAGTTCAAGCGTTCCCTTTAAGGCAAGCTCTTTTCGATCCACCACAAGCACATCAGGGCGCTCGCAGCTCAGATTTTTGCCTGCTATCGCGAGAACGACGATATCGCCAATATTGCAGGCGATGTCCTTCATCTCTTCCTGCGCGGTATAAGCAAACATCCGCCCGTCCTGCAAAGGGATCGTACACAGTCCCTCTTCGCAGACAAACGCATCAGTGGCGGATACCAGCTTCTGCTTTTTTACAATCTGCGGCGGAATAAACGTTTCGATCAAATAGGCTGTCTGCCAGTTTTGACCTGTGAATTTTGGCGGCCTGCTGCGATTGGCTGCGAAATTGCCATCAGGTAGGCGCACGGCCACAAATTTTGCATCCTCGCTAACGAGAATGTCTGGCAATGGCGGTCGTATAAAAACGACAAGCCCGGCAATGACAAAGGGTAAAGCCAGCCATCGCAACCGGGTCGTGGAAACAACCGCGATAACAAGCGCTACGGTCCAGAGGATAAGCGTGCTTGCAGGCATGACGCCCGGATTGCCGTCAGGAGAAAAGCTAGCGACCAAACTTGCAATATGCCTGACCAATAGGACACCAAATCCCATGATCTGTAATGGCAGCCAGTCAAGCTGCAATGGCATCAACACCAAGCTCAGCACTGCAAAGGGCATCACAAGGATCGAGATAACCGGCAGGGCCAATACGTTTCCGACGAGGCCTAAGGGTGCGGTGTTGTTGAAATGATAGGCGGCGAATATTCCGCTCGCTATACCGGCAACAATCGATGTTGCTCCTGTCGCCACCGCAGGAACGAGCATTTTTGATACAAATCCGCGTGGATTAGAACGTCGATTTTCATTGGCCGTTTGATTGCGTGCTTTCCTGTCGCTCCACCATGCAAATGCAGCAATCAATCCCGGAGTCGCTGAAAAAGACATCTGAAAACTCGGCCCCAGAATTTCATGCGGAGAAATTGCAATCATCGCGACAGACGCAATCGCAAGATTGCGCATACTGATGGCAGCACGGTCAGCCAGCAATGCGCAGAGCATCACGACAATCATGACGTAACTGCGCTGTGCTGCAACATCCGCACCCGACATGGCGAGATAAAATGTGCAGCTTAGAAGCGAGAGAAAAGCCGCAAACTTTTTGACCGGATATCGGGCGCTAAACCCCGGCATCAGAGCAAACAGCGACCTCAGCGACATCATCACAACGCCAGCGGCCAGCACCATATGCAGGCCGGAAATCGACAGGATATGCGCCAGACCTGCCTTGCGCAGATCCTCATTCGTTTCTTCGCTGATCCCTGCTCGCTCACCCGCTATGAGCGCTGCGGCAACACTGCCATCCTCACCAGAGAGCACTTCCGCAATACGTTCGGAAACATGCACGCGTAACTGAGCAATGGAACTCGCAATTTTTGCCGTCATGTCGTTTGGTCCTGGCACATCGGCAATCTTTGGTGTTCCAAGAAAGAAACCGTTGGCACCGATACCGCCGAAATAGGCATGGAAGGCAAAATCGTAATTCCCCGGCCGCACAGGTCCCGAAGGCACCCTCAGGCGCGCAAAGCCGGTTAGCCCGCTACCAATCGTCGTATTGGCCGGAATGTCGCGTGCAGTAATGCGGATGCGGTGCGGTGCGTAGCGAAGTTTCGGCCTTTGCGTTTCAAGCAGATCAAGCGTCACACGCCAGCTGCCATTGTCGCGATATTCGAGACCAGCCACTCGGCCGGTAACGCGCGTTGCAACCTCTGAACCCAACAATTGCGTGCTTCGTCGTTCAGTCTCAAATTTCCCCGCTATCATGCCGAGCTGCAGAGCCACGACGAGCGTCAGCAATTGCGATAGCAAGAAGCGTTTGCGCACAAAAAAGCGCAATATAAAGACCGCTGTCAGGGTCGAAAGGAGCGGCACCCAGTCAGGCTCGAAAGAAAGCGTGAAATAGACAACTGCTCCCACGCCCATCATCACGGGAAACAGAAGGAAGAATATCCCGCGACCCACTTCCCGACTCAGCGCTCTGCTTAAGTTCAACCACGCGGCGTCTAGTAGAACGCGCGCGCGTTCAGAAGGCGCTAGAACTCGATCTGGCAGGGCAGTAGGATAAATTTCTTCGTGTTCATCCGGAGCCCACGGAGCGGGCATCAAAGCGCGAGCCAAACCATCGGGCATGTCTTTGACAAATGCCCGTTCGCTGATCTCCTGTGCTTCCCTTGTGCCCGTCATGCCCCCGCCTGACTGCAAAAGTGCTCCCCGCTAACCTAAAGAAGAATACCGGATCGGTGCGAAAGGGACGTCAAGCCCTTGCGCGCTGTGCTACCTATGCTACATGAACGCCAGCCAAAATCGAGAGGGTTCGCGTCGAGAGCCCCGATTGCCTGTAGAACACAATCAAACGGGCACTATATACTCTAATTCTGCCTCGCCCTCGGCGTCCTGCCGCAGTCCCACGAGGCTCTGACACAGTGGAGCTGTCATGTCGAAACCGGTCGTCACCCGTTTTGCCCCTTCGCCCACGGGTTATCTGCATATTGGCGGAGCTCGCACGGCTCTTTTTAACTGGCTTTACGCAAAGCACACCGGCGGCAAGATGCTGCTGCGCATCGAAGATACCGATCGCGAACGCTCCACCGATGCAGCCACAGCCGCAATTCTGGACGGCCTGAACTGGCTTGGTCTCGATTGGGATGGCGATGCAATTTCTCAGTTTGAGCGCGCTCCACGCCACCGTGAAGTGGCCGAAGAACTGGTTGCAGATGGCAAAGCCTATTATTGCTATGCAACGCCGGAAGAGCTCGAAGAAATGCGCGAAAAGGCACGCGCTGAAGGTCGTCCGCCGCGCTATGATGGCCGCTGGCGTGACCGCGATCCTTCGGAGGCACCTGCAGGCGTAAAGCCGGTTATTCGAATCAAGGCACCACGCGAAGGTGAAACCCTTGTACGCGATGCTGTTCAGGGCGATGTTCGCTTCCCGAACAAAGACCTTGATGATTTCATCATCCTGCGTTCCGACGGCACACCGACCTATATGCACGCGGTTGTCGTGGACGACCACGACATGGGCGTCACCCACATCATTCGTGGCGACGACCATCTGACCAATGCGGCACGCCAGACCGTGATCTACGATGCGATGGGCTGGGAAGTCCCTCAGATGTCGCATATTCCGCTTATTCATGGTGCAGACGGAGCCAAGCTCTCCAAGCGTCATGGTGCGCTGGGCGTCGATGCCTATCGCGCCATGGGTTATCTGCCGGAAGCGCTTCGCAACTATCTCGTCCGTCTTGGCTGGAGCCATGGTGACGACGAAATCATGTCGACCGAACAGATGATCGAGTGGTTTGACGTCACCGACATCAACAAAGGTGCTGCGCGCTTTGACTTCCAGAAGCTCGAAGCCATCAACGGCCTTTACATGCGCGCAAGCGACGACAAGGCTCTGTTTGATGCGCTGATTGCCGTATTGCCGGAAATCGAAGGCGGCAAAGAACTGGAGGCTTCCCTTGATGAAAAGGGTCGCGCTCAGCTTCTCACCGCAATGCCGGGCCTTAAAGATCGCGCAAAGACACTGGTGGAACTTGCTGATGGTGCGAAGTTTATCTTCGCAAAGCGCCCGCTTGTATTTGATGAGAAGGCCGCATCTCTGCTTAACGACGAAGGTCGCGAAGTTCTGAAAGCTGTCCTTCCGCATTTGGAATCAGTCAGCGAATGGACCGTAGACGCGCTCGATGCGGCTGTTCGGGCCCATGCAGAAACAGTAGGCCTCAAACTTGGCAAGGTAGCACAACCACTGCGCGCTGCCCTTACAGGTCGAGCTACATCTCCGGGTGTATTCGACGTACTGTTTGTGCTCGGCCGTGAAGAGTCACTTGCACGCATAAAAGATCAAATCGTTTGAACTGTTAGCATTCACGCTGACGTGACAAATCGGACTTAATTAGACCAAATTACGCATTGCATCGCAAAATCATTGGGATAGTTTGGCGGGCGAAATCGTTTGGATAATGCGTTGAAAATCCGTTCTTCTACGGGAACGGCTAACACATAAAAATAATGCGGTTTCCCGCGTTGGCGGGAAACACATAGATGTTACAAGAGACAAGTTATAACGACGATTAAAATTCAGCCGCCACACGGGCGGCAAAGTGGACACGAAAGGAAACACGATGTCAGATAAGACAGCTAGCTTTACCCTCGACGGCAAAACGTTCGACCTGCCTGTACGACAAGGCACTGTCGGGCCGGACGTCGTCGACATCGGTCCACTTTACAAGAACGCCCACGCTTTCACTTACGATCCAGGTTTCACTTCGACCGCTTCATGCGAATCCAAGATCACCTATATCGACGGCGATGAAGGCGTGCTGCTGTATCGTGGCTATCCGATTGATCAGCTTGCTGAACATGGCGACTTCCTCGAAACCTGCTACCTGCTGCTTTACGGTGAACTGCCTACAGCAACCCAGAAGGCCGATTTCGATTACCGCGTGACCCGTCACACGATGATCCACGAGCAGATGACGAAGTTCTTCACCGGCTTCCGTCGTGACGCGCATCCAATGGCTGTCATCGTCGGCTGCGTCGGCGCAATGTCAGCATTCTATCACGACTCGACCGACATCACTGATCCGCATCAGCGCATGGTTGCTTCGATCCGTCTGATCGCCAAGCTGCCTACGCTCGCTGCAATGGCCTATAAGTACCACATCGGCCAGCCATTCATGTATCCGAAGAACGACCTAGATTTCGCGTCGAACTTCCTGCACATGTGCTTTGGCGTTCCTTGCGAAGATTACAAGGTCAATCCGGTTCTGGCACGCGCCATGGACCGCATCTTCATCCTGCACGCTGACCACGAACAGAACGCTTCGACATCGACCGTTCGTCTCGCTGGTTCGTCTGGCGCAAACCCATTTGCATGTATCGCTGCTGGTGTTGCCTGCCTCTGGGGCCCTGCACACGGCGGCGCAAATGAAGCAGCGCTCAACATGCTGGCTGAAATCGGTTCTGTCGACCGCATTCCAGAATTCATTGCACGCGCCAAGGACAAGAACGATCCGTTCCGTCTGATGGGCTTCGGCCATCGCGTTTACAAGAACTACGATCCGCGCGCCAAGATCATGCAGAAGACCTGCCATGAAGTTCTCGGCGAACTCGGCATCAAGGACGATCCGCTTCTCGACGTTGCTCTGGAACTCGAAAAGATCGCTCTTACCGATGAATATTTCATCGAAAAGAAGCTCTATCCAAACATCGACTTCTACTCCGGTATCACGCTGAAGGCTCTCGGCTTCCCAACCGAAATGTTTACGGTTCTGTTCGCCCTCGCCCGCACCGTCGGCTGGGTCGCTCAGTGGAAGGAAATGATCGAAGATCCACAGCAGAAGATCGGTCGTCCGCGCCAGCTCTATACTGGTGCTCCAGAACGCGATTACGTGCCAGTTGCAAAGCGCAAGTAATCCTATCCCAGAATGCAGAAAACCCCGGCAATTTGCCGGGGTTTTTGTTTGCTCTCAATTTGAGTTCAGCGTTTTCTGCCGTTCTCGGCCAGATCGAGCAAGACCTTTGCTCCGATCTCGCCGGAAGGTCGCTCCGTGGCCATTATTGATATCACTTTATCAAAGCCATCAAGCTGCGCCTGACGCGACGCACTTTTCTGCATAAGCTTATCGACATAACGGGCAAGATTACCCGGCCTTACCGATTCATTGAAAAACTCCGGCACAACGGGTTCGTCAGCGATAATGTTCGGAAGAGCCGCACTCCAGATCGTGATCTTGGACAGCAGAAACTGGCGTGCAAACCAATCAGCCTTGTATGACAAAATGGTCGGGATGCGCGACAGTGCAAGCTCCAGCGAAACAGTACCCGACGCAGCCAGTGCTGCATCTGCACGCGCAAAGGCATCCCACTTGGCTTCATCGCCGGTAACGATAAGCGGCTTAACGGCCCAATCCTTGGAAAGCTCACGCACCATTTCCTCAATGCGCGGCAATGTAGGCAGAATGACCTCAAGCTTTTCGACACGCTTTGACAGCTCTTCTACAGCCTTGCCGAAGGGTTCCATAAGCGTCTGGATTTCGCCACGGCGCGATCCGGGAAGCAACAACAGGCAGCGTGAGCCATCAGGCCAGCGTTGCGCTTCAGCGGCGCGCTGCGCAACCTGTACTTTCACAATCGGCGCGTAGCTGCTGAGACGATGTCCGACATAGGTCGATTGCGGACCGTTAAGCCGTTTCATGACCTCAACTTCAAACGGTAATACCGTGAGCACATGGTCGACATAGGAACGCATCGCTTTGGCGCGCTGCGGACGCCAGGCCCAGACACTCGGAGCGATATATTTTACGATTGGAATTGAAGGGCTGGCCGCGCGGATTTTTTTCGCAACACGATGGGTGAATTCCGGGCTATCGATGAGCAAAACACAATCAGGCTTTTCTGCAACGATCCGCTTTGCTGTCTGATTTATACGCAGAATAAGCCCTGGCAGATTCTTGAGAATAGCACCAAGCCCCATCAAGGCTATTTCATGCGGGTCGAAGAAGGTTTTCAATCCACGTTCAGCAAGATGGTCACCACCAACGCCAACGATATCGACGAGCCGATCTGTCTGGCCGCGAAGAGAATCAACCAAATCAGCACCGAGAAGATCGCCGGATTCCTCTCCGGCCACGATCGCAATTTTCAATGGCCGGCTGGTTTTGCTCAACGTGCTAAGTCCCTTTGGTTTCGACTGATCGTCTCAATGAAAAGACCTTTTTCATTGGCCGCAGCCATGGTTTCACCAAGGCCGAGAATGAAAGTGCGACCAGCTTCAATCGCAATACCGGACAAGCCAGCACGGGCTGCGTTCTCCACTGTCGATACGCCGATTGCCGGCAAATCTGCGCGCTCATCCTGTCTTGGCTTGGCCATTTTGACAAGTACGCCGCCACGTTTGGGAATACGACCTGCCTGACGAAGTGCGTAAACACGCTCGATCATCTGATCGGTTCCTTCTGCACCTTCAAGCGCCACAACGCGGCCACCTGCAGCAATTGCACCCTGCCCGACATCCAATTCGCCAAGACGAAGCGCAGCTTCCATAGCGAGCAAAACGTTCCGGCGTTCGCGGGAATCGGGCGTCAGACGCGTGATCGCTCTCGGCGGTGTCGGTGAGAGAAGATCAGGAACAACTTCATGCGCTCCGACCATCTTGAAGCCATAGCGCTCAAGCAGGCGCATGAATGCACGCAGTAACGCATCATCGCCTTGACCGAGCGCGGTCAGAACATAGCGCACAGCCCTTATCGTCGGAAGATTGAGTTTAAGATCACTCAGATGCGGACGGTTACGAAGGCCACCGGCAAGGACAACTTGAGTGACGCCAGCCGACCGCATGGCACGGATGAGCATGCCAAAATCAATCGCTGCGATTTCCTGATGTTCATATTCATAGAGCGATGCATCAGCCTCACCACGCAATGGAAGCATAAAAGGCGGATTTCCATCCGCCTTCAGAGCTTCAGCCACTTTTATCGGCAAAAGGCCATTGCCAGCAATAATGGCTGTGCGTTGACGCTTTACCGCGCTATCAATCGTCGTCGCCGTCATCCATCGCTCCACCTACCGATGAGCCAAGCGGCGGCGTGCAATAAGCGCGCTTATTTTCCACCAGAATGAAGGAGATAAGATCAGCCACACCATCAGAATCAGGAATAGCCTTAAGCACATCCTGTGCACGCTCACGCACCGGCTTGGTGCGGTCAAAGAGCATGTGGACTGCATGACGCAGATTATGGATATCCTTGCGCTGCATACCGGAACGCTTCATTCCGATGATGTTCAGACCGCCGAGATAAGCATGGTTGCCGATCGCACTGCCGTAAGGAATGAGATCATGGGCCAGTGCCGCCATACCGCCAACAAAAGCATGATGGCCAACACGCGTGAACTGGTGAACAGCAGAACCGCCGCCGAGAATGGCGTGATGACCGATTTCGACGTGGCCACCAATCATAACGTTGTTAGCAAACGTGACGTGATCGCCGACATCGCAATCATGAGCGACGTGTGCATAGGCGAGAAACTGGCAATTGTTGCCAACGCTCGTGTAACCACGGCTACTGTCAGAACCGCGGTGCATAGTAACACCTTCGCGGACAAGGCAGTTATCGCCAACAACTAGCGTCGTCGGGCCGCCCTTGTGCTTACCGTTCTGTGGATCGCAACCCAAAACAGCGTGCGGATAAACCTTGGCATTGGCGCCAAGACGAACAGCATCGCTAATAACAACATGGCTCATCAGTTCAGAATTATCGCCGATGACGGCGCCGGACTGAACGTGACAAAAAGGACCGACGGAAACGCCCTGTCCAAGTTCCACACCCGGCTCCACGAGAGCGGTAGGGTGGATAAAAGTTTCCTTCATTGAAGTACTCATGCCTTCTCTTCGGCTACGCCAACCATTGCGGCGACTTCAGCTTCGGCAACCTTTACGCCATCAACTTCAGCCACGCACTCAAATTTAGAGATATTTCCGCGTTGTTTAACCTTCTTCACGTGAAGGTGAAGCTGGTCACCAGGAACAACTGGACGGCGGAACTTGGCTTTGTCGATTGTCATGAAATAGACGAGGCTTGGCGCGTCAGAACCCTGATTGAGAACAGTGATCGCGCCTGCCGTCTGCGCCATGGCCTCAATAATGAGAACACCTGGCATAATCGGCTTGTCGGGAAAATGACCCGTAAAATGCGGCTCATTGATCGTGACATTCTTGATGCCAGTCGCAGACTCATCACCATTGATATTGATGATGCGATCAATCAGCAAAAATGGATAACGATGCGGGAGCGCACGCAGAACAGCCTGAATATCTGCAACTTCCAGCTTCTGATTAGTTTCACTCATCAGAGGATTGCTCCTTTTTGGGTTTCCCGATGCTCCGGATATTTGCGATATCCCTGAACCATTGTTTAATAGGACGAGCGGGGAAGCCCCCCCAACGCTCGCCATCGGGTATGTCATTCATCACACCGCTTGCTGCGGCAATCTGCACGCGCGAACCAATAACCAGATGATCCGCAAGACCAACGCGGCCTCCGAGCATCGTCTGGTCACCGATCACGCAACTTCCCGAAATACCGCAATGCGCGGCAACGATACAAAACCGGCCAATACGCACATTGTGTGCGATTTGCACCAGATTATCGATCTTGGTGCCCTCACCGATAACAGTGTCGCTCAAAGCGCCACGGTCGATCGTGGTGTTCGCACCAATCTCAACGTCATCCTGAAGGATGACGCGGCCAAGTTGAGGAACTTTTTCAAGGCCTCTAGGACCGGGAACATAGCCGAATCCGTCCTGTCCTATACGGACACCCGGATGCAGGGATACGCGATTACCGATCATAGCGAACTGAACAGCAACGCCCGGCGCAATATAGCTATCGCGGCCGATCTGGCAGCCTTCACCGACCACAGCTGTCGCCGCAATAAGCGTTCCTGTGCCAACGCTCACACCTTTGCCGATGACTGCGCCTGCTTCAATCGTAGCACCCGCCTCAATCGATGCAGTAGGATGCACATAAGCAGCTGGCGAAACGCCCGTTTCACCGAGCCAGCTTTCAGGCCGCACAGAAACAGGAAACAGCATTCGCCCAACGGACGAAAAATCGCGTTGTGGATTTCTGGTTACAAGCGTAGCAACATTGGAAGGCACGCTGTCAGCAACATCTTCAGAACACAAAACGCCCGCGGCTTTTATGCCAGCAAGAGCCTGTGCGTTCTTTTTACCATCGACAAATACGAGGGCATCATCACTCGCGTCATTCAATGACGCCAGACGCGCAACAGAACGCGGTGCAAGCTTCGGGTTGCGAAGGCTTGCACCGGTAAAATCAGCAATATCGCCAATCGTGAGGTCACGAGAAGGCTTGAAGAAAATGGGATCTGCCATCAAAGCACTTTCTTGCCCGGGGCATGTCTGCCCCGGGAAAAGGCAAATCTATTAGAACTTGGTCGAAACACCAAAGTTGAAATTCTGAACCTTATCGGTGTCAGCCTTTGCAATCGGGAACGCATAGTCGAAGCGCAGCGGACCGAACGGCGAAGCCCACATCAAGCTCACACCAGCCGAAGCGCGGAGTTTCTTGTCATCGCCCAATACGCCCGGGGTATCGTTTCCGTACAAGGTTGCAGCGTCTGCGAACAGAGCACCACGGATACCAAGGCTTTCTGGAACGAGCGGCATCGGGAACTGAACTTCAGCAGTACCGCTGAAGTAGGTGGTGCCACCCATCCAGTAACGGTTGCCGTTAGCAGCATCCTGATAAGGACCAATACCGTTGAACTTGAAGCCGCGGATAATGTCGGTGTTGTTCTTGAACAGATCGAAGATACGAACGCCGTCACTACCAAATTCGTGGATGTAACCACCGCCGACACCCAGCATACCGACAATGTCGGCTTCCTGCATAAGCGTGGTGTAGTAGTTACCCTTGAAAGTCGTCTTCAGATACTTCGCGTCGCCACCAAGACCTGCGAATTCCTGCGTGAACTTGGCATAAAGGCCTTCATGCGGGTTCTTCATGTCGTCGATCGAGTTATACGTCAGCGAGTAGCTGATCGACGAACGCAGCCATGGGCTATGCTCAGCAGCTTCAATAAGTGCTGGAGCATAATAGTTTGGATCTGGATTACCATTCTGGTCAGAAACGTACAGGTCGTACTTTTCCTGAACCAGGTTATAGGCCAGACCAGCCGAGAAGTTGTCAGTGATTGGCAGGCCGAAGCGGATCGTACCACCCGTCTGCTGAACGTCATAACGACCACCGTTGTCTACGCGGTACGAACGACGGAATACGTCAAAACCGGCCGACATGCGATAACCGAGGAAGTAAGGCTCAGTGAACGACAGTGCGTAGTTACGCATTTCGTCCTGACCTGCACCAGCACTGATTCGGATAAACTGACCACGGCCGAGGAAGTTACGCTCGGTAATCGCAGCTTCAACCTGCGCACCTGGTGATTCACCACCGGTCGTGTAACCACCACCGATCGAGAATTCACCGGTCGACTTTTCGACAACGTCAACCACCAGGATAACCTGATCAGGCTCGGAGCCTGGAGCCGTCGAAATATTGACGGTCTGGAAGAAGTCGAGAGCTTCAAGACGGCGCTTAGCGCGCTGAACCATAACCTGATTGAAGGCGTCGCCTTCGTTCATGTCGAATTCACGACGAATCACGTAGTCGCGCGTCTTGTCGTTGCCGCGGATTTCAATGCGCTGAACGTAAGCGCGTGGACCCTGATCAACGCTATAAACAACCGAGATTGTGTGATTGTCGAAGTCGCGGTCGCCGCGTGGCTCAACCTTAGCGAAAGCGTAACCGCTACCAGCAACGTTTTCGGTAACCGCAAGAACGGAGTCTTCGATTTCCTTGGCGCTGTAAGGCTTACCTTCGCGGGTCTTGACCAAATGACCGAGCGACTGCGTATCAACGCCATCAACGGTGCTTTCGACGCTGACATTACCAAAGGTATAGCGCTGACCTTCATCAACCGTAACGGTGATGTCGTATTCGTTGGTCGATGGATTCAGAACCGCATTAGACGACAGTACACGGAAATCTGCATAACCGCGATTGTAGTAGAAGCGGCGCAGCGTTTCTTCGTCAGCCTGCAGACGGCCTTCATCGTAAACGTCATTACGGGTCAGCCACGAAAGCGGGTTCGAACGCTTTGTGGAGATCACGTCACGCAGACGACGGGCGCTGTATGCGCTGTTACCAACGAAATTGATGCTGGCGATCTTCGTGCGCGAACCTTCAGTGATTTCATAAACCACGTTCACGCGACCCTGACCGAGATCAACAGTGCGAGCGTTTACAGTCGCATCGCTGCGGCCGATATGAGCATATGCACCCTTGATGGCTTCCTTATCAGCTTCCATCGTTGCCGCATCAAACGGCGAACGGGCTTTAAGCTGAACAGCACGAGCCAGATCAGGATCTTTGACCTTCTTGTTGCCCTGGAAGAGGACATTGTTCACAACCTGGCGCTCGCTCACCTGAACGATCAGCGAACCACCCGACTGGTTGATGCGCACGTCCGAGAACAGCCCCATTGCGAACAAGCGCTTAACAGCAGCATCAATATCATTGCTGTTGAAAGCTTTGCCCGGGCGAATGTCGATGTTGTCACGGATTGTCTGAGCATCGACGCGCGTATTACCGCGAACTTCAATGCGATTGACGACCGCAGCCTCAGCAGCATTGATCGATGCCAGAGAGAGCGCAGCAGTACCAGAAGCTACAAGAGCCACCGACATGGCGAGCGCTGAAGCGGCGCCAAAGAATTTAGAACTTGCCGTCATAGGCTTTCCGAACCTTCGTTTCTTTCTGTCCCCGGGGCGAATTTCCCAGAAATGCACGTATAGATACAACCGTAATAGCCGGTTTTTCTATACAAGCAAGCGTCGCGGTTAAAAACTGTTTACTTAAACAACCGGCGTGGCATCCGCGCCACGCGATTTAACTGTTATGGTAAACAGATCACTACGCTTTTCCAGTCCTCACTCCCAATGTTCATTTCTGATTAACGCCTCCGTACGGCTTCCGCCACACGTTGCGCTCCTTACGGTGGAGAGTCTCGCCAATCAGCAGCGCGACCCGGCTCCCCGTTTGCCAGCCGGACAGTGATCTAGCAGGCAAACAGGTCGTTGAAAAGTACGAACCCCATGAATCCCATCACAACGAGGAACCCAACACGATAAAAAATTTCCTGTGCCCCAACAGACACTGGGCTGCCCTTAATTGCTTCCACAGCATAAAAAACCAAATGTCCGCCATCCAATGGTGGCAACGGAAACAGGTTCAAAAGCCCAATACCAATGGAAAGCATGGCTGTCAGCTGGATAAGCCAGTCGAATCCCTGACTTGCAGCTTTGCCAGCCATATTGGCAATTTTCACTGGACCGCCGAGTTGGCACTTATCTTCACGACCAACGGCAAAGCGTTGAAAAAACTCACCAGTCCGGCTGATGATGTGCCCGGTTTCGACAATCGCCTGCCCCACTGATTCGAGCGGACCATACTCAATGCGTCGAAAATTACCGACCGCCTGTGTAGTTTCCACGCCGATAGCACCCATCTTGACCTTGTTACCCAGCGGATCAGTACGTTCGACAAGGGCAGGTGTCGCTTTCAGATCGACCATCTTGCCGCCGCGTTCAACGGTAAAGTCCAACTCATCACCTGAGCGACCAGAAACTATCCGCTGAACATCGGAGAAAGTTGTGATTTTCTGTCCCTCAACACTGACAAAGCGGTCGCCCGGCTCAAAACCAGCTTCGGCAGCCGGGCTACCGGGCTGAACCCCAGCAACAAGCGGATCAGCGATCTGCCGACCATAAAGCGCAAAGAACACGCTGAAGATGACAACCGTAAGAATGATGTTGAAGGCGGGACCTGCAAAAACAGTCGCGGCACGTTTCCAGACAGGCTGGGTATGAAATGCCCTGCTCTGTTCTTCTGCACTGAGATTGGAGTTATCCACACCCACAGGTGAGCTTGTGGCGCTCTCATCACCCAAAAACTTCACGTAGCCGCCGAGCGGAATCGCAGAAAGCTTCCAACGCGTGCCATGCTTGTCGGTGAAACCGATCAGTTCGGGTCCGAAGCCGATGGAAAAGGCACTCGCACCGATGCCGCACCAGCGTCCAACGAGATAGTGGCCCATTTCATGCACAAAGACGACAACCGTCAGTACAAATAGAAATGGAATTATCGTTCCTACAAGCAGACTTTCGCTGCCGATAAAAAAGGCCAGAGCCTCCTGCAAATCACCACTCCTACGAATTCACACGCATCAGAAACTAAAGAAAATTGCAGACGGAACATCTGGCTCGGCAATAATCGCACCGAAGATGTACAAAAGTGCAGCAGCCGCAACAAGTCCGTCAACCCGATCCAGAACGCCGCCGTGTCCTGGCAGAAGGCGGCCCGAATCCTTTGCACCGAACTGACGCTTCACCCATGATTCTGCGAGATCGCCAATCTGCGAAACAATCGACAGCAGCAATGCCAGCAATGGCACAACCCAGCTTCCGGGAGGTGCAACGAGCGATGCAACCAGAATACCACCCGCAACTGCAGCAGCGGCTCCGCCTAAAGCACCAGACCATGTCTTGTTTGGTGAAAAACGCGGCGCCAGTTTCGGTCCGCCCAGAGCGCGCCCATTGAAATAGGCTGCGATGTCGGTGGACCATACGACGGCAAAAAGAAAGCAGATAGCTGTGAAACCGAACGGCTCATCGCCTCGAAGCAGCGAAAGCGAAATTGCAGAAAAACCGGCGTAAAAGAGGCCTGCAGCGGGCCAACCACGCCCGGTCTTCCACTGAGTTACGAGAAGAACAATTGAACCTGCAAGCAGCGCCCCGATAGTCAGCAGCGCGCTACGATCAAGCACAAGAAGAATAAATGTGAGAATAAGCCAAGCCCAGCCAAAGAGGCGGGAAAAGGACGTCTGCTTTGTCGCACTGAGTTCCGTCCACTCATAAAACATCGCCAAACCGATCGCGATGGAAAAAAGCGTGAAACCCAGTCCGCCTACCCAGGTCAGCCAGAGAGCTGCAGCGCCGAGAACGATGGCGGTCAGAATGCGAGTTTGCAGATTTGACATTGATACCTTTCGGCTAACCTAAACTGTTAGAGCGGCCTTTGTGCGCCCCACCGGCCGCACGGCACTCTATGCGGCCAGGCCGCATCAAACCGCTGCACCTTTTGCTGAAGTGCATTCGATTGCAGGTGAACACTCTTCGAGCTTGTCACGCACCTCTACACCACCAAAACGGCGCTCGCGCTGACGGAAGACCTCATAAGCCGCATCAAGATCGGCAGGCTTGAAGTCTGGCCAGTGGCCAGGAACGAACAGAAATTCTGCATAGGCTGCCTGCCAAAGCAGAAAATTAGACAGGCGCATTTCGCCACTGGTACGGATAATCAAATCCGGATCGGGAATACCGGCCGTGTCCAGATTGGCGGAGATCAGCTCCGCAGAAATCGATGATGGGTCAAGACGGCCAGCCGCCACATCACGCGCAAGGCTTTGCACCGCGCGGACGATTTCATCGCGAGAACCATAGTTGAAAGCGATAATGAGGTTAAGGCCGCTATTATGGCGGGTCAGAGATTCTGCTTCGCCAAGCAGGCTGCAAATGTCTGCGGCCAGCCCTTCGCGCTCACCAATAATGCGCACGCGCACATTATTACGATGCAGTTCGGCAAGATCGCGGCGGATAAAAAGCTTCAGCAATCCCATGAGATCGCCGACTTCACCGCTTGGGCGCGACCAGTTTTCTGACGAGAATGCAAAGAGGGTAAGATAGCCAAGGCCGCGGTCGCCAGCGCCCCTCACCGTCTCACGCAAAGCTTCGACACCGGCCCTGTGACCGGCGCTGCGCGGCAAACCGCGTGCCTTCGCCCAACGGCCATTGCCATCCATAATAATGGCTATGTGGCGCGGATCGGACATGGCGAAGCTCTCCTCATTGGTAAATCATGCACAGCCAGTGCCTAACGTCATAAATCTGTAGCGCTTTGAAAAACACAATCAGAATTTCATAACTTACCAGACACTGGCAACAACTTGTTTCTAGTAGCCCATGCTTTCAAAGCCGCACTTTTCTGAAAAAAGAATTCGCGCGCTCCAAAATCAGGAAACTAGACCTGCATGATCTCACCTTCCTTGACCGAAACGATCTTATCCATTTCAGCGATCGTATCATCGGTGAGCTTCTGAACCTTCTCAGAAAGACCACGACTGTCATCCTGGCTGATATCGCCGTCTTTCTCGAGCTTCTTCAGCGTATCCATACCGTCACGACGAACGTGACGGACTGCAATACGACCCTGTTCAGCATACTGATGCGCAATCTTGACCAGTTCCTTGCGGCGCTGTTCGTTGAGCTCCGGCAAAGGAATACGCAACGTCATACCGTCAGTAATCGGATTAAGGCCGAGACCGGAATCACGAATCGCACGCTCTACAGCGCCAACCATGGTCTTATCCCATACGGAAACTGACAGCATACGCGATTCAGGTACCGTAATATTGGCAACCTGATTGATCGGCATTTCAGATCCGTAAGCCGTAATCGTGATTGGTTCGAGCAAGCTTGCAGAAGCGCGACCCGTACGCAGACCACCAAGGTCATGCTTCAGGGCATTAACAGCGCCTTCCATGCGTCGCTTCAGGTCGTTGATGTCAAAAACATCGCTCATGCATGTTCTCCTTCAGTGCGCGACAAGACAAACGATCAATACGCCGATCAATTATCGGAAACGATCGTGCAGCGTCCTTTGCCTTGTAGAATTTCGGCCAAGCCGCCGTTTTCATGGATGGAATAGACTATTATCGGAATGTTGTTCTCGCGTGCAAGGGCGACCGCCGTTGTATCCATGACGGCAAGCCCGCGATCAAGAACTTCCTTGTGCGTAAGCGCGTCAAATCGCGTTGCGGTTGGGTCTTTCTTCGGATCGGCGGAATAGATGCCGTCAACCTGAGTACCTTTAAGAAGCGCATCGGCGCCCACTTCAGCTGCACGCAGAGCTGCCGCAGAATCTGTCGTGAAGAAAGGATTGCCCGTGCCGCCTGCAAAGATCACAACCTTGCCCTCGTCCATATAAGCAGTTGCCTGTCGCTGCGAGAAACTCTCGCAAATTTCAGGCATTGCTATGGCGGAGAGAACAACCGCATCCACGCCGATCTTGTGAAGCGAAGTACGCAGCGCCAGCGAATTGATCACGGTGGCAAGCATCCCCATATGGTCGCCTGTCACGCGATCGCCGCCCTTGGATGCAACCGCTACGCCACGGAAAATATTTCCGCCGCCAATAACGACGCCCACCTCAACACCAAGCTCCCGGGCTTGTTTGATATCATTGGCAATACGGTCAGCAACCGAAACATCGATGCCAAAGCCCTGACTGCCCATCAATGCCTCGCCCGAGGCTTTCAAAAGAACGCGTTTATAGGCGGACTTAACGGACATGGAGTGTTCTCCGCAGATTGTGATCAACTGTTAGTATTGGGGTTCCGATACACGAAGGGCACCGCGTTGTCACGCGATGCCCTTCATAATCAAAAGCCTTTTCAGATGAAAAGACGAATTAGCCCTTGGCTGCAGCAGCAACTTCAGCAGCGAAATCGCTTTCTTCCTTCTCGATGCCTTCACCGAGAGCGATACGTGCAAAGCCAGTGATCTTAGCAGGAGCGCCGATCGACTTTTCAGCTTCCTTGAGGGCAGCTTCAACAGTCAGATCAGGATTGATAACGAAAGCCTGCGAAAGAAGAACAACTTCTTCATAGAACTTGCGCATACGGCCTTCAATCATCTTTTCGATGATTGCATCTGGCTTGCCCGATTCACGAGCCTGCTCGATGAAGATCGCCTTTTCGCGTTCTGCAGCAGCTGGATCAACGTCAGCAGCGGTCAGAGCGAGTGGGTTGATAGCAGCAACGTGCATCGCAACCTGACGACCGAACGCCGTTGCAGCTTCTGCATTGCCTTCGGTTTCGATTGCAACGAGAACGCCGAGCTTGCCGAGGCCATCCGAAACACCGTTGTGGATGTAGGTAGCAACTGCACCCTTGGAAACTTCAAGAGCTGCCGAACGACGGAAGCTGATGTTTTCACCAATGGTCGCAACTGCGTCCTTAGCAACCTGCGTAACGGACTTGCCGTCGATGTTTGCTTCAGCAACAGCTTCAGACGAACCGTCGGTCGAAAGAGCAGCCTGAGCGATCTTGCGGACGAGATCTTGGAAAGCGTCGTTACGAGCAACGAAGTCGGTTTCGGAGTTGACTTCAACGACTACAGCCTTGTTGCCGGAAGCAGCAACGCCAACCAGACCTTCAGCAGCCGTACGGCCAGCCTTCTTGTCAGCCTTAGCGATACCCTTGGCGCGCAGCCAATCAACAGCGGCTTCTACGTCGCCGTTGGTTTCAGCAAGCGCTGCCTTGCAGTCCATCATGCCTGCGCCGGTCAGTTCGCGGAGTTCTTTAACCTGTGATGCGGAAATGCTCATTGTGTCGCCTTTCACGAAAGCGAAGGCACACCGAATGGGTGTGCCAACTTTTAACCGACGCTCATTGCATCGGAACGAATGAAGTTATCCACCCGTCATGTGACGGATGGATGAAATTCATGAGCGCTGATTATGCGCCTTCAGCTGGAGCTTCGAGAGCTGGCTCGATAGGAGCTTCAGCCTGTGCGCCAACGTCGATGCCGAGAGCGCCCTGCTGACGTGCAATACCGTCGAGAGCAGCGCGAGCAACCAGATCGCAATAGAGCGAAATAGCGCGTGCAGCGTCGTCGTTGCCTGGGATTGGGAAGTCGATCTGGTCTGGATCGCAGTTCGAATCAATAACTGCAACAACTGGAATACCAAGACGCTTGGCTTCCTGGATAGCAATTGCTTCCTTGTTGGTGTCAATGATGAACATCAGGTCAGGAACCGAACCCATGTCCTTGATGCCGCCGAGAGCGCGGTCAAGCTTTTCGCGTTCGCGTTCGAGGTTCAGGCGTTCCTTCTTCGAGTAACCCTGAGCGTCGCCAGCGAGAATTTCGTCGAGCTTGCGCAGACGCTGGATCGAGTTCGAGATCGTCTTCCAGTTGGTCATCATGCCGCCGAGCCAGCGTGCATTGACGTAGTACTGAGCCGAACGAGCTGCTGCGTCAGCGATGATGTCCGAAGCCTGGCGCTTCGTACCAACGAACAGAACGCGACCGCCGCGAGCAACGGTGTCCGAAACGATCTTCAGCGCGTTGTGCAGCAGAGGAACGGTCTGGGACAGATCAAGAATGTGGATGTTGTTGCGGTCGCCATAGATGTAAGGAGCCATCTTTGGGTTCCAGCGGTGGGTCTGGTGACCGAAGTGAACACCAGCTTCCAGAAGCTGACGCATGCTGAATTCAGGCAATGCCATCTGTATTTTCCTTTTCCGGTTGAACCTCCACGGGCTGAGGCGATTGCTCGCCACCGGAGGCTGAGGCAGGATTTCTCCCTGCAAAAGCCCAATCCCGTGTGTGGAATAGGCGCGCTGTTAAACCAACACGCCGATAAATGCAAGCCTTGCGACCATTATAACGCCAAAGGCTGTGGCAAACGACCTATTTGCAATCCGCTTTGGGCGCTTTGTCATCATAGACATCAAGCTTAACCAGCTTTCCACGCATGGCGAAATCACCGTAATCCATAGTCAAGTCGCGGGTGATACCGTTTTTGTAAAGCTTGAAGTTGATGCGATAGATTGGAAGACCGTCCTGTTTTTCCTTGTCGTCGAAGTAGGAGATCGTCACCGGCCAGACATTGTCCTTCGTGAACTTGCCCATGGCTTTGGTTTCGTCGTTCTTGGCTTCCTGCTCCTTACCAACGACAACCGTCGTCGAGACAACGCGGTCCGCATCTTCCGACGCATCATAAAGAGACGTCTGATAGAACTTTTCACCAGCTACCGCTTTGGCGATCAGCTCTTCCATATGCATCGTCGGAAACTGCGTCGCCTTGAGATCGAGCTTGTTCTCCTTCGGCTTGGTCAGTTCGACAAGGGTCTTGCCATCTGCAACCTTGGCATCGCCACGAACTTCCTTGACCAGTTCCTTGTCAACGAAGGTTTTGTTGACGAAACGGAAATCCTTGCCGTTGCCGCTTTCAAACGTTGTCGTCTGCTGATCGGTCACGCGTTGCGGCTGCTCATCCATATCGATGCGCGTCACAAAGCGAAAATTCGTCGTATAGCCTTCGCAAGCCGAGCCATTGAACTCATAGACCATACGCCCCGTCAGGCCACTAATCCCGGATTTCTCATCGGCGCGATCCAATGTGAGATCATACACTGCGCGATGCGGAACCAACGTTACCGTCGAAGCAGCATTGGCAATCGTTGCCGAACCACCCCAAACACAAACTGCCGCTCCAGTCGCCGCAAATGCCATTCTCAAAAAACGCATACATGAATCTCCCGATCTATTGAGGAGCATGATAAAAAAACTCGTGGCGGAAGCGAGGCAAAAAACGCACCCTCCCCAAAAGCTTCACCGATTCTATTTAATGTATCGGGTGCGAAAGGCATTAAGTTAGCAAGGATTAATGGAATGACCGACACAATCGACAGCCGTCTTAAAAATCTGGGTATATCTTTACCGGAAGCTGCAGCACCGGCTGCAAACTATGTGCCTTTCGCGCAAACCGGCCCTCTGTTGCTGACTTCGGGCCAGCTTCCATTGGAAAACGGCAAGCTCATTCACACTGGTCAGATCGGCGATGCGCTGACGGTTGCTCACGGCCAGGCCGCGGCACGCGCCTGCGCCGTCAATATTCTCGCACAGGCAAAAGCAGCTCTTGGCGATCTGAACAAGATCAAGCGCATCGTAAAGATCACCGTATTCGTTTCCTCGACAGCTGATTTCGTTGAACAGCATCTGGTTGCCAATGGCGCATCAGATCTTCTCGTCGCTGTCCTCGGCGATGCTGGCAAACACGCCCGCTCAGCTGTCGGCGTTGCAAGCCTGCCGCTGAATGCACCGGTTGAAATCGAAGCAATCATCGAGGTTGCATAATGTCATCTCCTGAATGGCTCAAGAAACAGCCAATTGCGCATCGTGGCCTCCACGATCTCAATAAAGATCGCTGGGAAAACACGCTCGCAGCCTTTGATGCAGCAGCGAAAGCTGGCTTTGCAATTGAATGCGACGTGCATCTGACCAAAGACGGCGGCGTCATCGTGTTTCATGATGATGACCTCAAGCGCCTTACCGGGCGCGAAGGCCGTATCAGCGATCTGACGCTCGCAGAGGCTACTGAGCTTCATATTGGCGGCACCGCTGATCGCGCGCCAACGCTCAAACAGATGCTTGATCTGATTGCTGGCCGCGTGCCTGTCGTGATTGAGCTCAAAGGCATCGAAGGCCGTGATGATGGTCTCGTGGCGGCTGTTGCAAAAGAACTCGCTGCTTATAAGGGCGAAGCTGCAATCATGTCTTTCGACCATCATCTGGTTCGACTGTTTGCAAGCGACGCTCCCGGCATCACGGGAGGCCTGACAGCCGAAGGCACGCGTACAAAGGATTTCGAAGCGCATTTCTCAATGCTCGCGCATCAGATTTCCTTTGTATCCTATAATGTGCATCACCTGCCGAACCCATTCGTCAGCTTCGTTCGGGAAAAGCTCGCCCTTCCGGTTATCAGCTGGACAGTACGCGATGCAGAAATGAAAAAGCATAGCGATCTCAACGTGGATCAGATCACCTTTGAAGGCTTCGATCCGCGCGCACTGGTCGCTTAACAGGACATTTCGCCATGAGTGACGACGAGAAGCAGACTGAGCAAAGCTTCGCTCTTCGCATCGTTGAAAGCGTTGGCGACTTTTCGGAAGACGAATGGAACCATCTTGCCGGAACTTCCCGGCAGGATGGCAATTATAATCCGTTTATTTCCCGCGCATTTCTTCTGGCGCTGGAACAGTCAGGCTCCGTGTCACAACAGGCTGGCTGGTTGCCTCACTATCTGCGCCTCGAGGACGATCAGGGGTATCTTATCGGGGCAATTCCCAATTACCTGAAAGGCCATAGTCAGGGCGAATATGTATTCGACCACGGCTGGGCAGATGCTTTTGAACGCGCAGGCGGTCGTTACTACCCCAAGTTTCAGGCATCAGTTCCGTTCACACCCGCAACCGGCCCGCGCCTGCTTCACCATCGGGAGTTTGAACCCGAAGCCATCCAGGTTGCTCTCGCGACGGGGCTTCGGCAACTCACTGATCAGACAGGCGCTTCTTCTGCTCACGTTACATTCGCGCCCCAAACCGAGATTTCATCGCTCGAAGCAGCCGGTTTTCTGCATCGAACCGATCAGCAGTTTCATTTTATAAACAATGGCTTTTCCGATTATGATGATTTTCTAAATGAGCTTGTGTCGAGAAAACGTAAAGCTCTCAAAAAAGAACGCCGAGAGGCGCTTTCAGAAGGCATCGAAATCGACTGGCTGACCGGCAAGGAGTTGACGGAATCGGTCTGGGATGACTTTTATGAATTCTATATTGATACAGGCAGCCGGAAGTGGGGCCGCCCCTATCTCAACCGCAAGTTTTTCTCGCTGATTGGCGAAACGATGGCGCAGGATATCCTGCTGGTCATGGCGAAACGTAATGGTCGTTACATTGCCGGTGCAATCAATTTCATTGGTAGCGATACACTTTATGGACGTCACTGGGGCTGTATCGAGGATCACCCATACCTCCATTTTGAGGTTTGCTACCATCAGGCGATAGACTTCGCGATTGATCGCAAATTACGGGTTGTGGAAGCAGGTGCACAGGGCGAGCACAAGCTTGCGCGTGGCTATGTGCCTGTTACGACCCATTCCGCGCATTATATTGCGCATGAAGGTTTCCGCCGCGCTGTCAGCGACTATCTGGAACGTGAGCGGCGAGAAGTTGATCAGATACATGCAGCACTGGAAGAGCACACGCCCTTCAAGCAGGCATGACGATAACAACCGAACAAGAGACTGAACTGGAGAGAACAGTATGTCCGCCACCTATGATGACAACAACATCTTTGCAAAAATCCTGCGCGGCGAGATTCCGTCAACGCGCGTCTATGAAACGGATGATGTTGTGGCATTCATGGATGTCATGCCACAGGGAACCGGCCACACGCTGGTTGTTCCAAAAGCTCCTTCACGCAACCTGCTTGATGCAAAGCCGGAAGCGCTCGCCGAAGCCATCAAAGCAGTACAGAAGATCGCGAATGCCGTGAAAAAGGCTTTTGATGCGGATGGCGTCACGGTCATTCAGTTCAATGAACCTGCAGCGGGTCAGACAGTTTACCACCTGCACTTCCACGTCATCCCACGTTTTGAAGGTATAGAACTGAAGCCTCACACCGGAAAAATGGAAGACGCGGCCGTACTTACAGCAAATGCTGAGAAAATCCGCGCAGCACTTTGATAAGAATCGTCTTTATAAGCTCAACAATCCGGCAATCAGCAGCGCTTCTGCCACCACAATACCGACAAGCAAGCGCTTGCCCGCGATAAGATAAGCGACGAATCCGGCAGCTGCCGATCCAACACGAAGCCACATCGGGGAGTTTGCGAGCTCCCCGTTCGGATACAGAATAAGCTGTGCGATCACGCCTGCAACGAGTGCCGTCGCAACACAGCGCACAAACACCAGAACCTCCGAATCCTCACGTACCCGGCCACCGACAACCACTCCCATGACGCGGAAGATGTATGTTGGAAGTGCTCCTGCAAGCAGGATGAATACAAGCGGCCACCACCAATCGGAATAGCTGTCCCAATTCATTGCAGAGCCTCCTTGCTCGCCTTGCGCGAGCGGTGAAAGGCGAATGAAATCAGCCCGCCGAAAATACCAGTCAGAAGCAGATCATAGCCCGGTGCAAGCTGGTGGAAGATCGGGAAAAGCACGATGCCCGAAACCATCGCAATCTGCCCCGCCCGTTCGCGGGCCGATCTCCAGAGCGATGTTAGAAAGTACATCGGCGTGAGCATGAAAAGCGCTGCAAACACGACAGGCGGAAAAGATGCCGACAGCATATAAACCAAGGCGACCACAAGCGCATTCGTGCCGACAAGAACCGTGCCGATCCCTGCAAAATAGCTAGTCCGCATATTGCGCGGCACGTTACGCAGCTCTTCCATTGCCATGACCCAGGCCGTCACCGCCACAAAATGGCATAGGGCCGCAAGCGTCAGCTTGCGTGTCTTTGGGCCTTTCAATTCTGGTAAAAGCGCCACCACCATCGGCATGAGGCGAACAGACGACAATCCGACAGCCAAGGCCGCTGCTGGGATTGATACCCCGGCGCTAATCGCACCAATGAGTACGACCTTTGCAGGCAGAGCCCAAATGGTCAGTGTCATAAACACCGCCTGCCCAGCTGTTATGCCGCTTTCAATTGCCAGCCCTGAAAAGCCAATAAAAGAACTCATCAGCAAAATGGCAGGTACGCTCACGATTCGGCGCGTACCGCGAAAAAACCAGCCAAGATGGCCAGATTGCTCTGCTGACTGTTGGTCAGAACTGGGGGAAAGACTCGAAGACATGCTTCAAACTAAAGCATTTCCAACAAAAGTGCGAAGCGGTTTTGCGCAGGATAACGCATATTAAAAACTGAAGACGTATTTAAGCCAAAAGTGCGAAGCGGTTTTTCAGCCGCAAATGCGGTCAATAAAAAAGGCCCTTCATGTGAAGGGCCTTTTTAAGTTCTTATTTCTTACGCGGCACTTTAGGAACCGACGATTTCGCCGTCGAAGCCTTGGTGGCAGGTTTTGGCGCGGCCTCATCCTTGCCAGCCAGAACCTTTTCCTTTTCAGCCTTCTTCGGTGCTGCCTTCTTGCGCACAGGCTGCTTCTTTTCAGCCGGAATATCCTTCTTCGGAGTAACCGGCTTGTCGGAAACAGTCTCAAGAGCAAGATCGGTCTTGCCGTCGTCCTTTGTCGTCACATCGACGCGAACCGTACCGCCATGCTTGAGCTTGCCGAACAACACTTCATTGGCCAATGGCTTCTTGATGTGTTCCTGAATCACACGAGCCAGCGGACGCGCGCCCATGCGCTCGTCATAACCCTTGTCAGCAAGCCATGCGATAGCAGGCTCGGTCAGTTCGAATGTCACGCCACGTTCTGCAAGCTGTGCCTCGAGCTGCAGCACGAACTTCTGAACGACCTGATGAATGACCGGAACCGGCAGCGGACCGAATGGAACGATTGCGTCGAGACGGTTGCGGAACTCCGGCGTGAATAGCCGGTTGATCGCTTCCATGTCGTCGCCTTCGCGCCGTGTCGAACCGAAACCAATCGCAGCCTTTGCCATATCGGCGGCACCGGCATTGGTGGTCATGATCAGAATCACGTTGCGGAAATCGATCTTCTTGCCGTTGTGATCGGTGAGCGAGCCATGATCCATAACCTGCAACAGAATGTTGTAGAGGTCTGGATGCGCCTTTTCGATTTCGTCGAGCAACAGCACGCAATGCGGATGCTGATCGACACCATCGGTCAGAAGGCCACCCTGATCAAAGCCGACATATCCCGGAGGGGCACCGATCAAACGCGATACAGTGTGACGCTCCATATATTCCGACATGTCGAAACGAAGCAGTTCAACGCCCAACGAAGAAGCAAGCTGCTTGGCCACTTCCGTCTTACCGACACCTGTTGGGCCGGAGAACAGATAGGAGCCGATTGGCTTGTCTGCTTCCCGCAAACCTGCGCGGGCAAGCTTGATTGCAGAGGAAAGCGCTTCAATCGCCAGATCCTGACCATAGACAACGCGCTTCAGTTCCGATTCGAGATGTGCGAGCACCTGCTCGTCATCCTTCGAAACAGATTTCGGCGGTATCCGCGCCATGGTGGCAATGGTTGCTTCGATTTCCTTGACGCCAATGGTCTTCTTGCGCTTGTTTTCCGGCAGAAGCATCTGGCTTGCACCAGTTTCATCGATCACGTCGATGGCTTTGTCGGGCAACTTGCGGTCGGAGATATAGCGTGCAGAAAGCTCTACAGCCGACTTGATGGCATCAACCGTATATTTGACTTTATGGAAGTCTTCAAAATACGGCTTCAGACCCTTCATGATCTCGATCGCATCCGGAATCGATGGCTCATTGACATCAATCTTCTGGAAACGACGCACCAGAGCGCGATCCTTCTCGAAGAACTGACGATATTCTTTATATGTCGTCGAACCAATGCAACGGATTGCACCCGAAGAAAGCGCTGGCTTTAGCAGGTTCGATGCATCCATCGCACCGCCCGAAGTGGCGCCGGCACCGATGACGGTGTGAATTTCGTCGATGAACAGAACCGCACCCGGATATTCTTCGAGCTCCTTTACGACCTGCTTCAGACGCTCTTCGAAATCACCGCGATAACGTGTACCGGCAAGCAGCGTACCCATGTCGAGCGAGAAGATCGTGGCATCAGCAAGCGCTTCAGGCACATCGCCTTCCACGATTCGCTTTGCCAGACCTTCGGCGATTGCGGTTTTACCAACGCCCGGATCACCCACATAAAGCGGGTTGTTCTTGGAGCGACGACAGAGAACCTGAATCGTGCGGCTGATCTCGCTGTCACGACCGATCAGCGGATCGATACGACCGGACTTGGCTTTCTCATTCAGATTGACGCAATAGGCAGTAAGCGCATCCTGCTTTTTCTTTGCGCCTTCTTCCGGCTCCACACTCGTACGTTCTTCGCTCGGGCTTTCAGCGCCACGCGGCGTACGCGTTTCGCTGCTCTGCGTGCGTTTTGAAATGCCGTGCGAAATATAATTGACGGCATCATAGCGCGTCATCTGCTGCTCCTGCAGGAAGTAGGCAGCATGGCTTTCGCGCTCGGCAAAGATGGCAACCAGCACATTCGCGCCGGTAACTTCTTCACGGTTTGAGGATTGGACGTGAATCACGGCGCGCTGGATCACGCGCTGGAAAGCTGCCGTCGGCTTGGAATCCTCGTCATAGCCGGTGACGAGATTGTCCAGTTCACGGTCGATATAATCGGTCACGATCCGTTTGAGATGCTCGAGATCGACGTTACAGGCGCGCATCACTGCGCCCGCGTCCTGATCGTCGATCAGGGCAAGCAAGAGGTGTTCGAGCGTCGCATATTCGTGATGCCGCTCGTTCGCGATGGTAAGCGCTTGATGCAGCGCCCTTTCAAGGCTGGGAGAAAACGATGGCATATGACCTCACTTTTTCTCCATTACACATTGTAATGGATGCTGGTTTTGGCGGGCAAAATCCATGACCTGGCTAACCTTGGTTTCGGCAACTTCGTAAGTGAATACACCGCACTCACCGACACCGTGGTTATGAACATGCAACATAATACGCGTTGCGTCGTCCATATTCTTTTGAAAAAACCGCTGCAGGACATGAATGACAAACTCCATAGGAGTGTAGTCATCATTGAGAAGCAGGACACGATAGAGGCTTGGCTTCTTGGTTTTAGGCTGCGTACGCGTGACCACAACCGTACCGTTATCCGGTCCGTTCCCGCCGTTGGTCTTGCTCTGCATGACTGGATTAAAATGCCTCATGAAACCTAACACCCGAATGCCCAACTATCTGGCCTGCCTGCCCTCATATGTAGGGCGTCATGATCTGATTTTAAGCCCTTCATCGACACTTGCAACCGAGACTTATTGCAAGGTGCTGCATTGGCACAGTTATCTCAGTCACTTTTACGAGTAGGCAACCATCGAAAGATGTTCAAAATCAAAAATAGCTATCAATAAGACGAATGAGCACCCGAAACCGCTGGGCACATTTTTTGAAAATTTATGAATATTGTAGTTACCATAAACGGATTGGTAACGCTGATGACAGTAAGGTTACGGAATTAGACAGCTGTGTGCCCTTTGCGCCGCAGTTCAAAAAAACCGGAATACAGGCAGGTCATCATCGTGCGTACCGCATTCAGCAAAGTAGCATATGCCTTGAAAAGAGCGGCGCAAGCCACACTTCTTCTCGCTGTTGTAACAGGCTGCTCTACGGCCTCAACGACAGTTCCTGCTGTGGCAAATGACAGATATGCCGCTATTGTGATCGATGCGAACACCGGAAAAACGCTGTTTGCATCCAACGCAGACGCTAAACGCTATCCGGCATCGCTGACCAAGATGATGACCATGTACATGCTATTTGAAGGCATGAAGTCAGGTCGTATCAATAAAGATACCCGTATTCCTATCTCTTCTTATGCAGCAGCGCGTCCACCGACAAAGATTGGCTTCAAGCCAGGTCAGACCATCCGTGTTGAAGATGCTATTCTCGCCATGGTGACCAAGTCAGCCAACGACGTTGCAACTGCTTCGGGCGAATTCCTTGGCGGCTCGGAAGAGCGTTTTGCACAGATGATGACGGCCAAAGCCCGTCGTCTGGGCATGGCAAACACCACTTTCCGCAACGCGTCGGGCCTCCCGAACATGTCGCAGGTTACGACTGCACGCGACATGGCAATCCTCAGCATTGCGCTTCGTCAGCACTTCCCGCAGGAGTTTTCATACTTCTCGCGTCGTAGCTTCGTGTTCCGTGGTCAGACAATCAATGGTCACAACCGCCTGCTCGGTCGTGTTGAAGGCGTTGACGGTATTAAAACCGGTTACACCAATGCATCGGGCTACAACCTCGCTTCATCGGTCAACTATGACGGTCGTCGTCTCGTTGCCGTTGTCATGGGCGGCAACACCGGCGCCAGCCGCGATGCACACATGACCCAGCTGATCCGCAAGTATCTTCCTGCAGCCACTCGTGGCCGCGTTTCGGAACCGCTTGTTGCAATGCGTGGTGAAGTTCCACAGGTTGTCGCATCGGTTGATCTGCCAAAGGCACGTAATGCACCGGTTCCGGTTGCTCGTCAGACCACTGAAGTTGCTGACGTCATCAACAACGAAAGCGGCGAAGGCGATATTGACCAGCCACAGGTTCTGGCTCTCGCCGCACCGACACAGCGCCCAGCTGTAATGGCAGCGCAGGCAGCTGTGCGCCCAACGCCAAAGGCCGCAGTTCCATCGGCTCCAGCACACGATATCGACCCTGTAACGACAGCATCAGCACCCGCTTCCGGTGGTTGGGCCATTCAGGTTGGCTCGCTGCCAAGCGAAGGCCAGGCACGCGATATGTTGACCAAGGTCTCTTCATCAGTCGGTGCGCCACTTCGTTCCGCATCGCCTTACACTGAAACATTCGTGAAGGGTAACTCCACTTTCTACCGTGCTCGCTTTGTAGGCTTCTCCTCGAAGCAGGCTGCATGGGATGCATGCGCATCGCTCAAGAAGAAGAACTTTGGCTGCTACGCAGTCGCCAATTAATCCGAGCGAGAGGGGAAGCTCTCTCGTAACCGCTTTAAACCCGGAAATAGTATTGCGTAGAGGGTTTCGAGATGTCGAATATGAATGAAACGATCGGACAATATGCTCTGAAGTCCAGCATATGGACTGAACAAGCGCCTCGCCCATCCGGACTTGGTTCACTGTTCTCCGTTCAGGCTCTTAAGCAGGCTGCGATTCGTCTTGCCGATGTGCGTCATGGAAAAGGTTTCCATACGCGTGATCTGGTTGGATTGCTGGTTGGCCACGCCGCTCGCAATCGCCGCATGGTGCAGCCGCGCACTATGATGCGTATGACCCTGCCGGTTACGTCCGACAAAGTGGCAGTACGCATCACGATTGAGAGCTGAAATATCTCACCTACAAAAAAGGCCCGTCATTTCGACGGGCCTTTTTTGTTTGTAAACTAAAGCAATCCCAGCGCTGCAAGTTCCTGCCGAAGCTCTGGCGGCAATGCTGCCCTGCCCGACTTACCAGCGGCTTCATCAAGCGGAACCTCGTTTTCACTGAGATAACGCCAGCCCTGAAAAGCGCGACGTGGTTGCCACTGAGTCGGATGGATTTTCGGCTCCAGTACCAGAAGGCAGCGATTGATGCCCTGCTCATCCGTAAACGGGCGAATATCGAGCAAGCGCTGGCGGCATTGAACATTGCTTTTGATCACCCAGTAAAGCGATCCGCCTTCAAGCAGTTCATCAGTACGTTTGGGAACCATGCGTGTCGTGTGAAACTGTTCCGGGACAAGCCCGGCAGCGCGCTGCTCCGCAAGCCTGAAATCGATCCAGGCTGCGAGATCTTCGATGCTATCGCAGCCGACGCAAAGTTTGACGAGATTAAGTGCCATGAGGCTGATTTAGCCAAGCTGAATGCAGGCTTCAAGTGATAAGAATGTTATCCTCAGCAGGCAACCACATTGACGGCCAGTCCGCCCTGACTGGTTTCCTTGTAGCGCTCGCTCATATCGTGACCCGTCTGACGCATTGTTTCGATACAGGCATCAAGCGGCACGAAATGCTGGCCATCCCCCTTAACAGCGAGCGATGCAGCCGTAACAGCCTTCACAGCGCCAAGCGCATTGCGTTCAATACAAGGCACCTGCACGAGACCGGCTACCGGATCGCAGGTCATGCCCAGATGATGCTCAAGCGCTATTTCAGCTGCATTCTCAATCTGCTCAGGCGTGCCGCCCATAACAGCCGCAAGACCGGCAGCGGCCATAGCTGATGCAGAACCGACCTCACCCTGACAACCGACTTCTGCGCCTGAGATCGAAGCATTGTGCTTGATCACGCCACCAATTGCCGCTGACGTCAGCAAGAAGTCTCGAATGCCCTTTGCATCGGCATCGTCGTGGAAATGAAGGTAATATCGCAGAACAGCAGGCACGACACCCGCCGCACCATTGGTCGGTGCGGTTACAACACGCCCGCCCGAAGCATTCTCTTCGTTGACGGCCATCGCATAGACGGACAGCCAGTCATTTGCGAGCAGCGGATTCAGCTTGTTGTTGCGCCAATCGTCTTCCAGACGCTCAAATAGCTGACGCGCACGGCGACGGACCTTCAAGCCCCCCGGCATGATACCATCGCGGCTCAGGCCACGTTCGATACAACCGCGCATCGCACCCCAGATGCGATCAAGACCTTCGTCGAGATCAAGGCACGACATATGGCACTCTTCATTGGCGCGCTTCATGTCGGCAATGGAAAGCCCACTTGAACGTGCCATAGCGAGCATTTCAGCTGCATTGTTGAACGGATAAGGCACATTGGCCTTTTCCTCGCGCTTTCCACCACTGGTCTGCACGCGGCTCAATTCTTCCGCAGTCACAACAAAGCCGCCGCCAATCGAAAAGTACACACGGCGGAGCAGCAATCGGTCACTTTTGTCGTATGCCTCGAAAGCCATGCCATTCGCATGGCCGGGCAAAGGCGTCTTACGATCAAGAACCAAATCGGTCTTAGGATCAAACTGATATGCCGGATGCCCAGCGGGCTGAACCGTCCTGGCACGCGAAACCTTCTCGACTTCGCTATCCATAATATCCGGATCAATCGAATCAGGTGTGAAACCACAAAGGCCCAAAATCACAGCGCGATCCGTGGCGTGGCCGACGCCGGTATAGGCGAGTGAGCCATGCAGGCTCGCCTTCAATCGATAAACCTTGGCATTGGCGGGCTTCGGCCAATTGCCGCTGACCAGTTCATCGAGGAACATATGGGCAGCCGTCATCGGACCCATCGTGTGCGAACTCGAAGGCCCAATACCAATTTTATACAGATCGAATACCGACAGAAACATTCTACACCTATTTCGCCCCGCAAACGGGCAGCGCAATGTCACGCGCCAATGCGCAATAATATTACACCATTAACAGATAGTGTAGGAGAGGAACAACGCCAACAGAATGCCGAAATGCGGCATTAAATTTCCGGTTTACGCAACTCCATAGCACGTCGAACCTCAATTAAGATACGAACGCACGTTCTGTCCATTTTCAATGCAAAGCCATATCCGAAAAGCCATTCAACTTTTCGGGACCGAATGCATCTGCATCAAGCGGAGAAAAGATAAGCCATGAGAATGATTGTAGCGAGGCCAACGACTGCCCAGAGCGTCACGCCCCAGCAGGATTTTTGAACGGTTTCGTCCATGGAGATTTTTTTACAACCTTGTTGTGCAACTCTTATAAGCAGCGTCCTTCACAACGCTGTTACCGGAGATATAATCCTGACGCAGATGAAACGCAACTGTGAAAAATGGCGGAAATGCGGCGCATTTCATCATCTCGCAACAGCACGATTCAAAAACTGATTTAGTATCAGAACCTTAACAACAGCTATGCTTAACAAAAGCTTTAAAGTCACGGCAGAAATGGGGCATCAGGGTTGAGGCAGCAGCATATCTGTCTTGCCGGTCATCCAATAGGCTGTAAGCCCTACCCATTCACGCATTGCTACACTAAAGCGCGACAAGGCTTCGTTCGGCGATTCAAGATAGATTGAAAGGCCCTGCTTTGCTGGTGTCTTATAATCAACCGGCCATGCAACAACGTCAAAGCCTGCTTTGCGGAAGCACCCGATAGACCGCGGCATATGATAGGCCGACGTCACCAGAAGCCATGTTTCACTGGGCTTTGGTTCAGCGAGCGCCTTGGAAAACTCCGCATTTTCTACTGTATTGCGGGATTTGTTCTCAAAAATGAAGCGATCACCTGAAAAGCCCAGATCAGACAACATTGTGCGTGTGCTATCGGCTTCGGGCTTGGCGTCTTCAAAGAAAGCACCGTCCCCACCGGACACGATGACTTTCGCGTCGGGATAAAGTCGTGCAAGCCGCATCGTCTCAAAAATTCGATCGGCAGCGCTGTTCAATTCAAATCCGGGACGCCCCTCATTGATGTCACCATTCATGTAGCCGCCCAGAACCACAATGCCATCAACACGTTGCGGGAGCTCGGTCTGTTTTGCAAAGCGATCTTCCAGCGGCGCAAGCAACACGGTGCCAAGCGTTGTATAAGCGCTGATAAACAACACCAATACAGCGGCAATAAGCGTTGTAAGCCCGAGTTTTCTAAAGCCGGTCCAGATCAGCAAAAGTGCGATCAACAGAAATACGAGGATGATTGTCAGCGGCTGAAAAAACAGCCAGAAAAGCTTGGAAACACTGAAAAACAACGCGATCTCCACCGATAAGCTGCACGATATAACTCGAACCGAACGAATCCGGTCCTTTGACATAGTTCAATTCGGTGCATCGCGCTTTCCAAAAATCATTCTGATTTTCGTGCCAGTGCTACAGCCATGCAATCGCATGTGATAGGAATCGGCTCGACTCTTAGTGTCACAGCTCAGGAAATAACATGCAGAGCAATGCTGAAATGACTGTAACGCCCGCAAGCCGTCCTCGCCTGACGCGCATTGATATTGCGCGCGGCGTCGCGCTTATTGCGATGGCGATCTATCATTTCGGCTGGGATCTTGAGTTCTTCGGCTACATGGCACCGGCAACGACAGCACATGGCGGATGGAAGCTCTTTGCGCGCTGCATCGCATCAAGCTTCCTGTTTCTGGTCGGTTTTAGTCTTGTGCTCGCGCATGGCAGAGCCATCCGCTGGGAAGCAATGGGAAAGCGTCTGTTGCAGATCGGAGCGGCAGCAGCAGCCATTTCCGCTGTGACATTCTATATGTCACCCGATAACTTCATTTTCTTCGGCATTCTGCATCAGATCGCACTGGCAAGCGTGCTGGGTCTACTGTTCTTGCGCCTGCCACCTGTTGTTACACTGATCGTGGCAGCTTTCGTCATAACCGCACCGTTTTATGCGCAGTCAGATATTTTCAACCAGATGTGGCTTGCATGGATCGGGCTTTCGACAGTCCCGCCTCGCTCCAACGATTACGTGCCGCTGTTTCCATGGTTTGGCGCTGTGCTGATTGGTATAGCGGCGGCACGTATCTTCAAGCGCTTTAACTGGCTCCCGATACTATCCGGCGACATTAAGCCCGCCTTTCTGCAAAAGCCGCTCACCTTTATCGGTCGCCACAGTCTTGCATTCTATCTGATCCATCAGCCTGTACTGATCGCGCTTGTCTATCTGTTCTCGCAGATCATGCCGCCAGCACAGCCAGCGCCACGCCAAGCCTTTATGCAATCCTGCGTCGCATCCTGCATTCAGAATGGAAGTGAAACGCTATGCACGCAGTTCTGCGGCTGTGTTGTGAGCGAACTCGACAAGGCAAAACTGTTCGACGACGTCTTTAACGGCAAGGCTGACCAGAACAATAACAGCACGGTTCAGCAGATCGCCGAGATGTGCTCACCAGTGCCGGATAATCAGCCTTAAATCAGGTAGAAACACCAAGTTCTGCAAGACGTTCAATGCAGGCTTCTTCAACCTGATCGAGTTCGGAAAGCGTTTCGTCAATGTCGCGACGCTTCTGGCGCAGATCGGCACGCTTTTCCTCAACGCGCTTCATCAATAGCTTGAGCTGGCCGGTTTCACCCGGCGGCTCGCGATACATCTGTACGATTTCGTGTATCTCGGCGATTGAAAAACCAAGACGCTTTCCACGCATAATCTGCTTCAGAAGATGCCGATCAGAAGGCCTGAACAAGCGTGTGCGACCACGCCTTACCGGCGAGATCAGCCCCTCATCCTCATAAAAACGCAATGTCCGGGTCGATATCCCGAATTCCCGCGTCAGTTCTGTGATCGTATAATATTCGCGCACCACAATATTCCAATCTTGCAATATGCAGGCGAATGTTGTGCAACCGCATTTACGTAAAAGTCAATATTAAACCGTCACAATCCCGCACATTGGCTAATACAAGCCACTACATTTAACGTATGACCTTGCCATCATAGTGCCACCCATGCGTTATGAAATGACAATAGGATCAATAACTGACGGCGATTCATGCGGCGCTCTATCAAATTTACCCTTATTGGACTGGTTATTGTTGCGCTTGCCGGGGCAACTCCCTTTGCCGTCGAACCAATCGTCCAGAAGATCGGCAAAGGCTCAATCCGTCAACTGGCAAAAGATGGCAATTTCTGCACAACTGAGAATTGCGAAGAAGGTATAAACTATGCCATTGGCTTCCTTGAAACCAATTACGGTCTCTCACCGCAGAACGTAAAATGGTGCATGGGCGTCGATGTCATCGCTCATTATGAATTGCCATTTGCGAACGGGCTGAAAAAAGCAATAACCGATCGCATGTATCAGCGCTGCGGCGACCCTAGTCAGGACGAACCTGTCGGCAACTATACGGCAGAATAGAAGGCCTTTATTTAATGACGCGACTTTTGCGTATCGCTGCCTGGTCGATTCTGGTTTTAATCCTCGTGGTAACGATCAGCCCAATCCAGTTCCGTCCGATCACCGGCGAGCCTGCTGATCTGGAACGTTTTGCTGCTTTTTTTCTGGTCGGTTTTCTCTTTGCACTGGCCTACCCCCGCCAATGGCTGGCAGTCCTGCTACTGACGGTCGGTTGCGCAGGCATGTTTGAGCTGCTTCAGCGGCTCGCACCCGGACGGCACGGTGAATTTGCCGATTTCCTTTTCAAAGCGGTTGGTGCCCTTGCGGGCGTTTGTATAGGCCGAGGCTTGAGCCTCCTGCCTTTCTTTGAAAGCAAATTGAAGAGGTAAAATCTCTTTCCTCTAATGGAACCAATTGGTTGTCGGTACGTTTTATCCGCATCAATTCCAATGGAGGTTTCAAATGGCCGACAATAAGACTGCTAGCGACGTTCAACAGGCTCTGGAACAGCAGATTTCTGATCTTCGTGGTGAACTGAAGCGCCTGTCGAAATCCTTGGCATCCCGCTCAAGCGATCTGAGGGATTCTGCCGAAGATGCGTTTGATGATGCATCCGGACGTTTTCGCCACGCGGCACAGGTTGTTCGTGAGCGTGGTCAGGCTGTCGCGGAAACAGTCAAGGAAAACCCTGGTACGGCAACGACGCTTTTCGGCACCGCTGGTGTACTCGGAATTTTGATCGGCGTTGCAATTGGTTGCGTGATCTCCTCCGATCGCCGCTGATCAAAAAAAATCCTCCCGACTAACCCGCGCCCTCCCAGCGCGGGTTTTTCTATGGGCTTTACCTGCTTGTACAAGACTGCTACTCGAAGCCATTGGCAATCTGCCACCGGTCGCAGCCTACCCGGTCAAAACAAGGACAAACGCTTGATATGCAAGCGTGAAGACTGCACCGTGGCTTTTAAAAAGGCACGCAAATGTCTGAAAAGACGATATATTCCGATCTCAAGCAACTTGGATCGAACAGCACGATACCACAATCTCCCGAAGAGGCCATCCTTGAAAGGGTTGCAAACCCGCAAGCAGGAACGCCGTACTGCGTTCGCTTCACAGCACCAGAATTCACCTCTCTATGTCCTATGACCGGACAGCCGGATTTCGCTCATCTGATGATAGATTACGTTCCGGGCAAGTGGCTGGTCGAAAGCAAGTCGCTCAAGCTTTTCCTGTTCTCATTCCGCAATCATGGTGCTTTCCATGAGGATTGCACGGTTACAATCGGCAAGCGACTTGTTGAACTGTTGGACCCGGAATGGCTGCGCATTGGCGGCTATTGGTATCCGCGTGGCGGCATCCCGATTGATGTGTTTTATCAGACGGGCGAAACACCAAAGAATGTCTGGATCCCTGAACAGTCTGTACCCAATTATCGCGGTCGCGGCTGATCACAAATCCCTGTAACTATTGCCGCTCGAAGTCACGATGCTTATTATTAAGTCCCGTGATTGGCATCATTTCGAAACCGGAAACGCTCCAGATGAACAAAGTCGTCCTACTGATCTCGCTGGCCGTTCTTTCCGGCTGTGGTGCCGGAAAAGCGGCAATGGATGCAGGCAAAGGCTTTGATCGATTCGCTTGCATGTCTCGTAACATGAAGGGCGAGACGCCCTGCCCGCAGCCCGACAGTCCAAACCAAAATCCATAACCTGAAAAGAGGCAGTAATGGCCATTCAACCCCAAGATGTCCTCGATTTCTGGTTTTCTGCAAAGATGCGCGAAAACTGGTTCAGCAAAAGCGATGACATCGATGCGGAAATTCGCGAAAAATTTCTGGCAGCTTATGAAGATGCTCGCGCTGACAAGCTGGAAGACTGGAAACAGCAGCCGGAAAGTGCACTCGCGCTGACCATCCTGTTCGACCAGTTCCCGCGTAATATGTTCCGCGGCTCTCCACGCTCATTTGAAAGTGACGGCCTCGCCCGTGATGTTGCAGCGCAGGCGCTCGATCATGACTTCGACCGCAAACTTTCAGCTGAGCAACGTCAGTTCTTCTACCTGCCATTCATGCACAGCGAACATCTCAGTGATCAGAAACGCTGTGTCGATCTTTACGAAAAGCTGGGTGATGAGTTCTCGTTGGGCTTTGCCCGTCAGCATCACGATATTATCGAGCGTTTTGGTCGTTTTCCCCATCGCAATAATGTTCTGGGTCGCGAAACGACCAGCGAGGAAGCCGAATTCCTCAAGGAACATGCTGGTTTTTAAAGCATGTCTCCCAAAAGTGGGAACCGGTTTTGGATTAAGACATGCGTAAAAACAAAGCCTAAAGAAGTTTGTAAGGCAAGATACCACGGCGGTCGTGATCGACCGCCAGTTGGCTTTTCAGAGGCGGGACCGCACGCTGCACACATTCAGCTCGGTCACAGATACGGCAGGAAACACCAATCGGATCAAATGCCGAGCGTGTCGCAATATCCAGCCCATCCGCATAGACAAAATCCTGCGCGTGTGTGACTTCACATCCCAAAGCGATAGCATAACGACGCTGTGGTGCGTGAAACCCGCCCTCGCTCTTGGTTAGCTCGGTGGCAACGCAGAGGTAACGCGCGCCGTCTGGGGTTTCGGCCAACTGACGAATGATCCGCCCCGGCGTCTCGAATGCCTGATGAACATTCCACAACGGACAAGCCGCACCATAACGCGCAAATTGCAGCTTGGCCGCACTATGTCGCTTGGTGATGTTTCCGGCACGGTCGATTCGCGCAAAAAACACCGGCACGCCGCGCTGGCCTGAACGTTGTAAGGTGCTGAGACGATGCGCGACCTGCTCCAGACTTGCCCCAAAGCGCGAGGCTAGCAATTCCAGATCGTGCCGCAGCTCTTTGGCGGCTGAAAGAAACGTCTGATAGGGCAAGACCAGCGCACCAGCGAAATAATTGCGTAAACCAATTTTGCAAATCTCGACCGCTTCCAATGAGCGAAAATCCGCACGCTTAGCAATTGCAGTCACAAGCTCTTCCATCTCCAGTTCGGCAATTTGAAACGCTATTTGGAAATTGCGGGTCGACGCTGGCGAATAGGGATTAAGATAAAGAACGCGAGCAATTGGATCGAAGCGACGCAGAATAGCTTCATCGGGATCAGCGCGTGCAACACGAACACGATAGCGCTCCTCCATATATTGCGGTAGGGCAACACCGATATCGCGCGCCGGTATCTTCAGCTCATCCGCGAGCTTTTCTGCTGCAATATCAAGCTCATGAACATAGTTATCGATAAAATGAAAGAAGTCTCGCACTTCTTCATATGGCGCGGGCTCGGCGATAGAAGGCGCGCGACCGAGCTGGTTATCGAGACTTGCAAGCTGCTCACTGTTGCGCCGATAGGCCTGATGACAAGCAATCAGCGCATGAGCCAAACCCGGCGCATTTTGCGTGATGAGCTTCAGCTCCTGCAAATTCGGCTTGTAATTATCGAACACCGGATCGGCCAGCGCCTCGGATACTGCCGATAACAGCCGATCATCATCACCAAGCGAAATCGCACCAATATCGATCTGATAGTTTTCGGCCAATGCCAACAGCACAGCCGCCGAAACCGGACGCTGATTGTTCTCGATTTGATTCAGATAACTCGTTGAAATACCTAAGCGTTCAGCAAAGCCCGACTGTGTCGTCTTGTGCTGCTCACGTATTTCACGGATCTTCCTGCCAACATAGAGTTTTTTTGGTGCCATATTTGCAAATTCGCATTTCGCTATTTGCAAATTTATAAATTACACAATCGCACCTTTTCAAGCTTTCAGAATGCGGCATACTGGCTCTAAGCAGTTAGACAAATTCATAGCTTTCAAGGTTATAGCGAATGCAAGAACTTCTCGAACAGCTTGAAGCCCGTCGCGCCGAAGCCCGTCTTGGCGGCGGACAAAAGCGTATCGATGCGCAACACGGCAAAGGCAAGCTCACCGCCCGCGAAAGAATCGAAGTGCTTCTCGACGAAGGTTCGTTCGAAGAGTTCGATATGTATGTCACGCATCGCTGTACCGACTTCGGCATGGAAAAACAGAAAGTGGCAGGCGACGGCGTTGTGACCGGCTGGGGCACGATCAACGGTCGGCAGGTCTATGTCTTCAGTCAGGACTTCACGGTTCTTGGTGGCTCTCTGTCTGAGACGCACGCGCAGAAAATCTGCAAGATCATGGATATGGCCATGCAGAATGGTGCCCCTGTGATCGGCCTTAATGATTCCGGCGGCGCGCGCATTCAGGAAGGCGTTGCTTCGCTCGCAGGCTATGCCGATGTTTTCAAACGCAATGCCGATGCATCAGGTGTTATTCCGCAGATTTCCGTGATCATGGGGCCATGCGCCGGTGGCGCGGTCTATTCGCCCGCCATGACAGACTTCATCTTCATGGTGCGCGACAGCTCTTATATGTTCGTGACCGGCCCTGATGTGGTCAAAACAGTCACCAACGAAATTGTTACGGCGGAAGAACTCGGCGGCGCTTCGACCCATACGAAGAAATCTTCCGTTGCCGATGGTGCATTTGAAAACGACATCGAAGCGCTGGAACAGGTACGCATCCTGTTTGACTTCCTGCCGCTCAACAATCGCGAAAAGCCGCCCACTCGCCCTGTCTTCGATGACCCGGCGCGTCTTGAAATGCGGCTTGATACGCTGATCCCGGATAGCGCCAACAAGCCTTACGACATGAAGGAACTAATCCTCGCACTGGCGGATGAAGGCGATTTCTTTGAGATTCAGGAAGCCTTCGCCAAAAATATCATCACCGGCTTCATCCGTATGGAAGGCCAGACAATCGGCGTAGTCGCCAACCAGCCGATGGTATTGGCTGGCTGTCTCGATATTGATTCATCACGCAAGGCAGCGCGGTTCGTGCGTTTCTGCGATGCTTTCAGCATTCCGATCCTCACGCTGGTCGATGTTCCGGGCTTCCTCCCCGGCACAAGCCAGGAATATGGCGGCGTGATCAAGCACGGCGCGAAGCTTCTATTCGCGTATTCACAAGCGACCGTCCCAATGGTCACTCTCATTACCCGCAAGGCCTACGGCGGCGCATATGACGTGATGGCATCAAAGCATATCGGCGCTGACATCAATTATGCATGGCCGACTGCCGAAATCGCCGTGATGGGTGCCAAGGGTGCCACCGAAATCCTCTATCGCTCAGAACTGGGCGATACGGAAAAGATCGCCGCCCGCACCAAGGAATACGAAGAGCGTTTCGCCAATCCTTTCGTTGCCGCCGAGCGTGGCTTCATCGACGAAGTAATCATGCCGCATTCTTCCCGCCGCCGTATCGCCCGTGCGTTTTCTGCGCTTCGTAACAAAAGCCAGAACACGCCATGGAAGAAACACGACACTATTCCGCTCTGATAGCCACGGGTACGATACAGATGATCAAGAAAATCCTCATTGCCAATCGCGGCGAAATCGCGTGTCGGGTTATCAAAACCGCAAAGAAAATGGGCATTGCCACGGTCGCTGTCTATTCCGATGCGGACCGCAATGCGCTGCATGTCAAAATGGCCGACGAGGCCGTGCATATTGGACCAGCGCCCTCAAACCAGTCCTATATCGTGATCGATAAGATACTGGCGGCGATCAAAGAGACGGGTGCTGATGCGGTGCATCCGGGTTACGGCTTCCTGTCCGAAAACCCACGTTTTGCGGAAGCACTGAAAGCGGCCAATGTCACTTTCATCGGCCCGCCAGTGAATGCCATCGAGGCCATGGGTGACAAAATCACGTCCAAGAAGCTCGCGTCCGACGCTGGTGTATCCACCGTTCCCGGCCATATGGGACTGATCGAGGATGCAGACGAGGCGGTAAAAATCGCAAGTACAGTCGGCTATCCCGTGATGATCAAGGCTTCCGCTGGCGGCGGCGGCAAGGGAATGCGTATTGCATGGAATGATGACGAGGCGCGAGAAGGCTTCCAGCTTTCACGCAACGAAGCCAAAGCATCGTTTGGTGATGATCGCATTTTTATCGAAAAGTTCGTCACCCAACCACGCCATATCGAAATTCAGGTACTCGGCGACCAGCACGGCAATGTCACCTATCTGGGCGAACGCGAATGCTCCATTCAACGCCGCAATCAGAAGGTGATTGAAGAAGCGCCCTCGCCGTTCCTCGATGAAGCAACCCGCAAGGCTATGGGCGAACAGGCCGTGGCTCTCGCCAAGGCTGTTGGCTATTATTCTGCCGGTACGGTCGAGTTCATCGTTGATGGCGAGCGCAATTTCTACTTCCTTGAAATGAACACGCGCTTGCAGGTCGAGCATCCGGTTACGGAACTCATCACGGGCATCGATCTGGTTGAGGAAATGATCCGCGTGGCGTCGGGCGAAAAGCTGCGGATCAATCAAGCCGATGTAAAGCTCAACGGCTGGGCCATCGAAAGCCGTCTTTATGCCGAAGACCCGTATCGCAGCTTCCTGCCCTCTATTGGCAGGCTGACCCATTATCGTCCACCGGTCGAAGGTCGGCGCGATAATGGCTCTGTCATCCGCAACGATACCGGCGTCTTTGAGGGTGGCGAAATCTCAATGTATTATGACCCCATGATTGCAAAACTTTGCAGCTGGGGACCGGACCGGACCAGCGCTGTTGAAGCCATGGGCGACGCACTGGATGCGTTTGAAGTGGAAGGCATCGGTCACAACCTGCCATTTCTTTCCGCCGTTATGGAGCATCCGCGTTTTTGCGCAGGCGCGCTGACCACAGCCTTCATCGCTGAGGAATATCCCGACGGCTTTGCGGGCGTTACCGTGTCTGAAGAAGACGCGCATGTGCTGGCCGCGGTTTCAGCGCAGATCAACATGGCGATTGAACAGCGCAATGGCCTGATTTCCGGCCGTATCTCTTCACAGGCTCAGTCTGTATCAACCGATTGGGTCGTCACCCTGGGCGGCTTCAATTTGCCCATCAGGATCGCTGAAGGTGAAGGCGGCACAATAATCAACTTCGCTGACGGTAACAGCCTCCCCGTCGCCAGTGACTGGCATCCGGGGAAACAGCTCGGCTCGTTCACGGTCGGCGGCAAGTCAATTGCTGTCAAGGTTTTGCGCTCCGGCACCGGCTGGCGTTTGCGCTGGCGCGGCATTGATGTGATCGCTCATGTTCGTAAGCCACGCGTGGCAGAGCTCGCAAAGCTGATGCCTGTCAAGCTGCCACCAGATACGTCGAAGATGCTGCTCTGCCCTATGCCGGGCGTGATCACCTCAGTTCTCGTCAAAGATGGTGATACGGTCGAGGCAGGCCAGCCACTGGCAACAGTTGAAGCCATGAAAATGGAAAATGTTCTGCGTGCGGAACGCCGCGCCACCGTCAAACGAATTACCACGGAAGCAGGTGCGAGCCTCGCAGTCGACGAACTGATCATGGAATTTGAATAAGCTTTGAGGAGGCGCGCTTGCGCCTCTTGGAGGCAAAGCTTTATGGGATGGAGAATAAGCCAATGACGCAGAAAACCCGCGCGGATTGGGAGGCGTTGGCCGAGAAGGAACTGAAGCGTCCTGCCGATAGCCTCGTCTGGCACACGCCCGAAGGCATTGATGTGAAGCCGCTCTATACCGCCGACGATTTGGAACAGGTAGACCACTTAGGCACCCTGCCCGGCTTCGAGCCATTCCTGCGTGGCCCGCGTGCAACCATGTATGCGGGCCGTCCGTGGACCATCCGCCAATATGCGGGCTTTTCGACTGCCGAAGAGTCCAACAACTTTTACCGGAAGGCACTTGCGGCTGGTCAGCAAGGCGTATCGGTTGCTTTTGATCTTGCAACCCATCGCGGTTATGACAGCGATCATCCGCGCGTTGAAGGCGACGTCGGCAAGGCGGGCGTGGCAATTGACTCCGTCGAAGATATGAAAATCCTGTTCGACGGTATCCCGCTTGAGAAAATCTCCGTCTCCATGACGATGAACGGCGCTGTGATCCCGATCCTCGCCAATTTTATCGTCGCTGGTGAAGAACAGGGCGTTTCGCGCGATCTGCTGTCTGGCACCATTCAGAATGACATTCTGAAAGAGTTCATGGTCCGCAACACCTATATCTATCCGCCGGAACCATCGATGCGGATCATTGCGGATATTATCGCCTATACGGCGACAGAAATGCCGAAATTCAACTCGATTTCCATTTCCGGCTACCACATGCAGGAAGCCGGTGCGACGCTAGTGCAGGAACTGGCTTTCACGCTGGCTGACGGCCGCGAATATGTGCGCGCAGCTTTGAACAAAGGCCTCAATGTCGATGAATTCGCAGGGCGTCTGTCGTTCTTCTTCGCCATTGGCATGAACTTCTTTATGGAAATCGCCAAGCTACGAGCAGCGCGCCTACTCTGGTCGCGCATCATGAAGGAATTCGACCCGAAGAAGCCCGGCTCGCTGATGCTGCGCACCCATTGCCAGACATCGGGCGTCTCATTGCAGGAACAGGACCCGTATAACAATATCGTCCGCACCGCTTTTGAAGCAATGTCGGCAGCCCTTGGAGGTACGCAGTCCCTGCACACCAATTCTTTTGACGAAGCCATTGCTTTACCGACAGAATTTTCCGCCCGTATCGCCCGTAATACACAGCTCATTCTACAAAACGAAACCGGCGTCACCAAAGTCGTAGATCCACTCGCAGGCTCCTATTACATCGAAAGCCTGACGAATGAACTGGCAGAAAAAGCATGGGCTTTGATCGAAGAGATTGAAGGTCTTGGCGGCATGACCAAAGCCGTTGAAAGCGGCTTGCCCAAGCGGCTGATTGAGGAAGCAGCCACGCGCCGACAGGCGGCAGTCGACAAGGGCGAGGAAGTCATCGTCGGCGTCAACAAGTTTCGTCTGGAACAGGAAGACAATATCGACATTCTTGAAATCGATAACACCGCCGTCCGCAATTCACAGATCGCACGCCTCAACCGGATCAAGGAAACCCGCAACAAGGACAAAGTCGAAGCAGCGCTTTCTGAACTGGAAAAGGTCGCGAAAACCGGAGAAGGCAACATCCTTGCGGCGGCAGTCGAAGCTTCACGCGCCCGCGCAACCGTTGGAGAAATCTCCGATGCCATGCGTAGCGCCTTCGGTGATCATGCAGCTGTGCCGAAGGTCGTTAGCAAGGTTTATGGCACCGCCTACGAAAATGAGCCGGAATATCTGACCCTTGTAGAGCGTCTCGAAGAGTTCTCCAGACATAGCGGCGACAACCCCCGTCTGATGGTAGCCAAGCTCGGTCAGGACGGCCATGATCGTGGTGCGAAAATCATCGCTTCCGCCTTTGGCGATATCGGCTTTGAAGTGCTGGCTGGACCTCTGTTCCAAACGCCAGATGAAGCCGCAGACATGGCAATCAAGGCCAAGGTACATGTACTTGGCGTGTCTTCGCTCGCAGCCGGACACAAGACACTGTTGCCGCAGCTAGTCGAAACACTTCGCAAAAAAGGTGCCGAAAATATCATCGTTGTATGTGGCGGGGTCGTACCGCGCCAAGACTATCAATATCTTTTCGACCATGGCGTATCAGCAGTATTCGGCCCCGGCAGCAATGTACTTGATTGCGCGCGCGCCGTGCTTGACCTCATGGAAGGCAAGCGGCGCAATTTATAATATTATCAATAATATACGGGCACTATGAGACTCATTTTATGAGCCGTTTCAGAAGCCGGATGAATTGTCCGGCTTCTCATTGTCTAGATCCAATCAGTTCTTCGGCCCCGCGAAACCTGCAATGGCAGAACTTGTCACGGACACTGGATCACTAGCCGGAAAAGTATCTTCCAAACCCTCGTCCAGCTGTCGTTCAAGCTCGGTACGATCACCGGCGCGACGCGCACTTGGAATGGTGATCTGGCTTGCCGGTTCAATACCACATTCAATACAGGCAACGCTTAGAGCTTCACCGAGCTTGAGTGCTGCTTTGCGGATCACAGCATCGCGTGAAAGCTCGGCACCTGTGTCGTTCTCGACCTTGACGGTAATGCGTTCTTCGCTCTCGGTTACAAATTCGACCATATAGGTCGCGAAACCGCCAAGCGAACTGACACGGGTTTCAACGATATCCATGGCTTTTACCTCCGTGTTTCACCTGCTGAAACAACGGCAAACGACCACGATAGTTCCCGAAAAGGAACCTGTGTCATGCTGAAACGTTTTCTGGCAAATTGTGGGAGGAAGCGATGTCTCAATTTTTCACGCGAGTGAGTGAGAAAGCCGCAGAACTTGCCGGGCACTATGCTGCATTTATTCTGGCAACAATGTTCATTGTCGTTTGGGGTATCAGCGGGCCATTTTTCGATTTTTCTGACACCTGGCAGCTGGTGATAAACACATCGACCACGATCATCACTTTTCTGATGGTGTTTCTTATCCAAAATTCGCAGGACCGCGAAGCCAGCGCCACCCAGGCAAAGCTCGATGAAATCCTAAACCTCGTTTCCAAAACACGAAGCGAGACGATTGGTGCAGAGCATCTCCCACTCGATAAGCTCAAGTTGATCTTAAAACATCTCGAACAGGAAGGCGAAAAACGCGCAACTGCCGCCGCCGTGCAGGAAGAGAATGAATGAAACGACGTAGCCGCCTTTTCCTGAAACAACTCGTGCCTATATCCAAAATGTGGACGAATTAATCAAAAACAGAAAGGACGTCTTATGGCCATTACAAGAAAGGAAGAAGCCCGCGCCCTCAATGCTGAAGAGAAGGAGCTGGTCGAGAAATCTCATCACCCTCACCTTCAGGACGTACCAGACTCCGAGCTATCACAATTGGCAAAGCTATTGCGCGACCGTCGCAGCAAGGCGCGCGATCAGGCCCACCAGCGGCGTCGCGAAATGCGTGGAAAAACTGCCGCAAGAGGCGCTTCTGCATCCAAGGCTGATGAAGGTTCGCATGTGAAGGTGTCTGTGCTGGCAATGGCAATGCGCCGCATCAATGCAGAAGTTGATCGCCGCCGCAGCATGTCAGCCAGCAACGAACTTATAGCAAATGCGCAAAAAGCATTGGCAACAAAGAAAGCCAATGAAAAGCCGGATAAGTCATTCAACACGCGTCATGCGCGCCATGGGATGCGCAACATACCGAATGAAAAGACCGATAGCTTGATCCGACCCATGGAGCGTGGCCGTCTGAAAAAGGCTGCAAGTGTCGCTCAGGCTAAGCGCGATTCCAGACAGGAAGCCGCCAGCTGATCCTGTTCTTATCCATGCCTCTCTCGAGCGGAGTCGTATTGAGAGAGGCAATTAAAACAATATATTGAAGTCTTTTCTTGTAAAATTACCTACAGCATTTCCAATGCCGTTTTCCGGGTTGGTGGCGCGAAAGTCCGATCCAGCAAAGTTACCTGCTCTTCCGTTAACTTGATATCTGCAGCATTTCGATTTTCGCGAACATGACTGAGCTTCGACGTTTTTGGAATAGCAATGACATTGCCATTTCGCATGGTCCATGCAAGCGCGACTGCAGCAGGCGATACGCCGATTTCATCCGCAACTTCATGAAGAACGCTGTTGCCCAAAAGCCTCCCCTGTTCGATCGGAGAATAGGCCATCAATGGCACTTCGCGAGCGGCACACCATGGCAACAAATCGAATTCTGGTCCGCGCCGGATAAGATTATACAAAATCTGATTGGTCGCGACCGCCTTGCCGCCAGCAATATTGGTCAGCTCCTGCATGTCATCCGTGTCGAAATTGCTGACACCCCATGCGCCGATTTTGCCGGCCCGCTGTAGCTCTTCAAATGCAGAAAGGGTTTCTTCCAATGGATAGCGACCACGCCAATGCAACAGGTAAAGATCAATCTTTTCTGTGCCAAGGCGCTTAAGGCTGCGCTCACAGGATTCAATCGTTCCCTGAGCAGAGGCGTTATAGGGAAGCACTTTGCTGACGAGAAATACATCATCGCGACGGCCTCCGATCGCCTCGCCGACGACCTCTTCCGCTCCACCGTCTGCGTACATTTCTGCGGTGTCGATAAGGGTCATGCCAAGTTCGATACCGCATTGCAGCGCCTCAACTTCAAGCCGTCGCTGCCGCGCATCCTCACCCATATACCATGTGCCCTGCCCAAGCGCTGGCACATGGGTGCCCGACACCATTTTCACTTGCGGAATTTGTCCGGTCATGGTTCGCCTCTTGATGCTTCAGTAAGCGCATAAAATCGCGACTACGAAAAACATAGGCTAGATCAGGCGAACTGCAAGCCAAAGCCTTGCATCAAGCGGCGGATGGCATAATCCGGCTTCTGCGATGTAAATACCGCCAGATCATCGTGATGGTGCAATTCCTCATCAATCTGTCTTGGCTGCAATAGCGATACAGTACGGCGCGCTATGGCTTCTGCCGGATCAAGCCAATCCACCGGCCATGGCGCCAGTCTGCGGAAAACATTTGCGAGGAATGGGTAATGCGTGCAGGCCAACACGACGATATCCGTCCGTTCACCATCTTTTTCGACAAAACATGGCGCGATCTGCTCAACGACCAGCGCCTCATCGATCTTTTCACCGCGAATATGGGCTTCCGCAACGCCTGCAAGCCTGTCAGCTCCCACCAGGCGCACATGGCATTGGGTGGCGAATGACTGGATAAGGTCGCGTGTATAAGCGCGCTTGACCGTGCCCGGCGTTGCCAGAACCGAAACAAGCCCCGACGACGTACGTTCAGCGGCAGGCTTGATTGCAGGCACCGTACCAACAAATGGCACAGCAGGATAAGCGCAACGCAAATCGTCGAGCACCAGTGTAGAGGCCGTATTGCACGCAATAACCGCGATTTCAGGATCATACTCGGCGATAAACCCGCCAAAGAGCTCGACAATGCGTGCGCGCAGTGCTTCCTCTTCCCAATCGCCGTAAGGGAAACCGGCATCGTCGGCGATATAGACAAATCGCCGGTCCGGCATCATCACCCGCAACTCGCGCAGAACGGTCAATCCGCCAATACCGCTATCGAAGACCAGAACGGGTCTTTCATCTGTCACCAGCGGTTTGGCAGAAACGTCTGCTGCGGGCGCGTGTTTCATTCAGCCTTGTCCTCTGTTGCAGGCTTGCGGGCCCGGCTTTCCGGTGCGCCTGAGCCGCGCGGCTTTTTTGGTGTGAAAACATCAAGCGAAGTGATGACGCCACGCAGAAGCTTGAGCTCTGCGGATGCAAAACCTGCGCGCGTCAGCACCGAGCGCAGATTGTTGACCATGATTTCTTTCTTCGCCTCGGGGCGGAAATAACCCCGAATATCAAGCGCTTCTTCCAGATGATTGAAAAGACTCTGCAATTCCAGCTTGGGCGCTGCTTCCATTTCCGGACCACGGAAAACCGTATCGGTATCGCTCTCAAGGCCCGACTTCATCCACTCATAAGACATAAGCAGTACAGCCTGCGCGATGTTGAGCGATGCAAAGGCCGGATTAACCGGAAATGTCACCAGTTCATCTGCGAGGCCAACTTCCTCATTGCTGAGACCAAAACGCTCGCGTCCGAACATGATGCCAGTCTTTTCACCAGCGGTAAAACGACGACGCAATTCGCCATTTGCTTCGACAGGGCTGCGCACCTGTTTAAAACCATCGCGCTCGCGTGCTGTGGTGGCATAAACGAAATTGAGGTCAGCAAGCGCTGATGGAAGATCGTCATAAACAACGGCATTGTCGATGATGTGATCGGCCTTGCTTGCGGCTGCGCGTGCCTTTTCACTCGGAAATTCTTCGCGCGGCTCAACCAGACGCAATTCGGCAAGACCAAAATTCGCCATAGCGCGCGCCACCATGCCGATATTCTCCGGCAATTGCGGGTTCACCAGAATGATCGCCGGTCCCTCGGTGATCAAAGGGCGCTGTTTGTCTGTTCCTGCCATGGTAATTTCCGTCACTACTTTATAAACACGGCGCTTCCCTGACATAATTGACGAAAAATCGCAAAGATTCCCCTTACATTCCATATCGAAAATCGCGTGTAGTAGCGGAATAACACCAGTCTTCTTCCCATCCATGTCAGACTGTCGGCACCGACATTGACGTTTACAGGGAGGAAAATCATGTCCGGCAAAAAGATTCTCATGATTTGCGGCGACTTCTGCGAAGATTACGAAACCATGGTTCCGTTTCAGACGCTGCTCGCTGTGGGCCACAAAGTCCATGCCGTCTGCCCCGGGAAAAAGGCAGGCGATGCCATTGCTACCGCTATCCACGACTTTGAAGGCCATCAAACCTACACCGAAAAGCCAGGCCATAATTTCACGCTCAACGCTACTTTCGCGGACGTCAAAGCCGACAGCTATGACGCACTCGTCATTCCCGGTGGTCGTGGCCCTGAGTATCTGCGCCTTGATGAAAAGGTCATCGCCATCGTCAGACACTTCTTTGAAGCTGGCAAACCCGTTGCAGCCGTCTGCCACGGCGCACAGTTGCTCGCGGCTGCACGCGTTCTGGAAGGTCGCACCTGCTCGGCATATCCCGCCTGCCGCCCTGAGGTAGAGCTGGCTGGCGGCACTTATGCTGATATTCCGGTGGATCAGGCAGTCACTGATGGCAATCTGGTAACAGCGCCCGCATGGCCGGCCCATCCGGAATGGTTGTCACAATTCCTCGCCGTTCTCGGCACCAAAATCACACACGCCTGATTGTAAGCTGCCTGCAATGCTAAGCTGGTTGCAGGCAGCTCCAAACTGCGCGACATTGGGACGGGAGATATTTCGGGAGGAACATATGTGCAGATTGTTCATTGGGGCGGATACCGAACTCTGGCAAAGCGTCACGCGCTCACTGCGCATTGATGGCGTCGTAACCAGTGTGCGGCTCGAAAATTTCTTCTGGTGGACGCTGGAAGATATAGCCACGCATGACGATCTGACCGTCAATCGCCTTCTCGGTCGCCTCTATGAGGAATCCCGCACGGAAGGCCACGACCTCGATAATTTCGCATCGTTTCTGCGCGTTTGCTGCGGGCGCTATCTGGCACTACAGGTCAATGGTTTGATACCTACAGAAAAATCGACTGCGATCTCGACGCTGGATGCAGATGCCATTCTGCTGCTTGAGCAGGAAACTTATCGTGATCAGCGCTCAGAATGGCGAAAATCCACCCATCACGCCGCCTGAAAATGTGCCTATAGGCCAAAGAATAAGCCTCTTACGCTTTGCCTTCGCGTTTACCGATGCTATACGAGCGCGACGCATTAAATGAGAGGCATTATCAATGGCAAAAATCAAGGTTGCAAACCCGGTCGTTGAACTCGACGGCGATGAGATGACCCGCATCATCTGGCAGTTCATCAAGGACAAGCTGATCCATCCATACCTCGACATCGATCTGAAATATTACGATCTGTCGGTCGAGCACCGTGATGCTACCAATGACCAGGTTACCATTGATGCTGCAAACGCCATCAAGGAACACGGCGTTGGCGTCAAGTGCGCAACCATCACGCCGGACGAAGCCCGTGTTGAAGAATTCAAGCTCAAGAAGATGTGGAAGTCGCCTAACGGCACCATCCGTAACATCCTCGGCGGCGTTATCTTCCGCGAGCCAATCATCTGCAAGAACGTTCCTCGCCTGGTTCCAGGCTGGACCCAGCCAATCATCGTTGGCCGTCACGCTTTTGGTGACCAGTACCGCGCGACCGATTTCAAGTTCCCTGGCAAGGGCACGCTGTCGATCAAGTTCGTCGGTGAAGACGGCGAAACCATCGAGCACGAAGTCTATCAGGCTCCGGCTGCTGGCGTGGCAATGGCCATGTACAATCTCGACGAATCGATCCGCGAATTTGCACGCGCTTCGCTGAACTACGGCCTGCAGCGCAACTATCCGGTCTATCTCTCGACCAAGAACACCATTCTCAAGGCCTATGACGGCCGCTTCAAGGACATCTTCGAAGAAGTCTATCAGGCTGAATTCGCTGAGAAGTTCAAGGAAGCAAAGATCTGGTACGAACATCGCCTGATCGACGATATGGTTGCTTCGGCCCTCAAGTGGTCTGGCGGTTATGTCTGGGCTTGTAAGAACTACGACGGCGACGTTCAGTCCGACATCGTGGCACAGGGCTTCGGCTCGCTCGGTCTGATGACCTCGGTTCTGATGACGCCAGATGGCAAGACCGTTGAAGCGGAAGCTGCACACGGCACCGTGACCCGTCACTATCGCCAGCATCAGAAGGGGGAAGAAACTTCGACCAACTCGATTGCTTCGATCTTCGCATGGACCCGCGGCCTCGCACATCGTGCAAAGCTCGACAACAATGCCGAGCTGAAGCGCTTTGCCGACACGCTGGAAAAGGTCTGCGTCGATACTGTCGAAAGCGGCTACATGACCAAGGATCTGGCGCTGCTCATCGGTCCAGATCAGCCTTGGCTCTCTACCACTGGCTTCCTCGACAAGATCGACGAAAACCTTCAGAAGGCAATGGCTGCGTAAACGCAAGCAAAGTCACATAAAAACGGCGGGATTTTCCCGCCGTTTTTTGTTCGCACAAGACTATTTATCGCTCGTAAGCGCAAATGCTCCCCGATAGTCTGTTGATTCAGAAAAAGGGAGAACTGATATGTCGACAATTCGGGCGTTAACGCCGCAAGACCGGACTGCGTGGGAGCCATTATGGAAAGCCTATCAGGTCTTTTACGAAGTCGACATTCCCGTAGAGACAACTGACATTACATGGGGTCGCTTTCACGATGCGTCTGAGCCCATGCACGCACTGGGCGCGTTTGATGACGATGGACGCCTTGTTGGCATCGTCCATGTGATCTTTCACCGCTCCTGCTGGTTGCCAAAATGGACCTGCTATCTCCAGGATCTCTATGTCGAAAACTCTCAGCGTGGAAAAGGCACAGGTGCCGCACTGATTGAGGCTGTGGCCAGTCTTGCTCGTGAAGAAGGTGCTGGCCGCCTCTATTGGCTTACGCATGAAAGCAATGCGAAAGCGCGTCGTCTTTATGACAGCATCGCGCAAGAGTCTGGTTTCATTCAATATCGCAAGGCGCTCTAAAAAAGCTGGTTTCCCGTTTCTTTTTGCTGCAAGAAAGAGCATCCTTGCTCAGAGTTTGCAGGGAGGATCAGCAATGAGCGATCTGAAGCTTTACACCAATCCCATGTCACGCGGACGCATTGCACGCTGGATGCTCGAAGAGATCGGGCAACCCTATGATGTTGAAATACTGGATTACGGCCCACCCATGAAAGGGCCAGACTATTGCGCCATCAATCCGATGGGCAAAGTGCCTGCCCTTCGTCATGGCAACGACATCGTCACGGAAGTAGCAGCCATCTGTGCCTATCTTGCGACCACCTTCCCTGAATCTGGTCTTGCCCCGCATCCGGACGAGCGCGCCGATTTCTATCGCTGGCTTTTCTTCACATCTGGCCCGGTCGAAGCCGCTCTGTCCAACCACGCGCTGGGTTATGAAGTGCCAGCCGACAAGCAGGGTATGGTCGGCTATGGCAATTACGATACGGTTGTTAGTACGCTTGAAAATGCAGTGTCACGCCATACCTACATCACCGGATCACGCTTTAATGCGGCTGATGTCTATGTCGGCTCACATATCGGATGGGGTTTGCGCTTTGGCACCTTGCCAGCGAAGCCTGCCTTTAAGGCTTATTGGGATCGTCTGAAAGATCGCCCTGCGATGAAACGTGCCAATGACCTGGATGATGCCGCCGCAGCCGCAGCGGCTTCAAAACATTAGTTAAAGCATTTCCACCAAAAGGGCGAAGCGGCTTTGCGCGGGATAATGCTATAAAAACAAATAGATAGAGAGGTTTCAATGATTCAATATTAACTGGAACCGCTCTAAAGCTGAAAAGCCTTAGCAAAGGCCTGGGCGCCATTGAGTGAGAAGGCAATAACACGACCTTCCTCCCGACGCGCCCAACCTTTATCGATGAAGTTTTTCAGAAGCGCTGCACCGAGCGCACCGCCCAAGTGGTTGCGTCTCTCACTCCAGTCTAGACAATGACGGCACAGTGGCCGTTTGCCCTTTTGCAGCGTATCAACATCGATGCCCATGCAAGAGAAGAATGACTTTCCTTCATCAGTAAGCAGTGGCTCGTTGGCATCATTGATCATACCGAGCTTATACGATGCATCAAGCATTTCCACGCCGCGCTCGCCCGCCAGATGATCGTAACAAATCCGCGCCTTACGCAGCGCATGATCTTTCGGGCCAGTGCGAACACGCACGGCGCCGGTTCGCTGTGCAAGCCCCATAAGCCCTTCGAGCACCTGCGCCACATCCGTACCTGATAGCCTGAAATAACGATGCCTGCCCTGCTTCTCAGCCACCAGCAAATTGGCAGCATCAAGCTTGGAAAGATGACCGCTAGCTGTCTGAAGTGTCACGCCTGCGGCGGCGGCAAGTTCGCTTACCGTCAAAGCACGACCGTCCATCAGCGCAGTCAGCATGTTTGCGCGCGCCGGATCACCCAAAAGTGCTGCAACAGAAGCTATGATCGGTCCGTCTTTCATACTTCGATGCTAACCGAAGCATGGATGAAGTTCAATACGCTAAAACATCTCCAGCAAATCAGCCAATTTCAGGAGATAAGAATGATTACCTGCTTCATCCGCTATCAAATCGACCCGTTCAAAGCCGATGCTTTCGCGGAATATGCACGCAATTGGGGACAGGCAAGCCCACGTTGTGGCGCGAAGCTGATTGGCTATTTCGGCCCGCATGAGGGCTCCACCACAACCGCTTATGGTGTTTATTCAGTCGAAGACCTTGCTGCCTATGAACAGTTTCGCGCACGTCTGGCCGCAGACCCAATCGGCCGGGCAAACTATGAATTCGCGAAGCGAGAGCAATTCATCCGGTCTGAAGAGCGCATATTTCTTAAGCTTCAATCAGCTCCACATGCGGAGTTTATCAAGCCATGATCGCTGTCATCTTTGAAGTCTGGCCAGCAGATGATGAAAGGCGCGAGCAGTATCTCGATATCGCCGCAAGCCTGCGCGCCGATTTGGCAAAAATTGACGGCTTCATATCCATTGAACGCTTTCAAAGCCTGGTTGAGCCAGAAAAGCTGCTGTCTCTCTCCTTCTGGCGTGACGAAGATGCCGTAAAGCAGTGGCGTAATCTGCCAACACATCGGATCGCACAGACGAAAGGGCGCGGCGGTGTGTTTGAAAACTACCGTCTACGTGTTGCGAATGTCGCTCGCGATTACGGGCTCGATCAACGCGAAGAAGCTCCTGACGATAGCCGCAAGATTCACGCAGCATAAAATAGGCCGGGAAAATCCCGGCCTTTTCATTCTTATAAGAAATTTATCAGACGATAAGCGCTTTAACCGCTGCGATTGCATCATTTGCCTTGGTGCCATCGGGACCACCGGCCTGAGCCATATCCGGACGACCGCCGCCGCCAGCGCCACCGAGCGCACCAGAAGCAGCGCGAACCAGATCAACTGCACTGAACCTACCAACCAGATCTTCGGTCACAGCAGCAACTGCGCTTGCCTTGCCATCTTCACCAACACCGATGAAGAGGACAACACCAGAGCCAACCTGCTTCTTGCCTTCGTCGGCAAGCGGCTTGAGATCACGCGGCGAGACACCTGTCACAACCTTGCCAAGGAAATTGACACCGTTGACGGTTTCCACAGCGCTACCACCGTCCGAAGAACCACCGCTCAACGCAAGCTGTCTGCGTGCTTCGGTAAGTTCTCGTTCGAGTTTCTTGCGCTCATCAACCAGAGCATTGACGCGCTCCAGTGCTTCCGATGGCGTGGTTTTCAGCACGCCGGCGATTGCCTTGACGCGCTCGTCCTGTTCTTCGAGGTAAAGGCGAGCCGCCTCACCCGTCAGAGCTTCCATACGACGGACACCGGCGGCAACACCGCTATCAGATAGAATGCGAACGAGACCTATATCACCGGTCTGGCGCACATGCGTACCACCACAAAGCTCAACCGAGTAAGCCTTACCGGCCTTTTCGCCGTGCTTCGCCGTGCCCATGGAAACGACGCGGACTTCATCGCCGTATTTTTCGCCAAAAAGCGCCATCGCACCTTCGGCAATCGCATCATCCACAGCCATCAAGCGCGTGGTGACTTGTGCATTCTGCAGAATGATCTCGTTGGCGAGATTTTCAACAGCTGTCAGTTCCTCAGCCGAAATCGGCTTTGGGTGCGAGAAGTCAAAGCGCAGACGATCAGGCGCGACGAGCGAACCCTTCTGTGCAACGTGAGAACCCAAAGTTTCACGCAGCGCTTCATGCAAGAGGTGAGTGGCCGAGTGATTGGAACGGATGCGCGTGCGACGCTCTCCATCAACCTTTAACTCAACCGGTTCACCAACCTTTGCCGAACCCTTGGTAACTTCGCCGGTGTGAACGAAGAGGCCTTCACCCTTCTTCTGGGTGTCTTTGATCGTGATGACAAAGCCTTCGCCGGAGATTGTTCCGGTATCGCCCTGCTGACCACCAGATTCACCGTAGAATGGCGTCTGGTTGACTACGACGGACACGGTTTCGCCTTCGGCAGCCGATGCCACTTCTGCGCCATCACGCACGAGGGCAGCAATAACACCTTCCGCACTTTCGGTTTCATAGCCGAGGAACTCGGTCGCGCCGACCTTATCCTTGATGCCGAACCAGATGGTTTCGGTTGCAGCCTCGCCCGAACCGGTCCAGTTGGCACGAGCTTCGGCCTTTTGGCGCTGCATAGCGGAATTGAAACCATCAGTATCGACCGTCACGCCGCGCTGGCGCAAAGCGTCCTGCGTCAGATCAAGCGGGAAACCATAGGTATCGTAAAGTTTGAACGCGGTTTCGCCATCAAGACGATCACCTTCAACCAAGTTTTCCGAAGCATCGGAAAGCAGGCCGAGGCCGCGTTCCAACGTCTTGCGGAAACGGGTTTCCTCCAGCTTGAGCGTTTCGGAAATAAGCGCTTCTGCGCGGATGAGTTCCGGGTAGGCCTGGCCCATTTCGCGGATCAGCGCTGGCAGCAGACGCCACATCAATGGCTGGCTCGCGCCAAGCAGCTGCGCATGGCGCATAGCGCGACGCATGATGCGGCGCAGAACATAACCGCGACCTTCATTAGACGGCAGAACGCCGTCGGCAATCAAGAAGCTCGATGCACGCAGATGATCGGCAATCACGCGATGGCTGGCGCGGAAATCGCCTTCAGCCTTAACGCCTGTTGCTTCTTCCGAAGCACGGATAAGCGCCTTAAACAGATCGATATCGTAGTTATCGTGCACGCCCTGAAGGACGGCCGCAACACGCTCAAGGCCCATGCCTGTGTCAATCGACGGGCGTGGAAGATCAATGCGCTGATCAGGAGTAACCTGCTCGAACTGCATGAAAACGAGGTTCCAGATTTCAATGAAACGATCGCCGTCTTCATCAGCTGATCCGGGAGGTCCACCCCAAATATGATCGCCATGATCATAGAAGATTTCCGAGCAAGGACCGCAAGGCCCGGTATCACCCATAGCCCAGAAGTTGTCATTCGTTGCAATGCGGATGATACGATCATCCGAAAGACCGGCAATCTTCTTCCAGAAATTCGCAGCATCATCATCCGTGTGATAGACGGTGACGAGCAGCTTGTCCTTGTTAAGGCCAAATTCCTTGGTGATCAGGTTCCAGGCATGGCTGATCGCTTCTTCCTTGAAGTAATCACCAAACGAGAAATTGCCGAGCATTTCAAAGAAAGTGTGGTGGCGTGCTGTATAGCCCACATTATCCAGATCGTTATGCTTGCCGCCAGCGCGTACGCATTTCTGCGAAGTGGTCGCGCGGCTGTAAGGGCGCTGCTCAAGACAAGTAAAAACGTTCTTGAACTGCACCATACCCGCATTGGTGAACATCAGCGTCGGGTCGTTACGAGGAACGAGCGGGCTTGATGAAACGACTTCATGTCCGTTTTTGCGGAAATAGTCGAGGAATGTGGACCTTATCTCGTTGACGCCAGCCATAATTCACCCTTGGACATTTTCTGCCCTGCATGAGATGCGCAAAAAAATACGCATCAATTATATAATCTCCACCCGCAGGAATGCGGCGATATACGGCACATTTTGCCGCCACGCTTCGACTACCCGATAATGGAAAGCCCGTAAGGTAGAGTTTCGGTTGTCCGCTTTTAGCGGCGTGCTGCTTTTCTGTCCAGATAAGCAGTGTGCGCTATAAAAGCAATTTCGCCCGGAAACCTAGAAAACGGCATCTATGCAACAGTGTTGAACCATAGGAGAACCAATAATTCGGCTTCACCGTAAATGCTGCGCGTAATGTCTGACGCGATGCGCCCCAGCTCAAAAACAAAAGCCCCGCATTTTCGTGCGGGGCTTTTGTCAAATTATAGAGCCAGGAAACTTATGCTTCGGCTGCGTCTGGACCGTCATCCGCTTCCGGACCACCATCTTCAAGGAATTGCTCGGCGATCAAGCCGGCGTTCTGACGGAGTGTCGTTTCGATTTCTTTCGCGACTTCCGGATTATCCTTGAGGTACTGCTTGGCGTTTTCGCGGCCCTGCCCGAGACGCTGGGAATTATAGGAGAACCATGCGCCAGACTTCTCGACCACACCGGCTTTAACGCCAAGGTCGACCAGCTCACCAGTCTTGGAAACACCTGCACCATACATGATGTCGAACTCGACCTGCTTGAATGGAGGGGCAAGCTTGTTCTTGACCACCTTCACGCGAGTCTGGTTACCAACGACCTCGTCACGTTCCTTGATCGAACCAATACGGCGAATATCAAGACGTACAGAAGCATAGAACTTCAGTGCATTACCGCCGGTCGTTGTTTCAGGCGAACCGAACATAACGCCGATCTTCATACGAATCTGGTTGATGAAGATGACCATGCAGTTTGAACGCGAAATCGAAGCGGTGAGCTTGCGCAGAGCCTGGCTCATCAGACGCGCCTGAAGGCCCGGCAAAGAATCGCCCATTTCGCCTTCAATTTCAGCACGCGGCGTAAGAGCAGCAACCGAGTCGACAACCAGAACATCGATAGCACCGGAACGCACAAGCGTATCCGTGATTTCAAGTGCCTGTTCGCCAGTATCAGGCTGAGAAATCAGCAGGTTTTCAAGATCAACGCCAAGCTTGCGGGCATATACCGGATCAAGTGCGTGTTCCGCATCCACGAATGCGCAAATACCACCCTTCTTCTGTGCTTCTGCAATCGTATGCAGTGCGAGAGTGGTTTTACCCGAACTTTCCGGGCCATAGATTTCTACGATACGTCCCTTGGGCAGACCGCCGACGCCCAATGCGATATCGAGAGAAAGCGAGCCGGTTGGCACAGTCTCAATATCGACGACCTCGTTCTGACCGAGCCGCATGATTGAGCCCTTGCCGAACGCACGTTCAATTTGCGACAGCGCCGCATCAAGTGCCTTAGTCTTGTCCACTGAATTTTCCTCAACGAGTCGCAATGATTTCTGAGACATCTTACACCATCCTCTTGCCTCGCTAGAAGCCCATAGGGCTCATCGCCAATATCTATTTGTATCCGTTTTGTTCCAATTTAGCAACCTAGTCAAGCAATTGATTTAGATAGGTATAATTTTTTTGTTCTATTATTGTTCTATAATATTAGAAATGGCAAATGTGAATCGCTATCCACGCATTAGTTAAGAAAAACTGAAGTTTTTGATACACGATTCTTCAAAATACAAAACGCAGCCCTTCTTCCGAAGGACTGCGCTGAAAAAGAATCTGACTGATTCTTGATTTATCAGCTTGCGCCACGAAGCGGCGAAATCTGAATTTCAACGCGGCGGTTCTGCGCGCGGCCATCCGGCGTCGCATTGGTCGCAACTGGCTGGCTAGCGCCGTAACCGATAACCGCAAAGCGACGTGGATCGATACCCTGCGAACCCAGATAGCTTGCAACAGACGACGCACGGCGCTGCGAGAGACCTTGATTGTAGCTAGCACTACCGGTCGAGTCAGTGTGACCGAGAACGTCAACAAGAGTCTGGTTGAACTTACGCAGAACAATCGCAACCGAGTTCAGCGTTGGGTAGAACTGGCTCTTAACCTGATCCTGATCTGTATCGAAGGTAATGGCTGAAGGCATGTTCAGGATAATCTGGTCGCCATTACGCGTAACTGAAACGCCAGTGCCCTGCAGCTGATTGCGCAGTTCGGATTCCTGACGATCCATGTAATTGCCGATTGCGCCGCCACCCAAAGCACCAATACCGGCGCCGATCAGGACTGCATTGCGCTGAGCGCGGCTGGAGCCGCCGACCATGAGGCCGCCAAGCGCACCAACAGCGGCACCGATTGCAGCGCCACCGGCGGTGTTTGATACCTTCTGTTCACCGGTATAAGGATCGGTGGTGCAGCCTGCCAGAAATGTGGCACCAATTAGGGCAATCCCGATTTTCTTCAGCATGTATTGGTAATCCTCAATTGTCGATTCGTCGCGAATGATAGCTTCGATTAAGGCCGGATGGTGTCTTTAAATCCCCATCCGCGACTTTTAGAACGCAATTTGGCTTGTTTACAACAGCTTGCCGACATTTGATCGCCGCGCGTTAGCCAATCCGCCCACATTGACGCAGCTGAGTTGCGTAACGGTTGGCCATGGATTGGGCGCGTCTCGCACCGTTCAACGCTGTCGCATTGCCGCGCCAGACTCCACGGGAATATCCACCATGTCCCGAGTAATACGCGAGATAGAGACTGTAAGCGTCAGCCCGATTGATACCATTCTTCTGATAGCTCTGATTGTGATACCAGCCGATGAAGTGGATCGCGTCGCCGAAGTTGCTGCGAGAAGCGGTCCAGCGACCAGTCTCACGCTTATAGCGATCCCAGGTTCCGTTCAGTGCCTGCGAATAGCCATAGGCGCTCGAAGCACGTTTCCACGGGATAAAGCCAAGCAGCTTGGTACGCGGTGGACGAGCATAAGGGCGGAATCCGGATTCAGTATAAATTGTCGCCATTAGAACATGGACCGGCACACCGAACTCGCGCGAAGCGCGGGTCGCGTCTTTCTGCCAATTATTTATCCAACCGTCGCGTTGATCAAAGACTGCGCAAACATTGCTGACCTGTCGTGGAGCAGTGGCGCAGCCGCCAAGAATAACGAGCGCGACGAGAAGCAAAACGCGCGTCATGGGAAACCTCATTGCAATTACAAAAATTGATAAATTGTAAAAATTAAAGAGGACTTAAACTAAGGCATTGATTTCTTTATGGTTACTACAATGTTTACAGCCTCTTCCGTTGGTTGCTGAACGTTTGAATTCATTGGTAAAACCAATCTCAGCACGGCCACCGAGTACAACCCTTAATTGCTTACACATTGACTGCGGCTCGCAGGATGAAGGCCGAATTGTGACTAAAGTCAAAAACGCTGTTAAAACGTGTCTGATGCAGAGTGTGTTCATGCATAGAACAACGGAGGAGCTTTCATGAATGTGCAAAAGCTGCGTGAAGTTTACGAAGCATATATATCCTGTCTTAATGCTCAGGATTGGCCATCGTTAAAGCTTTATGTGGCTGAAGATGCTCAGCATAATGGTCAGAGATTGGGCGTTGACGGATATCGCGACATGCTCATTCGAGATTATCAACAGATACCGGATCTACAGTTTAAGATAGGCTTGTTGGTTGTTGAGCCACCAGTTGTCGCAAGCAGATTAGATTTTGATTGCACGCCTGTCGGGCAATTTCTCGGCCTTCCCATAAATGGCAGGAATATCCGTTTTTCCGAGAACGTCTTTTATGAGTTTTCGGACAACAAAATCAGCAAGGTCTGGTCTGTTCTCGATAAAGCGAGCATCGAAGCACAACTCTGACGTCACGCAAGAACCATCCGTTCAACGGCGTGTTTGACGTTCGGCCCTTAGGCGTGACCAATAATCAAGCCGCTTGCGAATATCGCGCTCAAAGCCTCTTTCCGGCGGATCATAGAAAACCTGCCGTCCCATGGCTTCCGGGAAGTAATCCTGACCCGAAAATGCGTCAGGTTGATCATGATCATAAGCATAACCATCACCATAGCCTTCATTCTTCATCAGCTTCGTCGGCGCGTTGAGAATGTGCTTCGGCGGCAACAATGAGCCATTCTCTTTGGCGGCACGCATCGAAGCCTTATAAGCCATGTAAACCGCATTGGATTTGGGTGCTGTCGCGAGATAGACGCAGGCTTGGGCAAGCGCCAGTTCCCCCTCGGGTGAACCCAGATAGTCATAGGCATCTTTCGCGGCATTGCAGATAACAAGCGCTTGTGGATCAGCCAGGCCAATATCTTCAACCGCCATGCGGACAAGACGACGCCCAAGATAGAGCGGATCTTCACCGGCATCGAACATGCGGCTGAGATAATAAAGAGCGGCATCAGGATCAGATCCCCGCACCGATTTATGCAAAGCGGAAATCAGATTGTAGTGGCCGTCTTGTCCCTTGTCATAAACTGGCGCGCGACGCTGAACAACATCCTGAAGCTTTGCAGCGTCAAACACCTCGTCAGGCCGTGCTGCACGCCATACTTCTTCTGCAAGTGTTAGCGCGGCACGACCGTCACCATCGGCCATGCGAACCAGGCTTGCTCGTGCTTCTTCGTCCAGCGGCAGCGGACGTGCTTCCTGTTCTTCTGCACGCGTGAGAAGCGTAGCGATGCTTTCGCCATTATGCGGATGAAAAGTCAGCACCCTCGCCCGCGACAACAAAGCGGCGTTGAGTTCAAACGAAGGGTTTTCTGTCGTAGCGCCAATCAGGATGACCGTGCCGTCTTCCATTACCGGCAGAAAACTATCCTGTTGCGCGCGATTGAAACGATGAATCTCGTCTACAAAGAGCAGTGTTTGGCGACCCGACATGCGTCGTGCGCGCGCTGATTCAAAAACCTTCTTGAGGTCAGCAACACCGGAGAAAATCGCTGAAATTTGCTCGAAAGCCAAATCAGTCTCTCCGGCAAGCAGCCTGGCAACTGTTGTCTTGCCAGTGCCCGGAGGGCCCCAGAAGATCATCGAGCCGAGCGAGCCGGACGCGATCATGCGTGTCAGCACACCTTCTGGTCCTGTCAGGTGTTCCTGCCCCGTCACTTCCGAAAGGTGGCGCGGGCGCAAGCGATCAGCGAGTGGCCTGTTACGGTCCGCATTCGGATCAACCGCAGTTGAAAAAAGGTCGCTCATTTCGCTTCGCTCAATGCCAGAAAAACAGATGTCGTCTCAGGCATAGTCCCGCCTGAAACGACATGCAACTTTAAATGCTTGGCGATGAGGTCAGCGAACAAACTGTCGGATCAGCGCGCCATTACGCTCAACTTCCAGTCTCCAGGCCAAACCTCGGCCATCATTAAGCGCTGCAGTCAGATCATTAATCGTGCGGATCGGGTTACCATTGATACCTCTGATAATATCACGTTGACGCAAACCAAGTCGTGCGGCCTGCGAATTAATGACGACATCAGTCACAATAACGCCCCGCGCCCCATCACGCAGACGCATTTTTGAAGCCGTTTGTGGTGTTAATTCTTCAACCACGGCACCTGCAAAGGGATTATCACCCTCTATGGTCTGCTTCTGTTGCGGCTTGGCTTCAGGCTCTTTTGCAAGCTTAACAGGCAGTTTGCTGTCCTTACCGTTACGCACAATATCCAGCGTCACTGTATTGCCGATGCCAGCTGTCGAAAGACGATAACCGAGCACATCGATATTATCGGCCCTGACACCCTGTACCGAAAGCACCACATCGCCAACTTTCAAGCCAGCTTGTTCGGCAGGGCCATCTTTGGTGACGGCTGTTACGAGAACGCCAAAGGACTTATCCATGCCGAGACCTTCAGCAACGTCAGGCGTGATGTTCTGGAAAGTCGCACCGATAAATGGACGCTCGAAGCTCGTGCTCCCGCTCAGTGCGGCATCAACAACGGCGCGTACCATATTGGAAGGAATAGCGAATCCGATACCGACAGATCCACCTGAGCGGGAATAAATTGCGGTATTGATACCAATCAGGCGTCCACGCATGTCGATCAGACCGCCGCCCGAATTTCCGGGATTGATAGCGGCATCAGTCTGAATGAAGAAGTCAAAATCTGAAACGCCAACCTGCGTACGAGATTGGGCGGAAACAATACCGTTGGTAACGGTCTGGCCTACCCCAAACGGATTGCCGATAGCCAGCACAAGATCGCCAACTTCAACACCATCCGAATCACCCAGCGACAGAACCGGGAATTTGTCATTCGCGTCGATCTTCAACACCGCAAGATCGGTCGTTTCATCGCGCAGCAGCACCTTGCTTTCGAACTGGCGGCCATCTGAAAGCGCCACCTTAATTTCGTCGGCGTCCTTAATGACGTGATTGTTTGTGACAACAATACCAGACGCATCAACGATGACGCCCGAACCGAGCGACTGCTCAGTGCGCGACTTGCCACCGCCGCCAAACTGCTTCCCGAAAAACTGCTCAAAAAACGGATCGCCTGCAAATGGTGATGCCTGCTGCTGCACCTGACGCGCGGCGTAGACGTTAACGACTGCAGGCGCTGTTTCCTTCACCAGAGGCGCGAAGGAAAGCTGCATATCGCCACGGCTTAGAGGGATCTGTTTGCCCTGAGCTGGAACGGCTGTTTCCTGCGCGATCGCAGGCAAAGTGACTGTGCTGATCGACGCGATAAGCAGACCCGCAATTCCATAACGCCGCCAATTCATTCGCAAACTCCAGTTTTCCTCATCTCGCATCCGATTCCTCGGAGCTAATATCGGCAATATGGAGCTAACAAGGCCAAGTATAAAGGGCTGGAATATGGCAAAGCGCATTACAGCTTCGTAATGAATTACGTTACGCTTCTCCTAACCTCGCAACAATTCAATAAAAACTATCTGCAAACGAAAAAAGGGCCGCACGAGGCAGCCCTTTTCAATAAGTACGAAGCGTAGATTACGCTGCGTCAGCTTCTGCAGCAGCTTCAGCTTCAACGCGTGCGCGGTCAGCTTTGCCCTTGGCATCAACATCGCGTTCAACGAATTCGACAACTGCGAGTGGCGCATTATCGCCAGTGCGGAAGCCTGCCTTCATGATGCGGATGTAGCCGCCGTTGCGGGTTGCATAACGTGCAGCCAGCGTATCGAACAGCTTAGCAACCAGCTTGACGTCGCGGATGGCGGAAATCGCCTGACGACGTGCATGCAGGTCACCACGCTTGCCGAGAGTGACAAGCTTTTCTACGATTGGACGGATTTCCTTAGCCTTAGGAAGCGTGGTCACAATCTGTTCGTGCTCGATGAGCGAAGCCGCCATGTTGGCGAACATTGCCTTGCGATGCGAGGCAGTGCGGTTCAGCTTACGCTGTCCATTACCGTGGCGCATGGCCTTCTCCTTTTAACTCAGTTCTGCCGGAAACGTCCGGTCTTAATATTGGTCTTCGTAGCGCTTAGCGAGATCTTCGATGTTTTCAGGCGGCCAGGCTGGGATTTCCATACCAAGATGGAGACCCATCGACGCCAGAACTTCCTTGATCTCGTTGAGCGACTTGCGGCCGAAATTCGGAGTCCGCAGCATCTCGGCTTCCGTCTTCTGGATCAGATCGCCGATATAGACGATGTTGTCGTTCTTCAGGCAGTTTGCCGAACGTACCGACAGTTCGAGCTCGTCCACCTTCTTGAGCAGAGCCGGATTGAAAGCCAGTTCCGCAACCTGTTCCTGCGGAGCTTCCTTCTGCGGCTCTTCGAAGTTGACGAAGATCGCCAGCTGGTCTTGAAGAATACGAGCTGCATAAGCAACTGCATCTTCACCGCTCACGGAACCATTGGTTTCGATGTTGAGCGTCAGCTTGTCGTAATCAAGAACCTGACCTTCACGGGTGTTCTCGATCTTGTACGATACCTTGCGGATCGGCGAATAAAGGCTATCAACCGGAATAAGGCCGATTGGAGCATCTTCCGCACGATTACGGTCGGCAGGCACATAGCCCTTACCGGTGTTGACAGTGAATTCCATGCGGATTTCAGCGCCTTCATCCAGCGTGCAGATGACGTGATCCGGATTAAGGATCTCGACATCGCCAACAGTCTGAATGTCACCAGCCGTAACAACGCCAGGGCCTTCCTTACGGACAACCATGCGCTTTGGGCCTTCGCCTTCCATACGGATAGCGATTTCCTTGACGTTCAGAACGATATCCGTGGTGTCTTCGCGGACGCCCGGAATGGAAGAGAATTCATGCAGAACGCCATCGATCTGAATGGCGGTTACAGCAGCGCCGCGCAGCGACGACAGAAGCACGCGACGCAGTGCGTTACCGAGCGTCAGACCGAAACCGCGTTCCAGCGGTTCAGCAACGACGGTTGCATGCGTGCGTGAGCCGTTGGTGATAAAATCCACCTTGTTCGGCTTAATCAGTTCCTGCCAGTTCTTCTGGATCATTTTATTTTCCTCTATCAACCGTCGCTACCATCCAATCGTAGCGATCTTGTGAAGAACCGTAGAGGAACCCCGGACACATGGTCCGAGGTTCATGCGGCATATAAAAGAAATTAGACCCGGCGCTTCTTGCGCGGACGGCAGCCGTTGTGCGGGATCGGCGTAACATCGCGGATCGACGTGATCACAAAGCCGGCAGCCTGAAGGGCGCGCAGCGCAGATTCACGACCAGAACCCGGTCCGCAAACCTCGACTTCGAGGGAGCGCATGCCATGTTCCTGAGCCTTCTTGGCGCAATCTTCAGCAGCGATCTGTGCGGCAAACGGGGTCGACTTACGCGAACCCTTGAAACCCTGAGCACCTGCAGAAGACCAGGCAATCGCATTGCCCTGTGCATCCGTAATGGTGATCATGGTGTTGTTGAACGTCGAATTAACGTGGGCAACGCCCGACGAGATGTTTTTGCGCTCGCGACGGCGAATACGCTGGGCTTCCTTAGCCATGATAGTCCTCTCAAAACTCGATCTCGACACCGCCGTAATTCCAGCGGCTCCACCGGCCCTATGAAAAGGACCAGCACCGAACCCACCCGATTATCGGGCAAGCCCGGCAGAACGATTGGTTCTGCCGAAAATTACTTCTTCTTACCTGCAATAGCCTTTGCAGGACCCTTACGGGTGCGTGCATTGGTATGCGTGCGCTGACCACGAACCGGCAGCGAACGACGATGACGCAGACCGCGGTAGCAGCCAAGGTCCATCAGACGCTTGATGTTCATGGAAACTTCACGACGCAGGTCACCTTCGACGCGGTATTCAGCATCGATAGCTTCACGAATCTGAAGTACTTCAGCATCCGACAGCTGGTTTACGCGACGATCGTCAGCAATGCCGACCTTCGTTACGATTTGACGAGCAAATTTAGGTCCAATCCCGTGGATGTACTGAAGCGCAATGATTACGCGCTTGTTCGTCGGGATGTTGACGCCAGCGATACGTGCCACGTCTGTTCTCCTTGAGTTACATAAAAATCGATCTGGCAGATGCGATCAACCAGACAGCATTGTTTGACCGGTCCCGGCCTCTTACTATTTCCGCCAGAACCGACCATTCAAACCAATTGAAGTGGGGCAGTCTTTGACGGAATCGCCCGAAAAAGTCAACTCTTAACTGTCCGTAAAGCTGCCAAAGCAACTGCACAGACATTAAAAGCAACTCTTGAAAGCGAGAAGCGGACAGAAAAACGCTAAACGTCTTCCTGTCCGCAATTTTTAAACGACTTTTTCAAGCCTCAAGCCGGAACGAGAATTCTCTCAATTTCGGCAGTAACTTCTTCAACCGGAGCCATACCATTGATGACGCGAAGTTCACCGGTTCCAGCGTAATAGCTGGAAAGAGGCGAAGTCTTCTCACGGTATTCAACGAGACGCTTACGGAAGGCTTCAGGGTTATCGTCGGAACGAACCTGACCACCCTTGGCAATCGTTTCAGCCACGCGGCTTTCCATCCGCTTGACCAATGCATTCTCGTCAACCTTAAGCTCGATGACCGCATCAAGCTTGAGACCTTTGCCAACCAGCATTTCGCCGAGGGCCTGCGCCTGAGGCACAGTACGCGGATAACCGTCCAGAATGAAACCGCTTGCGCAGTCCGGCGCATCAATGCGCTCTGAAACGATCTGGTTGACGATTTCATCAGAAACCAGCTGCCCGGCATCCATCACTGCCTTGGCGCGCTTCCCGATCTCGCTCTGCTGAGCGACTGCTGCACGCAGCATGTCGCCAGTCGAAAGCTGAGGTATTCCATGCTTCTTGGTAAGAAGTCCAGCCTGCGTCCCCTTACCTGCTCCGGGCGGCCCAAGAAGTATCAGTCTCATTTATTACGTTTCCCACCTCTGAGTTTGGACTTCTTGATCAGCCCTTCATACTGATGGGCGACAAGATGTCCCTGAATTTGCGCAACCGTATCGAGCGTTACGCTGACCACGATCAACAGCGAAGTACCGCCAAGATAGAATGGTACACCGGTCGCGGAAATCAGGAATTCCGGCAGAAGACAGACAAGCACAATATAGATGGCGCCGACAACAGTGATGCGTGTCAACACATAGTCTATGTACTCAGCTGTACGTTCACCCGGACGAATGCCCGGAATAAAGCCGGAGTGCTTCTTAAGCTGGTCAGCTGTGTCCTTGGGATTGAACACGATAGCCGTGTAGAAGAAGCAGAAGAATGCCATCAAGCCCGCATAGAACAGCATGTAAAGCGGCTGACCATGACCGAGAGCATTGAGAATAGTTGTGCCCCAAGCCGGCATTTCAGCTGTATTTGCGAAGCCAGCAACGGTGGCAGGCAGAAGCAACAGCGACGACGCGAAAATCGGAGGGATAACGCCAGCCGTATTGAGCTTGAGAGGCAGATGCGAAGTATCGCCCTGGAACATGCGATTGCCAACCTGACGCTTCGGATACTGGATCAGAAGACGACGCTGTGCACGCTCAACAAAAACGATGATAGCGATCAGCGCGATAGCCAGAACGATAACGCCGAGGATCAGACCAGTCGAAAGAGCGCCAGTACGACCTAGTTCCAGCGTACCGGAAATAGCATGTGGAAGGTTTGCAACAATGCCGGCGAAGATAATGAGCGAAATACCGTTACCAATGCCGCGAGCAGTGATCTGCTCACCAAGCCACATCAGGAACATGGTACCGCCAACAAGCGTAATCACCGACGAAATCAGGAACATCGGTCCAGGATTGGTGACAATCCCATTACCCGACTGCAGACCCACCGAAATGGCATAAGCCTGTACGATTGCAAGAAGCACCGTACCATAGCGGGTATACTGATTGATAATCTTGCGACCCGACTCGCCTTCTTTCTTCAGCGCTTCAAGCGTCGGAACAACCGACGTCATAAGCTGCACGATGATCGAGGCAGAGATGTACGGCATGATGCCAAGAGCGAAGATAGCCATACGGCCAACCGCACCACCGGCGAACATATTGAAAAGTCCGAGCACACCCTGGCTATGCTGCTGGAAAGCCTGCGCAAGCGCATCAGGATTGATGCCGGGCAGCGGAATATAGGTGCCGAAACGGTACACCAGCAAAGCGCCCAGTGTGAACCAGATGCGCTTCTTGAGTTCTTCAGCTTTAGAGAAAGCCGAAAAATTGAGATTGGAAACTAGCTGTTCAGCAGCCGATGCCATTAAATTTCTCCGGTGAAAAGTCTCCGGTCCCCCACTCCCATCGACGCGCGTTTTTCCAACTCGCATCCCTTCGGACAAGAAGACCCTACCCAGATATGCGCATTGGCATAAATGTGCAAGCGGCGGCACAAGGGCCGCCGCTTTTTATTTTTATGTCGATGCCTTATTCGGCAGCAGCTTCAGGAAGCTTTACGCTACCACCGGCCTTTTCGATCTTTTCGATCGCAGCCTTGGAAGCACCAGCAACCTCGAAGGCTACCTTTGCCTTCAGTTCGCCGTCCGCAAGAACGCGAACACCGTCCAGAGCGCGACGAATCACGCCAGCAGCCTTAAGCGAATCGCTATTCACAACTGCCTTTGCATCCAGCTTACCAGCGTCGATCGCAGCCTGAACACGGCCGAGCGAAACAACGTTGAAGCTCTTTGCAAAGATGTTGGTGAAGCCGCGCTTAGGCAGACGGCGGTAGATTGGCATCTGGCCGCCTTCAAAGCCGTTGATCGCTACGCCAGAACGGGACTTCTGTCCCTTGACGCCGCGGCCAGCGGTCTTACCGGTGCCGGAGCCGATACCACGGCCGACGCGCTTACGCGCCTTTACTGAACCTGGCTTATCACGCAGATCGTTGAGTTTCATGTCTCTATCCCCTGCGTTATCAGGCCTCGTCCACAACGCGGACGAGATGCTGAACCTTGGCGATCATACCACGAACTGAAGGAGTATCCTCCAGTGTGCGGCGGCGGTGCATTTTGTTAAGTCCGAGTCCGATCAGCGTTGCACGCTGTTCGGCTGGACGACGGATAGGGCTTCCGATCTGTTCGACCGTAACCGTCTTACCCTTCTTCTCAGCCATCACTCAAATCCCTTGTCTATGGCGTATCCGGTGTTTGTGCACCGGACTGGCACAAACTATCGGCTATTCTTCCGAACCGACCACATCATGGCGGCGAGCCTGAAGGGTCGAGTACTTGATACCGCGCTGTGCAGCGATGTCCTTTGGATGCATCTGATGCTTCAGAGCGTCAAAGGTTGCACGAACCATGTTGTAAGGGTTCGAGGAGCCGAGCGACTTAGCAACAACGTCCTGAACGCCAAGCGTTTCGAACACTGCACGCATTGGACCACCAGCAATGATACCCTTACCGGCAGGAGCTGCACGGAGGAGAACCTTGCCAGCGCCGTGACGGCCCTGCACATCGTGATGCAGAGTACGGCCCGAACGAAGCGGAACGAAAATCATGTCGCGCTTAGCAGCTTCAGTTGCCTTACGGATCGCTTCAGGCACTTCGCGTGCCTTACCATGACCGAAGCCAACGCGGCCCTTCTGGTCGCCAACTACGACGAGCGCAGCGAAACCAAAACGACGGCCACCCTTAACAACCTTGGCGACGCGATTAATGTGAACGAGCTTGTCAACGAATTCGCTGTCGCGCTCCTCACGACCGCGATCTTCGCGGTTACGTTCTTTCTGTGCCATATCCTATTCCTTTATTTTTTTCCGGAAGCACAAAATTATTAGAAGCTAAGTCCGCCTTCGCGGGCAGCTTCGGCGAGAGCCTTCACACGGCCGTGGTAAATGAATGCACCACGGTCGAACACTACTTCACTGACGCCTGCTTTCTTAGCACGCTCTGCAACCAGCTTGCCAACTGCAGCTGCTGCTGCGGAGTCGGCGCCGGTCTTGAGCTTGCCCTTCAGGTCGCCATCCAGGGTCGAAGCAGCTGCGATGGTAACACCGCGAACGTCGTCGATAACCTGAACGTAGATGTTCTTGGAAGAGCGGTGTACGCTGAGACGTGGACGGCCGTTTGCGACAGCCTTGACCTGACGGCGTACACGAGCAGCGCGACGCTGCAAAGTTTCTTTTGGCGATGCCATGACGCGCTTCCCTTACTTCTTCTTGCCTTCTTTGCGGACGATCTTCTCGCCAGCATACTTGACGCCCTTGCCCTTGTAAGGCTCGGGGCCGCGATATTCGCGGATCTCAGCCGCGACCTGACCGACCTGCTGCTTGTCGATACCAGTGACGACGATTTCCGTCGGCTTAGGAACCGCAACAGTGATGCCAGCAGGCACGTCATAGACCACTTCGTGGCTGAAGCCGAGCGAAAGCTGGACATTCTTGCCCTGCATAGCAGCACGGTAACCAACGCCGCTAATCTCAAGCTTCTTTTCAAAGCCCTTTTCGACGCCTTCGAAGATATTAACGATCATCGAACGCGACATGCCCCACTTGGAGCGAGCTTCTTTGGACTGGTCACGAGGATCGACGCTTACAGCGCCGTCTTCGAGCTTAACCAGAACTTCATCGTGCACTACGAAAGACAATTCGCCTTTCGCGCCCTTAGCCTTGACGGTCTGACCTTCAACGCTGGCGGTCACGCCCGCCGGGACCGGCACGGGTTTTTTACCGATACGAGACATTTTTATACCTGTCTTTTATCTGTTCACTGTCGGCCGCATCAGAAGATGCGGCAGAGCAGCTCACCACCAACGTTTTGTTCACGAGCTTCATGATCAGCCATCACACCCTTAGGGGTGGACAGGATCGAGATGCCAAGGCCATTCGCAACCTGCGGGATCGACTTGACCGACACGTAAACGCGACGGCCAGGCTTCGAAACGCGGGTCAGTTCACGAATGACTGGAACGCCTTCATAATACTTCAGTTCGATTTCGATCTCGGCTTTGCCGTTCACGAATTCACTCTGCGTGTATCCGCGGATGTAACCTTCAGACTGAAGAACATCCAGTACGCGAGCGCGCAGCTTCGAAGCCGGGGTCGAAACCTTGGTCTTCTTGCGGCCAACTGCGTTGCGGATACGGGTCAGCATATCGCCGATAGGATCTGACACAGACATATGCTACTCCTTACCAGCTCGACTTAACTATGCCTGGAATCTGTCCAAGCGAACCCAACTGGCGAAGCGCAATACGCGACATCTTCAGTTTACGGTAATAACCACGCGGGCGACCCGAAACTTCGCAACGATTGCGAATACGGACCTTAGCAGAATTGCGCGGCAGTTCGGCGAGCTGGATAGTAGCGCGGAAACGCTCATCCAGCGGAAGGCTCTGATCCATTACGATCGCCTTCAGACGTGCACGCTTTTCAGCATGACGCTTAACCAACTTTTCGCGGCGCTTGTTGTTTTCGACTGCGCTAGTCTTGGCCATATTAATATACCTCGCTACGCTTGCCGTTACTGCCGGAACGGGAAGTTGAAGGCGCGCAGAAGAGCGCGTGCTTCATCATCCGTCTTAGCGGTCGTGCAAACGATGATGTCCATGCCCCAGATCTGATCAACTTTATCGTAGTTGATTTCTGGAAACACGATGTGTTCCTTAATACCCATGGCGAAGTTGCCGCGGCCATCAAAGCTCTTCGGATTCAGACCGCGGAAATCTCGAACGCGCGGAAGCGCAATCGTGATCAGACGATCAAGGAATTCGTACATGCGGTCCGCACGAAGAGTTACCTTCGTACCGATTGGCATGTCTTCACGCAACTTGAAGGTCGCGATCGAATTACGGGCGCGAGTAATGACAGCCTTCTGACCGGCAATCAAGCCCAGATCTTCTGCTGCAACAGCTGGCTTCTTCGAATCAGAAGTCGCTTCGCCTACGCCCATATTGAGAACAACTTTGGTGATGCGTGGGATCTGCATCTCGTTGTCATATTTGAATTCTTCAAGAAGAGCCTTGCGGATCGTATCCAGATAAACTTTCTTGAAGCGTGGAAGTGCCTTAGCTTCAGCCATCAGATCACTGCTCCCGAACGCTTTGCGACGCGAACCTTCTTGCCGTCCTCAACGCGGAAACCAACGCGAGTTGGCTTGCCGTCCTTAGGATCAGCAACTGCCAGGTTCGACAAATGAATCGGCGCCTCTTTCGAGATGATGCCGGCTTCCTGAGTCTGTGTCTGGCGCTGATGACGCTTCACAACATTAATGCCACGAACAACGGCTTTGTCGTCCTTAGGCATAACCTGAAGAACTTCGCCTGTACGGCCCTTGTCCTTACCGGACAGCACGACAACGCTGTCGCCTTTGCGAATCTTTTGCATCATCTTGCTTCCTTACAGAACTTCCGGAGCCAGCGAAATGATCTTCATGTGGCTCTTTGCGCGAAGTTCGCGCGGAACCGGTCCGAAGATACGCGTGCCGATAGGCTCTTTCTTGTTATCGATGAGAACAGCTGCGTTATTATCGAAACGAATAACGCTACCGTCTGCGCGACGGATGTCCTTGGCGGTCCGTACGACCACCGCCTTCATCACGTCACCTTTTTTGACGCGGCCGCGCGGAATAGCTTCCTTGATCGACACCACAATGATGTCGCCAACGGAAGCATAACGCCGCTTCGAGCCGCCCAGCACCTTGATGCACATGACACGACGTGCGCCGGAGTTATCCGCCACGTCGAGGTTTGTTTGCATCTGAATCATGACTGGCCGCCTTCTTTTCCTTCAGCTGGTTAAGGGCTCCTGCCCTACCTAAGCTGCGTGTTTGTAATTTAGCCCGCTGTTACGTTCGAAAGAACGACCCAGCGTTTGTCCTTCGAAATTGGCTTGGATTCTTCAATAGAAACCTGATCACCAATCTTGAACTGGTTGTTTTCGTCGTGCGCCTTATACTTCTTCGACTGGCGAACGGTCTTCTGGAGGAGCGGGTGCGAATAGCGACGCTCAACCTTAACCACAACAGTCTTATCGTTTTTGTCGCTGACGACAACGCCCTGCAGAACGCGTTTAGGCATTATACTTGTTCCTTATGCCTTGCTTTCGGCCGCCTTCTGGCGGGCGATGGTCTTAATACGCGCAATGTCACGGCGAACCTGCTTCACGCGCGCGGTTTTTTCGAGCTGGCCGGTCGCCTTCTGAAAGCGCAGATTAAACTGCTCTTTCTTCAGGGCGCCCAACTCATCGTTCATCTGATCGAGGCTTTTGGCCCGAACGTCTGCGGCTTTCATGACTGCCTCTCTTACTCTGCGATGCGCTGAATGAAGCGCGTCTTGACCGACAACTTTGCAGCGCCGAGTCTCAGGGCTTCGCGTGCCACATCTTCGGGTACGCCGTCAAGCTCAAACATTATACGACCTGGTGCTACGCGGCATGCCCAGTAGTCAACTGAACCCTTACCTTTACCCATACGGACTTCGGTAGGCTTCGATGTTACTGGCAGATCCGGGAAGATACGGATCCATACACGACCGGCACGCTTCATGTGACGGGTGATCGCGCGGCGAGCCGCTTCGATCTGTCGTGCTGTGACGCGGTCAGGCTCAACGGCCTTCAAACCGAATGCACCGAAATTAAGGTCCGTACCGCCCTTCGAGTTGCCGTGAATACGGCCCTTGAACTGCTTACGGAACTTGGTGCGCTTAGGCTGCATCATTGTTCTCTACTCCAAATTTCTCGCCCGCGGCCCGCTTTTTAAGCGTTTTCGCGGCGGCGGTTCTGCTGGGAACCCTGATTGTCACCCTCAACCGCACGACGTTCAGAAGCCATTGGGTCGTGCTCAAGGATTTCGCCCTTGAATACCCAAACCTTCACGCCGCAGATGCCGTAAGCGGTCTGCGCTTCTGCTGTACCGTAGTCGATATCAGCACGCAGCGTGTGAAGAGGAACGCGGCCTTCGCGGTACCATTCCATACGTGCGATTTCAGCGCCACCCAGACGGCCGGAGCAGTTGATACGAATACCTTCCGCACCCAGACGCATTGCTGACTGAACAGCACGCTTCATGGCGCGACGGAATGCCACACGGCGTTCGAGCTGCTGAGCGATCGACTGAGCGATCAGCGTAGCATCGACTTCCGGCTTGCGAACTTCAACAATGTTGAGCGACGCATCGGAATTCGTCATCTCGGAAAGCTTCTTGCGAAGCTTTTCGATGTCTGCACCCTTCTTGCCAATGATGATACCCGGACGAGCCGAGTGAATCGTCACGCGGCACTTCTTGTGCGGACGCTCGATTACGATCTTGGAGATCGCAGCCTGCTTAAGTTCGCTCTTAAGATATTCGCGAATCTTCACGTCTTCATGCAGAAGCTTGCCGTACTCACCGGTATTCGCGTACCAACGCGAATCCCAGGTGCGGTTGATGCCGAGACGAAGACCGATTGGATTAATCTTCTGGCCCATTATGCGGCCTCCCCTTTTTCCGCAACTTCGCGGACAACAATGGTGAGATGCGAAAACGGCTTTTCGATGCGGCTTGCCTTACCACGTCCACGAACGTGGAAACGCTTCATGACAATGGATTTGCCGACATAAGCTTCAGCAACGATCAGCGCGTCAACATCGAGATCATGATTGTTCTCTGCGTTGGCGATAGCCGATTCGAGCGTCTTTTTCACTGTTTCCGCGATCCGCTTGCGCGAGAACGTCAGATCAGCAAGTGCCGCATTTACTTTCTTACCGCGGATCAATGCCGCGACAAGATTAAGCTTCTGCGGGCTGACGCGAAGCGTACGGGCGACGGCTTTCGCCTCGTTATCCTTAAGCTGGCGGGGAGCCTTGGCCTTGCCCATCGTTACTTCCTCTTTGCCTTCTTGTCCGCGCCGTGACCGTAATAGGTACGTGTCGGCGCGAATTCACCGAACTTGTGTCCAACCATTTCTTCGGAGATCGATACCGGCACATGCTTGTTGCCGTTATAAACACCGAAGGTCAGGCCAACGAACTGCGGCAAGATAGTGGAGCGACGGCTCCACATCTTGATGACTTCACTACGACCGCCCTCGCGTACCTTCTCAGCTTTCTTGAGAAGATAGCCATCGACGAACGGACCTTTCCAAACTGAACGAGCCACTTCAGACTACCTCTCTTACTTCTTGCGCTGATGACGCGAGCGCATGATGAACTTATCGGTCGCCTTATTCGAACGGGTCTTCTTACCCTTCGTAGGCTTGCCCCAAGGCGTGACCGGATGACGACCACCGGAAGTGCGGCCTTCACCACCACCATGCGGGTGGTCAACTGGGTTCATTGCAACACCGCGAACGTGAGGACGCTTACCGCGCCAGACCGAACGACCGGCCTTACCGTCATTGATGTTGCTATGCTCTGGGTTGGAAACTGCGCCAACCGTTGCGAAACATGCACCTGGAACCAGACGCTGTTCACCAGAATTGAGACGCAGGATAGCCATACCCTGGTCACGCCCGACGAGCTGTGCATATGCACCAGCCGAACGAGCAATCTGGCCGCCCTTGCCTGGCTTCATTTCCACGTTGTGGATAATGGTACCAACAGGCATCGACGAAAGCGGCATTGCATTGCCTGGCTTAACGTCGACGGACTGGCCGGAAATGACCTTGTCGCCGGCTGCCAGACGCTGCGGAGCCAGAATGTAGCTCAGCTCGCCGTCTTCATAGCGGATCAGCGCGATAAACGCGGTGCGGTTTGGATCGTATTCCAGGCGTTCAACCGTAGCGACGACGTCGTGCTTACGACGCTTGAAGTCAACAAAACGGTAAGAACGCTTGTGACCACCGCCCTGAAAGCGAACAGTGATACGACCGGTGTTGTTACGGCCACCCTTCTTGGACAGACCTTCGGTCAGTGACTTGACCGGCTTGCCCTTGTAGAGTTCCGAACGGTCCACGATGACCAGCTGACGCTGGCCTGGCGTGGTCGGATTAAAGTGCTTGAGTGCCATTGTCTTTACTCCATGGCCTCTCAGAGACCTGTCGAAACGTCGATGCTCTGGCCTTCAGCCAAAGTAACGATCGCTTTCTTGACATCGCTCTGGCGCCCGACAATGCCGCGGAACCGCTTCACCTTGCCTTTGCGCACAGTGGTGTTAACGGCCTTTACCTTGACGCCGAAAAGCGCCTCGATTGCAGCCTTGATTTCCGGCTTCGTCGCCTTGCGAGCTACGTTGAAGACGACCTGGTTATGTTCGGAAACAAGGGTCGACTTCTCAGTAATAACTGGGCTGACGATCACGTCATAATGGCGAAGATCGGTCATTTAAAACGCTCCTCGAGGGCTTCGACAGCTGCCTTGGAAAGCACGAGCTTGCCACGACGCAGGATGTCGTAAACATTGATGCCCTGTACTGGCAGAACATCGATGTTCGGGATGTTCGAAGCAGCGCGCTGGAAGTTCACGTCGATCTCTGCACCACCGATGAGGAGTGCATTTTCAAGACCGAGCTTTGCGAACTGCGAAACAAGCTGCTTTGTCTTGGCTTCAGAGGCAGCCAGATCATCGATGATGATCAGGTCGGATGCCTTAGCCTTAGCCGACAGAGCATGACGCAAGCCGAGAGCGCGAACCTTCTTTGGCAGATCATGATCATGCGTACGGACTACTGGTCCGTGAGCCTGACCACCGCCGCGGAACTGCGGTGCACGAGCCGAATGGTGACGAGCGCGACCCGTACCCTTCTGCTTATACATCTTCGAACCGGTGCGGCTGATGTCGCTGCGGCCCTTGGCATCATGAGAGCCCTGCTGGCGGCGAGCCAGCTGCCAGCGCACGACGCGCTGAAGAATGTCGTCGCGTGGGTCGAGGCCGAAGATTTCTTCGTTCAGCTTGACCTTGCCGGCATCCTTGCCTTCAAGAGTTGTAATCGTGAGATCCATTATTCGGCTCCCTCAGTCGCGACTGCATCCGCAGCTGCATTGTTTGCGCTTGAACGCAGGGCAGCCGGCTTAGGTGCATTCTCAGGCAGCGAAACCTTGACTGCATCACGAACGAGGATCCAGGCGCCCTTGGAGCCAGGAACCGCGCCGCGAACCAGAATAAGGCCACGATCGCTATCTGTAGAGACAACTTCGATGTTCTGCGTCGTCACGCGGGTTTGCCCCATGTGACCAGCCATCTTCTTGCCCTTGAACACCTTACCCGGATCCTGACGCTGACCGGTCGAGCCGTGAGCGCGGTGGGTAACTGAGTTACCGTGCGAAGCACGATGACCAGCAAAGTTGTGGCGCTTCATAACACCGGCAAAACCTTTACCGATAGAAGTGCCCGTCACATCGACCTTCTGGCCGGCGACGAAATGCTCGGCAAGAATCTCCGAGCCTACTTCGAGAAGGTTATCTGGCGAAACGCGGAATTCCGCTACTTTCGCCTTAGGCTCAACTTCAGCCTTCGCGAAATGACCGCGCAGAGCCTTTGTTGTGTTCTTTACCTTGGCAAGTCCAACGCCAAGCTGAACAGCCGTATAACCGTTTTTTTCAACTGTACGCTGAGCTACCACGTGGCAGTCTTCCATACGGAGAACTGTCACTGGTACATGTTCGCCAGCGTCGTTATAGACGCGGGTCATGCCCAGCTTCTGTGCAATAACACCTGAACGCATCGGGTTCGTTCCTTCCGTCCTCAAGCCGATTAAAGCTTGATCTCGACATCAACACCGGCAGACAGATCGAGCTTCATCAGCGCGTCTACAGTCTGTGGAGTTGGGTCAACGATATCGAGAAGACGCTTGTGCGTGCGCATCTCGAACTGCTCGCGGCTCTTCTTGTCGATGTGCGGCGACCGGTTAACTGTGAACTTTTCGATCCGCGTTGGAAGTGGGATCGGTCCGCGCACGTTGGCACCGGTACGCTTGGCAGTCGACACGATTTCCCGCGTCGAAGCGTCAAGGATCCGATGATCAAACGCCTTGAGGCGAATGCGGATGTTTTGACCGTTCATTTCATCTGTTCCTTGTTACGCGGAGCGCCTCCGGAGAGACGCTCCTGCACAAATCTAATTACTCGATGATCGAAGCGACGATGCCTGCACCGACGGTGCGGCCACCTTCACGGATAGCGAAGCGGAGCTTCTCTTCCATCGCGATCGGCACGATCAGCGTGACGTCTACAGTGACGTTATCGCCA